>CAIRNJ010000044.1 GCA_903879915.1 uncultured Elusimicrobia bacterium
CTCGGCGCAAGCCAGGCGGCGCATACTAAAATCCCAAGCAGCCGCAGGGGTGGTGCTCTCATGCGTCAATTATACACTAGGAGGCTGGATAAAAAAAAGCCGCGCAAGGCTTTCAGCTACTGCCGGGGCAGTATGCCGGCCGCGTGGGCGGCCGCCGCGGCGTAGCTCCTGGTCACCTGCAGATAGAAGGGCCAGGCGAAGGCGGACACTTTGTCGCTGGCGGTGTGCCAATGGGGGTTCCAGTGGTCCTGCTCCTCGGCGCTGAGCATGGCCGCGTGATACCCGTTATTCCAGAAACTGCCGTGGTCGCTCCAGTTATCGCCGATGGCGACGTTGACGGGTGTCAGCCCGGAGATAGAGTAGGTCTTTATTGCGTCCCGCCACAGACTGAAGATTGCCAGGTCGCCGCCGCCGGGGTCGTGCCTGGGCGCGCGGGTGTTCATTTCCACTATGTGCTGGTCCGACTCCGGGGGATCGTAGGCCAGCGCGTCGGCCTGGATCATGGCCACGATGTTCTCGCCCGAGGCCTTGCTGCGGGCGGCGTAGCCGGCCGAGCCTATGCGGCTGCATTCCCAGGGCGCGTTCTCCTCGTCGCCGAAAAAAGCGAAGCGTATCGTCCGTTCGAACTTCCTGCCGGCGAAAGCCCGGGCCAGGTAGAGCGTGGCGGAAACTCCGGACGCGTTGTCGTCCGCGCCGGGGGCGGCGCCGGTCCACGGGAAGCTGTCGAGGTGCGCGCCGACCACCACGATCTCGCCGGCTTTAGTGGTGCCGTTTATCTGGCCGATGATGTTGCGGCCCGGGGGAGCGCCTTTCTCGCCGGGGAAAGCCTGATAGGCCACCGAGTCCAGCCCGTACGCCAGCAGGTGTTCGTACACGTACTGCTCGGCCATAGCTATAGGCTTGCCGGAGTCGGAGGAGCGCGTCTTGAAGGTGTAGGGGGCGCCGCCTATCAGCGCCGGAGTTTCACCGCTGAGTTCGGCTACCGCGGGTTCCAGTTCGCGCCGCGTAACTTTTTCAAGCATCGCGTTCACCGCGGGATCGTATGTTACGGCCGCGTTAAGCGCGCTGACCCCGGCGTATCGTCCTTCGAGTTCCGGCGAAGCGCGCCCCGGCAGGGCTACTTCAGCCCTGTGCTTTAAAGCCGGGCTGTCCGCCTGAAACGGGTCGTCCGTAAGACCGTCCCGCGCGGGACCGGCATATGCCGCGCCCGAAAGCGGGAACAGTAAAGCTGCCAGCGCGGCAGTGAGTTTCATTACTGTAAGTATAACCTATTGCACCGGCCCGCGGGATGGGACGGAAGGCCCCATATTCGAAGTCTTTAGCCCCCCTGCGGCCCGGGCCGTTAGCGCCGTTATCCTTTCGGCCGGGCCGGCGCGGCCGATACGGACAAATTGACAACGGCGGGGGAAACTGGTAAATTTATTTTCAGATTTCAGAAAGGGGCCCTATGAAAAAAACGATGTTCCTCCTGGTTTTCTCTGTTCTCCCTGCCGCGCTGGCCGCGCAGACGCCGGCGCTGTCCCAGCTGGGCGGCGCGGCGGCGGTAAAGGCCGATGATATCGCCCGGTTAGCGGTTCTGGCGGCGCCTGCGCCTGCGCAGGACAAAGGCACCATGATATTGCTGGACCCGCGCACCGGCAAGACCTTTACGGCTATCTCCGCCGGCGGCGGGTTCATCGTGGCTTCCACGGGCCAGTTCGTCCCGGCCGTTTATAACGGTTCCGGCTATATCCTTCCCTCCGGGCAGTACCTGCCCATGGTGGGCGGCAGCCGTTCGGAGCGGGCTAACCCGGGCCTCGGCGGAAAGTGGATAGGCTGGGGCGATTGGACCTACCAGGGCTCCGGCACCCATTGCGATACCATGAGCCTGGAGTTCGAGGACGGGACCGATTATCTTTTCCGCAAGAGCGGGTATTTCGACTGCGGAGTGGTGGCGCTTAACGTGGACCCCGCGCGCTACGTTAAAAAAGGCACGCAGCTGCTCGACGAGAACGGCGCGGTGGCGGGCTCCTATGAAAATAACGTGATAACGCTTTACGAGGCTTACAGCGAAACTATAGACATAACGACCGTCATCAGGGTCAACGGACTGCATTTCGACTATTCCGAGATCTGGAACAAGAAAGACGGCTCCGAACTGTATAACATACAGGGGCGCCTGTTCACCGGCGGCTAGGCAGAACAGCGTCATGGTCATACGGCCGCCGGGGAAGCCCGGCGGTTTTGTTTTAGTGCCGCCGGGGCGGGATATCATACAATACTGAATGCGGAAGAGCTTAACGGCACAGGCTGGAGGAAAGATGCTTAAAATCACGGCTTTTAACGGCAGCGCGCGCAAGGACGGGAATACGGCCATCCTGCTGAAGGCGGCGCTGGCGGAAATGGAGAAGAAGGGGTTCGAAACGGAGCTGGTGCAGCTGGCCGGCAGGCCGCTGCGCGGCTGCACGGCCTGCAACGGCTGCTTCAAGAGCAAGGACAAGAAATGCGCGCAGCCGGACGACGGGCTGAACGGCTACGTGGCGAAAATGGAAGCTTCCGCCGGAATACTTATCGGCTCTCCCACCTATTTCGCGGACGTGAGCAGCGATACCAAGGCGCTGATAGAGCGGGCAGGCTACGTGAGCATGGCCAACGGCGGGCTGTTCCGGCGCAAGGCCGGCGCCGCGGTGGTGGCGGTGCGGCGCGGCGGGGCCGTGCACGCTTTCGACACCATAAACCATTTCTTCACCATAACGCAGATGATAATCCCCGGCTCTAACTACTGGAACGTGGGCGTGGGCCGGGCCATAGGCGAAGTGGAGAACGATACGGAGGGCATGACCACCATGAAAGTACTGGGCGAGAACATGGCCTGGCTGCTCTCGAAACTGCACGCCGCGCCGGCAGGGAAGGGCGGCGGGGAAAAATAAAGAGCGGCCTTCAGGAAACCATGAAAGAATACAGATCGTTTTTTTGTTTATTGCTGCTGTCCGCCGCCCTGAGCGGCGGCCGGGCGGCCGCGGTGGAAAGGGCGGAGGTGCCTGAAAAGTACAAGTGGAACACCGCCGACCTTTATCCGGGCGACGCGGCCTGGGAGAAGGATAAAGAAGCGATCTCCGCCCGCATCCCGCGGCTGGCGTCCTACCAGGGGAAACTGGGGCTTTCCGGCCGGGACCTGTTCGCGGCCATCGACGCCAAGATGTCCCTGATGCAGGACCTCAACAGGCTGCAGGTCTACGCGAGCATGTGCAGCGACGGGGATACGCGCGTGAGCAGGACCTGGCAGATGAGCCAGGCCGCTACCGACCTGGGCACGAAAGTGGCCGCGGCCACGGCCTACCTGGAACCGGAGGTAATAGCCCTCGGCAAAGAAAAGATAGACGCTTTTATTGCGGCAGAACCGCGGCTGGTCCCGTACACTGCCTGGCTGGCCAGGGTTCTGCGCTACGCGCCGCACACGCTGGGCGCGGCCGAAGAGCAGGTGGCGGCCCAGGCCGGGCTGCTGACCGGGGCCGCGGATAACGTGTATTCCGCTTTCACCAACTCCGACATGCCCTATCCCTACGTCAGGCTTTCCGGCGCGAAGGAGGTGCGGCTCGACGCGCAGGCGTACACGCTGTACAGGGCTTCTTCGAACCGGAGCGACCGGAAAAAGGTTTTCCGGGCTTTCTGGGCGGAATACAAGAAATTCGAGACCACGCTGGGCACCACGCTCAATTCGCTGGTCAACGCGCACATCTTCAACAAGAACGTGCACAAGTTCGACAGCTGCCTGGAGGCGGCGCTGTTCCAGGCCAACGTGCCCGCGGCCGTTTACCGCAGGCTGATAGCGGACGTGAACGAGAACCTGCCCACCCTGCACCGCTACATAAAGCTGCGCGCCCGCATACTCGGCCTTAAGCGGATAGGCTACGAGGACCTGTATTCGCCGCTGGTGAAAGAGGCCGACCTGGTCTATACCCCGGAGAAAGCCAGGGAGCTGGTATTGAAAGCGGTGGCCCCGCTGGGAGCGCAGTACGCGGCCGACCTTAAAAAGAGCTACGACGAGCGCTGGGTGGATTTTATGCCCAGCACGGGGAAACAATCCGGGGCCTACAGCACCGCGGTTTACGGCGTGCACCCGTACCAGCTGCAGAACTTCACCGGCAGCTACGAAGAAGTTTCCACGCTGGCGCACGAATCCGGGCATTCCATGCACTCGCTGCTGTCGAGCCGGAACCAGCCTTATGTCACCAGCGATTACGAGATCTTCGTGGCGGAGGTGGCCTCCACGCTCAACGAGGAGCTGCTGCTGCGCTACCTGCTGGCGCGGACCAGCGACAAGGCCGTGAAGCTTTACCTGCTCGGCACCCGGCTGGACGGCCTGCGCCTGAACCTGTTCCGCCAGACGCTGTTCGCCGAATTCGAGCTGCGCATGCACGAGCTGGCCGAGCGGGGCGAGCCGCTGACAGGCGACAAGCTGACCGGCCTTTACCGCGGCCTGCTTAGGAAGTATTACGGCGCCGACCAGGGGGTCTGCGCCGTGGACGACCTGTACGGCATTGAATGGGCCTATATCCCGCATTTTTATTCTAACTTCTACGTTTTCCAGTACGCCACCAGCGCCATGGCGTCCGCGCTGCTGGCCGACTCCATCATGGCGGAGGCCGCGGCCGGCCGGTCCACGGCCAGGCGGGACGCTTATCTTAAGATGCTTTCGTCCGGCTCCTCGAAGGAGCCGATAGAACTGCTCAGGGACGCCGGCGTGGACATGACCACCTCCGCCCCGTTCAAGGCCGCGATGAAAGAAATGAACGAGACCATGGACGAGATGGAGAAGCTGCTGTAAGGGAATGGGACAGGCTGCTTTTTTTAGTTGGACCGGAGGATGAATGCTGGCATCTGGCGTGCTCTACATAGCGGCGGTACTGCTCCTGCCGGCGGCCGCGCCGGCGGGCGAAAACCTGGCCGCCGCCGAGGGCGTGCCCCAGAGCTGGTGCTTCTGCCTCCAGTACACCGGCGGCCTGCCGCCGTATTTCCTGGCCCGGCTGAACCCTCCCGCGCCGGAATGCGCCAAAATGAAATACGTGGATAACGGCAAGGCCCCGCAGGAGAACGGGCTTTTGACCTGCGACGAACTGAAGAAGTGCGTTATCGATTCGGCGCGCTATCTCGGGAAGAAAAAAGTGCTGGAGGAGAAGACCGCCCAGGCGAAGGCCAGCCTGGCCGCCTGCTGCGCTTCCGTCGGGAAGAAGAACGCCGCGGAGCCGTGCTCCAACAAGTGCGTCAGCGACTGGGAAGGGATCCTGAAACTGCTGGCGGCCGAAACGGAAAAGCTGGAGAAGGCCGAGCAGCGGGTCTGGGCGCGCTGTCCGGCCGGGCCGTTCAAGGCCGGGAAAAAAAGCAGGAACAAAAAGCTTTCCGGTAAATAGCCGGGTGAAAGAACGCTTTTGCGCGCCCGCCGGGAAGAACGGCGCCGCTGCGCAGCTGTTCCCGGGCGCAAAAAAAAGGCGCGGCCCGCGGGCCACGCCTTCCGGTTCCGGCGCTGCCGGTCAGAACATTACCGCTTCCAGCCTGAGCGAGAAGGTCTTCGCGGGGTTTGAATTCTCCCACCAGGGCCTGGTATAGATCAGGCGCACGGTCTCCGCGCCCATCTTGAGGCACTTCACTTTGAATACGCGCGTGCCGCCGGCGCCCACCATGCCGCCCGGGGAGTGCGTATCCCCGGCGGGAACGAACTCGTTGGAGAGCAGCTGGAGCTTGTCCGCGTTCAGGTTGTCCACCATCCACATGAACCCGGTGGTCGGATTCTCCGGCAGCCGTATCTCCACCACGCTGCCTATCTGTACGGCCACGGTCTGTCTGTTGTAGCTCTCGTCGAAATATTCCGGCAGGTTCGGGGCCATTATTCCCATCCCGCCCGCCGCCGTCTGCGCCCGTAAAGGCGCCGCAACCGCCATCGCAACCAGCATTAGAGCCGCTATCTTTCTCATTGTGTTTTTCTCCTGTACCGCTAAATTGTCCCTCGGCTATAAGTGTAAATAAATACCCGGCGGTCCCGTAACGGCCATCCGGTCTATCCGGGCGGGGTTTTTAGGCCCGCCTCGCCTGGGCACTAAGTTCTATGACCGCGGTCAAAGCGCCGGCGTAAAATGCCGCGCGGGTTTGGTAGAATAACAATATGGAGCATAACAGGACCGCGGGGGAGCTCGGGGTAGGCAGGCTGGTGTACGAGGCGGACCTCTACGACGGGCTTAACGATTTTTCGCACGATGTCCCGTTCTACCTGGAAGCGTGCCGGCGGGCCAAAGGGCCGGTGCTGGAACTGTGCTGCGGGAGCGGGCGGCTGACGCTGCCCCTGCTGAAGGCGGGGATAAACGTAACGGGGGTGGACTTCACTCCCTCCATGCTGGCCGCCGCCAGAAAGAAAGCTTCCGAGCGCGGCCTGCCGGACGTTTTTATCAAAGGCGACATGCGCCGGCTGAACCTGAAAAGGAAATTCAGGCTGGTCTTTATTCCGTTCAACTCCCTGCAGAACACTTATACGGTCGGGGACGTGGAAAAGGTGTTCGCGGCCGTCCGGGCCCGCCTGGCCCCGGGGGGGCGTTTTATCTTCGACATCTTCAATCCGAGCATCGGCTACATGGCCAGGCTGGCGAAGCTGCAGAAAGGAAAATACAAGTTCCGCACCCGGGCGGGGCGCCGCGTAGTAATAGACGAGGTCTGCCGTTACGACTCCGCCGCCCAGGTCAACAGGGTCACCTGGATCCACCACGTGGACGGCGGCCGGCCGGTAGCCCAGAAACTGGATATGCGCTGCTTCTACCCGCTGGAAATGGACGCGCTGCTGAAATATAACGGCTTTGAAGTGCTGCGCAAGTACGGCGGCTACGACAAAAAGCCTTTCTCGTCCGCGGCCAGGAAGCAGATATACGTCTGTAGAAAAGCCTGACGGCGGGAGCTGGCCCGGGGACCGGAGTGCACACTATGGAATACAGGAAGCTTAAAGCGGTGCTCGAGGGAAGTTACGTGCTGGAGGGGGCCGGGGTGAAGCTGAAGCGCATCTTCGGTTTCGGCGATACCGCGCTGACCGATCCTTTCCTGCTGCTGGATAATTTCGGCTCGGGTGACCCCAGAGATTATATGGCCGGGTTCCCCTGGCATCCCCACCGCGGCATGGAGACCATCACCTATATGATAGAGGGAGAGGTGGCGCACGGCGATTCGCTGGGCAACTCGGGCGTGATAGGTTCCGGTCAGGTGCAGTGGATGACCGCCGGCTCGGGCATAGTGCACCAGGAAATGCCCAAGGCTTACGAAGGCACTATGCGCGGTTTCCAGCTGTGGGCCAACCTGCCCAAAAAAGAAAAAATGACCCGCCCCCGCTACCGCGACATTCCCGCCGGCGCCATGCCCGAGGTAAGCGGGAAGGGTTATAAACTTAAGATCATCTGCGGCGAGTACGGCGGCGCCGAGGGGCCGGCGCGGGACGTAACTATAAAGCCGTGGCTCTTCGACGTACAGGCCGCGCCCGGAGCGGAATTCACCCTGAAGATCAGGCCCGAAGACAACCTGCTGTGCTGCGTTTTCGGGGGCGGCGGTTTTTTCGACCGGGAAAAGACCCGGGCGCTCGCGCCCGGCCAGCTGGCCGTGCTGGAGGGCGGCAGCCGCCTGGCCTGCTCCGCCTCCGGGGAGGGCCTGCGGTTCATGCTCATCGCCGGCAAGCCGCTCGGGGAACCGGTGGCCTGGCAGGGGCCGATAGTCATGAATACCGAGGCCGAGCTGCGCAAGGCTTTCGAGGAGTACCGCAAGGGCACTTTTATAAAAAAATACTGAGCGAAAGCGGCGCCGGCGGCTGCTGCGGCTAGAGCCCTTCGGGGACGGGGATGCCGCGGGCCGCGCAGAAGGCGCGCAGGTCGGGGGGCAGCGGAGCGGAGAAGACGCGGTCGACGCCCGCCCTCCTCATATCTATTTCGGCGCAGTGCAGCGCCTGCCGCGGCAGCGGGAGTTTCGCCGCCAGGGCGGGCGTCCAGCCGTGCTCGATGAACTCCAGGAAATAGCGCGCGTCCGGGCCGTAGATCTTGTCCCCGGCCAGGCTTTTGCCCAGCCATTGCGCGTGGGCGCGGATCTGGTGCTTGCGGCCGGTCTCGGTAACTACGCGCGCCAGCGTGAAGCCGCCGCCGCACGACAGCGGGGTGAAATGCGTGACGGCGGCCCGGCCGTCCGGGCGCACGGCCGCTTTCGCCAGCACCGGGCTTTCCTCGTCGTCGCCCAGCGGCTGGTCCACGGTGACCGGCCCGGATAATTCTCCGGTCATTATCGCGAGATAGACCTTGCCTACCTGGTGAAGGCACATGGCCCGCTGCAGGCGGCCGGCCGCGGCGGGATCTTTCGCGAAGACCACCACGCCGCTGGTCTCGCGGTCCAGGCGGAACACCAGGTGCGCCCGGGCGAGGCCCAGGTGCTCGCGCACCGCGCCGGCCAGGCTCGAGCGGGGGCCGGCCTTGGAGGGGTGGCAGACCACGTCGGCGGGTTTGTCTATTACCAGCACCTGCTCGTCGCTGCAGAGGACCCAGCTTTTAAGCTCGTCCGCCTCTATCAGGCGCACGCGGGCCGGCAGCCGGCGCGGCCAGGGGCAGGCCAGCCGCGGGTTCAAACGGGGGATGTCGGGCGCGGCCATTACCGCTATGATAACAAAAAGCGCGGCGGCCGCCGGAATTATACCTGAAACGGCGCGGGCCGCTTTTAGTACAATTCTACGGGAAGGCCTATGAAAGAATATTCGGATAACAGGATGCATACCGCGGAGCACCTGCTCAACCAGACCATGGTGCGCATGTTCGGGTCCGGGCGGGCTTTCAGTTCCCACATCGAGAAGAAGAAATCGAAATGCGATTATAAATTCTCCCGGGCCCTGACCGGCGAAGAGACGGCCGAGCTGGAGCGGCGGGTGAACGAGGCCATACGGGCCGACCTGCCGGTGACCGAGAGCTTCGTGTCCGGGGAAGAGGCCGCGGCCAGGCTGGACCTGTGCCGCCTGCCCGAGGGGGCCGCGGGGGAAAAACTGCGCGTTATCCTGATAGGCGATTACGACGCCTGCCCGTGCATAGGGCCGCACGTGACTTCCACGGCGGAAATAGGCGGTTTCAGGATAGTTTCCACCAGCTTCGAGAACGGGATCTTAAGGATAAGGTTCAAACTGGCGGGAACGGATAAATAGGAGCGCCTTGTTTTCCTTCGGCGCGGTCGCTTATAAATGAATACGAATAAACAGCCCGCGGGCCGGGAAGGCCCCGGGATAATAGTTGTAGGCGGCGGTCCGGCCGGCATCATGGCCGCCGGCCGCGCCGGGGAGCTGGGCGTTAAGGCCACGCTTATCGAAAAGAACCCGCAGCTGGGGCTCAAGCTGCTGCTCACCGGCGGCGGCAGGTGCAATGTTACCAACAGCGCCGGCCTGAAGGGGTTTATAGGAGCTTTCGGCGCCAACGGGAAATTCCTGTACCGGGCCCTGAGCGTTTTCTCGAGCCGCAGCCTGACGGGCTTTCTGAACTCCCACGGGGTGCCCACCCGCGCCGATCCCGACGGGAAGATCTTCCCGGCGGACGACAAGGCGCAGAGCGTGCTGGGGGCGCTGAGCTCCTATTTAAGGCACGGCAGGGTGAAGGTCGCCTGCGGCCTGCAGGTCTCCTCGCTGCTGCTGCGCGAGGGGGCGGCGCTGGAAGGCGTTGCGCTTTCGGACGGAAGTATTTTGCGCGGCAAAAAAGTGATAGTGGCCACCGGCGGGATGTCCTACCCTAAAACAGGTTCCACGGGCGGCGGCTACGCCCTGGCGCGGCAATGCGGCCATACCATAGTCCCGCTCCGGCCCGGGCTGACGGCGCTGGAGTCAGACGAGGTTTTTATCAAGGACCTGCAGGGCCTGACGCTGCAGAACGTGACGCTGGCCGTGCTGGTGAACGGCGTCAGGACCGCGGCGGGCAAGGGCGACCTGCTGTTCACGCATTTCGGCGTGTCGGGCCCGCGGCTGCTGCTCCTGAGCGGCGCCGCCGTGGACGGTTTCGGGACCGGCGGCAGGGTGGAGCTTTCCGTGAACCTGAAGCCGGACAGGACGCCGGAAGAATTGAACGCGGAAAGCCGGGCTTATTTCGCCGCGAACGGCGGCAAGCAGCTGACGAGCTATTTCAGGACTATCCTGCCTGGCTCGCTGGCCCCGGTGTTCGAGCGCCTTTGCGGCGCGGACCGCGCCAGGCAGTGCGCTTCCATTACCGCCGCCGAACGCAAAAAGATAGTCGGCCTGCTGGCGGATTTCCGGATACACCTGACCCGGCCGCGCCCGCTGCAGGAAGCTACCGTAACGCGCGGCGGGGTGAATTTAGCCGAAATAGACCCGCAGACCATGGAGTCGCGTCTGGTGCGCGGGCTTTATTTCTGCGGCGAGGTGGTGGACCTGGACGGGCTTACCGGGGGCTACAATCTGCAGGAAGCTTTTTCCACCGGCTACCTGGCCGGCCAGTCGGCCGCCGGGACTATGGACGCGGAGCTTTAGCGGGGCGCCTGACCGTCCAGTGCCTGGAACGGCCGGAGTCGAGGTGGGTGAAAGCGGCGTCGGGATAATAACCTACCCCGCCCGCGCGCAGTTTCCGGGCGTAGGCCGCCACCTTGTCCGGGCCGTAGCCGGGCACCCTGATATCGGCGGCCCAGCCCAGCATATGCATGCTCCAGCGCGCCGCTCCGGGCAGCTGCCGGTTCAGCGTGGGAGTGCGGTAGCCGCTCAGGACGAGCAGTCCCCGCCCGCCGAACTTATCCTCTACGGCGTCAAGAATTTCCACCAGCTTTATTGAAACTGGGGTTTCCTTGCCGGTAAGCCTGCAGCGCAGCAGCCTGGTTATTTTATTCAGCTCGCCCTGGTCGTAAGTGCCGTCCTTGTTGCGGTAGACGGCGGCAGCCTGTTCGCCGCTGTCGTTGCGGGTCAGGGCCAGGCGGCCGTCGCCGCCGAAGTTCACGGGCGTCGGCGGATGGGCCTGCGCCCCGCGGATGAAGATGTAGGT
The DNA here is from genome assembly GCA_903879915.1 of uncultured Elusimicrobia bacterium. Taxonomy (GTDB): domain Bacteria; phylum Elusimicrobiota; class Elusimicrobia; order Elusimicrobiales; family UBA9959; genus UBA9959. Next base: position 11,007 of record CAIRNJ010000044.1, read on the forward strand.
CTTCGGATCGCCGTCCTCCAGCTCTATCACCTCGGCTTCCGTTACTGCCGGCGGCGGGGGGACGGATTCCAGCATGTCGGAAAGCTTCTCCATGAATTCCGAATGAGTCATCTGCCTGCCCGGCGCGGCGTACAGCGCGGCGGCCGCGCAGAGCAGCGGAAACAGCGCGGCTGCCGGGGCGGTTGAGCGTCTCATCTTTACATTATTCTATCAAAGCAGGGAAAAGTCAACAGCCGGCGCCGCTGCGCGCCGGGCGCGCGGCGGTTCTGTTTTGGTAGAATGATTCCCGCGGAACTTATAACGGAGGCCCGGAGGCCCATATGGACATGCTGCTGAAAGAAAAATTCATGGCGGGCTGGGAAAAATATTTCCCCGGGGCCGAGCTGCCGGTAAGTTTTTATTACACCGACAAGGCCCCGGGCCCGGAATACATGCGGTCGCCGGCCGGGCACCAGTGCATGATAGGCGTGCTGAACAGGGCCCGCAGGGGCGAGGCCCTCAGCTTCGACGCCGCTTCTATCGGGTGCTTCGGCGGCAAAAGATATGCCGGCTTCCGGGCGGAGCTGGCGCCGAACTTTGAATATTTCCTGTCCTGCGGCATCCCGGGAAAGCTGGAGGGGGAGCGCTATAAGAAGTCCCCGCAACTGGTGGCGGAAATGATGAAGGCCGCGCGCAAGTTCGCCGCGCCGGGAAAATATATAGTCTTTAAACGCTTCGACACGCTCGCGGAGGGCGACGAGCCCGACGCCGCGGTCTTTTTCGCGCCGCCCGACGTGCTGGCCGGGCTGTTCACGCTGGCGAACTACGACGGCGCGGAACCCAACGGGGTCATCTGTCCCTTCTCCGCTGGCTGCGGTTCCATAATACAGTACCCTTACCAGGAAAAAGGCGCGCCCCGGCCCCGGGCCGTGCTGGGAATGTTCGACGTGTCGGCGCGGCCGTTCGTGGAGAAAGGGGTGCTGACGTTCGCCGTGCCGATGGAAAAATTAGCGCGCATGACGGACAGCATGGACGAAAGCTTCCTTATCACCGGCTCGTGGGAGAAAGTGAAAGCCAGGCTGACGGCCTGACCGGCCGTTAAAGTTTCCGGGCGATATCGCCCAGTTTTACGGCTCCGGACTTCACCACCCTGGCGTGCAGGCCGCGCAGGCGCAGCGCTTTCCCCGCCGGGGAATTGATGAACGTAACGGCGGCCGGCCCGAACCAGTCGGCGAATTTTTTGCAGCCGGTATGCGGGGAGGCGGTGATCTCCAGCACGGCCGCGCCCAGCGCGAGGCGCGTCCCGGGCGGCAGGTTCACGGCGCTCAGGTCCAGGTCCAGGAAAAGCTGGTCCCCGGAAAGCTGCCAGCGGCTTTTGGCGCCGGCCAGCAGCGCCGCCACGCGGGCGTTCATTACGGTCAGCTGCGAATCGGGGTCGGCGGCCCGGTCCGGCGTCCGCGAGCTGCCGCGGGCCTTCCAGCTGTCGCCTACCAGGCCCTCCGCCGCGTCCAGCTCGCCTTTTTCCAGGACCTCGCGCAGGCCGGCGCCGGCGCGCCGCACTATCAACTCCAGCGGGCCGGCGTCTTTGGGCGCGGCGCAGATCCCTTCCAGCCCGGCTTCCAGTTCCTGCAGCGATAAGCGGCGGTGTTCTTCCATATAGCTCCCTCCCGGCTTTGTCAGGCCCGTCTTCAAAGGCTATAATACATACTATGCCGGCACAGCCTCAAGGGCGGCGGCGGCGCGGCCATTTATGATCCCTGTACTGATGCTTTTTCTTATTCCCGTCGGCGGCGGCATCCCCGCCGGGGTGCTGCTGGCGCGCAGCCACGCCCTGGCCTGGCCGGTGACGGCCGGGCTTTATTTCGTCTCGGACGTGATACTGGCGCTGCTGTTCGAGCCGGTGCTCCGGCTGCTCATCCTGGCGGGCCGGAAAATAAACTTTATCGGGCGGGCGGCGGAAGTTATGCGCGCGGCCATGAGCCGGACCACGGCGCATTACGGCGGCGCGGGGCCGTTCGCGCTGATCATGATAGCTTTCGGAGTGGACCCGATGACGGGCCGCGCGGCGGCGGCGGCGGCCGGGCACGGCTTTATAGCGGGCTGGGCGATAGCTATCGCCGGCGATATGCTGTATTTCGGCGTGGTCATGGCGGCCACTCTGCGGCTGAACTCCGCGCTGGGCGACCCGAACCGGACCATGTGGGTGATACTGGCCGCCATGTTCCTGCTCCCGGTCGCGGTGCGGCGTTTAAAAGCGGCGTACGCGCGCCGCGGGAACCTGTTCTGCCGAAGCAGTATTACGTGACATAAATAGTATAATATAGATATCAATATGGTCTGCAATATAATCCTTTATGTACGGGACCAGGCGCGCAGCAGGGACTTTTACGCCCTGGCGCTGGCTCTGGCCCCGCAGCTTGACGTCCCCGGCATGACCGAGTTCGGGCTTTCCGCCGCCTGCGTGCTGGGGCTGATGCCGGAAAAAGGCATAAAAAGGCTGCTCCCGGGCCTGCCTGACCCGGCGGCCGCCGCGGGCATACCGCGCGCCGAGGTATATCTTACGGTCCCCGACCCCGCCGCCTTCCACGCGCGGGCGCTGGCGGCCGGCGCGCTGGAGCTGAGCCCGCTGGCTCCGCGCGGCTGGGGGCATGAGGCGGCCTACAGCCTGGACCCGGACGGCCATGTGCTGGCCTTCGCGCGGCCGGCAGCGGAACGAGTAAAATAGCGCTTTACATAATTTCGGCGTTTTGTTATAATTAATCCGTACTAACTGCGGCAACGCCGCGGTTTCTTTGAAAAGAAGTTTTTATTTTACGCTGTCGCGTTCTTCGGAATACGGGCAGCGGCCCTATAGATGAAGCGGCCTTGATTTCCCTTCACCTGCGGGCTTAATCATAGAAACTAAAAATATTGTTTTGTTTAACCGGAACAGGAAATGTTCCGGAGCGGCCTGTTCGCCGTTTTTTCGGCCGCGCGGTACGCCCGTCGTTAACGACGGGATATCTCCGCCGGTGCAGACCCGAACGGCGCAGTTTAGCGATCGAGAGGACAGTCAAGGAGCGGATCGTATGACAGAAGAAAACACAACCCCCGCAGCCGCCGAGGCGAAGCCCGCGGCGCAGGAAATGCCCAAGAACCATAAATTTCTCGTCGGCCAGAAAATGGGCATGACGCAGATCTTCGGCGCGGACGGCTCGCTTTACGGCGTGACCGTGGTGAAGGCCGGCCCGTGCCGCGTAGCCTATACCCGCACCAAAGATAAGGACGGCTACCAGGCCGTCTGCCTGGGTTTCGGCCACAAGAAAGAGCAGCGCGCGAACGCCGCCGAGAAAGGCCTCGCGAAAAAGCTCGCCGCCGCGCCGCTCCAGCACCTTAAAGAATTCCGCGTCAACGATCTCGCCGGGGCCGCTCAGGGCCAGATAGCCGGCGTGGAGCGTTTCGCCGAGGGCGAATACGTGGACCTGCAGGGCGTCTCCAAGGGCAAGGGTTTCGCCGGCGGCATGAAGCGCCATCACTTCGCCGGCGGTCCCGCTTCGCGCGGCGCCTCCGACAGGGAAAGGGCGCCGGGTTCGCTGGGTTCGCGCCGCTCGCTCGGGCGCGTGCTGCCCGGCCAGCGCATGGCGGGCCACATGGGCGACGTTACCGTGTCCGTCCAGAAGATGAAGGTCATAAAGATAATTGCCGAAGACAATCTGCTGCTGATCAACGGCGGCATCCCGGGCGCGGCCGGCAGCATGGTGTACGTCATCAGCACCGTGAAGAAGGTCCCCAAACCCCCCGTGGTCGTCGCGGGCAAGAAAGCCAAGAAAGAAGCCGCCAAGCCCGCGGCCAAGAAGCCGGCCGCTAAGAAATAACGCGGATCAGCCTGGAGAGAACAATGGAAACAAAACTTTTGAACATAAAGGGAAAAGAAGTGGGTACGGCCAGCATGCCCGAGCCTATTTTTTCCGTCAGGCCCGACCAGCATTTCCTGCACGAGATAGTTAAGTATTATCTCGCCAACAAGCACCGCGGCACCGCGTGCACCAAGACCCGCGCCGAAGTCTCCGGCGGCGGCAAGAAGCCCTGGAAGCAGAAAGGCACGGGCCGCGCCCGCGCCGGTTCCACCCGCTCGCCGATCTGGCGCAAGGGCGGCGTGGTGTTCGGCCCCCGGCCCCGCTCGTTCCGCCAGTACCTGCCCATCCAGAAGCTCCGCCAGGGCCTGCTCGAGGCCCTGTCCGCCCGCTACGCCGACGGCGCCGTGCTGGTGATAGAGAACCTCAATATGGACGTGGTCAAGACCAGCGCCCTGAACGACCTGCGCAAGACGCTGTCGCCCGGCGGCAAGCGCGTGCTGTTCGTTACCGACAAGACCGAGAAGAATTTCGTGGCCGCTTCGAAGAACGTCGCGGAATTCGGCTGGATCCTGGCGAAGAACCTCAACGCCTACGAAGCGCTGCGCAACGACAAGCTCGTTTTCACTACGGCGGCCCTCAAGGCGCTGACCGAAAACGTGAAGGAGAATTGACCATGAATTTTACGGAAGTTCTTATTTCCCCCATACTCAGCGAAAAAAGCGTGACGATGAAGGACACGCAGAACCGCTACTGCTTCAGGGTCAACCCCAAAGCCAACAAGACCGAAATAAAAAAAGCCATTGAGACGCTTTTTAAGGTCACGGTGAAAGCCGTCAGGACCGCCAATATGCCCGGCAAGCTGCACAAAGTGGGCCGCCACGAGGGCTACCGCTCCGACTGGAAAAAGGCGATGGTAACGGTGAAGGCCGGCCAGAAGATCGACGTTACCGATCTGCCGAAGTAAGGCGGCGGACAAGAGTGCTTTAAGGACTATAAAAGGAAGAGAACGATATGCCAGTTAAATCATTTAACCCCTACACACCCTCGCGGCGCACCATGCAGATCGCGGATTTCTCCGAGATCACCAAGACCACACCGGAAAAGAACCTCTCCACGGGCCTGCGCAAGCACGGCGGCCGCAACAACACCGGCATGATCATGGTCCGCCATCACGGCGGAGGCCATCGCCGCCGCTACCGCGACATAGATTTCAAGCGCGAGAAGTACGGCGTGCCGGCGAAGGTGGCCGCTATCGAGTACGATCCCAACAGGAACGCCCGCATAGCGCTGCTGCATTACGCCGACGGCGACAAGCGCTACATCCCGGCCCCGCTGGGCCTGGGCGTGGGCGCCACCGTGGTCAGCGGCCCCAAGGCCGAGATACGCCTGGGCAACGCCCTGCCCATCACCAATATCCCCGACGGTACGTTCATCCACGCCATCGAGATGATCCCCGGCAAGGGCGCCCAGTTCGTGCGCGCCGCCGGCACCCAGGCGCAGCTGATGGCCAAAGAGGGCGATTACGCCCTCGTCAAGATGCCTTCCGGCGAGATCCGCAAGGTCCTTAAGAACTGCATGGCCACCATCGGGCAGGTGGGCAATATCGAGCACAACACCATTTCCCTCGGCAAAGCCGGCCGGCAGCGCCACATCGGCGTGAAGCCCACGGTCCGCGGCGGCGCCATGAACGCCACCGACCATCCGCTGGGCGGCGGCCGCGGCAAGTCGAAGGGCAACAACGTTCCGCGCTCGCCGTGGAACCAGCCTTCCAAGGGCTACAAGACCAGGACCAAATCCAAGATCTGGGGCTGGATGATAGTGCAGGACAGGCGCAAGTCTACCAACGCCTGATCGTACGGAGGATTATTTAAATGAGCAGATCTTCTAAAAAGGGACCTTTCGTAAATCAGGGGCTGCTGGAAAAGATCCAGAAAATGAACCTGGCCGGCGACAAGAAGCAGATAAAGACCTGGGCGCGCGCCTGCACGATAACCCCTGAGTTCATCGGGCACACGCTGATGGTCCACAACGGGCGCAAATTCCTGCCCGTGTTCGTCAACGAGCGCATGGTCGGCCACAAGCTCGGCGAATTTTCCTTCACGCGTATCTTCAAGGGCCACGGCTCTTCGCATACGAAGGAAGCGACGTCCCTTACGTAAGGGCGGAGCGAACTGAATAGAATCGGTCAAACGGAGAAATTTATGGAAGCAAAATGCGTTCTCAGATATCAGCGGTACGGCCGGCGCAAAGTGGCGCAACTGCTCAGCGCGATAAAGGGGAAATCCCTTTTCGAGGCCGGGTACCTGCTGGCCAACACGCCCCGCGGCGCCACCACCGTGGTGCACAAGGCCATGCAGTCGGCCGGCGCGAACCTCTCGGTGAAGCTCGGTAAAAAGCTCGACCTCAAGAACATCTGGGTCAGCACCGCGTTCGCCGACCAGGGCCCGATGAAGATGCTCAAGCGCGTGCAGCCCGGGCCCCAGGGCCGGGCGATGCCGTTCAAGAGAAAGATGTGCCATATCACTATTATGGTTTCCGATACCAAGGAGGCGAAGCGCTAGGCGCTGGTCTAATATGGGTCAAAAAATTCACCCCAGAGGTTTAAGGCTCGGCTACATCCAGGACTGGCAGTCGCGCTGGTTCTCCCCGAAGAAGATGCCGGAGCTTATCCGCGAAGATTTCGAGATAAGGGCCATGGTCACCGAGCGCTTCCACCTGGCTTCGGTCAGCTGGGTCGACATCGAACGGGCCGGCGCCTACCTTAAGGTGAGCATCCACACCGCCCGCCCCGGCATAGTGATCGGCCGCAAGGGCACCGACATAGAGAATCTTAAGAAAGACGTCGAGAAGCTTACCGGCAGGAAAGTCTTCATCAACGTGTCCGAGATCAAGGTCCCCGAAATGGACCCCCGCCTGGTGGGGCAGTCCATAGCCCAGCAGCTCGAGAAGCGCATCTCCTTCAAGCGCGCCATCAAGCGCGGCATGGAGCGCACGATGGCTTCCGGCGCCCTGGGCATAAAAGTGATGGCCTCCGGCCGCCTCGGCGGCGCGGAAATAGCGCGGCGCGAATGGTTCCGCAAGGGCCGCGTGCCCCTGCAGACGATCTCCGCCGATATCGATTACGGTTTGACCGAAGCCAACACCACGATGGGCAAGATCGGCATAAAGGTCTGGATCTTCAAGAAACTGTTCTTCGCGAAGACCCCCCGCGAGCTGCGCGAGCAGCTGATAAAGATGGAAGCCGAGAACCCCACCGAAATAAAGGTGATGGACGAGTCGGCGCAGGTGCGCCGCGAGGCGCAGCCCGGCGCGTAAGGCGTTGAATCAGCAGTTCAAGGAGATTTAGCCATGTTGATGCCAAAAAGAGTAAAATACCGCAAAACGCATTCGGCCCCGCGCATTAAGGGCGTTGCCAAACGCGGAACCACGCTGGCCTTCGGCCAGTTCGGCCTGAAAGCGCTCGAGCCGCGCTGGATAACCGCCCGCCAGATAGAAGCCTGCCGCGTATGCATAGTCCGCTACCTGCGCAAGAAAGGCAAGATCTGGATACGCATATTCCCCGACAAGGCCGTGACCAAGCACCCCGCCGAAACCCGCATGGGTAAAGGTAAGGGCGCCCCGGACCATTGGGTCGCCGTAGTGAAGCCCGGCCGGATGCTTTTCGAGATCGAAGGCCTGGACCTGGCGACCGCGAAAGAGGCTTTTACCCGGGCCGGCCACAAGCTGCCCATCAGCACGCGCTTCGTTTCGCGCGACGAAAATTAGGAAGGAGCCTCACCGCTATTATGAAAAGAAAAGATAAAGAAAATCTTAAAAACATGTCGGATACCGAGCTGAAGGTGCAGGCCGCTGACCTTAAGAAGAACATATTCCAGCTTAAGTTCAAGCGGATCACGGCGCCCGTGGAAAACCCGGTGCAGATGCGTCTTGCCCGCCGCAAGATAGCCCTGATAAATACCGTGCTCCGGCAGAGAGAACTGGCCGTGGCAAAGACCGCCGCAGAGGTTAAAAAATGACAAACGAGAAAACCGAAGAAAGAGGGAACAGGAAAGTTTTGCGCGGAATAGTGCTTTCGGACAAGATGGCCAAGACCCGCGTGGTCAGCGTGGAGCACGTGGTCAACCACGCCTTCTACAGCAAGACCCTGAGGCGCCATCACAAGTTTTACGCGCACGACGAGGCTAACGAGTCGAAGAGCGGCGACCTGGTGGAGATCACCAGCACCCGCCCCCTGTCGGCCCTCAAGCGCTGGCGGATAAGCCGCATAGTAGAGAAAGCCGCGCGGTAAATTCCCGGCCTGCGCCCGCGGGAGCGGGGGCGGAAGGGAATTAGCCTAAGAATAACGGAGAAAGCTTTATGATACAGCTGAGATCAATGTTGAACGTCGCCGACAATTCCGGAGCGAGGAAGCTGATGTGCTTCCACGTGATGGGCGGCAGCTACCGCCGCTACGCCTTCCTCGGGGACACCATAGTGTGCTCGGTGAAGGAAGCCACGCCCCACGCCGCCATAAAAAAAGGCGAAGTGGTGAAGGCCGTAGTGGTAAGAGTACGCAAAGAGACCCGCCGCAAGGACGGGTCTTATATAAGGTTTGACGATAACGCCGTCTGCGTGATAGACGAGAACGGCGAACCCAAGGGCACCCGCGTCTTCGGACCGGTGGCCAGGGAACTGCGCGCCAAGAACTTCCTCAAGATCATTTCGCTGGCGCCGGAAGTCATTTAAAAGGCGGGAATATGCTGAAACTAAAGAAAAAAGACATGGTCCTTGTCATAGCCGGCAAGGATAAGGGCAAGAAAGGCGAAATTAAAGAGATCCGGCCGGGCGACCGCAAGGTCACGGTGATGGGCATTAATATCGTCTCCAAGCACAAGAAGACCACCAAGGACAAACCGGGGGGCATTCACAAGATCGAAGCCCCGCTCGATATCTCGAACGTCAAACTGGTCTGCCCCAAGTGCGGCAAGCCCTCAAGGGTCAAGGTCGTGATACAGGGCGGTGACAAGCTGCGCGCCTGCAAGGAATGCGGCGAAGTTATAGTTTAAAAGAGGTAATTTTAAATGGCGAAGGAAATAAAGCAGGACAATAAGCCGGAAAAGAAACTGGAAAAGAAACCGGTCCATCAGCAGGAAAAGAAGAACAAAGAGGCCATCAAGGCCCAGCAGTCTTCCGTAGTGCTCGTGCACGGGCCCGTGATCCCGATGCCCAAGGACTACAAAGTGCGCCTGAAAGAGGCCTACACGGCCCAGGTGCGCCCGGCGCTGATGAAAGATTTCGACCTGAAATCCCCGATGGCCGCCCCGAAGATAACGAAGATCGTCATCAACATCGGCGTTTCCGAGGCCAAGGAGAACATCCAGGCGCTGGACCTGGCCAAGGAAGACCTTACGCTGATCTCCGGCCAGACGCCGCAGGTGCGCCGCGCCAAGAAGTCGATCTCGAACTTCAAGCTGCGCGAGGGAATGCCCATCGGCGTGCGCGTCACGCTGCGCGGCGCCCGCATGTTCGAGTTCCTGGACCGCTTCATTTCGCTGTCCGTGCCCAGGATCCGCGACTTCCAGGGGTTCGACCCCAGGCTCTTCGACGGCCGCGGCAACCTGAACATCGGCCTCAAAGAACACCACATTTTCCCGGAAGTGAACATGGAAAAATCCCCCAAAGCCCGCGGGATGAACATCTCCTTCGTTACTACCGCCGGGGACAACAAGAAAGGCCAGGCCCTGCTGGAGTATCTCGGCCTGCCGTTCAAGAAACCCAAGGTTGAGCAGCCCCGCGCTTAAGGATAAAGGAGAAAATTTATGGCTACATATGCTTGGATGGCGAAGATGCGCAAACCGCAGAAGTTCTCTACGCGCTTCCGTAACCGCTGCCAGATCTGCGGACGGCCCCGCGCGTATTACCGCGATTTCGGTCTGTGCAGGATCTGCCTGCGGAAAATGGCCCACGAGGGACTTATTCCCGGCCTGAGGAAGTCGAGCTGGTAAGAGCGGGCCCCAGGGCGGGTGCCCGGGCGAGAGTTAAAGTTTTCAGATCAAGTAAGAGGTGAAAAAATGGATCCGATATCGAACATGTTGATTTCAATAAAGAACGCCGCCGCCAAGCGGAAAGAGCGGGTCGACGTGCCTTTTTCCGGCATAAAATTCGGGATGATAAAACTTCTCAAGGAAGAGGGTTTCGTCTCCAATTATAAGGTGCTGGACCCCAAAGTGGACAAGACCATAGACCGGCGCGGCGTGATACGCGTCACTCTCAAGTACACTATGGACAAGCAGCCGGTCATCGTCGGCATCCGCCGCGTTTCCAAGCCCGGCCTGCGCGTTTACCGCGCGCACGACGAGATGCCCCGCATCCGCGCGGCCTTCGGCGTGACCATCCTTTCCACTTCCAAGGGCCTGCTTACGGACGCGGAAGCCAAGAAGCAGAAGGTCGGCGGAGAAGTTCTTTGCCAGGTGTGGTAAACCGGTCCCGGGCAGCGGCGATCAGGAACTCGGAATTTAGAAAGAGGTAACAAACATGAGCAGAATTGGAAAAATGCCGGTAGCGCTTCCGGAGAAAGTGAAGGCCAGGGTTGAAGGCAGGAAAGTGCTGGTGGAAGGACCGCTGGGAAAACTTTCCTTCAATCTGCCCGACGGCATCAACGCCGATGTGAAAGATTCCAACATCGTGATGAGCGTGGCCAAGGGCGCAGTCGATAAAGGGGCTCTTTTCGGCACTTCCCGGGCGCGCGTCAACAACATGGTCACCGGCGTAGTGAAAGAATTTGAAAAGGTGCTCGAGATCAGCGGCGTCGGTTTCAAGGGCGCCGTAGAGGGGTCCAAGGTCACCATGCAGCTGGGCTTCTCCCACCCGGTCATCCTCGACATCCCGCAGGGCATCAAGATGTCCTTCGACCCCAAGCAGGTCGTGCTAACGATAAAAGGCATCGACCGGGAAGCGGTGGGCAACCTCGCCGCGCAGATAAAGAGGATCAAACCCCCGGAGCCCTATAAAGGCACCGGCATAAAGTACCAGGGCGAACACATAATACGCAAGGCCGGCAAGACGGCGGCCGGAGCCAGCGGCGGCGGCGGCGCGGCGGCGGGCGGCGCGGCCAAGAAGTAATTTTCAGAATAAACAGAGGGAACTATGATAAGCAAACAAGAAAGATATGAATTCCGGAAGGCGCGCTCAAGGAACAGGCTGTTCGAGAACGGCATAAACCGGATGCGGCTGAGCGTGTACCGGAGCACGAAATACCTTTACGCGCAGGTCGTGGACGACAAGAAGGGCGTCACCCTGGCCGCGGCCTCGACCCTGGACAAAGAGCTCAAGGGCAAACTGAAATCCGGCAAGAGCGTGGAATCCGCCAAGATCGTAGGCGGCCTGCTGGCCAAGAGGGCCATCGCCAAAGGCGTCACCGAAGTCTGTTTCGACCGGGGCGGCAGGATATACCACGGCCGCATCAAATCCCTCGCCGAGGGCGCGCGGGAAGCCGGGTTGAAATTTTAACAGGAGAAGATAAAAATGCTTAGAAACCAGAAACAGCTGAAGACTTCGAAAGAACTCAACGCCCAGGGCGGCCCCCGGCCCGCCGGCGATCCGATGGAGCTCGACCTGACCAACGCCAAGGAAGAAAAAGCGGTCGTGGTCGTGATCAACCGCGTCACCAAGGTGGTCAAGGGCGGCAAGCGCTTCTCCTTCAACGCTTTAGTCGTAGTCGGCGACAACAACGGTAAAGTAGGCGTGGGCCTGGGCAAGTCCAACGAGGTCCAGACCGCCATACAGAAAGGCACCGCCGGCGCCAAGAAAGAAATGATGCAGTTCCCGCTGACCGATTCCACCATCCCCCACGAAGTGGAGGGGAATTTCGGCGCGGGCCACGTCTGGATGAAGCCGGCCATGAAAGGCACCGGCCTGATGGCGGGCGGCGGCGTGCGCGCGGTGCTGGAAGCCGCGGGCGTCAAGAACATCCTTACCAAGAACATCGGCACCAGGAACGCCTTCAACACGGTTTACGCCACCATGGACGCCCTCAAGCGCCTCAAGAGCAGGGAAGAAGTAATGAAGATCAGAGGAGAAAAATAATATGGTCGGACTTAACAATCTCAAGGCTAAACCGGGCTCGTTCCATAAACGCAAGCGCCTCGGCACCGGGCAGGGTTCCGGCCACGGCCAGACCTCCACGCGCGGCCAGAAGGGCCAGGCCTCCACTTCAGGCGGCACCAAGCGCAACGGCTTCGAAGGCGGCCAGACCCCGCTGCTGCGCCGCATCCCGAAGAGCGGTTTCAGCAACGCCCAGTTCCGCACCGAGTACGAATGGGTGAACATCTCCTCGCTGGAGAAATATTTCCCCGCCGGTTCCGACGTTACCCCCGCCGACCTGCTCAAGCGCAGGCTGGTGAAGCACGACACGCTGGTCAAGATCCTCGGCAACGGCGAACTGACGAAGAAGCTCAACGTAACCGCCCATGCCTTCTCCAAAGGCGCGGCCGAGAAGATCACCAAGGCCGGCGGCAAGACCACGCAGCTCGTGGGCCGCAAGGAAGCCAAGTTCGCGGAGATCAAGGCCCAGGACGCCGCCAGGAAAAAAGCTAAAACGGAAAAGAAATAATGCAAAACGTAACCGATATCTTCAAAATAGAGGAACTTAAAAAGAGGATATTATTCGTGCTGGGCGCCCTGGCGGTCTACCGCCTGGGCGCTGTCATCCCGATACCGGGCATCAACACGGCCGCGCTGCAGGCTATTTTCCAGGCGCAGGCCGGGTCCATCCTGGGCTTCCTCGATATTTTCTCCGGCGGCGCGCTGGGGCGCTTCTCCATCTTCTCGCTGGGCGTCATGCCTTACATCAACGCCTCCATCATCATGAGCCTGGTACAGGGCGCGCACGTGTTCCCCGTACTGGACCGCCTGCAGAAGGAAGGCGAGACCGGCCGGCGCAAGATAGTGCAGTTCACGCGCTATTTCACGCTCGCCCTGGCCACGCTGCAGTCCCTCGGGCTGACCCTGGCCATGACCAAGATGCAGGCCGGCGGCGGGCCGTCCATCGTGCTGAACCCGTCCTTCAGCTTCTACTTTATAACCGTGCTCACGCTGGTCACCGGCACCGTGTTCGTGATGTGGCTGGGCGAGCAGATAACGGAGCGCGGCATCGGCAACGGCATCTCGCTGATCATCTTCGCCGGCATCGTCGACCGCATGCCCGCGGCCGTGATGGGCATGATAAAGCTCATACAGATAGAGGAAATCAGCCTGCTCACCGGCCTGCTGATCGTGGCCATGGTGCTGATCATCACGGCTTTCGTGATCTGGGTGGAGACCGCGCAGCGCAAGATCCCCGTGCAGTACGCGCAGCGCATGGTGGGCCGCAAGATGTACGGCGGCGCCTCCACGTTCCTGCCGCTCAAGGTGGACCAGTCCGGCGTTATCGCCGTCATCTTCGCGGTGTCGCTCCTGAGCGTGCCCTACACGATAGGATCGTTCAACCCCGGTTCCGCCTGGGGGCAGAAACTGATGAGCCTGATGAACCACGGCAATATCCTTTACCAGCTGTGCTACGTGGCGCTGATAATTTTCTTCTGCTATTTCTACAACTCGGTCAGCATCAATCCGAAGGACCTCGCCGAGAACATGAAGAAGTGGGGCGGGTTCATCCCCGGCATCAGGCCCGGCGAACCCACCGCCGCGCACATAGAATGGGTGCTTAACAGGATAACGCTGGGCGGGGCGCTCTTCGTCTCGATGATCGCCGTGCTGCCGGATTATCTGCGCGTTAAGTTCAACGTGCCGTTCTATTTCGGCGGCACCTCGCTGCTCATCGTGGTGGGCGTGGCGCTGGACACCGTGGCCCAGACCGAGGCGCATCTGGTGATGCGCAACTACGAGGGCTTCTATAAGAATTCCAAGGTGAAGGGCCGCTGGTTTAACGTCGGGAGCTGACCAAGACATGAACGTAATCCTTTTGGGGTATCCCGGTTCCGGTAAAGGAACGCAGGCCAAGGTCCTTGCCAAGCAGTTCGGGCTTTTCCATGTTTCCACCGGCGATATTTTCCGGGAGGAGCTGGCGAAAAAGACGCCGCTGGGCCGGGAAGTGGCCGGCTACCTGTCCGCCGGCCGGCTGGTGCCGGACAAGCTGGTGCTGGAAGTGCTCAAGAACAGGCTCGGCACCGAAACGCGCGGCTTGCTTTTCGACGGTTTCCCGCGCACCGTGGAACAGGCCGAAGGGCTCGACGCCTGGTTCGACTCCCGCGGCATGGCCGTGGACGCCGTTATCTTTATCAACGTACCCGAAGCCGAAGTGGCCAAGCGCCTGGGCGACCGGCGCACCTGTTCCGGCTGCGGCAGGATCTACAACGTGGGCACGCAGCCGCCGGCCAAGGCCGACGTGTGCGACGCCTGCGGCAAGCCGCTGGTAACCCGAGAGGACGACAAGCCCGGGGTCATAATCCGGCGCCTGCAGGTCTACAGGGACCAGACGGAACCGCTGCTCGCGTACTACAGGGCTGCGGGTAATTTTTACGAAGCCAACGGCGGGTTGGACCCTGAGAGCGTGGCCGCCAGCATAGCGGGCATGCTTAAAGGGAAATGATAGACATTAAAACCCCGCGGGAACTGGACAGCATGCGCGCGGCTTCGCGCGCGGTGGCGAGCACGCTGGTCCTGCTTAGAAGTCTGGTGAAGCCGGGCGTCAGTACCGCCGAGCTGGACAGGTTCGCCGGGAAGCATCTGCGCGAACTGGGCGCGGCGCCGGCCTTCCTCGGCTACCGCGGTTATCCGGCCACTCTCTGCGTTTCTATCAACGAAGAAATTGTGCACGGGATCCCGAGCGAAAAGCGGATCGTTCGCGAGGGCGATATCGTCAGCCTCGACCTGGGCGCTATCTGCGAAGGCTTTTACGGGGACGCCGCCCTGACCGCGGCGGCCGGAAAGATCTCCGGCGCGGCGCGCCGGCTGATGGAGGTCACGGAACTTTCGCTGGCCAGAGCCCTGGAGCAGGTCAAGCCGGGCGCGCGCCTGGGCGACGTTTCCAACGCCGTCGAACGCTGCGCGGCGGCCAACGGCATGGCGGTGGTCCGGGAGTTCACCGGGCACGGGATAGGGCGGAGGCTTCACGAGGAACCCTCCATCCCCAATTTCGGAAGGGCCGGAACGGGGCCGGTGCTGAAGGCCGGGATGACGCTGGCGATAGAGCCGATGCTGTGCCTGGGCCGGCCGGAGATAGTGATAAAGAACGACGGCTGGACCGCGGTGGCCGCGGACGGCAGCCTGGCCGCCCACTACGAGCATACGGTGGCCGTCACCGAGAACGGCTTTGAAATTCTGAGCGCTGCGGTATAAAAGTAACGAGCGGAGAGCGGCTTATTTTGTATAATATATAAATATGTCAGAAAACAGCGAAAAAATAGAGATCGAAGGCATCGTGAAGGAGTCGCTTCCCAATGCCACTTTCAGGGTGGAAATCTCTCCGGGCAAGACAATTCTGGGGATAATCTCCGGTAAAATGCGCATCCATCATATCAAGATCCTCCCCGGAGACAAGGTCCGTCTTGAACTTTCTCCCTACGATTTGAGCAAGGGCCGGATAGTGTACCGCGAAAAATGATCCGGGCCGGTTTTTTATAAAAGAGGTGCTTTAAATGAAAGTAAGGGCCAGCGTAAAGAAGATCTGCAATAAGTGTACCATCGTCAAGCGCAAGGGCGTCGTGCGGGTTATCTGCGGAGACCCGCGCCATAAGCAGCGTCAGGGATAATTTAAGTGTTGAAGAGCCGGGGAACTGAAGCGCCGAAGTTCCGAAAACTCTTTTCAGCCGCGGTAAAAATTAAATGAAGCTTCAGGTCTCGGGCGCTCAAGAACTGAATTCCAAGGAGAGGTTATGGCACGAATAGCGGGCGTTGATTTGCCCAAAGAAAAAAAATTACGCGTAGCTCTGGCCAATGTTTTCGGCATAGGCCGGCCGCTGGCGGAAAAAATACTCGAAGGGCTGAAGAACCAGATCTCGATAGATATCAGGGTCAAGGACCTCAACGAGGACCAGGTGGGTCTTCTGAACTCGGTGATCGCCAAGGAATACAAAGTTGAAGGCGAGCTCCGCCGGGAAATTACCGCCAACATGAAGCGGTACGTGGAAATAAACAGCTATCGCGGCTACAGGCACAGAAGGAACCTTCCCGCCCGCGGCCAGCGCACCCGCACCAACGCCCGGACCCGCCGCGGCAGAAGGCGCACGGTCGGAGCGGCCGCGAAAGCGGCGCCCGCGGCAGGAGCGAAATAACCGGAGGGCCGGTTCCGGCGGCAGCCGGTAAAAGGCTGCCGCCGCGGATTTAGAGCAGAATAAGGAGAAAGTTATGGCAGAAGAGAACAAAGGCCCGCAACCCCAGGACGGGACCAAGAAGATGGAGCAGAAACCCCAGGCGAAACGCCGCTTCCGCACGGTAGCTTTCGCCCGCGTTTACATAAACTGCTCTTTCAATAACACGCTTATCACCTTTACCGACGAGAAAGGCAATGTCATCGCCTGGTCTACCTCCGGCGGCAACGGTTTCAGGGGCACCAAGAAAGGCACCCCTTTCGCGGCCCAGATAACGGCTTCGAAGGCTTCCGCCCGCGCCGCCGAATACGGCGTGAAGCAGGCCATGGTGCTGGTGAGCGGCCCCGGCCCCGGCCGCGAGACCGCGATACGCGGCATCGCCGCCAGCGGCATCCACGTGGTTTCGATCAAGGATATCACGCCCATCCCGCACAACGGCTGCAGGCCGCCCAAGGCGCGCAGAGTTTAATAACCGCGGACGGTGGACAGTGAAGCACTGAACACTAACCGCTGACCACTAACCGCTAAGTATTTTTTTGGAGGATCAATGTCGAGATATACCGGACCCAGCTGCAAGAAGTGCCAGAAGCTCAGCCAGAAAATGTTCCTTAAAGGAACGAAGTGCTTTACCAACTGCCTTGTCGACCGCCAGAAAGCCGTTAAAGAAAAACGCTTTACTTCCGGCCCCAGGAACAAAATGTCGGACTACGGCAAGCATCTGCGCGAGAAGCAGATAGCCCGCCTTACCGCGCAGATCGGCGAGACCCAGTTCCGCCGCTTCTTCACGAAGGCCACCAAGGACAAGGGCCAGACCGGCGAAGCGCTGCTGCGCTTCCTCGAGGTCAGGCTCGACAACATCGTCCGCCGCATGGGTTTCGCGGTCTCGCTGAAAGCCGCGCGCCAGCTCGTGAACCACGGGCACATCAAGGTCAACGGCCGCTGCGTCGACATCGCGTCCTGCCTGCTTAAGCCGGGCGACGAGGTCTCGATAGATCCCAAGGCTTTGGATACCGTTCTGGTCAAGCAGGGCCTCGAGCACGCGGAGAAGACCGCGCAGCGCCCCAGCTTCATCTCCTGGAACGCCGCCGCGAAGTCGGGCAAACTGGTGCGCTGGCCGGACCGCGCGGAGTCAAGCATCTCCGTCGACGAGCAGCTCATCGTAGAATACTATTCCAAGTAAGCGAGGTTTCAACTAATGGCCACTTTCACTAAGCAGCTGGTAATTCCCGAGATACTCAGCGTAGAGGACAAGTCGAAAACGGAGAACTACTCCAAGTTCACCGCCGAGCCTTACGAAAAAGGCTACGGGCACACGATCGGCAACTCACTGCGCCGCATCCTGCTGTCCAGCCTCGACGGCGCGGCCGTGGTGGCCGTGCGCATAAAAGGCGCCCGGCACGAATACGCCGCCATCAACGGCGTGCAGGAGGACGTGGTCAACATCGTCCTGAACCTGAAGAAACTGCGCGTGCGGCTCAAGGGCGAAGGGCCCGAGACCGTCCTGATCTCCGTTAAAGGGAAAAAAGAAGTGAAAGCCTCCGACATCCGCGAGAACGCCAACGTCGAGATCATCAACAAGGATCTCGTGATAGCGCACGTGGAGTCCGGCGCCGAGTTCGAAGCCGAACTCGAGATCTCCAGCGGGGCCGGCTACCTGACCTCCGAGGAGATCCGCGGCCGCATGAACCTGCCGGCCGACTTCATCCCGATGGACGCTATTTTCTCGCCCATACAGAAGGTCCACTATACCGTGGAGAACGCCCGCGTGGGCCAGCGCACCGACTACGACAAGCTCGTGCTCGAGGTCTGGACCGACGGCACGCTCAGCCCGTCCGACGCGGTGAGCCGCACGGCCGCGCTGCTGCGCCGCTCGATAATGCCGTTCCTGCCGCCCGAAGAATCGGCCAAGGAACCCGCCAAGGCGAGCGAATCCGCCAAGACCGAAGCCGGCGGGGAACTGACCGGCAAGCTCGACCAGGGCGTGGACATGATAGAGCTTTCTTCGCGCGCCTCCAACTGCCTTAAAGTGGCGGGCATCCGCACGATAGGCGAGCTGGTAAGGAAATCGGAAGGCGACCTGCTGGCCGTAAAGAATTTCGGGCAGAAGTCCCTCGACGAGATCAAGGACAAGCTCAAGGAAATGGGCCTCGACCTCGGGATGAAGATAGATTAAAACGCGGTTTTAAGAAGGAACGTTTATGATAAAAAATCTGGGTTCAAGCAAGTTAGGGATGAACGGCTCGCACCGCAAAGCCATGTTCTGCAACATGACCACCAGCCTCCTGATGCACGAGAAGGTGGAGACCACGCTCCCGAAAGCCAAGGAGCTGGTGCGGTTCGCCGACCGCGTCATCACCGACGCGAAGAACGGGCGCCATATCGAAGTGCGCCGCGTGATCAAGGACAAGACGGTCTATCATAAAGTGTTCGACGTCCTGGCGCCCCGCTACAAAGAGCGGGCCGGCGGCTTTACCCGCATATTGAAGCTCGGTCAGCGCAAGGGCGACGCCGCCGAAGTGGCGCTGGTCAAACTGGTGTAGGAATGTTCGATTATTTTTTCAGCCTGTTCTCGAACGACATCGGCATAGACCTGGGCACCGCGAATACCCTGGTCTATGTCAAAGGCAAGGGCATTGTATTGCGCGAGCCTTCGGTGGTCGCCATCGACAAGAACAGGCGCAAAGTGCTGGCGGTGGGGGCGGAGGCCAAGCTGATGCTGGGCCGGACCCCCTCCAACATCACGGCCGTGCGCCCGCTCAGGAACGGCGTTATCGCGGATTTCGAAGTTACGCAGGAGATGATAAAGTATTTCATCCGCAAGGTGCACAACCGGCGGAGCCTCCTGCATCCCAGGATAGTGATAGGAATTCCCTCGAGCATTACTGAAGTTGAGAAGCGCGCCGTGCAGGAGTCGGCGGAGCAGGCCGGCGCGCGCGAAGTGCTGCTTATAGAAGAGCCCATGGCGGCCGCCATAGGTTCGGACCTGCCCGTGTCGGACCCGCACGGAAGCATGATCTGCGACATAGGCGGCGGTACCACCGAAGTGGCCGTCATTTCGCTGGGCGGCATGGTAGTGACCAATTCCATCGACGTGGCCGGCGACGAGATGGATGACTGCATAGTCCAGTTTTTCCGGCGCAAGCATAACCTTGTAATAGGCGAAACTACAGCGGAAGAGGTAAAGATACAGATAGGTTCCGTTTTCCCGTTGAAAGAAGAAAAGACCATTGAAGTGAAAGGCAGGGACCAGGCCAAGGGCCTGCCCAAGACGATTCTTGTGACTTCGGAAGAAATAAGGCAGGCCCTGATGGAGCCTGTCCAGCTTATCGTGGACGTGATCAAGCAGGTGCTGGAAGAGACGCCGCCGGAACTTTCCTCTGACCTCGTGGACAGGGGCATGGTGCTGGCGGGCGGGGGTTCGCTGCTGCGCGGCTTCCCCGAGCTCATCCGGCAGGAAACAGAGTTGCCCGTCCACAGGGCTGCCGATCCTCTTAGCTGTGTCGCCTTGGGCTGCGGTAAGTATCTTGAAGAGCTGGATAAGATCCAGCAGAGGCCCGAATTCCTGAAGCCTTACCGCTGATACCCGGAGTTCTCCGCGGTAGGCGTACGGTTCAGGCTGAGGTCCTCTCACAGGACAGGCGATGAGCAGAGAAAAAGATGCGGCTAATTATGCGGTGGTGTTCTTTGCCGCCATTTCCGTCCTCCTGCTGTTATTCCCCGTCTCAAAGATAGCTCACACGGTCCGCATAGCGGCCAGCTACAGCCTTTATCCCTCGCTCCATTACGGCGCCAGCTATTCGCATTATATACGCAACGTGCCGGATAATTTCGTCAAGCTGCTCGAGACCGACCAGGAGAACCGCGGCCTGAAGGAAAAAGTGAAGGAACTGGAGGTCCGCCTGCAGAGCGCCTCCACGCTGGAGGCCGAGAACGCGCGCCTGGCCGCCGAGATGAGCCTTTCCCGCACGCTGCCCTGGACCGGCGCCTGGGCCCGGGTGATCAACAAGACCCCGGCCGACTGGTACGGCTCGTTCTTCATAGACCGCGGCAGCGAAAGCGGCATCGCGGTCAACGACGCCGTGCTGGGCATCGAGGGCGGCCGCGCCGGGCTGGCCGGGCGGATCTTCGAGGTCTATCCCAAATTTTCGAAGGTGCTGCTGCTGACCAACAGCGCGGCCTCGGCGGTCTGTGCGCTGGCCCCCGACGGGCTGGAGGCGCTGGTGGAAGGCAAGGGCACCTGGATGCTCAAGCTCAATTATGTGCCGGAGGAAGCCGCGCTGGCGGAGGGGGCCGAAGTGCTGACCTCGCCCGGCGGCCTGCTGTTCCCCGCGGGGGTGCTGGTGGGGCGCGTCAGGAAAGTGTACCAGCGCGAGTCCTTCATGAATTTTATCACCGCCGATATCGTGCCGGCCGTGAACGTGAACACGCTTAAGGAAGTTTTTGTCGTCAGGCGCAACCTGCCCGAAGAATTGCTGGGCGCGCGCCAGGCGGAAAAGAAATGAGCATAATACTCGAGTTAGCGGTCTATCTGGCCGTGGGCGCCGGATACTGGTGGTGGGCGCAGAACCTGGCTTTTTTCGGGCTCGTCCCGAACCTGGTCTTCGCGGCCGCCCTGTGCGCCGCCATCCTGGCCGGCCCGGTAAAGGGCATAGCCTGGGGCTTCTTCCTGGGTCTTTACGCCGATATCCTGGGCACCAGCATGTTCGGCGCCAACGCGCTCACCTACACTCTGATGGCTTATACGGTCTACGTGGTCAAGCGGCATTTCGACCTGGACAGCCCTTTTTCCCAGCTGGTGGCGGCGCTTTCCCTTTCCTGGTTCTGCATGCTGTTCTACCGCGGTCTCGGCCTGGTCTTTTCGAACCCGAACCCCATGGACCTCCGGGTTTTCCTGGCCGAGCCCTTCCTTAACGCGCTGGCCGTGCCGGTAATGTTCCAGATCTTTTACAGGCTAAAGCGAAGGTTCGGCGTGCTATGATAGACCGCCAGATACCACAGGAGCGGATGGACCTAGTCTGGGCGCTGTGCTACGGCGTGACGCTGCTTTTCCTGCTCCGGCTGGTGAACCTGCAGGTGCTCAATACCGCCTATTACCGCGACATCGCGGAGAAGAACCGGACGCAGGTCATCGCGCAGTCGGCGCCCAGGGGCCGCATCTTCTCGCACGACGAGGTCGCGGTAGCCACCAGCAAGCCGTCGTTCAGCCTTATCTATTTTCCCGGGCAGCTCAAGTCCGGCGCCGAGATCGACCACCTGGCCCAGGCGCTGTCCCGCCGGCTGGATATCGATTATGAGAACATCCGCAGCGGCATTTACAGGGCCGTCTCGCGCGAAAAACCGGTGCGCCTGGCCGAGAACCTGCCGGCCAAGACCATGCTGGTGCTTTCGGAGCTGAAGGCGGTCTATCCGGGCATAGATATAATAGTGGAAGCGCGGCGGTTCTACCCTTTCGGGGCGTACCTGAGCCACCTTGTCGGCTACACCAGCAAGATGGACGTCAAGGATTGGACGCGCCTTTCCAAGGACACCAACTATTCCATGGATTCCCGCATCGGCAAGGCCGGGCTGGAAAAAATGTACGAGCGGGAGCTTAAAGGCAAGGACGGCGGGATCTACCTCGAGGTGGATTCCCGGGGCCGCCTCAACCGCGTGCTGGAAAGCCGCAAATGGGTGCCCGGCGCGGATATTTTCCTGACGATAGATTCCAAGGCCCAGGCCGCGGCCGAGGAAGGGCTTGAGAAATCCATAAGCGGCAAAGGGGCCGTGGTGGCCCTGGACCCGCGCACCGGGGCGCTGCTGGCTTTCGTCTCCATGCCGGATTACGACCCCAACCAGTTCGTGGTCTCGGGCAGCGAGAAGGACAAGCTCGCTCCCGGAGAGATCCTGCCCGAGTTCAACGTGGCGCTGCAGGGCAGCTACCCGCCCGGCTCGATTTTTAAGATAATCTCAGGCGTGGCCATCCTGGAGTCGGGCCGGGTGAAGCCGGAAGAGACCTTTTTCTGCCCCGGCTATTATGACGCCGGCAGCCGCATTTTTAAATGCTGGGAAAAGAAAGGCCACAATAAAGTGGATTTTATAACCGGGCTGACGAAATCCTGCGACGTCTACTTCTATAACGCCGGGCAGCGGGCCGGCGCGCTCAACATAGAAAAATACGCCAGGGCTTTCAGGCTGGGGCAGCTGTCCGGCATAGACCTGCCCGAGGAAAAAAGCGGGAACGTTTTCGGGCCCGGCCCCCGGGCCGCCAAAAAAAGCTACTGGTTCATCGGCGACACTCTCAACCTGGCCATAGGCCAGGGCGAGACCCTTATGACGCCGATGCAGGCGGCGGGCATGATAGCGGCCGTGGCCAACGGCGGATTTTTTTACCGCCCTTACTACGTGGACAGGATAGTTAAGGGCGACGGCGAGACCGTCCCCAAGGGGAAGCCGGAAATTTTAAGCCGGGTGGAGCTGAAGGACAGCACCTGGCAGCTTATACGGGAAGGCCTGCGCAACGTTGTGTTCGAAGGCACCGGGCAGATGGCCAAAATAGAAGGCGCGGAAATGTACGGCAAGACCGGCACCGCGCAGAACCCGCAGGGCAAAGACCACGCCTGGTTCGTGGCCTACGCCACCGTCAACGGCGAACCCTCCAAAGTGGCCGTGGCGGTGCTGGTGGAGCACGGGCTGCACGGCGCTTCCGCCGCCGCCCCCATAGCCAAGGCGGTGATCGAGGCGGTGCTGCGCGGCGATCTTGTTAAGAAAAGGGCAGCGCCCGCCGTGCCGGCCGCCACCACCACGGCGCGCGGGGGGGCCGTATGATCTTCACCCCGCAGGGAGGCCTGAAGAAAAGCCGCATGGACTGGGTGCTGTTCATTTCCGTGCTTATCCTGCTGGCCGTCGGCACCGTGGCCGTGCTCTCTTCCGTGGCGGCGCTGCCGCAGCAGGCGCGCATCATCCGCGTGCAGTTCATGGCCGTCCCCATCGGCCTGATAGTTTTCAGCGCCGCCTGGAGCCTGAATTACCAGGTCTACCAGGACCAGTGGAAATTCGTCTACGGCTTCCTGCTGCTCTTTCTCTTCGGGGTGCTGCTGTTCGGCGTGGTGGATAAAGGCGCGCGGTCCTGGTACCGGTTCTCGTTCTTTTCGCTGCAGCCCTCCGAGTTCGCCCGCGTGGGAATAATCCTGGTGCTCGCCAATTTCCTGGACAAGCGCATCAACAGGATCCGGGAGCTCAAGACCGTGCTGGGCGCCTTCGCGCTGTGCCTGCCGGTCTTCTTCCTGCTGATCAAGCAGCCCGACTTCTCCGCCATCCTGATAACTTTCCCCGTCGTGATCCTGATGCTCTTCGCCTCCGGCGCCAGCTTCTTTCACCTGGCCATCATACTCGGCTACGCTTTTATTTCCGCGCTGTTCCCGGTGCTGTGGACCATGATCACGCTGAACCCGGAGCTGATGGACAGCGCGCTGATCGGCTACTTTTTCAACCTGTCCACCTCCTTCTGGGGGGCGGCGTCCTTCGTGGCCGGGGTCAGCGTGCTCGCCTGGCTGCTGTGGCAGCTTTCGGTGCGGCTGTACGCCAACGTGTCCGGGGTCTACTGCGCCGGCGCGGCGCTGGTGCTTATCTTCGGCTTTTTTTCCGGCGTGCTGGTGAAGGGCCAGATGAAGGAATACCAGCAGAAGCGGCTGGAGGTGTTCTTCTCGCCGGAATCCGACCCCCGCGGCGCCGGCTATAACCTGCTGCAGGCCCGCATCGCCATCGGCTCCGGCGGCATCTTCGGCCGCGGCGTTTTTTCCGGCACGCAGTCGCGCCTGGGCTTCGTGCCCGAGCGGCATACCGATTTCATCCTGGCCGTGGTGGGCGAGGAAATGGGGTTCCTGGGGATGACGCTGGTGGCGGTGCTGTACGCCGTGATAATGCGGCGGCTGATGCAGTGCGCGCGCCTGGCGCGGGACAGGTTCGGCTACCTGGTCAGCTGCGGCATCTTCGGCATGTTCCTGGTCTATTTCTGCATCAATTTCGGGATGATACTGGGGCTGGCGCCGGTGGCCGGCGTGCCGCTGCCGCTGCTTTCTTACGGCGGCTCCAACCTGGTGGCCACGCTGATGGCGCTGGGCATAGCGGAATCTATCTACGCGCGCAGATACGCGCTGGTATAAAGAAGAGACCGGGGATCGGGAACGGTAACAGGAATTTATGAATGAAGGACCGAAATCCAGGATAAGGCTGAAGTTCGCGCGGCTAAAGCCCGCCGAGAATTTTACGCACCTCGAGCAGATCAAGACCTTCAGGGCCAGGGCCGCGGCCTGCGGCCTTAAGTTCTGGCCCGCCAAGACCGGCGGCCCGTCCGCCCCGAAAATGGCTTTCGGCCCCGCCGTCTCGGTGGGCCACGAGAGCCTGTGCGAGTACGCCGACCTTTACCTGGAGGAGTTCGTGCGGGAGGAGGCGGCGTTCGAGAAGATACAGCCGCTGGACGACGCTAATTTCCGGCTGCTTTCCGCCCGCCGCATCCCGGTGTTCTTCCCGTCCATAGAGGCGGCGGTCAACGCCGCGGAATATTTCCTGGAAGCGGGGTTCCCGGCCGGCTTCTCGCAGGCTTCTCTGGACGCTTTCATGGCGCTGAAAAGCCTGCCTTACGAAAAAGTGAAAGCTTCGGGCGAGCGCAAGGCCATAGACGCCCGCACGCCGCTCTTGGCTGCGTCCTGGGACCCGGACTCGAGCCTGCTCAAGCTCACGCTGAGGCTCGAGCCCGGAAAGACGATAAAACCGGAGACGGTAGCGGAGCTTATCGCCGGCGAGCGGCCGGCGTTCAGGCGGATAGTGAGGAAGGAGCTTTACTGGATGGATTCGCAGGGCAAGCTGGAAGTGTTCTAACCCGCGGCGCCGCGGCGGAAGTTCCGCCGGGGCGCGTACGGACAGATAGTGAAAGGGAGTTCTTATATGGGCAACACGCACAAGATCAAGAAAGAAATTTTCGCCAACACCTCGTTCGAGGAGACGCGCATAGGGATAGTGGAGGACGGGAAGCTGTCCGAGCTGTTCTGGGAGCGCCGCAGCACCGGCAACATCGTGGGCAACATCTACAAGGCCAAGGTGGAGAACGTGCTGCCGGGCATCTCCAGCGCCTTCATGGACATCGGCCTGGACAAGAACGCCTACATCTACATCTCCGACGTGCTGGGCAACCAGAAGGACCCCATCGAGCGCCTGCTCAAGAAGGACCAGGAAGTGATGGTGCAGGTGACCAAGGCCGCCATCAGCACCAAGGGCATGAAGGTCACCATGGACGTGTCCCTGCCCGGCCGGTACCTGGTGCTGACGCCGTTCCAGGAGTTCGTGGGCGTCTCGAAGAACATCGAGAACGCCGAGGAACGCGCCAGGCTC
>CAIRNJ010000045.1 GCA_903879915.1 uncultured Elusimicrobia bacterium
GATGCAAAAAGAGAAGATAGAACTGTTCCGAAAGGTGCAGCCTGCAGGGCTAAATCTGTTCCTGAAAGGAGGACAGGCTACAAACACACGACGGAATCACGACGAGTGATTTCAGGCTCATTCTTAGATTGGAAAATGCTGGGCGCCGCCGGGCCCGCCGGCCGGGCTCAATGGAACCCGTGGGGGTCGGCTTCTATGAAGTATTTAACTCCGGGCCGCTGCGGCAGCGCCATGGCTTTCTCCATGCACAGCATAGCGGCTTTTTCGGAGGCGGCCTTGACCAGGTAGTACTCGCCGTAGAATTTGCGCTTCTCCTGGCCGGCCGGGATCACCGGGCCGATGATCTCGCTGGCGTCACCGGCCCTGCGCAGGAACGAAAGCGCCGCCAGGAAATCCGCCGCCGCCGCCTGCATGGCCCCGCGGTCGTAGGAGGCGAAGCGGGCCTTGACCGTGAAAGAGAAGGGGGGATAGAAAAAATCCTTCCTGCCCGCCAGTTCGCCGTCGGCGAACGAGGGATAGTCCATCTCCTCCAGCCGGGAAAAGACGTAGTGCCCGCTCTCGCGGGTCTGGATGAACAGCGAGCCCTTGCTGCCCAGCAGCCGCCACGCCCCGTAAAAGGACTGGAAGGCCTTTTCCGAGGCGCGGAAATCGGCGCTGGACAGGTCGGCGTCGGCGTCTATGAACGCCACCAGGTTCAGGCGCGGGGCGCCCAGTTCGCGCAGCGCCACGCGCGTGCCTACCAGCACGTCGGCCTCTCCCTTGGAGAAGCTTTCAAGTTCCGCGCGCATGGCCTTCAGCGAGCCGCGCAGCACGTCGCCGTCGAAACGGGCTATCTTCGCCGCCGGCAGCAGCCGCGCCAGGGCGTCCTGCGTTTTCTGCGTGCCGGCCCCGTAATCGCGGAACACCTTGCCGCCGCACCGGGGGCAGGCCTGCGGCTTCGGCTCTTTCTTGCCGCAGCGGCGGCACAGCAGCGAGGTAACGCCGTCGGCGGGGTTCTTCAAAAGGGTCAGGCCCGGCCCGCAGGCGGGGCAGCGCGGCATCCAGCCGCAGTTGGCGCAGAAAAGGCGCGAGGCGTAGCCCTTGCGCCCGGCTATGACCAGCGCCTGGCCGCCCGCGGCCACCGCCGCCCGCAGGGCGTCCGCCAGCGGCCGGGCCAGGATGTCGCCGGGGTACTTCGTCATGTCGAGCACCCTGACCTCCGCGCCGGGACCCGCGGCCGGCGCGCCGGCGTCGAAACGCCGCAGCGCGCCCGCTGCCGCCGCGCCCCAGGCTTCTATGGAAGGGCAGGGGCTGGCCAGCAGCACCGAGGCGTTAAGGGCCCTGACGCGCCTCAGCAGCACTTCCCGCGCGTGGTAGAAAGGCTCGGCCTCTTCCTGTTTATAGACCTCTTCCTGCTCGCCGTCCATCACGGCGAAGCGCAGGTTCCTGAAAGGCAGGAACACGCCGGTGCGGGTGGCTATCACCACCTTGTACGCGCCGCCGGCGGCGCCGGCCCAGGCTTCGGCGCGTTTCTTGGGCGTCAGCCTGGCGTGCCAGACTCCCACCCTGCCGGGGAAAACGGCCTCCAGCGCGGCCGCCAGCGCCGGGATGAAGCTCAGGTCGGGCACCAGCAGCAGGCCCTGGGCGTCGGCCGCGCCGAGCGCGGCGGCGAACAGCGCCGGGTAGATAAGTTCGCGCCGCTCCAGCGCGGCCAGGCGCAGCAGGAAAGCACCCGGGCCGGGACGGGCCGCCGCGGCGAGCAGTTCTTTTATTTCCGGCACAACCGGGGCCGGCGCGCCGGGCAGCCAGGGGGGCGGCGCGGACGGGGGAGGGAGCTCGCGCGGGGCGTGCGCGAAAAAAGCCCCCAGGCAGAGCCCCGGCGCGGAGCCCCAGCGCCCCGACATCCAGGCCGCTATCTCCGGCGCGTCCTCGGGGAACAGCGGGTTCTCGTCGAGCAGGCGGCCGACGCTTTTCAGCTCCTTGAAACGGGTGAGGTCGGCGTCCTTTTCAGGCAGCACGCGCAGGATCACGCCCACGGCTTCGCGCTTGCCCAGGGACACCAGCACGCGCAGGCCCGGCGCGGCGCTGAGCTCCAGCTCCTCCGGCAGCAGGTAATAAAAAGTCCGCCGGAGCGGAATAGGGAATGAGATCTCGGCCAGCATAACCTACACCGGCTTTTCGAGGAATTCCTTCAGCATCTTCATGTCTTCCCAGGTATCGCGTTTCAGGTTGGGATTGCGCAGCAGGGCCGCGGGATGGTAGGTGGGCAGCACTTTGATGGGGTGCCCGGGGCCGAAGAGCTCGACGGGATAATCGTACCAATGGCCGCGCACCGCGGAGATCCCCTTATCTATGCCCAGCAGCACCTTGGTGGCCACCGAGCCGAGCGTAACTATGCAGGCCGGCTTGATGAAGCGCAGCTGTTCGTCGAGGTAAGGCCGGCACGCCGAGATCTCCTCGGGCGTGGGCGGGCGGTCGTTGCCGTGCGCCTCCGGCGTTTCCGGACTTTTCATCGGGTGGCACTTGACGATATTGGCGATGTAGACGTCGGAGCGCTTCAGCCCCAGCACGGTCTCGAGGATCTTGTCCAGCAGCTGGCCGGAACGGCCGACGAAGGGCTCTCCCTCGTGGTCTTCCTGGAAGCCCGGGCCTTCGCCCACGAAAACTACGCGGGCCTTGTAAGTGCCTACGCCGAAAACGGAGTTGAGCCGGGCTATGCCCAGCCCGCAGCGGCGGCAGTTCTTCACTTTTTCGGCGAGCAACGCGATGTCTTCGGCAGCCACGGCCGCGGCGGGCGCGGCAGACGCGGCGGGCGCCGGCAAAGGCGCCGGAGAGGGCGCCTGCAAGGGTGCCGCCGCAGCGGGAACCGCCGCCCCGGCGTTCAGCGGGGGCTCGGAGAGGTTCTCGTCCAGCGTACGGATATAGGCCGCCACGTCCCTGGCGGCCGCACCCAGAGCGCGCTTCATTATTTCGCGGCTTTCTGCCTGACGGGCCGGCTGTCGGCGGGGTCTTTGCCCGGGACGCGCTTGGCCATGAGCTTGTCTTCTATGGCCTGATCGTCCTTCACGGACTTCTCCACTTCGGCCATCGTCACTTTCTTGTTCACGACGTCCAGCAGGGAGCGCTCGATGAGCTCGGCCATGGGGATCTGGCGGAACTCTTCCTGACGGCGCAGGTGGCGGGCCCACTGCATGGCCCTGACTATGTCCTGGTACTTGGAAGGACCGTAGTCGGAAATAAGACGGTCGAGTACTTCAGCGCTGTTCTCAACTTTCGCGTGCGTCGTCATAATGAACCTCCAGATAAACCGCTGTAGATCAGAGTCTGCCTTTCGCCCCGTTCAGCTGGCTGCCGAAATCCTTCACCTTGTCCAGGTTGCGGCCGGTCCGGCGGGTTTCCAGGTCGGCTATCGCAGCCACTTCGAGCACCGCTTCCTTAAGCCTGTCGTTTATCACCAGGTAGTCGAACCAGGCGGCCATCTTTATCTCGGCCCTGGCCGTTTCAAGGCGTACCGCGACGTTCTCCGGGGCCTCGCCGCGGCCGCGCAGGCGCTGCACCAGCGTCTTGAGGTCCGGCGGCAGCAGGAAAACCGTGACCGCGGCCGGGAACACTTTTTTTACTGACCGGGCGCCCTTCACGTCGATCGTCATCACCGGTATGCGTCCCGCTTTCAGCGCGTCCGCCACCGACTTCGCCGGCGTGCCGTAATAATTGCCGTGCACCTTCGCCCACTCCAGCAGCTTGCCTTCCTTCCTCAGCTTCCCGAACTTTTCAACGGTGACGAAATAATAGTCCTTCCCGTCCACTTCGCCCGGGCGGCGCGGCCTGGTGGTGCAGGTAACGCTGAAAACGAAGCGCCGGTCCAGCTTAAGCAGCTCGGAACGCACGACGGTCTTTCCGCCCCCGGAGGGGGCGGAAATGACCATCGGGAAGTACTTGTAGCTGCCTTGACGCACTGTTTACTTGTTCTTCCTCGGGTTCCGTATCTGGGACTGCGCCGCGGACAGTATGGCTATGGGCACGCGGAACGGGGAGCAGGACACGTAGGTCAGGCCCACCTTGTGGCAGAACGCGACCGACGCCGGTTCGCCGCCCTGCTCGCCGCAGATGCCGATCTTCAGGTCTTTGCGGGTCTTGCGGCCGCGCTCGACGGTGATCTTTATCAGCTCGCCCACACCGTCCTGGTCGATGGTCTGGAAGGGGTCCACGGGGATGATGCCCTTCTTGACGTAGTCGTTAAGGAACGGTCCGGAGTCGTCGCGGGAATAACCGAAGGTCATCTGCGTCAGGTCGTTGGTGCCGAACGAGAAGAACTCCATGGTCTCGGCGAGCTTGCCGGCCATCAGGCAGGCGCGGGGTATCTCTATCATGGTGCCGACCATGTACTTCACCCTCACGCCTTTCTGCTTCATTACCTCGGCGTACACGCGGTGGATGATCTCGGTCTGGTGCTTCACCTCGTTCTCGAGGGAGACCACGGGGATCATGATGTCGGGGAACACTTTCACGCCCTCTTTATGCAGCTCGGCCGCGGCTTCGAAGATCGCGCGGGCCTGCATCTCGGTGATCTCCGGGTAGGTGATGCCGAGGCGCACGCCGCGGTGGCCCATCATCGGGTTGGACTCGCGAAGGCCGGTGGCGCGGGCCTCGAGCTCCTCGTAGGAGATGCCCAGGGCCTTGCCCAGTTCTTCAAGTTTTTCCTTCTGATGCGGCACGAACTCGTGCAGGGGGGGGTCCATGAGGCGCACGGTCACGTGGAAGCCTTCCATCACCTTGAAGGTGGCCTTGAGGTCGTTCTTCATGTAGGGGAACAAGTCGTTGAGCGCGGCTTTGCGCTCCTCGAGGTTCTTGGACATGATCATCTTGCGCAGCTGGAACAGCGCCGCATCCGAGCCTTTGCCGTAGAACATGTGCTCTATGCGGAACAGGCCGATGCCCTCGGCGCCGTAAGTGCGGGCCTGGGCGGAGTCGGAGGGCGTGTCGGCGTTGGTCCACACTTTCAGAGCGCGTATGGAATTGCAGAACTTAAGGAAGTCCTGGAGCATAGCCATCGTGACGTCGCTGCATTCGACCAGCGGCATCTTGCCGGTGTAGACGAAGCCGCGGGAACCGTTGAGGGAGATCCAGTCTCCCTCGTTGAGCACCGCGCCGCCGAGGTGGAGCGTCCTGGCCTTCAGGTCGATCTTCACGTCGGCGCAGCCGACGACGCAGCACTTGCCCCAGCCGCGCGCCACGAGGGCCGCGTGGGAGGTCATGCCGCCGCGGGCGGTGAGGATGGCTTCGGCCGCCCTCATGCCTTCGACGTCTTCGGGGTTGGTCTCTTCGCGGACCAGGATGACGTTCTTGCCTTCTTTCTTCCACTTAACGGCTTCTTCGGCCGTAAAAACTATCATGCCTACGGCGCCGCCGGGGCCGGCGGGGAGGCCTTTGCCGAGAGGCTTGGTGCCGAGCTCGATCTTCGGGTCGAGGATGGGGTGCAGCAGCTCGTCGAGCTGTTCGGGGGAGACGCGCATCACGGCCTCTTCCTTGGTGGCGAGCTTCTCTTTCTGCATGTCGAGGGCCATGCGCACGGCGGCCAGGCCGTTGCGCTTGCCGACGCGGCACTGGAGCATCCACAGGCGGCCGCCTTCGATGGTGAACTCGATGTCGAGCATGTCGTGGTAATGCTTCTCGAGCTTGGCGCGGATGGCGGCCAGCTCTTTGTAGGCCACGGGCATGAGCTGCTCAAGGGACTTGAGGTTCCTGGACTGCTCGTTGCGGCTGGATTCGTTGATGGGGTGGGGGGTGCGGATGCCGGCCACCACGTCCTCGCCCTGGGCGTTCTCGAGGAACTCGCCGAAGAAGGCGTTCTCGCCGGTGCCGGGGTTGCGGGTGAAGCCCACGCCGGTGGAGGAGTTCTCGCCCATGTTGCCGAACACCATGGCCTGCACGTTGACGGCCGTGCCCCACTCGGCGGGGATGCCTTCGATGCGGCGGTAGGAGACGGCGCGCCGGCCCATCCAGGAGGCGAACACGGCGCCGATGGAGCCCCACAGCTGGTCCATGTGGTTGTCGGGGAATTCTTTGCCGAGCACTTCTTTCACCTTGGCCCGGAACAGGATGCCCAGTTCCTTCAGGTCTTCGGCGGTCAGGTCGGTGTCGGACTTGGCGCCGCGCTTGGTCTTCATGTCGTGCATGATGCGCTCAAGCTGTTTGCGGATGCCCTGGTCGTCGGCGGGCTCGATGCCGGCGGCTTTTTCCATGACCACGTCGGAGTACATCATGATCAGGCGGCGGTAGGAGTCGTAAACGAAGCGGGGGTTATTGGTGAGCTTTATCAGGCCCGGGATGGTCTCGCTGGTGAGGCCGCAGTTAAGGATGGTCTCCATCATGCCCGGCATGGAGGAGCGGGCGCCGGAGCGCACGGAGACGAGCAGGGGGTTGTTGGCGTCGCCGAACTTCTTGCCGGTGATCTCTTCCACCTTGCGCAGGTTCTTCTCGACGTCCTGGGTGAGGCCCTTGGGGTAGGAGCGCTTATTGGCCCAGTAGTAAGTGCAAATTTCGGTGGTGAGCGTGAAGCCCGGGGGAACGGGCAGGCGCAGGTCGGGGTGGCCGGCCATCTCGGCGAGGTTCGCGCCTTTGCCGCCCAGCAGGTTCTTCATTGACGCTTTGCCTTCGGCTTTGCCGCCGCCGAAGAAATAGGTGACTTTCTTGGAAATTTTAACGGAAGATGCTTTCACTTTGGATTTAACAGCCGTCTTGGGCATAATGTTTTGGCTCCTGTTGACTAATTTACTGTCTGGCCCGCGGGTGCGGGGGTCAAGCCCGTATGGGGGGCTTTCCTTAATGATACCAAATGGGGAGGCGGGGGGCAAGAAGGGAGCTATTTGACTATTTTACGTTCCAGGTATTCTATGACCATGGGGGCCAGGAAGAACAGGGCGACGAGCACCAGGAACGAAAAGACGGGCCCGCCTATGCGGCGCAGGAAAGGATCGAGGCCGCCCGCCTGGAACAGCAGCGCGGCCGCCACTATGCCTATGAACCGGTTGCGGCGCTTCACTTCGGAAAGCTTCATTCTTTTATCCCTTCCAAGTCCAGCACGAAAGCGTACTCCAGGGCCACGAGCTTAAGCGCCTCGAAACGGCCCGATTTGCCGCCGTGCCCTACCTCCATGTCCGTCCTGAGCAGCAGCACGTTCTTGTCCGTCTTCATGTCCCGGAGCTTCGCCGCCCATTTAGCGGGTTCCCAGTACTGCACCTGGGAATCGTTGAGGCCGGCGGTTATCAGCAGGTTCGGGTAGGCCTTTTTTTCCACGTTGTCGTAAGGCGAATAGGAAAGGATATAGTCGTAGTATTCTTTAATATTGGGATTGCCCCACTCGTCATACTCGCCGGTAGTGAGGGGGATGTCGGGGTCCAGCATGGTGGTGACCACGTCCACGAACGGCACGGCCGCTATCATCCCCCTGTACAGTTCCGGCGCCATATTGGCGACGGCGCCCATCAGCAGGCCGCCGGCCGAGCCGCCCTCGGCGTAGACATGCGCCGGGGAAGTATAGCCGAGGTCTATAAGATAGCGGGTGGCGTCGATGAAGTCGTAGAAGGTGTTCTTCTTCTTCAGCTGCCGCCCGTCCTCGTACCAGCGCCGGCCCATTTCGGAGCCGCCGCGGATATGGGGGAGCGCGAAGATGAAGCCCCTGTCGAGCAGCGACAGCCGCAGGGAACTGAAGTCGGGGTCGGAACTGTAGCCGTAAGACCCGTAGGAGGTTATGAACAAAGGGTTCGCGCCGCTCTTCAGGTCCAGCCCTTTTTTATAGACAATGGAGACCGGCACTTTCTCGCCGTCGCGCGCGGCGAACCACAGCCGTTCCGCCTTGTAATTTTCGGGGTCGAAGCCGCCCAGCACTTCCTGCCGCTTCATCAGCGCGCGGAAGCCGTCACGAAGGTTAATGTCGTAAACCGAGAGGGGCGTGGTCATGGACTCGTAAGTAACGCGCAGCTTCTCCGTGCGGTACTCGTAGTTGTCGCCCAGGTCGGCCAGGTAGGCCGGCTCGTCGAAATCCAGGTAGGAATCGGCGCCGGTGGCGCGGTTGAACACGCGCAGCCGCCCCAGCGCTTTGCTGCGCTCCTTGAGCACCAGCCAGCCTTCGAAAACCTCCAGGGATTCCAACAGCGTATCCTCGCGGTGCGGGACCAGCTCAGTCCAGGCGTCCTTGCCGGTATTGACCGCGGAACAGGTGGAAACCTTGAAATTCCTGGCGCCTTCGTTGTTCAGCACGTAGAACTTATCCCCGCCGTCCGCTATGTCGTACTCGAGCCCTTTTTGCCGCGGCTGGAAAACCTTTACGGGGGCGGCCGGGGTGTCGGCGTCTATCAGCAGGTACTCCGTGGAAAGCGTGGCGCCGGTGCGGATGAAGATATATTTCTCGGTACCGGCTTTCGAAATAGAGGCTTCGAAAGTTTCGTCGGCCTCGAAGAACAGTTCCTTGTCCTCTTTGGCGCCCAGCTCGTGGCTGAACACCCGCTCCCAGCGCAGGGTTTCCGGGTTCTGCTTCACGTAGACCAGCGTGCGGTTATCGTTGGCCCAGACCATATTGCCGGCGGTGTTCTCTAT
Source organism: uncultured Elusimicrobia bacterium (assembly GCA_903879915.1). Classification (GTDB taxonomy): domain Bacteria; phylum Elusimicrobiota; class Elusimicrobia; order Elusimicrobiales; family UBA9959; genus UBA9959. Next base: position 8,575 of record CAIRNJ010000045.1, read on the forward strand.
CTTCTCCTCCGCCACCCGGCCGGTGACGAGGTCCTTGAAATATACGGTGAAGAACCGCCGGCCTTTGGTGTCTACGGCGTAAGCTATCATCTTGTGGTCCGGCCTTATGGCCGGGAAACGCACCTGGCAGAAAGCCTGGCCCTTCGCCAGTTCGTTGACGTCCAGCAGCACTTCCTCCGGCCCGTCGGCGGCGCCCCGCCTGCGCGCGTACACCGGGTATTCCCTGCCGGTCTTGTAGAACTTAAAATAATAGTATTCCCCGTACTTGAAAGGCACGGTGGAATCGTCCTGCTTGATGCGGCCTTTCATCTCGGCAAAAAGTTCCCCGCGGAATTTTTCCGTCGGCTTGAGCATTTCTTCCGTGTAGTCGTTCTCGGCCTTAAGGTAAGCCAGCACCCCGGGGGCGCTGCGGTCCTTCAGCCAGTAGTAATCGTCCGTCCGCGCCTCGCCGTGTTTCTCCAGCCTGAAGGGGATCTTCTGCGCCCGCGGCGGCTCGGCCGCGCGCGCCGCGGCGGCCCCCAGGCCAAGAAGGATAAAAGCGAAACCCGTTATGCCGGCGCATTCTAGCTGTGTCATTCGTATAGGTTAATCAAAAGCGGCCGGCGCTGTCAACGGCGCGGCGGGCGCGGCCGGCTGTTGACATTGTTGAAGCGGCTTTCTATACTTTAGCCGCCGGGCAAGAACGCTCCCGCTTATTTCAGCCGGGGGCCTTTATTTTGTAATCTTCTGTTTATAACGGCTCCACAGGAACGACCAATGACAACAAAGACTGTTTTTAAACTGATTCTGCTCGCGGGCGTGGCGGCGGGCTTCGCCTGCAAAGACAAAGAAAAAGCGGCCGCCCCGGACGCCGGGACGGACGCGAAGGCCGTGACCGCCGTAGTAAAAATAGAAGAGGTGAAGACGGCGGACTATATAAAGAAAGACACCTACTTCCGGCTGCCCGCGCTGAATGGCGGTGAAATAGACCTGAAGAACTACGCGGACAGGCCGGTACTGATAATGTTCTTCAGCGAAACCTGCCCGTATTGCCGCCAGGCCGCCCCTTTCCTGGAAACCCTTCACAAAACCTATAAGGAGAGAGGCCTTGCCGTATTGGGCATTTGCATAGAGAACGATCCCAGGACCGCCGGGCGTTTTGCGAAGGATCTTGGGCTCACTTTCCCGCTGGCCTATAAAGGGATGCAGGTTCTCCGGCAGTACAAAGCCCAGGGCGTTCCTTACATTTACCTGCTGAACGCGGAACATGAAGCTTTTGCCCTCTGGCCGGGCTATTCGCCGCAGTTCAATAGCTCGGTAAAAAGAGCCGTAGAAAAGAATTTGCCGCAGCCTGAGAAGATATAAGATTCCCGGGGACCGATAAAATTAATACAATAAGGATCGCTGCGGCAGATCTCACGGGAACACACAACGACATGAATATCACTAAAACGCTCGGTTTAATACTGGTCTATATTACAGCTTTCGCTTATTTCGGAGAATGCACGGTTACGCCTGACGCCGGGCTGCTTCCGACCGAAGCCTCCTGCGAACAAGCGTCCCTTGCGGCGCAGCCCGCCCCGCAGGCGGCTGAAACCGCGCAGGCCGCGGCAGCGAAGCCCGCGCCGGCGCAGGCCGTCAAGCCCGCCGCCGCGCAGGCCGCGCGCCCCGCTTACGAAAAAAAAGAGACTTACTTCGCTCTTCCCGCCGTGGCGGGGGGAAAGATAGACCTCGCCGCCTACGCGGGCAGGCCCGTGATGTTCATGCTGTTCACCGAGAACTGCCCTTACTGCCGCAAGGCCGCTCCCGCGCTGGAAAAACTTTACAAGGCCTACGGGCCGAAAGGCCTGACGGTGCTGGGCATATGCATACAGGACGACGCCGAAGCCGCGAAGAATTTCGCGGCCGACCGCGGCGTAACCTTCCCGCTCGCCTACGCCGGCCGCGACGTCTACCGGCAGTACAGGGCGCAGGGCGTGCCTTACATCTTCCTGCTTGACGCCCGGCACGAGCCTGTCACGGTCTGGCCCGGCTACGACCAGTCCTTCGATACGGAGATGGCCCAGGCCGTAGAAAAGGAACTCGCCAAGATCTAGCCGCGGCGGCAAAGGAAAACCAGCGTGTCCATAGCTATTCAGAAGGGCGGCATACTCATCCACCGCGTGTTCGACGTGGGCGGAGAGATCTCCCTGACGCGGGCCGAACAGCTGATCAGCGAGACCGGCAAAGGCCCCCGCCTTAAGTTCTCCACCAATACCCGCAAAGCCATCATCATAAAGGACGCGCCCCTTAAAACCGAGCTCGGGGTGGAGACCCTCGATCTGCCCTCGGGCGCCTTCCCGGTCAGGATATTCGCGCGCCTGTGGAACTACGGCGTTATCTCCATCACGCTGGAACTGGATATCCCGCCGGACACCCCGTGGGACAGCCTGGTAAAGCTGGCCGCCGAACTGGAGGCCTCCGAGGAGGTGGACCTGGTGGCCCTGGGCCGCAAGGACGCGCTGAAGCGGCAGATACTGCCGGCCATAGCCGATCCCGCCGACTGGGACATTTTCGAGGACTACATCACCTATATAGTGGAGAAGGCCGACGGCCTGGGGAACCCGCGCGAATTCATAAAGAAGGTGGACGTGGCGGCGCTGATACTGGCCGAGGACAAGGAAATACTGGGCGAGGAATCCCGGGATTTCATACTGGAAAGCGCCATACAGTATTCCAGCACCGACCTGGCGATAATAGACTGGAACTCGGCCCTGCTGATAGAGCCCGAGGGGCAGCGGGACGTGGCCGACGCGATAGAGTTCTCGCTCACGCATCTGCTGGAATTCCGCTATTACGACGAGATGCTGGGCCGGAAGCTCGACGAGCTTTACGACGCCATGGACCAGAAGCGGGAAAGCGTGGCCAATATTTTCCGGAACTTCTACGCCGACATCGCCGAGGATTCCAGCCGCAAGTACATGGAATTCTCGGAGTTCCTCGGGCGGGTGGAGAACTCGCTCAAGACCGTCGGCGACCCCTACCTGGCCGTGGTCTTCAGGGCTTCCGCGCTGGAGTTCCACTTCGACGACTGGCGCAAGAGCATCTCGCGCAAGATGGAGACCCTGGCGCAGATAAGCCAGATCCTGCACGGCGAGGTGAACACCCGCCGCAGCCACTGGCTGGAAATAATAATTATCGTGCTGATCGCGGTGGAAATGGTGCCGATGATGCTGGACTTATGGAAGTTCCTGCACTGACAGCGCTTTTATAGCCGCCGCCACGGCCTCTTTGCCCCTGCCGCTCACGCCGCCGCTCGAGCGGTATTTTATTTTCAGGAAATTCAGGGGTTTTCCGTTCTGCTTCAGGCGGAAGTCCAGGTGCGGCCCGCTGGAAAGCCCGCTGGACCCCACATAGCCTATCACGTCGCCCTGCCCGACGCGCCGCCCGCCGCGCACGCCCTTGGCGAAGCGCAGCAGGTGCCCGTAGGTGGACTCGTAGCCGGAGGAGTGGCGCAGGATGATCAGCCTGCCGTTGCCGCCCTTCCACCCCGAGAACGAAACAGTGCCGTCCGCCACGGCGGAAACCGGCGTGCCGGCCGGGGCCGCGTAATCTATGCCGAGGTGCGGCCGCACGTATTTCAGTATCGGGTGGAAACGCTTGTAGGTGAAGTAGGAGGAAATGCGGCGGTAATGCAGCGGCGCGCGCAGGAACATGTTGCGCAGCGACTCGCCCCTTTCGTCGTAATACGCGCCCTGGTACTCGGCGGCGGCCTTGCGGCCGGTTTCCACCCCGTTGTAAACGGCCGCGGTTATTTTAGGGGAGAGCACCTTGCCCGCCGGGTCGCTTTTATAATCCCAGGCCAGCGCCCAGCTGTCCCCGCCGCGCACTTCGGTCAGGAAGTCCACGGACCAGGAGAACACGTCGGTATAGTCGAGGATCACCGCCGGCGGCACGCCGCCCGCCGTCATGGATTCCCACAGCGAGGATTTTATCCGGCCGCTGGCTGCGGAGGAGGCGGCCGTGATCTCCACGGGCCGCACCGAAACGGAGAATTTCCCGCCGGCGGAGGGGAACAGCAGATAGTTGTTCAGGTCCTTGGCCACCACCAGGTACTTCAGCGCGCCCGCCGTGGAGAAAACGATGCTGTAGGAATCTTCCCGGCGCAGGCGGCGCAGGCTGACGCTCCTGGCAAGGGCCGCGCTGATGCCGGCCCGGGCGGCGTCGCCCAGCCCCTCGGCCTTGAAGACCGTGTCGAGGGGGCCGGTGAAATTCCCGGACGCCACGCGCAGCAGCTTCGCGTTGGGGAGGGGTTTGCCGCCTTCGCGGCGGACCAGCAGGTTAAGGACCGCGGCGAACACGACCGCCGCCGCGAGGAAGCCGGCCAGCAGCGCCCACCGCGTCCTTTGCCTGTTGCCGTACGCCCGGTGCAGCATCAGCAGTACAGGTATTCTTCAACCAGTTTCTTTATCTCTTCTTCCTTGCCGAACAGGCGCTCGCTGAGGTTGCGGTCGTCGTAGGCCTTAAGACGTTTTATCGTAGAGTCTATCACCTGCGGCGTGAATACGCCGCGCGCCTCGAACATCGCGCGGCTGTTTTCCAGCGCCTCGGCGGAAGCCCAGCAGGAAGGGGGAAGCTTGGGCAGCTTCTCGGTGATCACGGCGTGCTCTTTGTGGTAGATGTTCTTGTCCACGAAATACTTGTCGGCGTAAGCCAGCGCGTCGGAGCGCTCGAAGCCCCGGCGGGCGGCCACGCAAAGCCCGGCCATCAGGAAATGCAGGTTGGCGGAGCCGTCAGCGGAGCGGACTTCCACCGTCTGCCTGGATTCGACCTGCGGCGCCGGCGAGCCCGGGTTGGCGTCCTTCACCATGCCGCCGGCGTTGGTCCAGCCGAGCGGGATGCGGATCAGCGCGGAGCGGTTGCGGTAGGCCCAGCAGACGTTGATGGGCGCCTCCTGGTGCGGCACCAGGCGGAAATAAGAGGTGGGCACGGTGTTGCCGAAAGCGGTCATGGGCGCGGCCAGCTCCAGGAAACCGGCTATCAGCTTCCTGGCCGGGGCGGACAGAGCGCCTTTCTCGAGCATCGCGTTCTTGCCGTTCTTCATCAGGCAGGTATGCACGTGCAGCCCGGAGCCCGCGTGGCCGATGGAGATCTTGGGGGCGAAGGAGATCACCACGCCGTACTTGTTGCCTATGCCGGACAGCATCCACTTGGCCACCGCCAGCTGGTCGGCCGCCTCGGAGGCGGGCACGGGCAGGAACTCTATCTCCTGCTGGGACATTTCGGAATCCTCGGTGCGGATGAAGCCCACTTCGGAGTGGCCGTACTTTATGCGGCCGCCGGCCTCGGCTATGGCCGCCATCGCCTCGGTGCGCAGGCCTTCCCACTTGGAGAAAGGATAGGATTCGTGGTAGCCTTTCTGCGTGACGGTGGGATACAGCATGTTCTTCGGAGAGATAACGTAATATTCCAGCTCGCCCATGGCGTGGAACTCGAAGCCGGAGACCTTCCTGAACTCCGCCTCGGCGCGGCGCAGCGTTTCGGCGGGGGCGCCGGCGAACGGCTTGCCGTCGGGGGTATAGAAGGAGCAGAGGATGTCTATGGCCGGGGTCACGGAAAAAGGATTTACGAAGGCCGTGCGGTAGCGCGGCATCACGTAGAGGTCGCTGGAGCCGGCGTCTATGCCTTTGAAAAGGCTGGACCCGTCCACGCGCTCGCCGGAGGTGAGTATGCGGTCCAGGTATTTTTCGTCGTTGATGATGAAATTCAGCGTCTTCAGGCGGCCGTCCCCCGCGGCGTAGCGGAAATTAACCATCTTGATGCCGTGGGCCTTGATATACTTCACGATGTCGGCGCGGGTGAAGTCCCGGGGCTCCTTATTAAGGAAAGCGGCTATTTTATTGGCGTAAATCTTATTCTGGCTCATGTTCTGTGCTCCCTGTCTCCCTTATCCTTTATTTAAAATGATAACAAATTTTGCCGGCCGGCAAAAAGTTCAGCACCGGCAATTTGAACTCCCGGGCATTTTTTGTTAACCTTAATCCGGTGGGTGACAGGGATATGTTTTAACGCCGACTTAACCGGGGGCACAGAATGAAAAACACCGCCGCAGCGCTGCTAATTTTACTGACCTGTCCCGCCGCGCGGGCCCAGACGGAGTTCCACGCCTCCAACGAATTGTCGATAACGCAGAACGACATGTTCGGCGCCGGCAAAGGCGCCTCTTCGCTGAGCAGGGGCCTGAACTACCTGGACGTCCTCAACCTTTACGGCAGCGGGACCAAAGGCGGCTGGAGCTACAATTACACGGCCGGGACCAAGATAACCGACGACGACCGCGCGGACGCGAAACGGGTTTCGCTCACCAACATACAGGGCCGGGCCGCCAAAGGCGCTCACACCATAACCGCGGGCGACGTGTTCGAATCTTTCTCGCAGTACGCGCTGGGCACCTCGCTGAAGGGCGGCTCTTACCGTTTCCTTAAAGAAGGGGCCCGGCTGCCGCAGGTCACCGCGCTGTTCGGCTGGGCGTACCCGCGCTGGGACAGCCTCTGGAAAGATCCCGTGACGCGCACCTTGCGCCGCCAGGCCGCGGGCCTGCGCGTAAAACAGGATATCAATTCCGGCCTGTGGGCGGGGCTGAGCGCGGTGGCGGGCAAGGACACCGGCAGGATGAACGCCGGCGACGCGCTGTATGACGCGAAGAACTATACTTTCGACTTCAATTACGCTCCCCTGCCCGGCCTGACCATGGCCGGAGAGCACTCGATGTCGGACAGCGCGCTGTCCGCCTCGGCGGGGACGACGGAGGTTTCGTCCAAGGGCAACGCCACCCGCGTGGAGCTTGTGGGCGACGCGGACCCCAGCCGGGTTTCGCTGGAATACGAGAACGTGGAACCCGCCTTTTACTCGGCGCTGGGGTCCGCCACGCCGGACCGCCGCAAGCTAAAGACCAAATGGCGCTACAAGTACTCGAAGCGGGTCACTATTACGTCGGGCCTGCTGTGGTACCGCAACAACCTGGACGCCTCCAGGGCGGCCGGCACGACCGACAACTGGAAACCGGAACTCTCGGCGGCCATAAAGAAGCCATTCTCCTCGCGGCCTTATTCTTTCGCGGACCTCTCCTATAAGTTCGACCGCAAGTTCGGCGGCGGCTCCAGCGGCGCCGACCATTACCTGAACGCCAACTACCGGGACCGCTTCGGAGAACTGGATTCCGACACCAACCTGGGCTGCACGCTCTACAGAACGAAAACGGCCGTGCGCGACTCTCAAGAGGTGAATTTCAACACCTCGCTCAATTCCCGCCACGAAGTAAAATCGGTCGTACTGAAGCCTTCCGTGAACCTCGGCACCTGGTACTCGAAGGACGAACTGGCCGACGCCACTGACAAGCTTTACGAATATTCGCTGGGCCTGGGCTTCGAGGCGCCGGACGCGAATTTCACCGGCGACGTGCGCGCCGGCAGCAACCTGCTGCGCAAATCAGCCGCCGGCGCGGACGATTCGGACAAGTTCTTCGCCGCGCTCAGCGCCTACTGGCGTCCGAAGCTGCTGGCGAAACTGAACGACTCGACCATCTTCCTGCGCGCCGGGTTCAACGATTACGCTTTCTCCACCACTTCCCGCAACTTCCGCGAGAAGAGCGTGACGGTAGGCCTCAATACTTCGTTCTGACGCTTTTTCGACAAGGGAGACAAAACATATGAAAAAACTCGTCCTGATACTTGCCGCGGTCATGGCCTTCTCCGGAGCCGCCGACGCCAGATGGTGGATATTCGGCAAGTCCGCCGCCGACTTCGGGCTTAAATACCTGTACATCAACGGCATACCGGCCGACGAGACCGGCAAAGAGATCAAACTTTTCCAGGAAGCGCTGCCGCCCGGCGGCGCGGTAAAGATAAACGGCCGGGCCTCGAGCGCCACGGTGGGAAGCGTGCGGCTGACCTTGGACGGCAAGGGCACCTGGCTGGACGTCAAATTCGCCGACAACGGGACGTTCGAATATTTTTTCAAGCCCGAAACCGGAAAAAAATACACGCTGCTCATCGAAATAACGGACACGGCGGGAAAGACCAACAACATCGAGGACACCCGCAAGGAGATAGAACTTTCCTCAGAGAACATGCAGGCCAAGGTACGGGCGGCCCTGGATACGCTCTTCGATTCCTATAACAGGGAGAACCTCCGGGCTTTCATGGCCGGGGTGGGCGAGAACTTCGCCGGTGACAAGGCCATACTTGAAAGGGCCGTAAAGCGCGACTTCGACGCGCTGAGCAACATAATAATGCGCTATACCGTCAACAACGTGGCCGCCGGCGCGCAGGGCCGGGTGTTCGTTTCAATAAGCTATTCCCGCATGGTTTTCATCAACAAGACCGGGGCCTCCCACACCGACAGCGGCTCCACGGAATTCGTGTTCGATTCCACTGAAGGGAAACTTTCTCTTTTCAGCATGAAGCAGCCGCTGATGTTCGGTCTTTCGGACGCCGAGAACGTGGCCACCGGTGAGGTGCTGGGGAACACCGCCCCCAACCTCGTTATTAACGACACTGGCGACCTCGGCGGCGGGATACTGACAAAAAGCGTAACCTGCTCCGGGTCCGGCACCACCCTGCACTGCTTGTACTATTTTTCTACCGGAGAAAAAGGCTGCCACCCGCAGACCGACATGGGAGAGAAAGGCGCGATAGGGGAATTCCTCATATATAATACCGCCGCGGAGCTTCACGACCTGCAGATCAAGACCTTCAACAAAGGTCTTGCCTCTCTGACGGCAACGGAAGTCCGTGACCCCGCAGGATATTCCTCCTCTAACCCTTACACCGCCACCGTTTCGGCGGGATATTCTTACGGCATAAGGAAGCCCGCCACCGGCGAATTCTGGGGGATAGAGTTCATCTCCCTGCCGGCGGCGAGCGGCGCGCAGGATACCACCTTCAGGGTAAAGAGTTTCTAATGGCACTGAAAACCCTTCTTTTATCTGCGCTGTTCCTCTGCGGGAACGGGGATCTTTTCGCCGACACAACGCCCGCTTCGTATTCCGACGCGCAGGACCAGCTGGCGTGGCTTTCGCTGGAAGCCACGGTTACGCATAAGGCGCTTAAGGAAAAGATAAAGGAGCAATCGGCCGATTACGAAACCCTCAACCGGCTCAGGCAGGCGAAGATCTCGGTGGAAGAGATGATACAGCGCGACAATGTCGCCAAGGCCTGCAAGGTCGTGGACCTCGGCTTCACCGCCGCCGGGGTAGTCACCGGCGGCGCCGCCGTGGCCGCCAAGGAGGGGGGCAAGGCCGCCTTCAACTGGATAGCCGGCAAGATAGCGGTAGAGGGCGCCAAGGAAGCCGCCGGCGTGCCGGGCTACAGCGACGCCGTAAAGGTAGGGGCGTACATACTCAACAAAGCAGGGCAGGACGAGCTTGCAGGACAGCTTTCCAAGGACAATATCGAGGTCCTGACCAGGGCACAGCAGCTGATACAGGACGATTCCGACGACAAAACGCTGAAGGACAAGCTTCCCGAGCTGCGGCAGATGATCTTCGACATGGAAAGCGCGATAGAGAAGAACGACTATCAGCTTAAATACCTTTCCACGAAGATGGATGAACTGAAGAAAAAAGGTGATCTTTTGAACAGCGCGGCTAAGACCCTGAAAGAAAAAGAGGCGAAAGAGGCGGAAAAAGCGGTTGAAAAGAGCAAAAAAGCGGAGCCGCCGCTGCTAAACACCGAACTCTTCAGGCCCGCCGAAGTGCCGCCAGCCGCCGTCGGGCCTAAGGATACGCCGGAAGAAAGGAAGAGAAAGATACAGGAAAGCATCGACAGATACATCAGTTCGCTCAGGGCGAAAATAGCTGGCGAGAAAAAAACCGCCGACGCCGCCTGGGCCGCTCTTAAGAAGCCGGAGGGCAACGTCAGGTATGCCCGCAACGACGGCACGGACCAGGTAAAGGACCTCTTCTATTCGCTGAACTACCTCGAGGGCGGATTTACTGAAACCCGGACTTACGTGAACATGCAGAGCATTGAGGCCTCGGCCAAAAGCGAAGCCGACTTCCTCTCCAGGTACAGGGAACAGCTTGAGAACCACAGGTCCGAAATAAGATCGAAGATAGAGCCTATAATAACGGATATCTCCGGCTATACCGGGCAATGGAAGTCGGTTCGCGACACTTACGGGCCGCAGGGCTATTTCGTCAGCGACCCCGAGAAGGTCAGGGAGATGACCCCCTGGACCGATTATTACGAGATGCCGCTGAAATTTATCGACGGTTATCTGAAGGCTACCGAAGGCCTCGAGCCCAGGTTCAGGGCTATCGAAGCGAAAGCGGCCGCGCAGAAAAACGCCATCTACGCCGAAGCCAAGGAGCTGCTTGCCGCCTACACGGCTAAGCTGCAGGACTTCAGGGATTACAAGCCGCAGACGGTCGCGCAGCTGGAGAAGATCGGCGCCGAACTTTCAAAAAAGGCCGATACGGTGTCCACGCTGCCCAGCGATTTCGTGAGCGAATTCTCCTACAACGGAAAACACGACCTCGCCGACCTGGAAGCGAAAGTGACGGCCGCCAAGTCGGCTTTTTCAGCCATGCAGGGCCTGTCCCGGGCGGGAACGCTACTGGCCTGCGACCTCGAAGCCAGGTACAGGGAGCTGGGAGAAATGGCCGGCTCGGCGCTGATGAACGAGGCGCGAACGATAAGCTACATGGCCGAGAACAGAACGCACAAGGAGGCCATGGCCGCGGCCCTGAAGAGGACCGCCGACTATGCCCCCGAGATGCGCGGCGCCGAAAGTTCTCAATACCTTGCCAGCGCTGTCTCCAACGCCGCGGCCACAATGTTCGGCGCCGAGGACGCGCTTAAATTCCTGCAGAGCCGCAGCGCCCAGCTTGTAGCGGTCTACGGGAAAGCCGCCGCCGCCCTGAAGAACGATCTTTCGAAGGACCTCTCTTATCTTGAAAAGACGGAACCGGGAAGGTATGGGGCGGAGATACAGAAACTTTTCGAGCCAGCCCGGAGGGCTGAAGCAGAAATGGGGAAAATAATAGAGGAAGTGCTGAAAGCGCCGCTTTTCGGCGACAAGCCGCTGCTCGAGCGCGTCGGCTTCTGGACAGCGCAGGCCGAAGCCGGGCGGGCAGGGCTTGAAAAGATCACCGCCGCCTTCTGGGACAGCCCGCAGGGCAAGAGAATCGCGGAGGCGCGCAGGATAGGAGAGCTGCAGGTCTCCCGCGAGACCAGCGACCCCGGCCTGGCGGCTGTACGGAGGCTGTACGAGGGCTTCGAAAGCGCCTACGAAAGCCGGAACGCGGCAAAACTGATGTCCTTCATTTCGGAAGACTGGAGCGCCGGCGACGGCACCACCGCTTCCGACCTCAACGAACAGTTCACCAGGATATTCCGGTTATTCGATGAAATAAGCGTGGACATCACCGGCCTGCAGGTGGCCGGGGAGGGGAAAAACATGTACACCGCCTCCTATAACATGATGATACGCAGCAGGATCTACAAGAAGAACATCAAGCGCGAAGAAAGTTCCTCGGTTTACGAGCATATAGAGGTCAACGGAACAGCCGCCAGGATAAAGAGAACGGAGGCCGGCGGGTACTGGGACATTAAATAAAGGCCCGGGAAACCGGTCTTTCAGGCCAAAAGCCTCCCGCCGGCGGGGGGCTTTTGCCATTAACGCCGATTGACTATGAGGAGTGTAATTAATATAATAGGACCAAGCACAAAACTACATAAAGAGAGAGAAAAAATGGCATTAACCAAGAACAAAATCAGAGAAACTGTGGAGAAATTCTCCGCAAAACCGAACGATACAGGCTCGGCTTCCGTACAGGTGGCCCTGCTTACCGAACGGATACAGTATCTTTCCAAACATCATACCACAAGCCCCAAGGACCACGCCTCACAGCGCGGCCTTACCACGCTTGTTTCACAGCGCAAGCGCCTTCTTTCCTACCTGGAAGCCAACAACCGGGAAGAATACAAGAAGGTCATTAAAGCTTTAGGCTTAAGGAAATAACAAATGACAAATTACCCGAAACCGCTCCGCCTTGAAGAACAGGTGGGGGATAAGCTCATTTCATTCGAGACCGGAGCGCTGGCCAAGCAGGCCGGCGGCGCCGTGATCATCCGCATAGGGGACACCATGGTGCTCTCCACCGCGCAGCAGGCCAACAAACCCAAGGATACCCCGCCCCAGTTCGTGCCGCTCAGCTGCGACTACAAAGAGCGCACCTACGCGGCCGGCATGATCCCCGGCGGCTTCTTCAAGCGCGAGGGCAAAGCCCGCGAGAAAGAAGTCCTGGCCTCCCGCCTGACGGACCGCGCCGTGCGCCCGCTGTTCCCGGATTATTTCAACACCGAGACGCAGGTGGTCAACATGGTGATGTCCTACGACGGCATCAACGACGCCGACGTGGTGTCCATCAACTCGGCCTCAGCGGCCCTGATGATCTCGGACATCCCGTGGAACGGCCCCGTGTCCGCGGTGCGCGTGGGCAAGCTCGACGGCAAGTTCATAATGAACCCCACCAACGAGCAGCGCGAGACCTCGGAGATGGAAATGGTCATCTGCGGCACGCCCAACGGCATCCTGATGGTGGAAGGCGGCGGCAAAGAGCTCCCTAACTCCGACCTGATCGGAGCCATGGAGGCCGCCAAGCCCGAACTTGAAAAGCTCAACAACCTGCAGATCAAGCTGAAAGCGCAGATCGGCAAAGCCAAGACCGCCATCGCCACTCCCGAAATAAAGGCCGACCTCAAAGCCGCCGTCGAAGAGATGGTAAAGGCCGAGATCGAGAGGATCCTCTCCTCCAAGCCCGAGAAGAAAGCCATGGAGAAGGCCCTTGAAGAGATAAGGATCAAGGCCTATACCGCGATGACGCAGAAATATCCCGAAGACGTTACCGCCTCTTACCAGGCCAAGACCGTGTTCGAGGACGTCCTCTCCTCAGTGTGGCGCCGCCTCACGCTCGATACCAAGGTGCGCACCGACGGCCGCCAGACCGACGAGATCCGCGAGATCAACATCGACCCCGGCTTCCTGCCCCGCACCCACGGTTCCGCCGTGTTCACCCGCGGCCAGACCCAGGCGCTGGTGATCACCACGCTGGGCACCGCCGACGACAAGCAGATGCTGGACGCGCTGGAAGGCAAGACCTACGACAGGTTCATGCTGCACTACAACTTCCCCAGCTACTCCGTGGGCGAAGTGAAGCCCGACAGGGGCCCCGGCCGCCGCGAAATAGGCCATGGCCACCTGGCCAAGCGCGCGCTGCTGCCGCTGCTGCCCCCGGAAGAAACGTTCCCTTACACCATCCGCCTCGTGTCCGACATCCTGGAGTCCAACGGCTCCTCGTCCATGGCCACCGTCTGCGGCGGGTCCCTCAGCCTGTTCGACGCCGGCGTACCCATGAAGGCCGCCTGCTCGGGCATCGCCATGGGCCTCGTTACCGACGGTTCCAAGTTCGCGGTGCTGTCCGACATCGCCGGCCTGGAAGACCACTACGGCGACATGGACTTCAAGATAACCGGCACGCGCAAAGGCGTGACCGCGCTGCAGATGGACGTGAAGCTCGCCACCGGCATCCCCATGAACATCATGAAGGAAGCCATCGAGCAGGCCACCCGCGGCCGCCTCCACATCCTTGACCTGATGGACAAGGCCATGCCGACGCACCGCGCCGACATCTCCGAGTTCGCGCCCCGCATAGTGAAGCTGATGATCCCCCGCGACAAGATCGGCGCCTTCATAGGGCCCGGCGGCAAGAACATCCGCGGCATACAGGAGCGCACCGGCGCCAACATCGAAGTCGAGGACGACGGTTCAGTGTTCGTCTCCAGCTCCGACAAGGCCAGCCTTGAGGCCGCCAAATCCATGGTGGAGCAGTTCAGCATGGAAATAGAGGTGGGCAAAGTCTACAAGGGCACCGTAGTTTCGATCGTCGACTTCGGCGCCTTCGTGGAAGTGCTCCCCGGCAAGGAAGCCCTCCTGCACATTTCAGAGATCGACACCAAGCGGGTAAACCGCGTGGAAGACGTCCTGAAGATGGGCCAGGTAATAGAAGTAAAAGTGCTGAGCATGGAAGGCCCCGGGAAGTTCCGCCTGTCCCGCCGCGCGCTTATGCAGCCGGGTTCACAGCCCGTGCAGCCCGTAAGGAAGTAAGCTTGATCCGGCCCCCGCGTCCGACGCGGGGGCCGGAATATCTACCGGAGGCCCATCGATGAAAAAAACTGCCAAACCTCAGGAAACAGCTTTCGACCAGGTACAAAAATTTTACCAGTTCATGAACTCCAACAAACTGGAAGTCATTGAGTTCTCAAAAGACAACACCTATATAAAGCTGGTGCGCAAACATAACAACGCCGTGCACCAGATCCCCGTTTTCGCGCCGTCGGCGCACGCCCCGGCCGGCAAGGCCGCCCCGGCCGCGCAGGCCCCAGTAGCGCACGAGGGCGAAACGATAAAAGCCCCCATGTCGGGAATATTTTACCGCGCCCCGTCCCCGTCCAGCCCGCCCTATGTGCGGGAGGGGGACACCGTTAAGGAAGGCCAGGTCATCTGCGTCATCGAAGCCATGAAGGTCTTCAACGAAATAAAGGCCGAGACGAACTTCACGATAGAAAAGGTACTGCAGGAGAACGGCAAGCCGGTAGAGCCGAACGGCGCCCTGTTCCTGGTAAAGAAATAATATGCAGGACTCAGCCAAATATACCGACACCCTGGGACAGACCGCCGGCAACGTACTTGAAACGCTCAAGGCGGCCGGCGGCGACGCCACCTCCTGGGACCTGAAACTGAAACTCCACCTCTCCAGCTCCGCGCTGTACATGGCGCTGGGCTGGCTGGCCGCGGAACGGAAGATAGAACTCTACCCTAAGGAACTTAACTTCAGGGTAGTCCTTGCGGATAAGAACTAAACCGGCCGGATTACCGCGCAGCTGGGCTCAACTGCGGCGCTTTTCTTGCCGTATTAAAACCGGGCGGACATAACAGCGACCATGCGCGATCTCGCAAAGAACAGAGCTGCGGCACAAGGGAAGAAAAAGACCTCCCCGTTCGCCTACGCCCTGTACTGGATGGCCGCTTTCGCTTTTTCCCTGTGGCTGGCCTGGGTGCTGTTCAGCTCCGGCCCGCGCGGCCTGCTGGGAGACACCGTAGCAGCCGCGTTCCTCTCCTTCCTCGGAAAAACCGCCTATTTCTTCCCTTTCATCTTCCTCTACGGCCTGGTGGCCATACTGACGAAAGTGAACAAGCCGCATAAAGGGGTTATCACTCTTGTCGCCGGGACCTTCCTGACGCTGGGCTCCCTGTCGGCTGGCATACAGCTGCTCAGCTCCAGGTTCGGGCCGTGGGAAGGCTCCTGGCAGGTGGCCGGCGGCTGGCTCGGCTATTTCCTCGAACAGCTTCTTTCAAAGATACTCGGCCCGATAGGCGCCGCGCTTTTCTCGGCCGTGCTGTTCTTCGCCGGGGTACAGCTGCTTTTTAAGATCTCCTGGCGGCGCCTGCTTAAAGTGGTCTCGGCCGCCATAGCCTCCGACTACCGCGACTGGACCTCCGCCCGCCGCGAGCTGAATTCCCGGCTGAAGAACATTTCGGAGAAGCAGCCGGCGGAAGGCCCGGTTTACGATGTGAAGCCCATACCAGAGCCGCCGCCGGTAGTGCGCGGCAAGCCGGACGCCGGGGCGCAGCCGGAATTCGTTCCGCCGAAAACGCAGATAGTCCGCCCTTCCAAAGCGCAGGAGAGCACGGCCCGCAAGGCCGCCGTCCCCGCTCCCGCCGCCGCGGGCGGCGCGGCAGCGGACAAGGAAGCCCCGCACGACCCGCCGGAACTTCACTTCAAGGATTTCAAGCTGCCCACGCCCGACCTGCTCGATCCCGTGGCGGAGCAGGGTTTCGTAGGGCCGTCCGACGAGGAAATGGCCGGCGCGAAAAAGAAGTTGGAGGAAACGCTCAAGAGCTTCAACATCTCCGCTTACGTGGCGGACATCTACCCGGGCCCGGTCATAACGCGCTACGAGGTGACCCCCGCGCCCGGCGTCAAGATAAGCTCCATCGTCTCGCTGTCCAACGACCTCGCGCTGGCCATGAAGGCCGCCGGCATACGCGTGATAGCCCCCATCCCGGGCAAATCCGCGATAGGTTTCGAGATCCCGAATTTAAAACGGGCGAAGGTCTGCCTGCGCGAAGTGCTGGAAAGCGCGGAGTTCAACGAGCGCAAAGAGCCGCTGCTTTTCGCCATAGGGCGCCACGCCGAAGGTTCCATGGCCATGGCCGACCTGGAGGGGATGCCCCACCTGCTGGTGGCCGGCTCCACCGGTTCGGGCAAGAGCGTCTTCCTGCAGTCGCTGATCGTTTCGCTGATGTACCGCAGGACCCCCGACGAGCTGAAATTCGTTTTCATCGACCCCAAGCGCCTGGAGCTTTCCTCCTACCAGGACATTCCTTATCTGTACGACCCCAAGGAAACGCCCGACCGCGTGGCGGTGATCACCGACGCCAAGGACGCGGCCAAGACGCTGATAGCGCTGACCAAGGTAATGATGAAGCGCTACAAGAAATTCGAGAGGGCGCGCGTGAAGAACATCGCGGGCTACAACAAATGGGCCAAGGCCAATAACGAGCCCCAGGAATACTACATAGTAGTGGTTATCGACGAGCTGGCCGACCTGATGGTGCAGGCCAAGAACGTGGTGGAGGAGAACATCCAGCGCCTGGCGCAGATGGCGCGCGCCGTGGGCATACACCTGGTGCTGGCCACCCAGCAGCCTTCCGTGGACGTGATCACCGGCGTGATAAAGGCCAACCTGCCCTCGCGCGTGGCGCTGCAGGTCACCTCCAAGGTGAACTCCCGCGTGATCCTGGACACCGGCGGCGCCGAGGCGCTGATCGGAAAAGGCGACCTGCTTTACCTCACAAAAGATTCCCCGAAGCCGCTGCGCATACAGGGCGCTTACGTTTCAGAAGCGGAGATCAACAAGGTGGTGGAGTACCTGAAAACACAGGGAAAGCCGCATTACACTCCGCTGGAGGAGGAAGAGGAAGGTTCGGTCTCCGGCAAAGGAAGCTCTTCGGAAGAACTGCTTACGGCCCTGCGCCTGGTGCTGGCCCGCCGCCGCGTTTCGCAGGACCTGCTGAAGGCGCATTTCGGGTCCTCCTCGCGGGCCACCAACATCCTGAGCATACTCGAAGTGAACGGCTTCATCCAAAAACCCGAAGGCTCGAACCGCTGGGAGATCTATTTTGATAAGATAGAATCGCACCTTAAGGCTCACGAGGGAGACACCATCCAGCCCGTTGCGCCGACCACGCCGGTGGCAGTGCAGGAGGAAACTGACCTATGAGGAAATTATCCGTTATCGCCGCGCTGCTTTGTTTCGCGCTGCCCGCCGCCGCCCAAAAAGCCCCGGCCGTAAAAAAAGCCGCCCAGCCCGCTAAAAAAGCCGCGGCGGCAGCGGTCTCCACCGCGGCGCCCGCCGTGGCCGTGGCCACAACGGCGCCCGCCGCGCAGCTCCCGGCCGTCAACGCCGCCGCGGAACGGGCGAAGAGAACGCTCGCGAACCTGGAAGCCTGGGACGCCAAGCTGGAAACGCTCAAGGCCGATTTCACGCAGGAAATTAATTTCAAAGAGGCCGGCCTCAGGCAGTCGGTGGAAGGGACGCTTCAGTATAGCAAGCCGAACCTGCTCAGGATAGAGCACACGAAACCGGCCGCCCAGCTGGTGGTCACCGACAAGACCGACATCTGGATCTACAAACCGGCGGACAAGCAGGTGGTACGCACCACGTGGGACGCCTGGCGCAGGACCCAGGACCAGAACTTTTCAGGCATACTGGATTTCGGCAATTACTCCACGCTCGCGGCCAAGAATAACGCGGCCGTGCCCGAAGGGGAGAAAGACGGGCTGGTAACGCTGGTCCTCACGCCGCGCTCGGGCAGCAGCTACGAACTTACGCTGCGCCTCTCGGCGGCCGACTATTTCCCCGTGGAGGCGGAACTGGCGGTGGACAGCACGGTAATAACCACGCGCCTGCGGAAAGTCGAGAAGAACGGCGCCATAGCGAAGGAGATCTTCAGTTTTTCTCCGCCCAAGGGCGCGGAAGTGCTGGAATTCAAGAATTAAGTAAGAGCTAAAAAAGCAAAAATGACATTAGCAAACCGAATAACGATGTCGCGGATGGGCCTGAGCCTGGTCATCTTCGCGCTGATCCTGGCCGGGTCTTTGTGGGCTGAAATATCCGCCCTCGTGCTGCTCACCATCGCCTCCATCTCCGACGGCATCGACGGCGCCATAGCCAGGCGGACCATGACCACCACGCCTTTCGGCGCCATAGCCGACCCGTTCGCGGACAAGATACTGGTGATGTCTGTTTTCCTGGCCTTCGCCTCCATCCCGAGCCTGGGCGTCCCCCTGTGGGCGGTCTTCATTATACTGCTGCGCGAGCTCACTATTTCCACGCTCAGGGTGCTGGCCGCGCTCAACGGGGAAGTGATGAAAGCCGAGCAGAGCGGGAAAATAAAGACCACCATACAGCTTATAGCCGCCTTCACCATAATGACGCTGCTCATCATCGACACCTGGGCCAAGACCACGCCGATGCCCGCGCCGCTCGACCTGCTGCCCGCGCTGACGCCGGCCATCGTCTGGTGGCTGACCATAATAGCGGCGGCCTTCACGCTGTTCAGCGGCGCCTTATACCTTTACAACCACCGCCAGCTGCTTAGGAAATCGTGGACCGAACGCAAACGTCCGTAAAGGACGCCCTCGTGCGGTTCCTCGCCAGCGGCGGCTTCATAAGTTATATCCCCGCATATCTTACCGGCTTCAAAAAATTCACCGGTTCGGGGATGGCCGGCACCCTGCTGGCCCTGCTGCTGGTCCCGCTGCTGCCGGAGAACCGGTACTCCTTCGCGCTTTTTGTGCTGGCTTTCCTGCCGCTGGCCATATGGATAGCCGGCCGGGCGGAAAAAAGCTATGCCGTCCACGACGATCCGCGCATAGTGATAGACGAGATAGCCGGCTACTGGGTGGCGATACTGTTCCTGGACCGCACGCCTTTCAACCTGGCCGCCGCCTTCATATTATTCCGCGCGCTGGACACGCTTAAACCCTGGCCCATAAAAAAACTCGAGACTTCGCTCGGGGGGGGTTTTGGTATAATTATGGATGACGTGCTGGCCGGGCTGGAGGCGAATCTCCTCACCCGCCTGGCCGTTATGATATTCCTATGAAACTATTTTTAGCCGTTATTCCTTTCTTTTTCCTTTCCCTGCCGGCCGGCGCGCAGATCATCGGGATGATGACCACGACCAGCACTACTACGGCTGTCGCCGCGCCCGCTGCGGCCGGCCCGGCCGTATTGCCCGGCGTGCCCGCGGCGGCCGACGCACCCGCGGCGGCCTCCCGGCAGGAGAAAGCCGGCCCCTCGAAACCGTCCGTTTACGAAGCCGGCAAAGTGCCGCTGAGCGGCATCGTTCTGATGCCGACGGCCTACCTGGGCCGCGGAAAGAACGCCATAGGGCTGGGCCTGGACATAAACGCGGCTTATTACATCGGCCGCCTGTACGGGAACAATTCATATAACTGGACGCTGGAGAAAAAAAGCTACCTTGACCGCGTAGGGCTCTGGCTGCTTTCCGCCGATACCAAGATGCAGATACAGACGGAAGGGACCTGGCGGCCCGCGATGGCGGCCGGCGTTCAGGGCATATTGAAGTTCCGCGACTCCCCGCAGCCCACGCTCAACGGTTCGGTGACCATCTCCAAGAAGATAGACTCTAAGAACACCGACACTTACGCCAACGCCTACCTGGCCGTGACGAAACGCCTGCATCCCAGGTTCCTGGTGAACGTAGGCTACTCCGACGGCGACATGCCCAAAGTTATCTACGGCCTCTCCGAATTCCTTTCAAAGGAGGCGCTCAGCCTCAACGGTCATACCGACGCCGCAACCCCTACGGGCATGCTTTTCGGCGGCTTCATGTGGATGATTAAAAAAGATTCCCCTATCGGCGTAGAACTAATGCTGCCGCAGGGCGCGCCGCAAAGCCCCCAGCTGATAAATTTCCACCTGGGCACGCTGCTTAAACTGAATTTCGAGGTTTCTTATCTTAAATTCAAAGGCGGCTGGGACCTGCTGGGCATGTTCCAGTTCCGCTACACCTACCTGCCGAAGAAATAAAAGTTCTTTCGTTCATCAAGCCGCCGGAAAACTTTCCGGCGGTTCTGTTTTCCGTCGGAGGGGTGGCCGGGGGCCGGGCTGGCAAAACGCGGGGTCGGGCACACCGTGCCCGCCCCTCATCACTCGGCTGCCGCGCTTACGTAAGCGGCAGCCTCCGCGAAGGTTTTGCCAGCCCGGTCCCCTGCCGCCCCACTGGGAATCTCGCGGTTCTTTTCAGGCGCAATTATTTTTTCTTCAATTGTTCTATCAGTTTTTCCGCTTCCGGTTTTCTGGAAGGTGCTAAAGAGGACATCTTAAGGAAATCTTTTTTGGCGGCGGCGACCTTGCCGGTCTCGGCCAGCACGCGGCCGCGCAGCTCGTAAAAATCCGCGTTCGCGGGATCCATTTTCACCGCCGTCCCGGCCGCCTCGAAAGCGCTCTCCAGCTCGCCGGCGCGGTACAGCGCCGAGCCGAGCAGATAATAGTAGCTGGCGTAACCCGAAACGTCCTTCCAGCCCATCGCGGCCGCGCGGTCCCGGGCCGCGCAGGGAAAATCCTTTTCCGCCTCGCAGGACCGCGCGCGGTCCAGATAATACGACATGCGCCCGCCGCTCATCCGTACGGCCTCCGTGAACTTCTCTATCGCCCGGCGGTGACTGCCGCGCGCCGCGTCGATGCGCCCCAGCCGCCAGAGCGCCGCGTGGCTCTTAGGCTTCAGCTCCAGCACCTTGAGCGCCGCCTTCTCCGCCCCCGCGGCGTCGCCGAGCCGGTCAAGACAAACAAAGCCGGTCTCATACCCCGAAGCCTCCAGGGGGCTCAGGCTTACGTACGCCGCGGCGTCCTTCGCGCAGGCCTTGTAATCGCCCAACTGATAGTTCGCCTCCGCCCGGACTATATAGCCCTCGTCGTAAGTGGGGTCGTAGCTCAGGGCCTTGGAGGCCAGGTCCCTTTGCCGCGCGTAATCGCCGTAAAGCCGCCCGTAGACCAGCGCTTTAAGCAGATGGGACATTTCCTGCGCGTAGCCCAGGCTTATCGCGCGGTCCGCCTGCGCCAGGGCCTCTTTGGCCGAGCCGGCTTCATAATAGATCCGGCCCTTGTAATAGTAGAGCAGGGAATCGTTGGGATGCGCGGCCAGCCGCTTATCCACCAGCGCCGCGGCCCCGGCCGGGCCCGCCTGCGCGACGGCGCGCGCCAGTATGTTCCAGTCGAGCAGGCCCTCGCGCGCGGCTACGGACCGCTCCAGGGAGGAATAAAGAACGGCCAGGCTCAGCGCGGCGGCCAATGAACAAAGAACTGTTATTTTGAAATTTCTGCTCATAAACGGACAATATAAAATAAGGCAGGGCTGCCTATTGGGGGGTAGGTGAGGGAGGCAGCCCTGACGATTTAATTCTACCACCCGACATGACCGTTGTCAAGGGGGCCTATAATAAAAGCCGCATTTCAGCCCGGGCCCGGCAAAGCCGCATTGCATTGCCATATATTATATTTTATAATTTTACAGGTGAAGTCCCGTTGGGGCTTAGCCTGGCGGCAGCGGGCTGAAAATTTCTGGGGGCACCTTGTCTGGAAAGAAAGTTCTGGTGGTGGACGACGATCCCAATGTGGGACTGCTGATATCCGCCGTACTAAAAAAGCACAACTATGTCGTTACCGCCCTGTCCGACAGCGGAGAGGTGATGCTTTTCCTGCAGCAGAACAAGCCGGACATCATCCTGCTGGACCTGCGCATGCCGGGTATCGACGGCTATGCTCTCTGCAAACATGTCCGCGAAGCGCCGGATACGCGCGACATCCCGATAATAATACTCAGCGGCGTTTCCGAGACCGAGGCCAAAGTCACCACCATCGAGCTCGGCGCCGACGATTTCATAACCAAGCCGTTCGACGTGCGCGAACTGCGCGCACGGGTGAACCGCCTGATAAAGCGCAAGAATTCCGACACCGCGCTCAATCCCCTTACGCGCCTGCCCGGCAGCCCGGCCATCGAAGAAGAGGTGCTGCGGCGGCTGGCCGACAGCGAGCCCTTCGCTTTCTGCTACGTCGACGCGGACAACTTCAAGGCTTACAACGACGTCTACGGCTACGCGAAAGGCGACGAGGTTATAAGGCGCATAGCGCTGCTGCTGGCCGAAAAAGCGAAACTGACCGCCGGCAGCGATTATTTTCTCGGCCACGTCGGGGGGGATGACTTCGTGCTGATAACCTCCCCGGAAGACTGCGAGCCGATGGCCAAAGCCATCACCGAGGAATTCGACGGCATCATCCCCTCTTTCTACAACAGCGAAGACCAGCGCCGGGGCTATATCACCACCATGGACAGGAAGAACAAGACCCAGGACTTCCCGATAATGTCGCTCACCATCGCCATAGTGGCCCCGAAAACGCAGCAGCATTACGCCAAGATAGTGGAGAGCGCGGCGGAGCTCAAGTGTTACGCCAAGGACCTTCCGTCGAGACGCGGCAGCATTTTCGTGAGGGACAGAAGAATCTGATGACCGAACCCGACTTCCGCGGCACGGTATTCGCCGGCTGCACGATAAGCGATAAGCTCGGACAGGGCGGAATGGGCACTGTTTACAAGGCCCACCACGACGCCCTGGACAAGACCGTCTGCGTCAAGCTGCTGTCCCCGGACCTTGCCCGCGACCAGCGCAACATAGATTTTTTCCTGCGCGAAGCCCGCTCCGCCGCGAAGCTGGAGCATCCGAACATAGTGCACATCTACAACTTCGGCCAGGAGAACGGCTCGTACTTCATCGTGATGTCCTGCGTGGAGGGGAAAAGCCTGCAGGACCTGGTGGAGGCTCGGGGCCCGCTGCCCGTCTCGGAAGCCACCCTGCTCATAGCCGGCATACTGGACGGGCTGGCCCACGCCCACTCCAAGACCATCATCCACCGGGACATCAAGCCGTCTAACATACTCGTGGATAATTCGGGAATGCCGCACATAGTGGATTTCGGCCTGGCCCGCAGCATGAACGAGGAAAAGCAGCTTACCATGGCGGGGGAAATGATAGGCACCGCGTATTTCATGTCCCCGGAACAGTGCCTGGCCGGAAAAGTGGACAACCGCGCCGACCTTTACTCCGTGGGCGCCACCTATTTTTACATCCTGACCGGGAAATATCCTTTCGACGGAAAGACCTCGATAGAAGTGATACACAAGCACATCAGCAACCCCGTGCCCAACCCGCTGCTGGTGAACCCGGATATCCCGCTCTGGGCTTCGCGCGTGATAGAGCGCCTGATGCGCAAAAAACCCGAGGACCGCTACCAGAACGCCGAGGAAGTGGCGCTGGAGCTGCGCAAGTACAATTCGGGAGAGCTCAGCCTCTCCAAGACCTCCAACGAAAAAACCTTCGACATGCCGGAGCTGAGCGCGCGCCTGCTGGCCGAGGGTTCGCCGCCGCCGCCGCCCCCTTCGGCCAAGCCGGCAGAAGCGGACGCCGCGAAGATGGCCGCGCCGCTGCCCTGGGCCGCGTCCGACCCCACAAAAGCTCCCGCGCAGGCGCCCGGCAGCAAGCCCGCCCTGCAGCTCGGGCTGCTCAACAACGCCATAAAGATAGTCATGCACCTGGCGCTCACTCTCGGCGCCATCGGCTGTTTCATTCTCGCCGGGGCTTCCGGCAAGCTCTCGGGCTCCCTCTCTAACCCGCTCGCCACGAACCCGATAGTTACCGGCATCTTCGCTATTTTCGGCTTCGCTCTTTTCAGCTGGGCGCTGTTCATGAAGCCCAGGAAATTCACTTTCCTCTACGCGCTGTTCGCGCTGACCGCGGCCGCCGCGGCCTATGCCGGCGGCGCCTATATCCCGGCCCCCGAGGGGGCGGATATCGCGGCAAAAGGCTTCCTGGCCGTTAACCTGGGAATGGCGAACATCGCCTCGGCCACCGCGCCGCTGCTCTACGCGTTCTTCCTGTACCTGCTGGCGTCGAAGCTGGTCTTCCGCGGCAGCTGGCTCGTAAAGCTGCTGGCCATAGCCGCCTATATCGGCAGCCTGGCGCTCACCTACGTCTATTTCAAGGCAGGCCTGCCGGTGACGCCCGGCGGCACCTGGCTGGCCGCGGCCGGAGCGCTGTCGGCGGCCGGCCTGGCTACTGCCATCATGCAGCGCCAGTTCTCTTTCTTCAGCAACCCGCAGTTCTTTTTCCTGGCCGCTAACCTGGCGGTATTCGCGATGTTCACCAACCCGCAGGTAGAAATAATCACCCAGGAAAAGGTACGCGTGGACGCTGAATCCGTGGACCTCGCCAACAGGAACAACCGGGCGGATTACCGGCGCGCCCTGGAAGCGGCCCAGAACGAAGTGCTGTACGACGTGGACGGCAGGCCCATAGAAAAGAAACTGACGCCGCCGCAGGAGCTGAAGCCGCTCGAGGTCGGCGTGCTGCGCAGCCAGGCGCGGGTGGAATACTATTCCGCGCTGAGCAAGCGCATAACCGCCGCGCTGGCCGACTCCGCCGGCATAGTTTTTATCGGCCTGTTCCTGGCGCTGATGGCGAACATCTGTTTTATCGAGGAACTGCTGTCCTCTTACCGGGACACGGAGAATTTTTCTTAGCCGGGGGAAAGCAAAGTGCGAAAATTCATATTTTCAAACATACTGTGGGGATTCGGGCTGACCATCGCGTCGCTGTTCTGCTATTTCACCAACCGGGGCATCGAAGCCGCGGAGCTTAAATTTTACGATTTCCGCGCCCAGCTGAGCTCCAGCCAGCCCCATATAAACGACGTCGCCATAATCGAAATAAACGACGACAGCATCTCGAAGATAGGCCGCTGGCCCTGGTCGCGGTCGAAAATAGCCGAGATGCTGGTCCTGCTCTCCTCCGAGACCACCCGCCCCGCGGTGATAGGGCTGAACATCCTTTTTTCCGAGCCTGAGAAAAGCGGCGAGGCGGCCATGGCGGACCTGCTCAGGAACCGCTATACGGAGCTGGTGGCGTCAAAAAAGATCAAGGAGACCGGCAAAAGTTCCGAATTCCTGGGCCTGCTGGAGACGGCCAGGAAGGACGCCGACAACGACGCGAAACTCGCCTCGGCCATCTCCGCGGCCGGCAACGTGGTCCTGCCGCTCTATTTCGGCACCGGCATCCCCACGTCGAAACCCAAGCCCGAACCCGAATGGCTCAAACGCTTCGCTCCCACGGTCTCGCACAACGCCGGTCCGGCCGACATAACGGAAGAAGGGACCGAAATAACTACGCCCCTGGACGCCCTGGGCGCGGCCGCCGCCGGCGCCGGGCACGTGAACGTCTTCACCGACCTGGACGGCACCGTGCGCAAAGAATACCCGTTCATACCCTACGGTCTGAGTTTCTACCCGTCTTTCGCGGCCGAGATAGTGCGGGTGCGCCTGGGCCTGTCCTCGGGAGAGGTGAACCTTACCCCCGGCTCCGTCGCGGTCTTCGGGAAAAGCCGCATGCCGCTGGACCCCACCTCCTCCTCCCTGGTGGCCTTCAACGTGCGCAAGGCTTTTAAATACTATTCGTTCTACGACGTGCTCAACGGCAAGGTGGTGCCGGAGGCTTTCAAAGGCAAGATGGTGCTGATCGGCATAACCGCGCAGGGCATCGGCAGCCTTTACGTGACCCCCACCGACTCCACCATGCCGGCCGTGGATTTCACGGCCAACGTCGCCGAGAACATCCTTTCCGGCAGGTTCATCGCCCGCCCCGAGTGGGCCTTCCCGGCCGAGCTGGGGCTGATACTGCTGGCGGGCCTGTTCACCGCGCTGTTGCTGCCGCGCCTGAAGGCGGGCCCCGGAGCGCTGGTTACCGGCACGGCTTTCACCGCGCTGATTGCGGCCGGTATTTTCCTTTTCACGTCCAAAGGGCTCTGGCTGAAGGTGATGTATCCCTCGGTGCTGCTGGTCACCGGCTACATTTTCGTGATCTCGAAACGGTTCTTCAGCACGGAGAAAAAGAAAGAGCTGATAGAAGTTTCGCAGATCGAAACCAACAAGATGCTGGGCCTGTCCTTCCAGGGGCAGGGCATGCTCGACCTGGCCTTCGAAAAGCTGCGGCTGTGCCCGATCGACGCCAACATGAAATACACGCTGTACAACCTCGCGCTGGACTTCGAGCGCAAGCGGCAGTTCAACAAGGCGGCGGCGGTATACGAGCACATAGGCCAGGTGGACGCCGGGTATAAGGATATAATCTCCAAGATCGACATACTGAAAAAAGCCTCGGAAGGCGCGGTGTTCGGCGGCTCCCTCGGCGGGAAGTCCAACGATTCGACCCTGCTCATGGGCGGAGCGTCCGCTACGCCCATGCTGGGCCGCTATGAGATACAGAAGGAACTGGGCAAGGGCGCCATGGGCATCGTCTATCTGGGCAGAGACCCGAAGATAAACCGGACCGTGGCCATCAAGACCATGCGCTTCGAGGAAGGCATGGAGGAGAAGGCGCTGAAGGACCAGAAGGAGCGCTTCTTCCGCGAAGCCCAGGCCGCCGGCAACCTTTCGCACCCGAACATAGTAAAGATCTACGACGCCGGCGAAGAGCAGGACATAGCCTACCTGGCCATGGAGCTGCTCAAGGGCGACGACCTTAAGAAATGGGCCGCCAAGGACAATCTGCTGCCCGTCGACAAAGTGCTGGAATACATGGCCAAGTCCGCCGACGCGCTGGACTACGCCCATAAGAACGGCGTGGTGCACCGCGACATCAAGCCCGCCAACATCATGCTGCTCGAGGACGGCTCGCTGCGCGTAGCCGACTTCGGCATAGCGCGCATCACGGAATCCTCCAAGACCGCCACCGGCACCGTGATGGGCACGCCTTATTACATGAGCCCCGAACAGATAGCGGGCAAAAAAGTGGACGGCCGCGCCGACCTCTTCTCCCTGGGCGTGACCCTTTACGAGCTGCTGACCGGCGAAAGGCCCTGGAAAGGGGGCGAGGCGATAGGCACGCTGTTCTTCCAGATCTCCCAGGATCCCTGGCCGGATCCCGTTGTGTACAGGCCCGACCTGCCCAAGGAGATCCTTACCGTTATAGACAAAGCCCTGAAAAAGAACCCGGATGAGCGTTATCAAAGCGGGGCGGAAATGGCCGAAGACCTGCGCGCCGTGCTGGAGAACCGCCCGCTGAAAACGGCGCAGGCAGCACCGGCGGCGCAGCCTAACCCCGAGGCACAGCCTAAACCGGCGGCGGCGCCGGCAGCGGCCGCACAGCCCGCGTCCGCCCCCGCTCCCACTGCTGCAGCGCAGCCCGCTCCCGCTCCGGCGCCGGCCGCGCAGCCCGCTCCCGTCCCTACGGCGGCCGTTCTGCCCGCGCCCAAACCGGACCCCAAAGCGGCAACGCAGCCAAAACCGGCCCAGGCGCCGGCCCCGAAGCCGGCTGCTCTTCAGCCCGCGCCCAAACCAGCTCCCGCGCCGGCCGCGGCACAGCCCAAACCGGCACCGGCCGCCCAGCCCGCGCTCAAACCGGAACCCAAAGCGGCGACGCAGCCAAAACTGGCCCCGGCCCCGAAACCTGCTGCGCTTCAGCCCGCGCCCAAGCCCGCTCCCGCGCCGGCCGCGACACAGCCCAAGCCGGCCCCGGCGGCGGCCGCCCAGCCCGCGCTCAAGCTGGAACCGAAAACGTCCCCATTATCGGCAGCCAAGCCTGCTCCCGCGGCTGCGCCCGCGCAGCTTAAACCCGCCCTGGCAGGCATAGAACTTGCGCCCCGGGCCGGCCTTGAGATGACTTTAAAAGTTTCACCGCCGGACGGAACGCCCGCCCCCGCGCCGGCCGCCGCCGGAACCGCTCCGGCGCCCGCGAAACCCGCCGTCGAACCCGCGCCCGAAAAGCCCAAGCCTGCGCCGGCGCGGCGCCCAGACCCGACCGGTCACGACTTTGAAAAGACCTTCCCGCTAATTTACCCGACCGAGGAGAAAAAATGACCCTGAAAATAGAATTCAGCGGCGCCTCCGACCCGGGTAAAGTGCGCGCCAACAACGAGGACAACTTCCTGCTCGCGCCTGAGCTGGACCTAGCCATCGTGGCCGACGGCATGGGGGGGCACAACTCCGGCGAGGTCGCTAGCTCCCTGGGCGTAAAAGTAACGCGCGAGAAATTCGAATCGATGTCCGGCACCGGCCTCAAACCAAACCCTTACGACGAGAAGCTCTGCCTTGAAACCAACCAGCTGGGCTTCGCCGTCCAACTGGCCAACTCGGTGATCTACGAGGCCGGCAATTCCGGGCAGGACAACAAAGGAATGGGAACCACGCTTACCGCAGCTCTGTTCAAGAGCCCGCGGCTGTGCCTGGCGCACATAGGCGATTCCCGGGCTTATCTTCTGCGCAACGGCCAGGCGAAGCAGCTCACCGAGGACCATTCGCTGGTAATGGAGCACGTGCGCAACGGCATCCTTACCAAGGCGCAGGCCGAGATCTCCCCGCTGCAGAACATCCTTACCAGGGCGCTGGGCACCCAGAAAACCCCGGCCGTGGACATGTTCGAGACCGAACTGGCGGAGGGGGACAGGATACTGATGTGCACGGACGGCCTGTTCAAGGCCGTCAGAGAGCCGGAGATATTCGCAACGCTCACAGCGCAGCCGGATGACGCACTGGCCTGCGCCAGCCTCATAGCCTCCGCCAACGCCCGCGGCGGTCCGGACAACATAACCCTTGTGATCGGAACGGTAACGAAAAAGACCTTTAAAGAGAAATTAAAGGACATGGTCAAGAAATCTTATGCGTAAATTACAGCTCAGGTTCGAATCAGCCTTTATACGGGAGATCCCCCTGGACAAGCCGTCTTTTACCCTCGGGAGAAAGCCCGACAACGACATCGCCCTGGACAATGCCGCGGTTTCCGGGCATCACTGCAAGTTCTACGAGGCCGGAGGCGGCTGGTTCGTGGAGGACCTCAACTCCACCAACGGAACTTTTGTGAACGGGAAAAAGACCCTGAAGGCCGGGCTGAAGAACGGGGACATCGTGGCCATAGTGAAGTACTCGCTGATCTTCGCGGACACCTCCGCGGAACAGAACAAAGCGGACAAGACGGCCCTGCCGGCGCAGAAACCCAAGCCCGCGCAAGGCACGCTGGAAGTGCTGGACAACCCGCTGGACAACCGCAAGGAATTCGAACTTACCGCGCTGTCCACTTATATCGGCCACTCGGCGCAGGCCGCCATCCCCTACAAGAGCGGCGGTCTGTTCGGCGGGGGGCCGGAACTCGCGGCCGTGATCACCATGCGCCCGGACGGCTACTACCTGAACCCCATCAAGGAAGGCTACGCCAAGCATAACGGCAACGCCCTTACGGAAAAAGCGCTGCTGGCCGACGACGACGTGATAGAGGTGGGCATAACGCGCTTCCGGTTCTTCGTCAAGAAGTGACCTTTTCCTAAATTAGCAATCGCAGCCCAAGACTGCTATTGACACTAAAACCCGCTTTTGCTAAACTAGCAATTGTAAGGTTGAAGTGCTAAAAATCATTTTAAAACTCAGGCACTAATTCTACAGGAGGGAAAAACATGGCAGACACAGCGACCAAGATAAAGATACAGCCCCTCGGCGACAGGGTAATCCTGAAAGCCGTCGAGGCCAAAGAAGTGAAGAAAAGCGGGATCATCATCCCCGAGACCGCCAAAGAAAAACCGCAGGAAGCGGAAGTCATCGCGGTGGGCAAAGGCCGCACCACCGAGGACGGCAAGCTCATCCCGATGGAAGTGAAGGCCGGCGACCACGTGCTTTACGGCAAATACTCCGGCACCGAGATCAAGATAAACGATGAGGAATATCTCATCATGCGCGAGGAAGACGTCCTCGGCATCGTACGCTGATACTATAAGGAAAGGAATTAAAACATGGCAAAACAGATCATTTACTCGGAAGAAGGCAGAATGCGGCTGAAAGCCGGCGTGGACAAACTGGCCAACGCCGTAAAAGTGACCCTCGGCCCCAAAGGCAAGACGGTCATCCTCTCGAAGAAATTCGGCTCCCCCACGATCATCGACGACGGCGTGACCATCGCCAAGGAGATCGAGCTTGAAGATCATTTCGAGGATATGGGCGCGCAGCTCGTGCGCGAAGCCGCCTCCAAGACCAACGACATAGCCGGCGACGGAACCACCACCGCCACCGTGCTCACCCAGTCGATATTCAGCGAAGGCCTGAAGAACATCACCGCCGGCGCCGACGGCATCCAGATCAAGCGCGGCATCGACAAAGCCGTCACCGCCCTGGTCGAAGAGCTGAAGAAGATGGCCAAGCCCGTGAAGACCAAGGAAGAGAAGGCCCAGATCGCCACCATCTCCGCCAACGACAAGGTCATAGGCGACCTCATCGCCCAGGCGATGGAGAAGGTCGGCCACGAAGGCGTGATCACCGTAGAAGAGGGCAAATCCTCCGAGACCGAACTCGACGTAGTGGAAGGCATGCAGTTCGACCGCGGCTACGTGTCGCCCTACTTCGTGACCGATCCCGAAAGGATGGAATGCGTCCTTGAAGACGCGATGGTCGTGATAACGGACAAGAAGATCTCCGCCATGAACGACCTGCTGCCCGTGCTCGAGAAGATCGTGCAGACCGGCAAGCAGTTCCTGATCATCGCCGAAGACATCGACGGCGAAGCGATGGCCACCTTGGTGGTCAACAAGATCCGCGGCACGCTGAAAGGCTGCGCCGTGAAAGCCCCCGGCTTCGGCGACAGGCGCAAAGAGATGCTGGAAGACATCGCCATCCTCACCGGCGGCGAAGTGATCAGCGAAGAGCGCGGCATGAAGCTCGACAAGACCGACATCAAGCAGCTCGGCACCGCCAAGCGCATCGTCATCGACAAGGAGAACACCACCATCGTAGACGGCGCGGGCGACAAAGTCGAGATAAAGAAGCGCACTGCCCAGATCCGCAAGCAGATGGAAGAGACCACTTCCGACTACGACAAGGAAAAACTGGAAGAGCGCCTGGCCAAACTGTCCGGCGGCGTAGCCGTGATCCGCGTGGGCGCGGCCACCGAGACCGAGATGAAGGCCAAGAAGTCCAAGATCGAAGACGCCAGGAACGCCACCAAAGCGGGCGTGCAGGAAGGCATTATCCCCGGCGGCGGCGTGGCCCTTATCCGCGCGGCCAAGGTCCTGGATAAAGTCGTGACGGCCAGCGAAGACGAGAAGACCGGCGTGAACATCGTGCGCCGCGCCATTTACGCCCCGATGCGCACCATCGTGGAGAACGCGGGAATGGACGCCTCGATAGTCATCGAGAAGGTCAAGAACTCCGCCATCGAGATCGGCTTCAACGCCGAGACGCTGGAA
The DNA here is from genome assembly GCA_903879915.1 of uncultured Elusimicrobia bacterium. Lineage (GTDB taxonomy): Bacteria > Elusimicrobiota > Elusimicrobia > Elusimicrobiales > UBA9959 > UBA9959. The sequence continues at coordinate 39,957 of CAIRNJ010000045.1, forward strand.
TACGTGGACGTGATGAAGGCCGGAATCGTCGACCCCCTGAAGGTCACGCGCACCGCCCTCGAGAACGCGGCTTCCATCGCCAGCACGCTGCTGACGACCGAATGCCTGGTGGCGGACCTGCCCGAGAAGAAGCAGAACGCCATGGCCGGTATGGGCGGCGGCATGCCTCCCGGCGCCGACATGTACTAAGCCGTACAATAAGTAAATAAAGACCCCCGGCCCCAAAAGGCCGGGGGTTTTTTATTTGCCTTAGGCGCGCGTTTTATATATTCTGTAAGCGGTTACGGAGGAGGCGCGATGGGAATAGAGTTCAAGATAAACGTAAAGAGCAAGATCACGCTGAACGGCAAGGAATACGGCTCGGTGGAGGATGTGCCGCCGGAACAGCGGGACGTGGTGCAGAACGCGCTGGCGCAGGCCGGCGCGCCTGGAGCGCACAAGAAGTTCACGGTGAACGGCACGGGTTACGACAGCCCCGAGGCGATGCCGCCCGACGTGCGCGCCACCTACGAGCAGGCCCTGGAGAAAGCCAAGACCGTGGCCCGCCGGACCGGCGCCGAACTGCCCGCGCCCCAGACCGGGATCAGGGTGGAAGGGGGGCTTTCCCCGAAAACCCTGGCGATAATAGTATTCCTGGCCATCCTGGCCCTGATGATAAAATACTTCACGGCGCACTAGCTAAAATTTTCACTGAAGGCGGCGGGTGGACCGGTTAGCAAAACCTTCGCGGAGGCTTCGGCTTGCGTAGCGCCGAAGCCGGGTGGAGTTCGCGAAGCGAACGACACAACTCGTGATGAGGGGCGCGCACGGTGTGCGCGACCCCGCGTTTTGCTAACCGGTCCACCCGACGCCCGGGCTCTAAGCCGCTTCGGGGTTTTCCGTCGGGGTGGTCGTTATCATTTCTTCGGCGTCTTTTAGGCCGTTCTGGGACCGCGTTAAACTGCCGCCCAGGCCCCAGAAGCCGGCGGCCGAGACGCAGGCCAGGAAAGCTATCAGGAACCACGGGCCCTGCTGGAAATGCGGGCTGAGATGGTCAATGGCGTTCGAACCGATAAAGATGCCCGTAGCGCTGCCCACCTGCTGAAAAAGCCCCTGCACGCCCAGGTAGCGGCCCTTCTCGTGGCGCCCCGCCATGTTAGCGCCCAGCGCCTGAATGCCCGGCGACACCGCCACCTCGCCCAAAGTAACCACCACAATGGACGCCGCCGCGAAATAAAAAGAATAAGCGTAGCCCACGCCCAGGTAGCCCGCCGCGTAGAACAAAGCCCCGAGGGTAAGCCCCGTAGTGATACGCCAGCCCTCCACGAAGCGCGTGACAAAATACTGCATCAGCACCACGATAGAACCGTTGATAGTGAACAGCAGCCCTATCTGCCGCTCCGAAAATCCCAGGTAAGTCTTTGAATAAAGCGAAGTAGCCACCACCAGTTGGCTCATCACCGCGCACATCGTAAAAGTAAAAACGCAGAAGCGCAGGAAATCCTTATTGCGCAGCGTGCCCGCCGCCGCCTGCAGGCTGAAGCCCTCGAACCCGCCCCGCGCCTCGCCAGGCTTATCCTTCACCGACAGGAAAACAATAACCGCGCAAACCGCGTACACCGCCGCCGTCACCCCGAACAGCGCGGCATAAGAGCCCGCCGCCAGCAGCCCGCCGATGGCCGGCCCCACCGCCCAACCCGCGTTGCCGCCCATCCTGAGCAGGCCGTAGGCTTTCATGCGCTGGGACGGGGGAACATAATCTGCCACCCAGGATCTTGCCGCAGGCTGAAAGAACGAGCCCACCAGCATCCCCAGCGGATGGAAAACATAGATCGCCCAAAGCCCCGCTTTGCTGTAAATAACCCAGGCGATTATGGCGATAAGTACCGCGCGCAGCACCAGGGAAAGCACCATCACTTTCTTGCGGCCTATCGCGTCGGAGATCTCGCCGCCGGCCACATGCGCCACGGAAGCCAGCAGCATAGAAAGTGAAAGAAAAAGCCCCACCCAGGCCATAGGCACGCCGCGGTGCCCGGTAAGATACAGCGCCAGAAAAGGGAAAGAGACCGAATAACCGGCTGTCATCAGCGCTTCCGAACCTGTCAGAAGCCAGAAAGCGGGGGGCAGAACCATACAATATAATAGCAAGACGACGCGCAGAAAAGACAGCGCCGCGGCGCGCCCGCGCCGGGCCGCCCCGATTTATCTATGAAAAATCGTGGTTTTTTGCTAAAATATAGTTAATCCCGATGCCAACCGCCGAACTTACACGCAAGAGCGCGCTGCTAGCGAATTTTGCGGACATCAACAGCAGGATAACCAAAGCCTGCGCTGTGTCCGGAAAAGACCCCTCGGGAATAGAACTCCTGGCAGTCACCAAATACGCCGCCGCTGCCGACGTGGCCATTCTCGTAGAGGCCGGCGCCGTTAAGACCGCGGGGGAGAACAAAGTACAGGACGCGAAGAACAAATGGACGGCCGGCGAACTGGCCGGGAACCGCGCCGCTGTCTCTCTTCATTTTATAGGACACCTGCAGACCAACAAAGCCAAAGCCGCGGTGGAAACTTTCGACTGGATAGATTGCATTGACAGCCTGAAAATAGCCGCGGAAGTCAACCGCCACGCCGCCGCCTGCGGCAAAGTGATGCCGGTGCTCATACAGCTCAAGCTCACCGCCTCGGCCACGCAGTCGGGCGTAAACCCGGCGCAGGCGGGGGAACTGCTGGCCGCCATCGGCGGCCTGGCGAACCTGGCCCCCAGCGGCTATATGGGCATAGCCCCGGCAGGCGCAGCCCCGGAAGAGCTGAAAACGGTTTTCGCGGAAGCTAAAAGGATCTTCGACCGGGATTTCCCGAGCAAAGCGAACAATTCCGGCTTTAAGAATTATCTTTCGCTCGGCATGAGCGGGGATTACGAGCTGGCGGTGCAGGCGGGTTCCAACCTGCCGCGCATCGGCAGCGCGCTGTTCGCCTGATCTGAGACGTAAAGGGGCCTTCCGGCGTAAGGCTCCCTCCCCAGAAACTGCACAAGGGGGAAACCACCAGCCGCGGCGCAGGACATCAGCCGCGGCGGCAACAGAGAGGTATAGAACATGATTGTAAAAGTACGAGTGATACCGAACTGCGAAGACAACGAAGTGGTTTCCCGCATAGGCAGCGTCCTGCGCGTGAAAATATGTGCGGCGGCGGAAGACCTTAAGATAAACATGCTGCTCCGTGATTATCTCTCGGAATTCTTCGAAGTCCCCGCCAAGATGGTCAACATCATACGCGGGGCCAAAGGCCGCGAAAAGACGGTTGAAATAACCGGCAAGACCGAAGAGCAGCTTAAGAACCTCCTGGACGCGATACCGTAAAACAAATCGAAGATCGGGGATCAAGGATCGGGGATAGCGAAGAAGCCAGAACTTTTCCCGGTTCCTGATCCTCGATCCTCGATCCTCGATTCTCTATTTATATGATCCCCCCAAGGCTCATTTTCAGAAAAGGGTCGTTAAAAATACTTGACCAGCGGCTGCTGCCCGCCAAGGTTTCATACCTGACCGTAAAGGACGCCGCCGGCGTGGCAAAAGCCACCAAGGACATGGCCCTGCGCGGCGCGCCGCTCATCGGCTGCGCCGCCGCTTTCGGCTTCGCGCTGGAACTGCGCAGGCGCTGCCCCGCCTCCGCCAAAGAACTTGAAAGGACCGCTTTAAGTACGGCCGGGCTGCTCAAGGCCGCGCGGCCCACCGCGGTGGCGCTGTTCTACGCCGCCGACCGCATGCTGGCCGCGGCGCGCGCTTTCGCCGCGGCCAATCCCGGCCGCTTAGATACCGCCGCAAAGGCGCGGCTGCTGGCCGCCCTGGACCGCGAAGCGCGGCTGGTAACCGAGGAAGACGAAGCCGCCTGCCTGGCCATGGGCCTGCACGGCGCCAGGCTGCTGCCGCGCGGAACGGTGATAATGACGCACTGCAACGCCGGGGCGCTGGCCACCATGGGCATAGGCACCGCCGTGGGCGTAATAACCGCCGCCCACGCGCAGAAAAAGATCAGGCACGCTTATTCCTGCGAAACGCGCCCCTATATGCAGGGCGCGCGCCTCACCATCTGGGAACTTATGCGCGAAGGCGTTCCCGCCGAATTAATTACCGACAACATGGCCGCGCACATCATAAAGACCTGCGGCGTCAACGCCATCGTGGTGGGCGCCGACCGCATAGCGGCCAACGGCGATACCGCCAACAAGATAGGCACTTACGGCCTGGCCGTGATAGCGCGCCACCACAAGGTGCCGTTCTACGTGGCCGCGCCTACTCCCACGATAGACACGCGGGCGCCCGACGGGGACTCCATCGTGATAGAGGAGCGCTCCACGGACGAAGTGGTGCGCATCAACAACGTGTGCCTGGCGCCTAAAGGCGTGAAGGCCCGCCATCCCGCTTTCGACGTTACCCCGGCCGCCCTGATCACCGCCATCATAACCGAGAAGGGCGTGATAGCGCCGGTTACCCGCGCCAACATCCGCAAGAACCTGGCGTGAGGGGGCCGCCTCCGGAACAACCGCTGTTTTATTTCGTAATCTCTTTGTAACACCCCTTTGTTATCATTTACTCATGACAGCTCCTATTCCGGCGCGCTATTACGCCTACATAAAAAAAAGCATACGCGGTCCTTTTATCGCCAAAGACGCGGCGCTGATAGCCGGGTTCAGCCGCTCCACGCTGATCTGCCCGGAGAAAGCCCTTGGCCAGTGGACCGAAGCGGTAATGATGCCCGACTTCCAGGCCCTGCTGGACGCGCCGCCGCAGGCGCCCGTAAAGCCCAAGCCGCCCAGGACCGCCGAGGCCGTTGAGGAGCAGGCGTCCCGCGCGCTGCTGGAAAAAGCCATCGCGAAGAATTCCAGCCTGGAGAACGAAGTGCGGGAGCTGCGCAAGTCCTACACTTCGGAAAAAGCTTCTTTTGACTCCGCGCTGAAGAAAAGAGAACTGGAGATAAGGGCGCTCGCCGAAAAGCTCAAGCGCAATATCGAGAGCACCCAGGCCGTGAAAGGGGAACATCCCTCCTGGGAAATGCTGTACAAGACCCTGAAGAAACGCTCGGAAGAAAAGCTTTTCGAGATCACGCAGGCGCTTTCCGAAAAAACGACCGAAATAATACGCCTGAAAGAGACCGTGCACGCCATGCAGGAAGCCGCCGCGGCCGCCGCCAGGCAGGCCCCGCTGGACCTGCAGGCGCATACTGAAGAACTCAGGGCGGAGCTCAAAGAGGTCAGATCCCAGCTGGAAGAGAAGGACATGCTGGCCCGCACCCTCAGCGACAACATGGACTCGCTGCTGGGCAAGCACGAGGAGCTGCAGCATATAATGCTCGACGAGCGCCGCGACGCGGAAGAGCAGAACAGGAAGTTCTGCGAGGAAATAGGCCGCCTGCACGCCGACCTGAACTGGCGCGACCAGGAAGCGGCGAAGGTAAAGGCGGAGCTCGCCGAGACCATCAGCCGCGCCAAAGAACTGGAAATGGTGGAAGGGATAAAGTCGCGCGAGCAGGAAGAGCTTTACGGCGTGCTCAGTTCGAAGCTCAGGATCCTCTCCGGCTATTTCGAGAACCTGGAAGCCAGGGTGAAGTTCGCTTTCCGCAAGGCCTGAACCGGCAGCCCTCCGTACGGCGGGCCGCCCGCCCGCCCGAACCGCTAACTCCTCCGTTCGAATTGCTATAATTTTATATAGCCGGACAGAACCGGCCACTTATGAACATAACCATCAAACAGCTCATCTCTGCCGGGGGCCCCATACTGTTCTTCCTGGTGGGACTTTCCATTTATTCCCTTGCGCTTATCTGGGAACGCTGGACCGTCTACAGACGCACCTTCAGCGGCATGGAAGACCTCATGCACAAAACCCACGCCCTGATAAAAACGGGCGAGATGAAGCAATTATCCGAACTCTGCGCCCGGACCAAGAGCCCGGCGGGGGAGATCCTGTACAAGGTCATAGCCCATTACGGCAGCCCGCTCGAGAAGCGCGAGCTGGCCGAAAAAGCCGTGGAGTGGCAGGTCTCGCGTCTCAGCAAAAGCCTGACGGCGCTGGCCACCATAGGCAGCGTAACGCCTTTCATCGGCCTGTTCGGCACCGTGCTGGGCGTGATGCGGGCGTTCAAGGACCTGTCGGTCTACGCCGGCGCCGGCCCCTCGGTGGTGGCCATGGGCATAGCCGAGGCGCTGGTGAACACCGCGGCCGGCCTGTTCGTGGCGGTGCCCGCCATCGTGGCCTACAATTACTTCGCCCACAAGGCCAACGATTTCTCCAGCGAGGTCAACTGGCTCGCCGAGCAGGTCATAGACCGCACGGCGCACAGGGAATTCAGCAGCCTGGTCTGACCGGTAACACCACATGCGCGTACATACCATAAAGAGCGGCATTATAGCGGAGATGAACATGATCCCGCTTATCGATATTTCGCTTATCCTGCTGATCATCTTCATGGTAATAACCCCGTTCCTGGTGCAGTCGCAGATACAGGTGAGCCTGCCCAAGGCCTCCTCCGGCCAGAAAGGCGCCGACGAAAGCGTGCTGAAAGTGCAGCTGGGCGCCGACGGCTCCATGGCCGTGGACGGCAAGACCATGCCCTTCCAGCGCCTTGAAAAAGAGCTGATACTCCGCTTTGCCAAGGCTTACAACAAGACAGTGCTGGTGGAAGCCGACAAAAGCGTGCCGGTGCAGCGCGTAGTTACGGTGCTCGATATCGCGAAAAAGCTGGGCGCCGGCAAGATAGGCATTGCCGTAAAGCCCGACGACGGAAAGTAACCCCCTGGGAAAGACCACAGCATGAGGAATTACCTTCTTTACTCCTCTTCCGCCCATTTCCTGTTCCTGCTGGGCCTGTTCATTTTCATGCAGCGCATCCCGCTGGTCGCAAAAAAGGAACAGGCCTATTTCATAGATTTCATCGGCGACTCCAAGATCGCCTCCATGCAGGCGGCCGTAAAAACCGAGCCGGTCCCGCAGCCCGCTGCCGCCAAAACAACAGCCGAGAGACCTGACGAGGACGATTTCTCCGCCGACGCCCTGCCCAAGCCCAGCGTGCTCTCCGGCGAGCCGAACGCGCAAAAGACCCCGGCCCCGGCGCCCGCCGAAGCGCGCAACGTTACCGGGCTGGTGACCGACTCCCAGAATTTCCCTTACCCCTGGTATATCGCGCAGGTGCGCGAAGCCCTCTGGAACGCCTGGACCGGCAAAATGCCTTCGGGCGGCAAGCTGCGCAGCACCGTGAAGTTCACCATAAAAAGGAACGGGGACATTAAAAGCGTGGCCGTGGAGAAATCCTCCGGCAACAGGCTGTTCGATTACGCCTCGGAGTCCTCGGTGCAGAGCGCCTCGCCGTTCCCGCCGCTGCCCGACGATTTCTACGAGGACACCCTGACGGTACACGTGGAATTCAAAGCGGGAGAATAAGACCATGGCCATCGTATTTTTCTCCATCTGCACTGTTATTCTGCACCTGGGGGTATTCGTCTGCTACCCCGATACCGGCAAAATGGGCTTCCTGTTCCTGATCTTCTCGTCCATGCTCTGGACCGCCTGCTTCATCTTCCTCACCACGATGCTGCCGTCGCTGAGAAGGTCCACCGTCATGTTCCTCAACACCGCGGCCCTGCTGGCCTCCCTGCTGTCCACGCTGTTCTTCATCCCGCAGGAGGACGGCGGCTCCGTTTTCGACAAACTGGCGCTGGGCATCTATCCCGCGAAAGCCACGGTCTACAGGGGCCTGCTGCGCCTGGGCATAGACTACAAGCCGCTGAAGCCGCCGGAGAGCGCTCCGAACCTGACAGAACTTTAAGCCGGGAGAACAAATGGGACTTATCTTTAAACTGGCTTTAGTGGCGCTGCTGCACCTGGCCTTCATAACGGCCTATCCGGACACCGGCCCTTTCGGCAATTATTACCTTATCATCTCCATGCTGCTCTGGGCCGGGTTCATCCTGTTCATCTCCACTGCCGTGAAACTGCTCAAGTTCCTGGTCGGGCCGCTGGCGCTGGTACTGAACCTTGCCGTCTTCTTCCTGATGGGCCTCGCCATCGCGCTCACCCTGCCGCAGCAGGACAAGACCCGCGTGCTGGAAAAGCTGCAGAAAGGCGCCTACCCGACGCGCTCCACGCTTAACGCCGGGATGAAGCGCTTCGGCATAAACCTGGACAAAGAAATAGAAAAGGGCGCGGAAGAGCTGAAGGAACAGGCGCAAAAAGCGGCTAAAAAAGCCGCGAAAAAAATATGAAAACTATAGCCGTTACCGGCGGCACGGGGTTCGTGGGCGGGGCGCTGTCGAAGGCCCTGCTGGAAAAAGGTTACGCGGTGCGCATAATAACCCGCAGCGCGCCCGCACGGCCGCAGCCGGGCGCCGCTTACGCGGTGGCCGATTTTTCCGACGCTGAAAGCCTGAAAGCCGCGCTGGCGGGGGCCGACGCCGTGGTGCACCTGGCCGCGGCGCTGTTCTGCCGCTCAGGCGAGGCTTTCCTGAAAGCCAACGGCGCCGGCACGGCCAACCTTGTAAAGGCCGCCGAAGCGGCGGGCTCGGTAAAAAAGATCGTGTACCTTTCCAGCCTTGCCACCGCCGGGCCGTCCGGCGCCGAAACCCCGAAGACCGAAGCCCAGCCGGACGCCCCGGTCTCCTATTACGGCCGCAGCAAACTGGAGGGGGAGAAGGCCGTAAAACAATTCGCCCGCGGGAGTTTCGTGATACTGCGGCCGCCCATAGTTTACGGCAAGAAAGATTTCGGCCTGTCCACCATCGCCGAATGGGTGCGCCGGGGCGTGATGGTGAACGCGGGCTCGGCCAGCGGCCGCTTCAGCTTCATCTACCTCGACGACCTGGTCCGCGCGCTGACGCAGGCGCTGGAGACCGAAAAGTTCGACGGCGGCACTTTCTACGTCTGCGAGAACAGGGTGTATACCTGGCGCGAATTCATAACGCTGCTGGCCGCCGGCATGGGCGTTAAAATGCCGCTGATGGTCTCGCTGCCGCCCTGGGCCGTATTCGCGGCCGGCTGCGTGTACGAGGCCGTTTCCTTGCTGACCGGGGCCACCCCGGCGCTGAACCGCGACAAGGCCCGCGAAGCCCCCGGCCCGAACTGGACCGCCTCGCCGGCCCTGTGGGAAAAAACAGCCGGGTGGAACGACTGGACCCCGCTGGCGGAAGGCATACGCAGGACCTTTAACTAATGTCCCGGCCGAACAGATCCCGCAACAAGCTGCTGAAGCCTTCGCAGGCCATTCACGCGCTGCACCCCGAAGTTCCCAAGAACGAGGTTATACACGCGCTCAGAGAGCGCGTCAAGGAACTCACCGCGCTGCATTCCACGGTATGCGTGCTGCAGGACGACCGGCTGTCCACCAGGGAGGCGCTGGACCGCATAGTGCGGCTTATTCCGCCGGCCTGGCAGTACCCGGAAATTACGGCGGGGCGCATAATAGTGGGGGATTGCGAAGCCCGCAACCCCGGCTTCAGGCGGACGCGCTGGCTGCAAGCCTGCGATTTTCGCATAACCCGCGAGGTAACGGGCCGCATTGAAGTTTATTATCTAAAAAAAATGCCCAAAGAGGCCGAAGGCCCTTTCCTGGCCGAAGAGCGCAACCTTATAAATTCTCTGGCCGACATGCTGCGCACCTATTTCGCGCGCAAACTGGCTTCCCGGGCCCTGCTGGACGCCCACAACGACCTGGAGCGCCGCGTGCGCGAGCGCACGGCGGAACTGGAGGAGCTGAACGCGGCGCTGAAGGCCGAAGTGAAGGAGCGCGAGCTGCGCCAGAAGGAAATACTTTCGTACCAGGAGAAACTGCGGGGCCTTTCCTCGGAACTGATACTTACGGAAGAGCGGGAGCGCCGGGAAATAGCCACCAACCTGCACGACATCATAGGCCAGACGCTGGCCATGGCGAAAATGAAGGCCGGCGCGCTGCGCAGCGCCTGCCCGGCGAGGGAAGCGGCCGCCGAGCTCAGGAACCTTTCGGGCTTCATCGACGAGGCCATCCTCGCCACCCGCACCCTTACCTTCCAGCTGGCGTCGCCCATCCTTTACGAGCTCGGGCTGGAGAGCGCGCTGGAGCGGCTGGCGGAGGATACGCGCCGGCGCCACGGCCTGGCGGTAGCTTTCAGCGGCGAGGGCGGCCGCGTGCCGCTGCCCACCGAGACCAGCGTGCTGATCTTCAAAGCCGTGCGGGAGCTGCTGATGAACGCGGTAAAACATTCGAAAGCCTCCGGCGTAAAAGTGCGCGTGCGGCGCGCCGGCGGCAAAATAGCCGTTACGGTGCGCGACAACGGCCGCGGCTTCAACGCCGCCGCCGCCTCCGTTTACGACGGGGACAAGGGCGGCTTCGGCCTTTTCTCGATAAGGGAGAAGGTCTCGCACCTGGGCGGCGAATTCACGCTGAGCTCCCGCCCCGGTTCCGGTACGCTGGCGGTTATAACGGCCCCGCTGGCCAAGGAAAAAAGATAATGGAAACCAAGATCCTCATCTGCGACGACCATAAGCTCTTCCGGGAAGGCCTGCGCGCCCTGCTTGAGAAACAGCCGGGCGTTAAAGTGACCGGAGAAGCCAGGGACGGCATAGAGGCCGTACGCCTGGCGAAAGAGCTTTCGCCCGACATAGTGATAATGGACATCTCCATGCCGGGCCTCAACGGCATAGAGGCGGCCCGCAAGCTGGCCAAGACGCGCAAGGGAGCGCGCGTCATAGCCCTTTCCATGCATAACGACCGCAAGTACGTTACCGAGATCTTCAAGGCCGGGGCACGCGCCTACCTGCTGAAGGATTCCGCTTTCGAAGAGCTGATGGACGCCATCAAGGCTGTCAACTGCGGCCGTTTCTTCCTGAGCGCCGGCATCACCAGCCTGGTGCTGGGCGATTACATCAAAGGCCCCGCCGCCGACCCCCGCAGCCCGTTCACGCTGCTTTCCGCGCGCGAAAGGGAAGTGCTGCAGCTGCTGGCCGAGGGGCTGCGCACCAAAGAGATCTCCCACAAGCTGGGCCTGAGCGTCAAGACGGTGGAGACGCACCGCAAGAAAATAATGGAAAAGCTGGACATTACCAGCATAGCCGGCCTTACCCGCTACGCGGTCAAGGAAGGGCTGGTAAGCCTGTAAGGTTTTTCTACCATACCAGTCAGGGAATCCCCGATATTCCGCTTTCACCGCAATCCCTATAATTAATTAACGCGGCCCAGCCGCCGCAATTAGTTACGGAGGGAAACATCTATGTTCGATACCGGAAATACCGGGTTCATGCTCGTGTCGACCAGCCTCGTCATGCTCATGACCCCCGGCCTCGCCTTTTTCTACGGCGGGCTTGTAGGCCGCAAGAACGTGCTGGCAATAATGATACAGAGCTTCGTTTCGATGGGCGTAACCACGGTGCTGTGGTACGCTTTCGGCTACTCGCTGTGCTTCAGCGGCGGCCAGGGCGCTATCATAGGCAACCTCGACATGGCCTTCATGCACGGCATCACGCCCATGACCGCCTTCGCGGGGTCCAGCAGCATCCCGCTGCTGGTGTTCTTCGCCTACCAGATGATGTTCGCGCAGATAACCCCCGCGCTCATAACCGGCGCGTTCACGAACCGCATCAACTTCAAGGCCTACCTGATCTTCCTGGTGGCCTGGCTGATCTTCGTGTACTTCCCTCTGTGCCACATGGTGTGGGGCGGGGGCCTGATGGCCGCGCACGGCGTGCTGGACTTCGCCGGCGGCATAGTGGTGCACGCCACGGCGGGCTTCGCGGCGCTGGCCTCGGTGTTCTTCGTGGGCAAGCGCAAGGTGGTGGACTCGGGCGCGCACAGCATACCGCTGGTGGCGCTGGGCACCGGCCTGCTCTGGTTCGGATGGTACGGCTTCAACGCCGGCAGCGAACTGCGGGTGGACCCCGTTACGGCGCTGGCGTTCGTCAACACCGACGTGGCGGCCTCCTTCGCCGCCATCACCTGGCTGTTCATCGCCTGGTCGCTGGAGAAGAAGCCCAAGTTCGTGGGGCTGCTCACCGGCTCCATAGCGGGCCTCGCCACCATCACCCCGGCCGCCGGCTACGTCACCACGAAAGCGGCGGTCTGCATAGGCATACTTTCCAGCGTGATCTGCTACATGGCCGTGAACATGAAGAACCGGCTGGGCTGGGACGATTCCCTGGACGTCTGGGGCGTGCACGGCGTGGGCGGCGTTACGGGCGTGATCCTGCTGGGCGTGTTCGGCACCACGGCGGTCAACGCCGCCGGCGCCAACGGCCTCTGGCACGGCGACGCCATGTTCTTCGGCAAGGAAGTCATAGCGGTAGCGGCCACGGCCATCTACGCGTTCCTGTTCTCCTACGGCTGCCTGTTCGTGATCAACCTGTTCACGCCGGTAAAGACAGACGAGAAAGAGGAAGAGACGGGACTGGACGAAGCGCAGCACGGCGAAACCGCCTACCTGCACTGACACGCGTACAATACCCGCCCGGCGGGATCCGGGCGGGTATTTCAGGTTCTTAAGGAGATATATAATGAGAATGAGCAGCCTGATGACTGCGCTTATGGTCTGCCTGACCCCGCTGGCCGCCTACGCCACGCCGTCCACCCAGATCTGGATACCCTCCACCGACGTACAGAAATATAAAAGCGTCCACTTGAACGCGGATAACTATGTTGCGGCCGAAAAAGAAACTAACGGTAACTGGAAAGCGCCGGTGTTCGTGATAGGCCCCACTGTGGGCGTGCTGCCTTACGAAAAAATACAGGCAGAGGCAGGCTTCGACGTGATAAAGGCCGGGCTTTCGGCCGACAACTACCCCGTTTATCTGCACGCCAAAGCGGGAACGCCCGAAGGCTCGCTCTTCGGCGGCAGCCCGGCTTTCGCGCTGGGCGGCTATAACTTCGGCCTTAAGAGGGACGTAACGGACCAGAATATAATTTACGGCCTGACCGCGAAGAACCTTGCAAAGCTGGGCAGGCTCTCGGCGGGCTATTATTCCGGCAACAAGAAAGTGCTGGTAGACGAGCACGGCGCTAAGGCCAATACCGGCCTGCTGCTGTCCTGGGACAGAACGCTGGGAGAGATCTCCGACAAGCTCTGGGCGGCGGTGGATTACCAGGGGGGGAATTCCGCCCTGGGCGCGCTCAGCTTCGGGGTTTCCTGGGCTTTCGCGCCTAACACCAGCGTAATATTCGGCTACGACGTATACAATAATGCCAAAATTGCGGGGAAAGGTACTTTCACGGTACAGTTGGACATTAATCTTTGGTAAACAAGACAAAAGGAGAATCAGATGAATAACAATACGGGAAACAACAACAATAATCAGCAGCAGAATCAGAACCAGCAGCAGAACCAGCAGCAGAACCAGAACCGGCAGCAGAATCAGAACAAGAACAACCAGAATACGGATCAGCAAAAGAACCAGAATCAGCAGCAGAATCAGAACCAGCAGCAGAAAAAGAATCCCTGCTGCTGCTGAAGCGCCGCAGGCTGTTCCTATTAAAAGGCCCCGCCCACAAAGCGGGGTCTTTTTATAAGTAAGCATTCATCTGTACTAAAATCGAGGACAAATCGGCGTATCTTTACGGTTTTTTTACGGGTTCAGGGAGTCTTTTTACTTCCATTCCCGACGGACGCGGGGTACACTATTATATGGAGAAAAACATATGAGCTTCCAAATTGCCGGCATAATTTCGGCGCTGCTGCTGGTTTACCTGGTGTACGCGGTATTCAACCCGGAAAGGTTCTGATATGAATAAATTCGACGTGCTTCAGCTCTTGTTGTACGCGGCCGCGCTGGTTACGCTGGCGAAGCCGCTGGGCTGTTATGTGGCCGGAGCGCTGCAGGATAACAGCGCCCTGCAGTGCCGCGTGTTCGGCCCGGCAGAGCGGCTGATATACCGGCTGTGCGGCATAAGCCCGGCCGCGCAGATGAACTGGAAAACATACCGCGGCGCGCTGCTGGCCTTCAACGCGCTGGGCCTGGCGGCGGTGTTCCTGCTGCAGCTGTTCCAGCACAAGCTGCCGCTTAACCCGAACGGCAACGGCCCTGTCGAATTCTGGCTGGCCTTCAATACGGCGGTAAGCTTCATGACCAACACCAACTGGCAGGCTTATGCCGGCGAAACGACCTTGAGTTACCTTACGCAGATGCTGGGGCTGGGAGCGCAGAATTTCCTGAGCGCGGCCACCGGCATGGCGGTGATGGCCGCAATGGCCCGCGGACTAACAGGGCGGAAAACTGCGGGAGTGGGCAATTTCTGGGGCGACGTCACGCGCGTGACCATAAGGGTGCTGCTGCCTCTCTCGTTCGTCACTGCCTTCCTGCTCGTCGGGCAGGGCGTGGTGCAGACGTTCAAACCCAACGCGGTGATAACGACCAGCGAAGGAGCGCGGCAGGCCATACCGCTGGGGCCCGCGGCCTCGCAGGTGGCCATAAAGCAGCTGGGCACCAACGGCGGCGGCTTTTTCAACGCCAACAGCGCGCACCCGCTGGAAAATCCCACGCCTTTGTCCAATTTTATCGAGATGCTGGCGCTGCTGCTGCTGCCGGGCGCCTGCGTGTTCGCCTACGGCGCCATGACGGGCGGCAGGGCGCATGCCCGCGTGCTGTTCGCGGTGATGTTCTCCGTCTGGGCGGCCGGGCTGGCCGGCGCGCTGTACAGCGAATATTCCGCCGCCGCCGTGACCGGCCAAGCCGCGCTGATGGAAGGCAAGGAAACGCGCTTCGGCGTGACCAACAGCGTGCTGTGGGCCGTGTCCACCACCGCGGCCTCCAACGGCTCGGTGAACGCCATGCACTCCAGCCTGTCGCCGGCGGCCGGCGGCATAGCCCTGTTCAATATCATGCTGGGCGAAGTTATCTTCGGCGGCGCGGGTTCGGGAATGTACGGCATGGCGCTGTTCGTGCTGCTTACTGTTTTCCTGTGCGGCCTGATGGTGGGGCGCACGCCGGAATACCTGGGCAAGAAAGTGGAGAAGCGGGAGATACAGATGGCCATAATAGGGATACTGGCTCCCGGCGCGGTAATACTTACGGGCGCGGCGCTGAGCTGCGCGGTGCCCGCGGCGCTGGCCTCCCTTTCAGCCGGGGGTCCGCACGGCTTCTCGGAGCTGCTTTACGCCTGGAGCTCCGCCGCCGGCAACAACGGCAGCGCTTTCGCCGGGCTGAACGCCAATGCGCCCTTCTATACTATTGGCCTGGCCCTGGCCATGCTGGCGGGGCGTTTCGCTGTGATACTACCCTGCCTGGCCATAGCCGGGAGCATGGCGGTAAAGACGCCGTCGCCGCCTTCGGCCGGCACGCTGCCCACGGACACGCTCACGTTCGGCGTACTGCTGGCGGCGATCATACTGATCGTGGGCGGGCTCACGTTCTTCCCGGCGCTGATGCTGGGGCCGGGAGCGGAGCAGCTGCTGATGTACGGCGGGACGGCTTTTTAGGATGAACCTATGACCACTAATAGTTTCTGGAGCAGGGAACTGGCGGGCAAGGCGGCGCTGCAGGCCTTCGTAAAGCTCAACCCCGTAACGCTCAGCCGCAGCCCGGTGATGTTCGTAACTCTTATCGGCGCGGCCATGGTCACGCTGGACGTGCTGGCCGGGCTGCCGCGCGTCTCCGGGTTCGAAGCGCAGATAGCGCTGTGGCTGTGGGTCACGGTGCTGTTCGCCAATTTCGCGGAGGCCATGGCCGAAGGCCACGGTAAAGCCCGCGCGGAAAGCCTGCGCCGGTCGCGCGTGGAGATAATGGCGCGGCGGCTGGACGGCGGCGCGGAGAAAAAAGTGCCGGCCTCGTGCCTGCGCAAGGGCGACGCGGTGGTCTGCTCGGCGGGGGACCTGATCCCCGGCGACGGCGAGGTGATAGAGGGCATAGCCAGCGTTGACGAATCGGCCATAACCGGCGAGTCCGCGCCGGTGATCCGCGAAAGCGGCGGCGACAGGAGCGCGGTGACCGGCGGCACCAAAGTGCTCAGCGACAGGATAGTGGTGCGCATCACCGCGGAGCCCGGCAAAAGCTTCGTGGACAGGATGATAGCGCTGATAGAGAACGCCAACCGCCAGCGCACGCCCAACGAAATAGCGCTGAGCCTGGTACTTTCGGCGCTGACCCTGCTGTTCCTGCTGGCGGTGAGCTCGCTCAAATTGTTCGCGGATTACGGCGCGGCCGCGGCGGGGCAGGACCTTTCCGGCCTGGTCACAGTGCCGGTGCTGGTGTCGCTGCTGGTCTGCCTTATCCCTACCACCATCGGCGGGCTGCTCAGCGCCATCGGCATAGCGGGCATGGACAGGCTGGTGCAGCGCAACGTCATAGCCAAGAGCGGGCGCGCCGTGGAGGCCGCCGGGGACATAGACGTGCTGATGCTGGACAAGACCGGCACCATAACGCTGGGCAACCGCATGGCCTCGGCCTTCGTGCCGGCGCCGGGAGTGAGCGAAAGAGAGCTGGCGGAGGCGGCGCAGCTGGCTTCGCTGGCGGACGAGACGCCGGAGGGGCGCTCCATAGTGGTGCTGGCCAAGACCCGCTTCGACCTGCGGGCCAGGGAACTGCACCCGCACGAGGCGCGGTTCATACCTTTTTCGGCCAACACGCAGTTCAGCGGCGTGGAACTGCTGAACGCCGGGCGCGAACCGGTACGCAGGATCTTAAAGGGCTCCGTGGCCGCCATAAAGGCGGAATGCGCCGGGCGTTTTCCGCCGGAGCTGGAAGCCGCGCAGGCCGAGATCGCCAATTCCGGCGGCACGCCGCTGGCGGTAATTGACAACGGCAGGGCGCTGGGGATAGTGCAGCTTAAGGATATAGTAAAAGGCGGAATAAAGGAGCGCTTCGCCCAGCTGCGCAAGATGGGGATAAAGACGGTGATGATAACCGGCGACAACCCGCTGACGGCCGCGGCCATAGCGGCCGAGGCCGGCGTGGACGACTTCATGGCGCAGGCCACGCCCGAGTCAAAGCTGGCCCGCATCAGGGCCGAACAGGCCGCCGGGCGCCTGGTGGCAATGACAGGGGACGGAACCAACGACGCGCCGGCGCTGGCGCAGGCCGACGTGGCCGTTACCATGAACACCGGCACGCAGGCCGCGCGGGAGGCCGGTAATATGGTGGACCTCGACAGCAACCCCACCAAGCTGATAGAGATAGTAGAGACAGGCAAGCAGCTGCTGATGACGCGGGGCTCACTGACCACGTTCAGCATAGCCAACGACGTCTCCAAGTATTTCGCCATCATCCCGGCGCTGTTCTGCTCGCTGTACGCCGCGGGCGGTCATGCCGGGCCGCTGGCCGCGCTCAACATCATGCGGCTGCATTCGCCGCAGAGCGCCATACTCAGCGCGGTGATCTTCAACGCGCTGGTGATAATATCCCTGATACCGCTGGCGCTGCGCGGCGTGAAATACGTGGCGGTGGACGCGCAGGCGCTGCTGCGGCGCAATATGCTCATCTACGGCCTGGGCGGCATCCTGGCGCCGTTCGCCGGGATAAAGCTGCTGGACGTCATTATCACCGCCGCCGGGCTTGTGAGGTAAATTATGAGAACCACCTGGACAGCGCTGAAACTTTTTATCTGCCTGAGCGCTCTTACCGGGCTGCTCTACCCGCTGGCGGTATGGGGCGGCGCGCGCCTGTTCCTGCGCGCCAGGGCGGAGGGGTCCATGGTCGAAGCCGGGGGCCGCGCGGCCGGATCCGCGCTGGTAGGCCAGAACTTTTCCGGGGCGCGATATTTCCATCCGCGGCCTTCGGCGGTGAACTATGGCGCGCTGCCTTCAGGAGGCAGCAACCTTTCGCCCGCGTCGGCGGCCCTTGAAGCGGCGGTGAAGCAGCGCCGGGCGCTGTACGGCGCCGCGGCCCCGGCCGACATGCTGACCGCCTCGGGCAGCGGGCTTGACCCCCACATCAGCCCGGAGGCGGCGCGCCTGCAATGCGCGCGCGTGGCCAAGGCGCGGAGCGCGGCCGAAATTGATATCATGTCCCTTGTGGACGCTATGACCGAGCCAAGACAAGGGGGCTTCCTGGGGGAAGCGCGCGTGAACGTGCTGCTGCTCAACCTTGAACTGGACGGGAAGTACTCAAAATGACCAACGACGGCGCCATCCGCCCCGACCCCGACGAACTCCTGAAGTCGCTCAAAAAAGCCGGCGAGCGCGCTAAAGGCGGGAAGCTGAAAATATTCCTGGGGATGTCCGCGGGTGTGGGGAAAACCTATGCCATGCTGGAGGCCGCGCGCGCCCTTATAAAGGACGGCGCGGACGTGCTGGCCGGCGTGGTGGAAACGCACGGCCGCGCGGAAACGCAGAAACTGCTGGACGGCGTGCCTGCCCTGCCCAAGCGGGCCATGTCCTACCGCGGCAGGGATTTCCAGGAACTGGATATAGACGCGCTGCTTAAGCGCAAACCGGAATACGCGCTGGTGGACGAACTGGCGCATACCAATGTGCCCGGCTCGCGCCATGAGAAGCGCTGGCAGGACATAGTGGAACTGCTGGACCACGGCGTGAACGTGTACACCACGCTCAACATCCAGCACGTGGAAAGCCGCAAGGAAGACGTGGAACTGGCCACCGGCATCTCTATGCGCGAAACCGTGCCGGACTCGGTGATAGAGCGCGCGGAACAGATAGAACTGGTGGATATTCCTCCGGAAACGCTGCTCGG
Source organism: uncultured Elusimicrobia bacterium (assembly GCA_903879915.1). Lineage (GTDB taxonomy): Bacteria > Elusimicrobiota > Elusimicrobia > Elusimicrobiales > UBA9959 > UBA9959. Next base: position 58,562 of record CAIRNJ010000045.1, read on the forward strand.
CAGACTTGCCGAGGGGAAAGTATATCTCGGAGAAAAGCGGACCCAGGCCGCCGATAATTTTTTCCAGCAGAACAAGCTGACCGCCCTGCGCGAAATGGCGCTGAGGTTCGCGGGGGATATAGTGGGCAATGAATTGCGCGAAATGTCGCCGGCCGGGCAGACCTCTAAATTTACGCATGAAAAACTGCTGGTCGCCGTCAGCCATAGCCCGCATTCGCGGCGGCTGATACGCGCGGCCCGCAAACTCGCTTTCGCCGCCGAGGCTGACTGGCTGGCGCTGCACGTGGACACCGGCCTGCCTCTGTCGGAAAAGGATAAGAACCGCCTGGCCGAGAATATAGAGCTCGCCCGGAATCTCGGCGCGGCGATCGTCACGACTACGGACGCGGACCTGGTCCCGGCCATTGCCAGGGTAGCGAAGCAGCACAGCGTTACGAAAATACTGATAGGCCGGCCGAGGAGCGGCTTCCTGTCGAAGATAGGGCCTTCCTTGCTGGACAGGCTGCTGGCCGAGACCGATATCGATATCCAGGTCATGCACGACACGCGGTCAGCGGCCGGGGCCAAAGAAATATCTTATTTTCCCGTTTTCCGCGCGGAGGGGAAACGCCCGTACCAGTCCGTTATGCTCCTTGTCGGGGCCGTTACCGTCGCAGGAGCTTTGCTGGAACAGGCCGTCGGGTATCAATCCGTCGGGTTTTTCTATCTGCTTTCCGTCCTGGCGATAGGCGCGGTCTTTACCGCTGGCCCGATATTGCTGACCGCCGTGCTGAGCGCGCTCGCCTGGAACTTCTTTTTCATCCCTCCGAAATACACTTTAGGCATAACCAGAACGGAAGACGCCCTGATGTGCCTGACCTATCTGCTGGTGGCCGTAATAACAGGATTGCTGGGGCACCGCATACTGCATGCCCAGCGCCTGCTTCGGGCAAAGGAGAAGTCCAGCGAGGCCATGCTGGATATCATGGGGCAGTTCGCCTTTCAGTCCCGGCGCAAAGAGTGTCTCGATACCGTGATGACCAAAATGCGCAGTTTTTTCGACGGTTCCTTCGAGGTCATCTTCGCGAAAGCGCCGGGCGAACACGAGATCTCCACCGCCGCTTCGGTGCGCTGGCTTTCGGAGGCGCGGGAGTGGGCCGTGGCCAGGTGGGTGCTGGATAACGGCAAAGAAGCCGGCTGGAGCACGGATACTTTGAGCTCCTCGCAGGCTTTATACATACCGCTGATCGCCCACGGCAAAGTAACGGGCGCGCTGGCCTATATGCCGAACAACGCGGCCGTGCCGCTGGGCGAGGAGGCCAGGAGCCTGCTGCTTGCGCTATGCGGACAGATAGCTTTTTATTTCGAGCAGGAGATATACAGGGAACAGGCGCAGGCGTCAGAGGCGCTGAAACGCTCGGAGAAACTCTATCAGACCATACTCAACAGCGTCTCGCACGAGATAAAGACCCCGATCACCGCCATAATAGGGCTGGTGTCCGCGCTGGAAGACGAAAAAATTGCCGTCGACCCGCGGGCAAGGAAGCCCATCCTCGACGAGCTTGCGGAAGCGGCGGAAAGGCTCAACAGGGAAGTAACTAATATCCTGGACATGTCCCGGCTGTCCTCCGGGCTGCTCAGCCTGAAAAAGGAATGGTTCGACGTGCGGGAACTGGCGGAAGCCTGTGTTTCAAAGCTTGCCCCAAGGCTGGGAGAACACAAGCTGGAGTTACGGGTACCGGACGACTTGCCTTTTTTATTCGCGGATTACGCGCTGATGGAACAGGTCCTGGTAAATATCCTGTCCAACGCGCTGAACTACACTCAGCCCGGAAGCCGCATTGAATTGAGCGCCGTCCAAGAAGGCGAAAACCTGGTCCTTCGGGTGGCGGACAGCGGGCGGGGGATACCGCGGGAATATCTGGGAAAGGTGTTCGCCCCGTTCTTCCGGGTACCCGGAACACCTGCCGGCGGGACCGGGCTGGGCCTTGCAATAGCGAAGACAGTACTTGATCTGCACAATGGCACGATAGCGGCATTGAACAGACCTGACGGCGGCGCGGAATTCCTGATAACGCTGCCGCTCGAGCAGCAGCCCGACCTGGAGACAAAATGAAAACGGGAGCCAAAGTACTGGTTATCGACGATGAAAAGTCCATACGGCGTTTCATGGACGCCAGCCTGACGGCCAAAGGCTATAACGTATTGCTGGCGAAGACCGGGCAGGACGGCATAAAAGCAGCGGCAGAAGATCATCCCGACGTGATAATTCTTGACCTAAACCTGCCGGACAAGGACGGCCTTTCCGTTCTGAAAAAGATCCGGGAATTCTCCCGTGCGCCCGTTATGGTGCTGACCGTAAAAAGCGCGGACGCGGACAAGGAACTTTTGCTGGATTCCGGCGCGGACGATTACCTTACGAAGCCTTTCAGCCTGCCGGAACTTCTGGCCAGGATACGCGTGGCCTTACGCCATTCCATCAACCTGCAGGAAGACACAATATTCAGGCATGGAGCGCTCGAAATAGATTTCGGCACGCGGGAAGTCGCCGTCGGCGGCAAAGCGGTTCATTTGACCGCCACTGAATTCGGCCTGCTAAAGGCGCTGGTCAGCCACGCCGGGAAGATAGTCACGCGGTCCCACCTGTTGTCTGAAGTGTGGGGGCCGCACGCCATAGAGCAATCCCATTATCTGCGGATATATGTAAGCCAGCTCCGCCGGAAACTTGAAGCCTGCAGCGAGGAGCTCCGCGGGCTGATAATCACCGACCCCGGCGTGGGATACAGGATACAGGTATAAGATCCTTGAATGCGTTCTGATCTCCCGGACTGGAAAGAAAATTTTTTCGCAGAATCCGGGGGAAACCTGCGTTCTTAAAAGTGAAAAAGTTCGGAGAGGAAGGGATTCGAACCCTTGATACGGGTTTACCCCGTATGCCGGTTTAGCAAACCGGTGCCTTCAACCACTCGGCCACCTCTCCACTTGTCGCACCCAAATCGCACTGCAAAGCGATTTGGGCGAATAACGCCGGACCTCTAAAGGAAATCGGTCCGGTGCTCCACGAGGGAAGCTAAGCTTCCCTTCGTCGCTCGCTATACCGCCTTCGGCGGTCCGCTCGCTGAACCCTTTTTATAAGGTCCCCGCGCTTGCTACGAAGGAAGCGCGCGGGCTTATTGTCGCACCCCGCGCTTTACTACTTGCGCGGGGCGAATAACGCCGGACCTCTAGCGGAAATCGGTCCTATCCAAAACGGATTTACGCTGGCTAATTCCGTTTATGTACTATGTAATCTACAAACTTTGCCCTTGCC
>CAIRNJ010000046.1 GCA_903879915.1 uncultured Elusimicrobia bacterium
TCTTGCCCAGCTCTTCCTCGATGCGGATGAGCTGGTTGTATTTGCACAGGCGCTCCGAGCGGCACGGCGCGCCGGTCTTGATGGCGCCGGCGTTGGTGGCCACGGCCAGGTCCGCTATGAAAGCGTCCTCGGTCTCGCCCGAGCGGTGGGAGATGATGGTGGCGTAGTCGGCCTTGTGCGCCATCTCTATCACGCGCACGGTCTCGGTCAGCGAGCCTATCTGGTTAAGCTTGATGAGTATGGCGTTGCCGATCTCTTCCTCGATGCCTTTCTTCAGGCGCTCGGGGTTGGTCACGAAAAGGTCGTCCCCGATCACGCGGGCTTTTTTCGCCAGGCTCTTGGACAGGTGCGCCCAGCCTTCCCAGTCGTCCTCGGCGAGGGGGTCCTCGTAGGAGATCACCGGGAAATGCTTGCGCCATTCCGAGTACTTTGAGGTCAGGTCCTGGTAGGTAAGGTTCGAACCCTCGAACACGTACCGGTCGTTCTGGAAGAACTCGCTGGCGGCGGAGTCCAGGGCTATCTGCACTTCCTTGAAAGTGTAGCCCGCGTCCTTGATGGCGTTGCAGATGGTCTCCAGCACGGCCTCGTGCGTGAAGATCTTCGGGGCGAAGCCGCCCTCGTCGCCCACCGCGGTGGTGTAGCCGGCCTTGGCCAGGATCTTCTTCAGCGTGTGGTAGATCTCGCAGCCCATGCGGATGGCGTCGGTGAAATGCGCCGCGCCCGTCGGTACGATCATGAACTCCTGGATGTTGATGCCGGAGTCAGCGTGCTTGCCGCCGTTGATGATGTTCATCATCGGGGCCGGGATTATGAAGTCCTTGTGCTTAAGGCCGTAGGCCTTGCGGATGTAGGCGTACAGCGGCAGCTTCGCGGAGGCCGCGCCCGCGCGGGCCAGCGCCATGGAGACGGACAGGATGGCGTTGGCGCCCAGCTTGGTCTTCATCTGGGTGCCGTCCAGCTCTATCATCATCTCGTCGATCTTTATCTGGTCTGCCTTGAGGCCGGTTATTTCCGCGGCTATGGTCTTGTTGACGTTCTCGACGGCCTTTCCCACGCCCTTGCCCAGGTAGCGCTTGCCGCCGTCGCGCATTTCCAGCGCCTCGTGGGAGCCGGTGGAGGCGCCGCTCGGCACCGCCGCGCGCCCGAACGAGCCGTCGGTCAGGGTCACGTCGGCTTCCACGGTGGGGAACCCGCGCGAGTCCAGGATCTCCCTGGCTGTAATTTTCTTTATTTTAGCGTCCATTTGTTTTTCTCCTGTGTTTCGGCGTCAGAGCTTGCCGCTTATTATCTTCCTGCCCGCTTCGTTGAGCGCGGCCGCCTGCTTGTCCGAAAAAGCTTCCGTGTAAACGCGCACCACCGGCTCGGTGCCCGAGGGGCGCAGGCCCAGCCAGCTGCCGTCCTTCATGATGAACTTGAAGCCGTCGGTATGGTCGATGCGCCAGACCGAGGCGCCGCCGAGGTTCAGCGGCGGGTTGAGCGTCAGGCGCTCCACCAGCGACTCCATGTTGATGTCCCTGTCGAGGCGCAGGTTCACCCTGGAGGTGATGAAATTCCCGAAGCGCTTGTTGAGGGTATCCAGTATTTTCTTTATGGGCTTGCGCTCGTACGCCACCATTTCCGCCACCAGCAGGCAGGCGAGTATGCCGTCCTTCTCCGGCACGTGGTTCATTATCGAAAGCCCGGCCGATTCCTCGCCGCCTATCAGGTACTGGCCGGTGCGCAGCAGGTTGCCGATGTTCTTGAAGCCCACGGCGGTCTCGCGCACTTCCAGGCCGTGGTGCTTGGCGATGGCGTCGGCGAAATGAGAGGTCATCACGGACCTGGCTACCTTGCCTTTAAGGCCTCGGTTCTTCACCAGGTGTTCCAGCGTCAGCGCCAGCACCTGGTTGGGGGAGATGAACGTGCCGTCGGAATCTATTATCCCGTAGCGGTCGGCGTCGCCGTCGCAGGCCAGGCCCAGGTTCAGCTTGTTCTTGAGCACCGCCGTTTTAAGCCCGGAAAGGTTCTCTTCGTCCGTGTCGGGGGAATGCCCGCCGAAAAGGACGTCCCGCTCCTCGCGCAGGCCCAGCACCTGCGCGCCGGCGGTCTCCAGCAGGGGCCGCAGGTAGCTGCGCGCCGCCCCGTTCACGGAGTCGGCCGCTATCTTAAGGCCGGCTTTTTTTATCGCGCTGAAATCCAGCAGGGACGCCAGCTGTTTGCGGTAATTCCCGTGGAAATCCTCCACGCGGATTATGCCGGCGGCTACGCCGTGCTCGAACGGGATGTGCTTGTCCACTTCCGCGTTGGTCAGCGCCTGCACCCTGGCTTCCAGGTTGTTGGTGATCTCGCTGATGGCGGGCCCGCCCCAGTAGGGCGTCCATTTAAAGCCGCTGTACTGCGCCGGGTTATGGCTGGCGGTCAGCATTACCCCGCCGGCCGCGTACGTGCGCATAACTTCCCACGCCACCACCGGGGTGGGGGTTTCGGAATCGGAGATCACGGCGGTTATGCTTTCCGCGGCGATAGCCTCGGCCACGGTCTTGGCGAAATCCTCGGAGAGGTAGCGCGTGTCGTAGCCGATTATTACATGGGGGGTTTTGGGGACCTGTACGCCGTTCCTTTTCAGGTTAAGCAGGTATTCTTCGCCCTTGAAACCGTACTCTTTGTTCTCTTTAACGTGCTCCGCCACAGCGTGGCTTACGCGCCGCAGGCTGTTAAAATTGAATTCTTCCGCGATCACGGCCCTCCATCCCGAGGTGCCGAACTTGATATTTGGGGTCGCCATAGGTACTGAATATAGCAAAAATAGCCGGTCAAAGCAAAATATAAATAGCGGCGCCGCTCTTTTAGCCGGGGAAACGTGAAAGCGTCCTCCATTATATCGTTATATATTTTGTAAAATATAGCACGTTATGACACGCTTTTTTATCGGCCTCGCGCTGCTGCCGTTATTGCCGGGCTTTTTCAGCGCCCAGAGCCTGCCCTCTCCGGGTAAAGAGCAGCTCGAGCTCAGCGGCTATATTTCCTCCTGGACCCAGGACTGTTCCGGGGCCGGCTGCGCTTTGCCCGCGCCCGCCTCCGTCAACCGCCCGGTGAACCTGCGCCTGGGGCTGCCTTCCGCTCCGGGCGAGGCCGCGGTGGCGGCCTCCTCGGGAACTTTTGCCGCCGGCGCCGCCGGCGAACTCACCGCGGAAGTGAAAGTGTACGCCCTCTGCCCTTACGCCGGCGGCGGCTCCGGCGCTCCGGACGGGCCGGCCGCCTGCGCGGGGCGCTATTTCCAGGTACAGGTTTCGCTTTCCGGCGCCGCCGAGGCTTTCTGTTCCGCCGCGCTTAACGCCCGCGACCTTTCTCCGTGGCCGGTAGTTATGTGCGCCGGAGCCCCCCGGCCCGGGCTGCGGGCGGGAGTTACCCTGCACCGCAGGCCGTTCCAACAAGGAAAAGATGAAAAAAAACAACCCTGATATTTTCTCGCGCAGCTGGGCTGCGGCGGACGTTTCCGCTTATTTCGCGGCGCTGACCGCGGCGGACGACGGCTACGCCGCGGGCGTCGTGACCGCGATGGAAAAAGACGCGGTGAGGAACCAGTCGGTCTCCGCCATGGAGGGCAGGCTGCTGGAGAACTTCACCAGGCTTTGCGGCGCCAGGAAAGCGGTTGAAATAGGGACGCTGTACGGCTATTCCGCGCACTGGATAGCCCGGGGGCTGGCCGAAGGCGGCAGGCTGTATTCGCTGGAAAAAAACGCGGCCTGCGTCACCGCGGCCAAGGATTCCGTGGAAGCGTCCGGCCTGTCGCGCAAGATCACCGTGATGGAAGGCCCGGCGATGGAAAGTCTTAAAACGCTTTCAAAACTGGCTCCTTTCGATCTTTGCTTCATCGACGCCGAGCCCGAGCAGGCGCCGGATTACCTGCGCTGGGCGTCAGCCAACCTCAGGGCCGGCGGCGTGGTGCTGGCGGATAAAGCCTTCCTCAGGGGAAAGCTTTCTCTCGAGGACGCCTCGGCCGCTGACAATACCCGCGCCCGCGCGATGCGGGAATTCTTCCACGTGCTGTTCGACTCCGACCGCTTCGTTTCGGCTTCCGTGATCCCCACCGGGGAAGGGTTCGCCGTAGGGATAAAGTGAAAAAGGCCGGGGCGCTGCTGCTGATGATGATGATGCTTGCGGCCTGTTCTGACCGCACGGCCGTCCGCCCGCGCTTCGCCAAAGCCGGGCAGACCGCGCCGGAGCTGCGCCTGCCCAACCTCCTCAACGCCCCTCTGCCCGAACTCAGGAACTGGGAAGCCCTGAAAGGGAAAGCCGTGGTGCTGGAGTTCTGGGCCACCTGGTGCGAGAGCTGCGTGGACTCCATCCCGCGTCTCAACGACCTCGCCGATAAATTCAGCGCCTACCCGGTGGTCTTTATCTCGGTCACCGACGAGACGGAGCGGGACGTGAAGGATTTCCTGCAGACCCATCCCATGCGGGGCTGGGTGGCCCCGGAGGCGGGGGCGGAAGTTTTCCGCGCTTTCCGGGTCTACGGCAGGCCGCACACGGTGCTGGTGACCAGGCACGGAGTGGTGGCGGAGCTGACCGATCCCCGTTCGCTGAGTGAAGACGATATACGGCGGCTTATGAACGACGCGCCCTCGGCGCCCGGCCCTGCGGCCGGCCCCGCCGCCTCCCGCGCGGCGGCCCCGGCCGGGGCCGAGCCCATGGCCGAGTTCTATATTTCAGAGGCCGCGCCAGGCGGCAGCGTCAGCTGCGGCGCCAACCAGCTGCGGGCTTCGGGGATGCCGCTCAAATACGCGCTGGATTTCATCTTCGGCGCCGCGGACAAGCTGGAGGTCAGGCCGGAAGCCGCGCGGGCCATGAACGGCTATTACGACATGCGCCTGCGTTTCCCCGAAGGCCGGGGCGAGGCGCTGCGCCGGGAATTTTTTCTGAAAGGCCTCGAGACCGCGTTGGGCCTGAAAGTTAAGGAGCTCCGGCGGGAGACCGAGGTCTACGTGCTGAGGGCCGCGCCCGGCGGGCCCGTGAACATAAAAAAAAGAAATACCCCGGGCAACGCCAGGTTCGAAGGGCAGACCTGCGTGGTGGAGGGGGGGTCTTTCGCCACGCTGTGCGAGGCGCTGCGCACGCGCCTGGGCGAGCTGGTGCTGGACGAGACCAAAGTGGACGGCAGCTACTCCTACACTTTCGATTTCAAGGACTGGGATAAGAAGGATTTCAACGCGCAGCTGGGCGGCCAGCTGGGGCTGCGGCTGGAGAAAAAGCTCAGGAAAATACGGGTGCTCGAAGTGAGCCGCCCGGCGCCATGAAAAGACTTTCCGCCAAACCCACCGTCTACCTTATTGACGGCTCCAACTTTTCCATGCGCGGCTGGGACCGCGCCGGCGGCGCTTTGCGCGACGGCCTGGACGGGGAGTTCATACGCTGGCTTGAAGCGGTGGCCCGGGCGGAGGCCCTGCGCGCCTCGAGCTTCCGCGTGGTCTTCGACGGCCCCTGCCGCAGGGCCGGGCCGCCCGCGCCTTCGATCACCATCTATTACAGCGACTCCGAGCCGGCCGACGAGCTGCTCATGGAGCGCGGCTGCTTCATGCAGCAGCAGGGCGTACGCGCCGTCATAGTCACTTCCGACAACGGCCTGCGCGACCGCGCCCGGGCCGAGGGCGTTATGACCCTCACCTGCGAAACTTTCCAGGCCCTGGCCTCCGCGGAGCTGCGCAAGGAAAGCCGCTGAATTTTAACTGTTTGCCGGTGTCCGCCGCGCTTCTGCGGGAAATATATTGCGGTCAGAAATTAGTAGAATATTACCTGAGAGAAAGGGCTTGTGGCGGAACTGGTAGACGCGATCTTCTCTGTTTGACTTTGCGTGTGCCATTTAGTTAGCA
>CAIRNJ010000047.1 GCA_903879915.1 uncultured Elusimicrobia bacterium
CATTAACAGCAGGGCCTACGTCCTCCTAGGTACTAATACCTATATACATTTCTCCGGATTAATGTCACACTATAAGGGTAGTAAACCAGAACTCAAGTTTTTTAAGCCTATTCCTCCAAGCAACAATCGGAAAAGATAGAGCAAAGAGAGTTGAGTCGGGTATGAAAGTTGCAAGGAGAATAACACAATGAGCAAAAGAATATACGTGGGCGGCCTGCCCTTCAGCACGACCGAAGCGGAGATGAACACCCTGTTCGCCCCCCTCGGCCAGGTTACCAGCGCCAAACTGATCACCGACAGGGACACCGGTCAGTCGCGCGGTTTCGGTTTCGTCGAGATGGCCAATGACGCGGAAGCCGCGACTGCCATCGAGAAACTGAACGGCACCGACTTCGGCGGCCGCAAACTTACCATTAACGAAGCGCGCCCGATGGAAGCCCGCACCGGCGGCGGCGGCGGACGCGGCGGTGATCGCGGTGGTCGCGGTGGCGATCGCGGCGGTTACGGCGGCGGCAACAAGTGGTAATTAAAATCCTTTAACGGTTTTAAACCGCCGCCCCCTCAAAAGGGCGGCGGTTTTTATTTTGGGGTCAGGTCTTGCATTTCAACATTTTGTTAAAATGCAAGACCTGACCCCATTAACTTTCAATCTTTCGGCTTTGAGCAGACGGCTTAAATGGCCGTAGTGCAGTCCGAGAAGTTTGGCTACCTCAGCCTGGCGGTAGCCGTATGTGTCTACAGCTGTTAAGGCCTTTCGTATAGTTTCGGCCCTGCTTTCCATAATACTGCTTAATTCTGGCCTGTCCGCGTATCTTTGTTTCCTGTCGATCTCCTCCGGAATAGTGCTTGCTTTTGCCAGAGCAAGGCACCTGGCGGCGAACTCCTCGCTGCCCAGCGCTATTGAGCCCACCATATCTTCCCATATACTCTTCGCGGTCTTCTCCAGCACAAATGCGCTGTATGCTTTGGCGGCGTTTTCCGCGCCGGAAGCGAATTGGCTTAAGATCCAGCTGGTAGTAAGGCACTCGTGCGGCCCGTCCAGGCCGGCGGTTCCCCTGTAACTGCTCCAGCGCCAATCGGCCGGGTGCGGGCAAAGCCCGGCTTTTACCGGGTTCATTACAATATAGCGGCAGGCTTGAAGCAAATGCGATTCGCGCTGTATAAGAACCGAATAGTACCGCCCCTGGAAAACATGCCCTACCCTGGAGTGCGCATGGTTGAAGGTTTGCGTGTAAACCCCGTTAAGCAGGTGTATGGCCCGAGCCAAGTTCCCCTCCGGGGTCTCAAGAACGAGGTGGTAATGATTCGTCATAAGACAATAGGCGTGGCATATTGTCCTGAAGCGGGTGTTCATTTCTTTTACACTCCGCAAGAAAATGTGCCTGTCGCTATCGTCGAGGAATATAGGCGCGCGGCAGTTGCCGCGGGATGTAAGGTGATAAAGCGCGCCGGGGAATTCAATTCGTAACGGTCTAGCCATAAAACCTCCCGAGCCAAAGGATTTATGGTTATATACTAGCAGACGAACCCGACAGCGTAGTGTCGGGTTGTTTGTTAATGGGGTCAGGTCTTGCATTTCAACAAAATGTTAAAATGCAAGACCTGACCCCAGCCCCCCAGCCCCTATTTGGGCTCTATTTTGCAGACGGTATTTATCCCCAGCAGGGTATACAGGCCGCACCAGCCTACCAGCGCGGTTATTATGGCGCCGGCGGCGGCCAGCCCCAGCAGTATGGCTACAGCACCCGAAGCTTTATAAGCCCCGAAAGCCAGCCCCAGACCGACCACCCACCGCACGGCTTTATCCGCCGTTCCCACGTTCTTGGCTATCATAATTATCTCCCCAAAACCTTCAGCACGCTCATAAAATCTTCCGGCGGATCGGCCTCGAACGAGGCGGTTTTTCCCTGCATATCAGTAAAGCGCAGGCGCCAGGAGTGCAGCATCAGGCGCGGGAACTTATGCTGCAGCGCCGCGTCGCCGTACAGGCTGTCGCCCAGCACGGGATGCCCCATGGAATACAGGTGCGCCCGTATCTGGTGCCGGCGCCCGGTAACTATGGAAACCTCCAGCAGCGTGGCCCCGCGCAGCTTCTGGTTCACCGAAAATTTGGTCAGCGAGGGCTTGCCGTCGAAAGTGACCGACATGCGCCCCGAGCCCCGCTGCTTCAGCGGCTTGTCTATCTCGCCGCGCTCTTCTTTCACCAGCCCCTGCACCGCCACCAGGTACTTCTTCTCCACCGCCCGCGTTTCGAACAGACCCGAATAATACCGGTGCGCCTCTGCGCTGCGCGCGAAAATGATCAGCCCGCTGGCGTCCTTATCCAGCCGGTGCGTAACGAACACGGTGCCGTACCGCTTGGTAAGCAGCCCGTGCAGATGCTCCGCGCAGGACAGCTCCCCCCGCGCCGCCATGGTAAGCAGCCCCGAATGCTTGTTCACCACCAAAAGTTCGGGCAGCTCCCGTACGATTTCATATCTCATAGTTGCTCCAGTGGCGGGGTCAGGTCTTGCATTTCAACATTGTGTTGAAATGCAAG
>CAIRNJ010000048.1 GCA_903879915.1 uncultured Elusimicrobia bacterium
ACGGCATACGCGATAGCAGGAAGTGACTGGAGTTCAGACGTGTGCTTTCCGATCTAGCGGAAGAGATAGAGCAGAGAGAGTTGAGACAGGTAATGATAGTTGCTAGGAGAATAACACAATGAGCAAGAGAATATATGTGGGCGGACTGCCCTTCAAGACCACTGAAGAGGAAATGAACACCCTTTTCGCGACGTACGGCCAGGTTACCAGCGCCAAGCTGATCACCGATAAGTACTCCGGCCAGAGCCGCGGCTTCGGCTTCGTCGAGATGCCCAATGACGAAGAGGCCGTTGCGGCCATGGAAAAGCTTAACGGTTCCGAATTCGGCGGCCGCAAGCTGACCATCAATGAAGCGCGCCCCATGGAAGCCCGCCCCCGCACCGGCGGTTTCGGCGGCGGTCGTGACGGCGGTGGCCGCGGCGGCGATCGCGGCGGTCGCGGCGGCGGCGGCGGCTATGGCGACAAGTGGTAATTAACCTTTAAAAGGTTTCAAACCGCCGTCCTGAAAAGGGCGGCGGTTTTTTATTTCCCCGGGTTGAAAAGAGAACGCCCGGCCTTTTAAAGGCCGGGCGCTCTTATTGCCGCGGTGTTAATTTATCCGCGCCGGGCCGCTTCTGAATTCAAAGAAGCCGTTCAGCAGGCTCTTCATCTCGCCGATAGTTACCGAAGATATGAACCTGGGCGCCCCGAAATATGACCCGTTCGGGACCGGATTTGCGCCCACGCAATACAGGGCGTAAAAATTGGAGTCGTTGAACTCCAGGAAGTCCAGGGTTATCATAACGTCCAGTTCCTCTATGTAGGCGTCCGTATGCGGAACCCGCTGTATCCTGACCCTGGTCCCTTTTTTCAGCACCCGCCTGGCCGGACTGCCCGCCACTGAAAATCTGCAGAAGGAGCTCGTCCGGTACGCTGTCACCGCCAGCGCCCCGTCCTGGATGTACATCTGGTAGAGGTTCGGCGGGATAAGGATGTCGCTTGCGGCTATCAGCTCGGAAGTGTTCCCTATAGCGGTCAGCGGCAGCGTATCCTCCGGAGGGTTGACCCGCGCGGGAAGAGGGAGCGGGAAAAGGCCGGCTCCCGCGGGAATACTCACGTCAATTCCCGGCAGGTCCGCCGCTCTCAGGTCCTGCAGGTCAGCCGCCCGCCCGGCAGCGGAATTGAAGCAAAGCGCCGCGGCGAATAATACGGTTCTTTTTATTTTGTTCTCCATTGTGTGATCAATTATTAAGCCTGCAGGCCAGTTCCGAACGCCTCGGGCCTCCGTCCGAGCTTGTAACAGTGAGCCCCGCGCGGAACGAGTCACGCTGCGCGTAGTCGGCCGGCAGGTCCAGCCTTGCCTGGTAGTTGTACTTGTCCGTCCAGGTCGGAAAGCAAGGTGGCCTTGCCGCTTTTGCTGGTGACGCGGAAAGGAGTGCTTACGAGCGTAAGCGGCGGATACATATCCTGCAGGAACACCTCCAGGTCGCCGCTGGCGCCGGATTTGTCGAAGTCCAGGAAAACCCGCAGCTTATCGTTGTAGTCTACCGAATCGCAGACAAGCCGGCGGCCGGTGACCGGCGCGGGCCAGGCCGCGGCTGAAAAGGCGGGGAAACAGATGGAAACCAGGAGGAACATTACGATAGATTTCATTAAAACTCCTTAGAAGTTAATTTCCGCCGGTCATGCGCCGCGGATGGTTTTCCTCCCGCCCGCTTTTTCCTGTTATGACCGTGCCGGCTATCCGGGCACAGGTATATTCTACAGGTTCGCGGCGGCGCTGCCCTGAGGCAGGGTGCTCACGCGGGCGCGGTATTCGTGCTCATGCGCATTGCCCGTTCGCCTTACGCCGGCGCCGGCTATTGATACGCGGTTTTAGAGAAGCAGCGCTTCTCTACCGCGGGTTTCGGGGCTGGAAAGCCAGGAGGTTGTTTGATCTTGACAGGAGGTCCAGGGGGACGTAAAGACGGTGGAAAATTATTCAGCGGCTGGGCGGCACGGTTTCAGCGCAGCAACTTAGAAGTCCCACAGCCTGACCACTTTCCCTATCACATAAAAGAAGGCCGACCTTTCGGTCTTACTGGTGACCGCGTAGGTCTGGGCGGCCTCGATGTTCGCGCTGATCAGCGGGAAAAGGCCCCGCAGCGCGAGGGCGTCCGCGCGTATGATGCCTTTGCTGGCCCACTCGCAGGAGCCGGTCTGCTCCAGCTTTTCAAGATAACCTCTGAATTTCCCGCGCAGTTCCGGCTCCAGGGCGCTCATATTGGGATAGCCCACCATCTGGCCGGCCACCCGGGACTTATAAAAACCTTTTTTTACTTCCTTCACAAGCTTGGCTTTGGCCAGCTCCTTCAGGGACTTTTCCGCTGCCGGAGTTTTTACCCGGATAGCTTTTGCTATTTCCGCGGCGGACCAGACGCCGGTGTCGTTGCCCATGGTCAGGCTGCACTTGTACGTTTCAAAGCTGGACAGCATGGCGCGGAATTGGGCGGGCGTCAAATAATATTTGCTGTCCGCGAGCGTCCGCTGCAGCGCCTTGTGTACCGGGGAAAGGCCTACCGCTTCCGTCTTCGCCGAAATTATCGGTTCAAGGATCTCTTTGTACACTTCATCGCCGGCCATTGTCCTGAGCCATGCCACGATAAGCTCCCTGGCCGCGGGAGTAGTCTGGGGCAGGCGCAAGGCCGGGTAAAGTTTTTGAAGTTTGTTTATCACGGGCAGGCTCGTTCCCTGCTCCATCATAAGGTAATTGCGGTACGACATCCTGAGCACGGGCCCTCCGCCGTTGTCGTGATAGAACCGGTAAGCCGTCTGGAAACCGGCCTCTTTGCGCAGCCGCACCAGGGTTTCAGAAAATAATGTTCCCATCAGGTATTCCTCAGCTTCTCTCAAAACACTGCGCCGGCTCCCGTAAATCTGGCGGATAGAGGCGTTTTGTTCAACCACATTTAAGCATAATAGACGGCCGCATTAAAGGCAGACGCCTATGATGCGGCATCGGCCTGGGCCTTGACAAAATAGTTATACGGATGTATAATTATACGATAGTATAACAATGGAGGCAGTATGGCAAGACCACCGTCAGGTACCGACCTAAAACTTAAAGCCGCGGGCAGGAAGCTGCTGCAGGAGAACGGCATAACCGGCCTGAGCGTGCGCGAGGCCTGCCGCGTGGCCGGGGTGAACACCGGTATGTTCCATTACTATTTCGGCTCCAAGGACGAGTTCCAGAAAGCCATCCTGAAAGAGATCTACGCCGAATTCATGCAGAACTTCAAAGCCGGCGTGGCCGTGGCCGGCACGCCCCGGGAGCGGCTTAAGACCGCGCTGACCGAGGTGGGGAAATTCGCGCTGGGCCTGCGCAAAGTGGCGCCCATGATGTTCGCCGACCTGGCCCACGGCAAGAAAGAAGCTTTCGCTTTTGTCAGCGGCAATTTCACCGAGCATATCACGCATATTACAGCGCTGGCGCTGGAATGCCGCCCGGCCAGCGCCGTCAAAGAAAACTCCATCCCTTTCATGATAGCGGCCATGGTGCCGGTAATGATCTTCCCGGTGCTGATAGGCAGCGTGATGGAGCGCAACGGTGTAAAGAGCGTGGGCGGGTTGGAGCTGGAAAAACTGCGCGAGGAGATCTTTTCCGACGCCGGCATAGCGGCGCGGGCCGAAATAGCTTTAAGGGGAATAGGCTTATGAAACTCATATGTATATTCCTTATACTGGCCGGCACGGCACAGGCCGGGGAATTCAGCCTTACGCTGAAGGACGCCGAGCAGAGCGCGCTGGCCGTCTCCAACCAGTTCCGCAGCGCGAAGTTCTCCGCCGAAGCCGCCGCCGCCGGGGCCGCGGCCGCGGGCTCGCTGCTGAACCCGCGCCTGAGCCTGGAGGGCAGTGTGCGCTATAACGCCGTGGTGCCCGCCATAGCCATGCCGGCCGCGCTGGGCGGCGGCAGGCCGCTGGGCGACAACTGGAACTATTCAGTGGGGCCGTCGGCCAGCTGGACCTTCTACGACGGCGGTTCGCTGCGCTCGGGCCGCGACAGCGCGCGGCGGAGCGCCGCGGCGCGCTCGGCCGAGGCCGGGAACGCCCGGCGCCAGGTGCTGCTGAGGGCCCGCACGGCCTATTTCCAGCTGCAGCTGGCGCTGGAGCGGGTCTATCTTATAGGCGAGAACCTGCAGCTTTCGCTCAGCCAGCTCAAGGATATCACGCTCGGGGCCAAGGCCGGCACGCTGAGCCGCCTCGACGAGATCCGCGCCAGGCAGGAGACCACCGCCCGTCGGCGGGACCTGCTGCTGGCGCGGGCCGACCTTTCGGCGGCGCTGCGGGAGCTCAGCTTCGCCACCGGCGTGGAACTGCCGGCCGGCGCGGCCCTGCCGCTGGACGCCCGGATGGCCGGCCGCAGCTACGGCGACGCGGAGCCGGCCACGTTGTTCGTGAAGGCCGAGCCGTACGAAGCCATACTCAGCCGGCTGCTGCCCTCGGCCAAAGGCGGGCTGGACAAAGAATTACCGTCCGTAAAAGCTCTGGAGGAGACGGCGCTGGCCTACAAGGCCTCGGCCGGAGTTTATAAAGCCGATAAGCTGCCGCGCCTGACGCTGGGCGCGCGCAGTTCGCTGGATTATCCCAACGGGCCCAACCTTTATACCTTCATGCAGAACTCGGCGTCGCTGGCCCTGAGCCTGCCGCTGTTCGAGAGCGGCCGCTCGGCGGAGAAAGAAAAAGAGAACGAGCTTAACTCGAAGGCCGCGCTGGAAAAACGCGACGAGGCGGCCCTGGCCGCCGCGAAGGACTTCGACAAGGCGCAGGACGCCTTCAAGGCTTTGCTCGCCGAGCAGGCTTTGAACATAGAGGCGGTGGACGACGCCGCCGAGGCGGCGAGGCTCGCCTACGCGGCCTACAAGGCCGGCGGCGGCACCTGGCTGGACGTGGAGAGCGCTAACCTCAAGGAACTGCAGGCCAAGACCACGGCCGCCACCACCGACGCCGAGATACTTATGAAGCTTGCCATTCTGGACAACCTTACCGGGAGCGTGAACTGATATGAAAAATAAAATAATACCGCTGGCGCTGCTGCTGGTGATAGGCACGGTGATCTTCCTGAAGGCCAGGAAGGACCGGGATTTCCGCTACAGCGGCACCATAGAGGCTACCGAGACCGACCTTTCAGCCCGCATCGCGGGCGTGATAGAGAGCTACGGCGCCAAAGAGGGCGACGCGGTAAAAAAAGGCGCCGTGGTGACCTCCATTGATTGCGACGACCTGAAGCTGGCCGCCGGCATCGCCGCGCAGGATTACCGGCGCGCCGAGAAGCTCTATAAAGGCGGCTCGCTGTCCGAAGAGAATTACGACCGCCTGAAATATCGGCGCGACGATTCCGCGCTGAAGCTGGACTGGTGCGCGGTGAAATCTCCGGTTGCCGGCCGGCTGCTCTACGCCTATAGGGAGAAAGGCGAGCTGGTGGCCCCCGGCGTGAAGCTGGCCACCGTGGCCGACCTCACCGAGGTGTGGGCCTATGTTTACGTGCCGCATGACCTGCTTGCGAAGCTCGGCGCCGGCATGGAAGTGAAAGGCTTTCTGCCCGAAGCCGGGGACAGGGAATTCCCCGGCAGGATCTCGGTGATCTACCCCGAGGCCGAGTTCACGCCCAAGAACGTGCAGACGCGAAAGGAAAGAACGCGGCTGGTGTTCGCCGTGAAAGTTACTTTCCCCAACGCGGACGAAACGCTCAAGCCCGGAATGACCATAGAAGTTAAACTGCCGGAATAGGAAAATCGAGGGTCGAAGAGAGAAGAGCTGACGTATGGAAAATTTTTCGATACGGACGGAGAACCTTAAGAAAGACTTCGGCGCGGTCAGCGCGCTGAACGGGGTTTCCTTTGATCTTTCCGCCGGGCTGCTGCACGGGCTGATCGGCTCCAACGGGGCCGGCAAGACCACCACCATGCGCCTGCTGGCCGGGCTGCTCAGGCCGACGGCCGGAAGCGTGAATTATTTCAGCGGCGGTCAGCCCGCGGCTTTTGCGGACCTGCGCCCGGCGCTGGCCTATATGCCGCAGCAGGCGAGCCTCTACCCCGACCTGTCGGTGGCCGAGCACCTGGAGTTCTTCCGCGAGCTGTACCGGCTGGACGCCGCCACCTACGCCGCCCGCTCGGCCGAGCTGCTCGAGATCACCCGGCTGGCCAAGTTCAGGGAGCGGCGCGCGGGCCAGCTGTCCGGCGGCATGTACAAGAAGCTGGGTTTGATGTGCGCGCTGCTGCAGTCGCCCTCCGTGCTGCTGCTCGACGAGCCCACCAACGGCGTGGACCCCATCAGCCGCCGGGAGTTCTGGGAGCTGCTCTACGGCCTGGCCGCTAAAAAAATACTCATCGTAGTTTCCACGGCCTATATGGACGAGGCCGAGCGCTGCTCCCGGGTGCATCTGCTGGACGCGGGCCGCCTGCTGGCCTCGGGCGAGCCGCGCGCGGTGCTCAAAGAGGCCGGCGCCGCGAATTTCGAAGAGCTGTTCATTAAAAAGGGGGCCAGGGTATGAACGCCGCCCCGGCCCTGGAGGTGAAAGGCCTCTCCATAAAGTTCGGCGATTTCACCGCCGTGGACAACGTGTCGTTCTCCGTGGAGCGGGGGGAGATCTTCGGCTTCCTGGGCGCCAACGGCGCCGGCAAGACCACCACCATCCGCATGCTGTGCGGGCTGCTGGAGCCCACCTCGGGCACGGCCGTGGTGGGCGGCCTGGGGTTCGGCGACGGCGGGCGCGGCATAAAAAAAATAGTGGGCTACATGTCGCAGAAGTTCACCCTTTACAACGACCTCACGGTGGGCGAGAACCTGGATTTCGCGGCCGGCCTGCGGAAGCTCGACGCCGGCTACGCCGCCGGGCGGCGGCGCGAGCTGTTCGAGTTTATAGGCTTCGACCGCCCGCTGTCCACGCTGGTGGCCTCGCTGCCCGGCGGCGTTAAGCAGGAGCTGGCGCTGGCCGCGGCCATGCTGCACGACCCCGAGATAGTTTTTCTCGACGAGCCCACTTCCGGCGTGGCGCCGGCCTCGCGCGCCCGGTTCTGGACGCTGATACGCAGGATAACGGGCATGGGCAAGACCGTGATAGTGACCACGCACTACATGGACGAGGCGGAGCAGTGCGGCCGCATAGCGCTGATGCGCACCGGCGCCTTGATAGCGCTCGACTCGCCGGAAGGCCTGAAGCGCTCCACTTTCCCCGGCCCGATGGCCGAACTGGATTTTAAAGGCGCCCCGGCTGAGGCTTTTATCTGCGGGCTGGAGAAGGCGGCGGGGCTGCTCGAACTTTCGCCGCACGGCATGCGCTGGCACGCGGCTTTCTCCGACAGGGCGGCTATGGCCGCCGCGCTGGCCGGGCTGCCGCCGACCGCCGCTATGGCGCTGATAAACCCTTCGCTCGAGGACGTGTTCATACGGCTGGTGGAAGGCAGGGAAAGGTGAAAATATGAACGGCTATTTTGATTTTCACCGGGCCTATTCCATAGCGCGCAAAGAGGTGATGCATATCTGGCGCGACCCCTTCACGCTGGCGCTGGCGCTGGGGCTGCCGGTGATGCTGGTGACTTTCTTCGGCTACGCCATTGATTACGAGGTGAAGGACATACGGCTGGCCGTTTCCGACCGCGACAAAGGCCCGGCCGCCCGCCGTTTCAGGGAGATCTTCTCGGCCTCCGGCTATTTCCAGCCCGTCGAGACCGGGCCGGCGGGGCCCGTGGCCATGCTGGATTCGGGCCGGGCTTCGGCGGCATTGTTCATAGAGCCGGATTTCTCGAAAAAAATAAAAGGCGGCGGCCGGGTAACGGCGCAGTTCGTGCTGGACGGCAGCGACAATTCCAAGGCGGCGGCGGTGATGGGCTACCTGCCCGGCATACAGCGCGCCGCGCTGGCGCGCCTGGCCGGCGCGGCCCCGCGGGAGCCCGTCTCTTTCGAGACGCGCTTCCTGTATAACCCTGAGCTGAACAGCCGCTGGTTCACCGTGCCGGGCCTGGCCGCCATAATCATAGGCCTGCTGGCCATCCTGCTTACGGCCATGACCGTGGCCCGCGAATGGGAGAACGGCTCGATGGAACTCCTGCTGTCCACGCCGGTGCGCCCGCTGGAGATAATGTTCGGCAAGCTCGCCCCGTACGGCGCGCTGGTGCTGGCGGGGGTGTTCTTCGTTTACCTGGTGTCGCGCTTGGTCTTCGGCGTGCCTTTCGCCGGCAGCCATTTGCTTTACCTGGCGGCCTGCCTGCTGTTCGTTACCGCCGCGCTGTCCCAGGGGCTGCTGATCTCGGTGATAACGCGGCAGCAGCAGATAGCTATGCAGCTGGGCATGATAACCGGCCTGCTGCCGTCCATGCTGCTGTCGGGGTTCATTTTCCCGGTGGAGAGCATGCCGGTCTTCTTCCGGTATTTCACCATGCTGCTGCCGCCGCGGTGGTTCATGGCCGCGGCGCGCGGCATAATCCTGAAAGGGGCCGACCTGGGCGAGCTGGCGGTGCCTTTCCTGGCGCTGGCCATCCTCAGCGCCGGGATGCTGGCGCTGGCGCTGAAAAAATTCAAGACGGACCTGGAGCCGTAGTGCTATGAACCTGACGCTCAAAGCTTTTGTAAAGAAAGAACTTACCCAGGCGCTGCGCGACGTCCGGATGCGCGCGCTGATGTTCGGCGCGCCGATAATCCAGCTCACCATCTTCGGGCTGGCGCTGTCCACGGAAATAAAGAACATCAAGCTGGCGGTTTTTTCCGGGCCCGGCGACGCCATGTTCGGGCGCGTGGCCGACGGCTTTTATTCCTCCGGCTGGTTCCTCCGCGCGGGCCACGCGCCGGGGGAGGACCCCTACGAACTGATAGCTTCCGGCCGGGCCGACGCGGCGCTGATAGCCCCGGCCGCCGGGCTGGCGCGTTCGGCAGAGCGCGGCGGCGGCAGAATGCAGCTGCTGGTGGACGCCACCAACGCCACCAAAGCCAGGGCGGTGGAGGCCTACGCCCGGAACATCATAGCGGCCCAGGCCGCACGGGAATACGGCGCGCGGGATGACGCCGCGCTGAAGTTCGACGTGCGCGTGCTGTACAACCCGGCCATGGAATCCTCCATGTTCCTGGTGCCCGGCGTGATGGGCATGCTGGTCTGTCTGATAACCATAATCCTCACCGCCATGTCCCTTACGCGCGAAAAAGAAATGGGGACTTTCGAGACCATCGTTTCCGCGCCGCTGTCCAACGCCGAGGTGCTGCTGGGCAAGACCGTGCCGTACATCCTGTTGGGGCTGGCCGACGCGGCGCTGGTGGTGGCGGCGGGTTACCTGATCTTCGGCGTGCCGGTGCGGGGGCCGCTGTGGCAGCTGGGGCTGGCGGCGCTGGCGCTGGTGGTCACCACCGTCAGCATAGGCACTTTCATCTCCACGGTGGCCCGCAACCAGCAGCAGGCCATGCTGGGCGGCTTCATGTTCCTGTTCCCGGCCATACTGATGAGCGGCATAATGTACCCGGTGGAGAACATGCCGCGGGCCGTGATAGCGGCGGCGTACCTCGACCCCCTGATGTATTTCGTGAGGCTTATCCGGAACATCATGCTGAAAGGCGGGGACGTACACGTGCTCTGGGCCAACCTGGGCGCGCTGGGGCTGATGGCCCTGCTGGCGGCCGGCCTGGCGTATAAACGGTTCAGGCAGACGCTGAACTAAGAAAAGTTTTTAGCTGACGGGGATTTTTAAGGAGACATATATGAAAAAAGAAAACAAAGAGGACCTGCGCGGCCGGGCGCTGAAGGCTAAAGACCTGGTAGCTTACGACAAAGGCGCGGTGGTGAGCCGCACCATAATAGAAAAAAAGACCGGCACGGTCACTATTTTCTCGTTCGACAAAGGGCAGGGCCTGAGCGAGCATACCGCCCCGTTCGACGCGATGGTGGAGATACTTGACGGCGAGGCCGAGATCCATATCGCCGGCAAGCCGCACAGGGTGAAAGCGGGGGAATTCATAATAATGCCTGCGAACAGGCCGCACGCGCTGAAAGCCGTTAAAAAGTTCAAAATGGCGCTGGTAATGATACGCTCCTGAAAATTATTCCCGCGGGTTTCATAAAACGCGCGCACTTTTGGTATTATAGCGGTAGGGCCGTTTTTTGGCCGCCGGGTGTGCCGGGTTAGGATAAAATACGAAAAACAGAGGGAATGCTTTTATGGAAATAAAAAACAGAACAGCTGTGTTTTTTGCGCTGACGATAGCGCTGGCCGTTGGCGCCGGACGCTGCATGGCCGCTCCGGCCGACGCAGCCGCCGATAGACCGGAGAAAGCCCAGGCGGCCGCCCCGGCCGCGCCGGTAACTGCCGCCCTGCCGGCCCGCGCCGAGCTGAAAATAGAAAAACTCGACCTGGCCGCCGCCGTGAAAGAGATAGCTTCCGGCGATACGGACGGGATGGTGGACCTTTACCAGAAGATAACCGATATCTATATGCGGACGCAAAAGCCGGATAAAGCCATAAGCCTGCTGGAAACCTACCGGGGCCAGGGGGGCGCGAACCAGACGATCCTTGCCAGCCTGGCGGGCTTTTATATGCAGCGCGGCGCCCTCAAACAGGCCGCCGAAGTTTACGAAACCATGGCAAAGCAGCCCGCCGGGGCCGACCGCATGGCCACCTCCGCGCTGCTGAATATTTACCGGCAGCAGGGCGATTCCAAAAAAGGGGCCGCCCTGGTGGAGGCTAACGCCAAAGCGAACCCCTCGAACCCGGAAGTGTTCCTGCAGGCGTCCGACTACTACCTGCAGAACGACGATACGGTTAAGGCCGAAGAGGCCATGAGGAAAGCTATAGCGCTGGCGCCGAAGGCCGAATCTTACAAGCAGCTGGCTCAGATAACTCTCCGGCAGGGCAGCCTGGACAAGGCTGTGGCGGCTTTGCAGGAGGGGATCAAGAAAATACCCGCCAGCGAGGTGGAGCTGACCGTTATGACCGCCGACATGTACGCCCAGACCGGGCAGGCCGACAAGGCCCTCTCCCTCCTGGACGAGGCCGTGAAAAAACTGCCTGCCGGCCAGCTGGAGCTTACTTTCGCTGTAAGCAATATCTATCTGCGCAAAGGGGACCAGGACAAGGCCGCGGAAGTTCTTAAGGCCCTGCTTGAAAAGGTCAGCGACCCCTCGCGCAAAGAGGCCGTACAGCAGAGGCTGAACAATCTGCGTTCGGCGCAGTCCCCTGCCTCCGCCGGCGCCCCGGTCCCGGCCATGGCGGCGGCCATGGCAGGTATGGCTCCCTCGCCCGCGCCCGCTATCGTTCCCGCGGCCATGCCGCAGGCCGCCCCGGGGGCAGTGCCCGCCGGCGCGCAGCCTCCCGTGAACCCGTAAAGACACTTCTTCCCGGGACCCTGCAAGGGTCCCGCTCCGCCGCGGCCGGCCCTGGCAGCAGTCAGGGACGCCGCGGCGGCTCCATATCCGGGGCCCGGCGGGCCCTTGACATCTATTTGGCTATTTGGCAAAATAGAACGATGAAACAGGACCTTAAAAAAAGATACGCCGCGCAGGCCGCCGTGATCAAGGCCATGGCGCATCCCACCCGGCTGCTGATACTGAATTCGCTTAAAAAAAGGGAGACCTGCGTCTGCGAACTGCGCGACCTGGTGGGCGACGATATTTCCACGGTCTCCAAACATCTGCTGGTGCTGAAGAACGCAGGCCTGGTGGCCGCGCGCCGCGAGGGGAACTGGCTGCATTACAGGCTTACCTGCCCCTGCGTGCTGGAGTTCGCGGCCTGCGTGGGCGGCCTTAAAGGAAAGAATGTTTAAACCCGTGCAGCTGCTCGCGGATTGGCTGGTGTACGGCGTGCTCGGCCTGGGGCGGGAGACGCTGGCGGGCTCCTCCGTGAATTTCTTCGTTTTCGATACGATCAAGATCTTTCTGCTGCTGGCCTGCATAATCTTCGCAGTTTCCATCATACGCACCTTCCTGCCGCCTTCGAGGATACGGGAGATCATCCTTAAGAAAAGCCGCTTCTCCGGGCATCTGTGGGCGGCCGGGCTGGGCATCATCACCCCGTTCTGCACCTGCAGCGCCATCCCGCTGTTCCTGGGTTTCGTGCAGACCGGCATCCCGCTGGGCGTCACGTTCTCCTTCCTGGTGGCCTCCCCGATGATAAACGAGGTGGCCCTGATAATGCTGTTCGGCATGTTCGGCCTTAAAATAGCCGCGCTGTACGCCCTCAGCGGTTTTATCATAGCGGTGATCTCCGGGCTGCTGATAGGCAGGCTTGACGTCGAGCACCTGCTGGAGGGCTTCGACGTCTCGAAAAAGATACAGAACGCTGTTTTCGGCGCCGAAATGCCCTGGCCGGAGCGTTTTTCCTTCGCACGGGACTACACCCTGGACATACTTAAGACAGTGTGGCCGTACGTGCTTATCGGCATAGGCATAGGCGCCTGGATACACGGCTACGTGCCGGAGAATTTCCTGGCCCGCTGGGCCGGCGCGGATAAATGGTACGCGGTGCCGCTGGCGACATTGGTGGGCATTCCGCTGTATTCCAACGCGGCCGGCGTCATCCCGCTGGTGAGCGCGCTGACCGAGAAAGGCGTGGCGCTGGGAACCACGCTGGCGTTCATGATGGCCGTGACCGGCCTGTCGCTGCCCGAGTTCCTTATCCTCAGGCGCGTAATGAAGCTGAAGCTGCTGTTCATTTTCTTCGGGATAGTGGGCGCGGGCATAATGTTCACGGGTTTCCTGTTCAATTTCGTGATGAAGTAGGAGGAAAGATGAAAAAAATACAGATATTCGGCGGCGGCTGCGCCAAATGCGCCAAACTTTACGAGCATGCCGAAGCCGCGGCAAAAGAGCTGGGTCTGGACTACGAAATGGAAAAAGTGGGGGACTATCAGAAGATAGCCGAGGCCGGGATAATGTCAACGCCGGCGCTGGCCGTAGACGGGAAACTGAAATTGGAAGGCCGCGTGCCTACGGTGGAAAGTCTTAAGGAGCTGCTCAAATGAAAACTCATCGCTCTGTGCACGAACTGGTAAGATCGGCCTACGGCGCGGCGGCAAAGAATTCCTCTTCCTGCTGCTCATCTTCCTGCTGCGGCGGGCCGAAGCCGGCTGCTTCCGAAGGGGAACTGGGGCTTTCCTGCGGCAACCCGGTGGCGTTCTCGAAAATCAAGAAAGGCATGACCGTGCTGGACCTGGGCAGCGGGGCGGGGAAGGACGTTTTTATCGCCGCGCCGCTGACCGGGCCGAAAGGCCGCGTGATAGGCGTGGACATGACCCCCGAGATGCTGAAGCTGGCGGCCGGCAACCTGCTGAAGTTCACCGCGCGCACCGGGCTCAGGAACGTGGAGTTCCGCAGGGGCGTGATAGAAAAGCTGCCCGTCAGGGACGGCGAGGCCGACCTGATCATCTCCAATTGCGTGATAAACCTCTCACCGGACAAGCCCGCCGTGTTCCGGGAGGCTTTCCGCGCCCTCAGGCCGGGCGGTTCTATAGTGGTGAGCGATATTGTGCTGAACCGCGAACTGCCGCCCGCGCTGAAAGAACACGCCGGGCTTTACGCCGCCTGCGTGGCCGGCGCGCAGCAGCGCCGGGAGTACCTGGGCGCAATCAAGGCCGCAGGTTTCAAGGGTATAAAACTGCTTGCGGACAGGACCTACCGCGCCGCGGACCTGGAGCTGGACCCTTTTACCGCTAAGGCCGGCAAAACGCTGGACGGCGCGGCTTCGAGCATAACGGTGTTCGCGCTGAAAAAGAAATGAAAAAAGTGCTGTTCCTCTGCACCGGAAATTCCTGCCGCAGCCAGATGGCCGAAGGCTGGGCGAAAAAACTGCATCCCGGGGTTATCGAGGCCTGCTCCGCCGGCACCGCGCCGGGCGCGGAGGTGGACCGGCGGGCCATAAAAGTTATGGCCGAGGCCGGCGTGGATATCTCCGGCGGCGTTCCCAAGAGCGTGCAGGTTTTTAAAGATACTGCCTTCGACCTTGTGGTGACGGTCTGCGACAACGCCCGTGAAACCTGCCCCGTCTACCGGGGGATGGGCGTTAAGCTGCACCGCGGTTTCGACGACCCCGGCACTGTTGCGGGCAAGGACGCTTCCGACGAGGCGGCGCTGCCTGTTTACCGCCGGGTGCGCGACGAGATAAAAGGGTTCGTCAAAGAACTGCCTGAAATCCTGGAGAACATAAAATGAACAGAATAATAGCTAAACTGTCCTTCCTGGACCGGTACCTGACTTTATGGATCTTCCTCGCCATGGCGGCCGGCGTAGGCGCGGGCTGGCTGTGGCCGCAGGCGGTGGCGAACTTTAACGCGGCTTCCAGCGTGGGAACCACCTCCATTCCCATCGCCATCGGCCTGATACTGATGATGTACCCGCCGCTGGCCAAGGTTAAATACGAGGAAATGCACAGAGTTTTCGCCAATAAAAAAGTGCTGGCGCTGTCCCTGTTCCAGAACTGGCTGGCGGGCCCGGTGCTGATGACGGCGCTGGCCGTTATCTTCCTGCGGGACAAGCCCGAGTATATGGTGGGCCTTATAATGATAGGCCTGGCGCGCTGTATCGCCATGGTCATCGTCTGGAACGATCTGGCAAAAGGCGACCGTGAATACTGCGCGGGGCTGGTAGCTTTCAACTCCGTGTTCCAGGTGCTGCTCTTCCCGGTTTACGCCTGGTTCTTCATCACTATCGTGCCGCGCTGGCTGGGGCTAGAAGGCGCGGTGGTGAATATTACAATGGGAGAAATAGCGAAAAGCGTGTTCATCTACCTGGGCATTCCTTTTATCGCCGGTATAGTCACGCGGTTCTCGCTGATCGCGGCCAAAGGGCGGGACTGGTACTCGGAGAAGTTCATCCCGGTCATAAGCCCGCTGACGCTGGTGGCGCTGCTTTTTACGATAATCGTGATGTTCTCCATAAAGGGGGAGAACATAGTTAAGGTGCCGCTGGACGTGGTGCGCGTGGCGGTCCCGCTGCTGGTCTATTTCGTCATCATGTTCTTCGCCTCTTTCTATATGAGCAAAAAAATGGGGGCGACTTACGAGGAGTCGGCTACTTTATCTTTTACGGCCGCTTCGAATAACTTCGAGCTGGCCATCGCCGTGGCCATCGCCACTTTCGGCATCGGGCACGGCGCGGCTTTTGCCGCCGTTATCGGGCCGCTGGTGGAAGTGCCGGTGCTGATAGGGCTGGTGAACGTTTCGCTGTGGATAGGCCGGCGGTGGTATGCCGGGCCCGTACAGGCCGCCTCTGGGCGCAGGGCGTGATACAGTGCCCGTGAAATTACGCGCTTTTGATAGAATGTTCTAGAACGGCCGGACAAGGAGCTTTCATGGACAGGACCTCTTCGGGTTATTTAATGCTGATCGCTGGCGTGGCGCTGGGGCTGGGCGGCGGCTATGTTTTTATGAACGCCGGTACCGGGGGAGTGAACCCGACTACGGTGGGCTCTTTCGCCGCGCTGCTGGCTGGCATCGTGCTGGCTTTTATGGGCAAGTCCCGCGCGGCGGCCGGGGCGCAGGAAGGCCTGGCCGGCGAGGTAGGGCTGGAAGTGAAAGGCGCGCTGGGCCTGGCCGGTTCGGAGCGGGTGGAAATGGAGGGAGATTTCGGCGGCTTCAAAGTGCGCGTGAGCAGGCGCGAGACTACTTCCAGGGGAGTCGGCGGCTATTCGCGCAATACTTTCGAGGCTTATGTTTTTACCGTGGAACTGCCCAACCCGGCCGGGCTTTCTTTCTACGTAGGGCCGGATTCTATCCTGCAGGCTCCGCTCGGCTTCCTGCCGGAAAAGCTGGACTCCTCCGCCTGGACCTGGGCCGGCCTGCTGGCCGTGCGCGGCGAACCGCGGCCGGCGGCCGAAGCTTTGTTCGGGAACAATGCCGCCTGGCCGCTGTTCACGGAGTTCTTCGGCAGGGTCACCTGCCAGCTTAAGAATGAAAAGATGGAATTCGAGCCCGAAAGCGGCCCGGAGGGTTCTTTAACCCCGGAAAAAATAAAAGGTTTAATAAACCAGGCCGTGGAACTGGCGCGCCTTGTTTCCGCGCTGCCCCCGGCCGGGAATTACCAGGCCTAGAGCAGCAATGATCTAATAAAAAAGCCCCGGCAACGGGGCTTTTTTTATGTATCAGTAGGTTACGGGTTCAGTAGATATTTTCACCGGCCCTGGCGGCTTGGGGTGGCCGTGTGCGAGTTTCGCCGCGGCGGCCTTGTCTGAGTTCTGCCGCGCTTTGATCGCGGCGTTTTGTCCGGTTTTCCTGCTTTTTACCGCTTTGTCGAATTCGGCCTGCGGCTTTCCTTTGAGGCTTTGCTTGAGCGTGTTTATTTCATCGATATCGTTCTTCCTGAGTTCCTCGACGGTCAGTTGCCGTGCGGAGGCCGGGGTAAAGGCCCCGATCGTGGTGGTGCTGTGAAAGGGGCGGAATCCTTTCTCACCCGGTTCCGCGGTGCCGCCCAGCGCCGGTAAGGCGCTCTGTACGGGGCGGAAAAAAGCGGAGGCTGGCGCCGTTGTAACGGTAAGCGTGGGGACGGGGTTCTTCACGGGGCGGAAGAAGACGGCTTCCGGCGACGTGACTACCGGCGCGGCGGGAACGGCTGTAGGCTGTGCCGAAGGCGCGGCCGCGGGCTGGGCCGGTCCTGCCAATGTGGGCTGGGCCGGCTTCTCTAAGGAAGGCTGCGCGGGCGCTGCTGCCGAAGGCTGGGCCGGTTTGTCTAAAGAAGGCTGCGCCGGGGCGGCGGTATTCTGCGCGCCGGCCGCGGGAGCAAGCCAGGCCGCCAGCGCTATTATCGATATTATTTTCATATTTTTATCCTTGTGCCGAAGCCTGCGGTCGCGGGGGCAGGAACCGTAAGGTCCAGCGTTCTGATCTCTCCCCTTTTATACCGGTAAAGCCGGCCTGAGATAAGTGTATCTCCTGGCCGGCCGGCCGGCTATTCGGAATATTGCCCGGCCTGGTAGGTAGTACTACGGTCCGTGCCGGTTTATTTCAGGGCGCGGACTTTCTTGATAGGGAAGTCGGTGATATTCCGGCAGGATATGACAGCCAGTTCGGGCGGCAGCAGCAGGCCTTCCTTTATGGGACCGCCGCCGGCCAGGACAAGGGGCCTTTTGTTTTTCGGGATTTTAACTATTTCAGCGGCCAGCGCCCGCAGGTCCCTGACCTGCGGGGCCAGCGAGACGGACAGCCCCAGCACCTTAGGTCGGAGGGAACTTATCAGCCCCAGTATTTCACGCCCGGGAAGGCCGGGCAGCACGGTGAAGGTTTTCAGCCCCGCGGACAGCAGGCTGGTTTCAAGGAATCTCACTCCGAGGGTGTGATAGTTCCCGTCGATGTTGGCCAGCAGGACATCCGGCTTTTCCGCCTGCCTGTTCTTCCCAAGTTCCGGATAATGCGCCTGGACGTGCGTGACCATTCTTTCCGCGAACGAGCTGAAGCGGTGCTCGGTTGCTACGGTGGCCTCGCCCTTCGCCCAGAGTTCTCCTATCTCGTAAAGAGCGGGCTGTATTATCCCTATCAGCAGGTCCTGGGGTTTTATTCCCAGGGCAAAACCTTCTTTAACCCACCACTCCGGCGGCGAATTTATGCCGCTCCTGACCTCGTCCCTGAGTTTCGTGAAAAACGCTACCAAGGGCTGCAAGCGTTCGGAAACGTCATTCTTCCCGGCTATGCCGCTGGCGTCGCATTTCTCACAGAGACAGTGCGTCAGATTATATTTATCGAAAGGCGCACATTCGCCCAGATAGCTTTGGCAGTACGCGCACCAGCGTATCATCAGCGGCTCTCCTTGTTCCTGTTCATGGGCCCCTGCTATTATGCGACAATACGCGCCGTTAGGCAAATTCCTGCCGGGAAAAGCGGGGGGCCTTCCGTGCTCAATCGCTCAGCGCCGCAGGGTTCGAATAGCGGCCGTTATTCAGCTCGAGCCCGCGCTGTACGGCCGCGGCCGCGCTGTCCGGCCCGCCGTTGAGCGCTAGGCGGGCCGAGCTGTCCTGTTCGCCCTTTATCTTCTTGTCGGCGCGGTAGCTGAGCTGTGCCGCTACGTCGGCCGGCTCCGCGAGCTGTATCAGCACCCGGAGCAGCCCGGTGTAGGCCAGGCCTGAGCTCCCTTCGCCGCCCATGAGCCTGGCCAGCCTCTCGGCCTTCAGGTCCGGGTCGGCCAGGGCGCGCACGCTCGCGATATCCGCCACCACCCTGGCGGCGGTAGCGCAAAGTTTGGCGATCATGTCCATTATGCCGAACCCGGGTTTGAATTCATCCCCGGTCAGGTCCACTACCCCGGCTATGTCCCGGCGGGAGTAGCTGAGGCCGCCGTTCTCGTCCACCGTGGAGACCGAAAGCACTTTCATCATTATCCCGCCCGCGGCGGCGTCCAGCGCGTTGAAAAAAGACTTTACTATAAGGCTGGCGGGGGAGGCCAGGATGTCGGCCACCGCCCTGGCGCTGAAAGCCAGGCTGAAGGACATGAACGCAGACCCGTAAACATGGTCCTGCCCTACGCCGGAGGTTTGCGGGCGCGGCGGCTGGATGGCGTCCAGCGGCAGTTCCGTTGCCGGGTTTATTCCGTCGCCTTTGGCGCCGGCGTACTTCACTACGTTGTTCGCCTCCTCCAGCATCTCGCGGGCGCTGTGGTCGTGGTGGCGCACCTCGCTTTCGAACTGCTGGTACACCAGCGCGGGCCCGCTGGCCGCTTCGGAGGAGATTTTCGTGGTCAGCGCGTACGCGTTGCGGCTGCTGTCGTGCCTGATCAGCGGGCCGGCCACGGGAACGGGGAAGAAATCGGAATCCCGGTTCTTGTATTTATGATAGACGGTCATGACCGCGCCGCCCCCGGCCGCGGTGAAGCGGTCGTAGCGCAGGCCGGAGGCGTTGCGCTGGTTGGTTATCAGCGGAACGTGGAGGTCCACGCTGTGCACATGGTCGTTATAGGCGTCCATGCCGGCGTAGGCGGGCTCGGTCTCCAGCCTGCCGCCCCATTTGGCCTGCAGCCTGTCCAGCTCCTGCGCGCTCTCCAGGCTGGCGTGCCCCGGCAGGTAGCGCCAGGCGGTCACCAGCCTGGCCAGCTGCCGGAGGTTGTCGAGCTGACCGCCCTGCAGCAGGGCGGCCAGCGCCTCCATCTGCCCGGCGTCCGTCGGGTCCAGCACGTACTCTATGAGGATGCGCTGCCCCTTGCGCTGGCCCAGGCTGAGGTTAAAGCTGGCAGTCAGGTAATTCTTGAAGACCTCCACTATCTTCTTCGCCGCAGGCGCGCCTACGGTGCCGCCGAGATAGCTCTCCAGCTGCGGCTGGATGGCGTCCAGCGCCGTATGCTCCGGGAACAATCCCGCGCTTACCGAGCCGCCGGCCGCGCGGATCACGGCCCTGTCTATGCGCAGGCGGAAGCGCAGCTCCTTCTCGCCCCTGCGGAAAAGCGAGACCGTGGGGACGTATTCGCGGGCGCTGGTGAAAGAGACGCTGACGGTGGTCTGATAGGCCGTGGCGCCTACCGAAGGCGAGAGGCCGGCCCAGAAGACCACGGGCATTTTCCACAGCTCGCCCACCTGCATTTCGGAAATATGTTTCGCGTTCAGCGGCAGGATGGTCTTTATCTTGAGCGGGTTGAGCAGCACGCGCAGCTGGTCGCAGCTTTTAACGTAGCCGAGGTCGCGGATAACTACCGACTCGCCCTCCAGCCGGACTCCCGCCTTAAGGCCCACCGAGATCCCCGCGCCGGCGTCTAGCGCCGGGGTTTCCAGGCCGAGGTTCATCCTCAGCGCGACGGCGTCCGTCAGCGCCAGGCGGCCGTCCGGAAAACGGCGGAAGTCGCGGTGCAGCCCGGCCCCGACGCCCACAACGGCTCCTTCAACTCCGGCGAGGCTGGTCGGGCTGACGTCGAAGCTCAGGGGGATCTTCGCTTTGTCGCAGATATCCCTGTTGACGTCGAATTTTACCTGCATTTTTTCCCAGAACGCGGTCTCGCCCGCCGACTGCCCGTCCGCAGGCCCGGCCGGGCCCTGTGCCGTAGAGACGGCCACGGTCTGCCAGCCGCCCTTCTCCATAACGGCGGCGCCGGGGCCGGCCATGGAAACAAGTCCGGTCAGCGCGCCGGCGCCTGCCGCCGCCAGAGGGGAGCAGTCCAGCAGAACGAGCAGGGCCGCCGCCGCAAGAAGGCCCGGGAATTTAACTTTATCAGGTCCTGTCATTGTATTCATGAAGTTCACAGTCCGGCCAGGTCGACAGGCAAAGAAGTCTGCGGGGCCAGGAAAGGCAGGTGCCCGGCGATAGCGTTGCCGAGGTCGAACTTGGCGCCGGTTATCCGCAGGCTCTGGGCGATATCCTTGTCGAAAATGCGGGTATCGAGCTGCGCCGCGAATTCCCGGTCCAGCACCAGCAGGTTCATCTCGTTGTTATATCTAAGGCTCTGGGGGTCGAGGTTGGACGACCCCACCGTGGCCCAGAGATGGTCCATTACCGCCACTTTCAGGTGCTCCATGCGCGGCTGGTATTCGTATATCTCTATGCCCGCCTTCAGCATATCCTTGTAATGCGAGCGGAAGGCGCTCAGAGTTATCTGCATGTCGTTCTTGGCGGGCACTATCAGCTGTACTTTAAGGCCCGGGCGCCGGGGGTCGGCGGCGGCTTTGATCAGCGCCTTTATTACCTCGCGGTCGGTGAAATACGGGTCTTCTATGCGGATAAGGTCGCGCGCGGTGTTGATGGCCAGAATGTAGGCGCTCTTTATGTTATGGTCGGCGCCGCCTCCTTTATGCATGATGACGTAGGTGCGCACGCCGCCTTCCTCCGGCCGCGGCTCGGGGAAGCCTGAAAGCTCCTCTCCGGCCGCCTTTTTCCATTTCTCCAGAAAAGACTTGTGCAGCTGCGCTACCGCGGGCCCGGTAACGCGCGTCTGCTGGTCGTGCCAGTTCAGCTGGTAATCCTCGCCGATGTTCATCCCGCCGGTATAGCCCACCAGCCCGCCGGTCCCGTCGTCCATCACTATGACCTTGCGGTGGTCCAGGTGCAGCAGTTCGAACGGGCGCACCTTTACCTCTATGCCCGCGGCGCGCATGGAATCCACGAACTTGTTCTCCCTGCTGCCCACTATCATCAGCGAGCTTCCGAGGCGGTCCAGCATTATCCTTACGCGTACGCCGGCTTTCACTTTTGCCGCCAGGAGATCGCGCAGCTTCGCCCCGATCTCGTCCGCCTGCCACTGGAAGATCTCAATATGGATGAACGACCTGGCGCCGCGCAGGTCGGGGCCCGCGGCGCGCATCACCTCCGGCCCGTCCACCAGCAACTGCAGTTTATTCAGCCCGCAGTCGGCCAGCCCGCCCGGCTTGACCATGCCGCCCAGCTGCCAGAAATAGTCCTCCCAGGCCTTCGCCTGTCCCAGCGGGTAGGGCGACGCTTCGGGGAGCTGCCCGGCGGCGGCCGGCGCCGGCACCGCGGTGACGGCGGGCAGGTCCGCGGAAACTAAGGGATACGCGCCCGGAGCGCCGTCGAAACTGATATTCATCCTCTGTGCCGGCGCCGGGGGCACCGCGGCTGAAAGAGGGCATCGGGGCGTTAAAAAAACAATACCTAGCGTCAAGAGCGAAACCGCGCGAACCGTGTTCTTTGTGTCCATTTATCGTTTCTCCTGTACCAAACCGCGTTAATTCCCGCCTAAACAATGCACAACGCAGTAATAACAGCGTAATACATTGTATTACATCCGGCGCGCGCGGTCATGGGCAGTCGGACCCAGGCCTCCCTGGGTACTTTATCCCGGCCGGGGGGCTTGGGGATTTCTTATATTAAGGAAAAGAGGGCGGGCGGCAGGGACAGCGGCCGGCGCCGCCGTTAACAGGGGGAAAGAAAGGACCGCGGGGCGGCCCGCGGTCCTATGCCGGCAAGCGTGAGCTTTCCGCTAAGCTTCGTCTTCCACCAGCGGCCGGTGGTCTTCCGGCTCGCCGGTGTCGGGCTTATTGAGCGGGACCGCGTTCCACAGGCGGGTCATCAGCAGCGCGCCGGCCAGCGAGAACGGCATTATCATGTAGGTCCAGGAGCCCCAGCCCCATTTGTCCAGGAAATGCCCCATCAGAAAGCCCGTGAGGCCCGAGGCCAGGTACTGCACGCCGTCGAGCAGGCCCGCCACCGTGGAGGCCGCCCTTGTGCCGCCGAAGTCCATGGAGGCGGTGCCGGTGAGCATGCCGTGCACGCCGAAGATCCACATGCAGGAGACGCCTATCATCAACGACGCCACCAGCGGGCTGGCCGTCTGGCCGAGTATGAACAGCGAAACTATCTGCAGCAGGTAGAAGATAAAGGCCACCGGCGGGCGGCGCGACTGGAACAGCTTGTCGGACATGTAGCCGCACAGGATGCCGCCCAGGATGCCGCCCACGGTGATGCCGGAGGTGGCGATGGTGAACAGCGTGCCGCCGTGCTCTATCTTGTGCACCTCGCTGAGGAAAGGCACGAACCAGAGCAGCAGGCCCTGGCGCACGAAGCCGGTGCAGAATTCCGAGACGGCCAGCGTGACTATCACGGGGTTGGTGAACACGCGGGTCATCAGCTCGCCGAATTTAAGGGGTACGGCGTTGTCTTTCTCGTGGGAGGAGGCGTCGCCGGTGTTGAAGTTCTCGAAGCCGGCGTCCTCGGGCGTGTCCTTAACCATGAACAGGTCCACGAGGAACATGATGAAGATGGCGGCTGAAGGTATCAGGAACACCATGTACCAGGGCATGGTGGACATTATCCAGCCGCCCACGGTCATGGCCAGGAAGTAGCCGCCGGAGATCATTATGCCGAAGATGCCGCCGAACACGCCGCGCTCCTTCACGTGGAACCACGGGGCGTTCACTTTCACCACGGACAAGGCGCCGAAGGACTGGAAGTACTGGTTCACGGCGTAGAGCAGCGACATGCCGACTATCAGCTTCGTGCTCCAGCCGTTGAGGAACAGCAGGCCTATCACCAGGTTCAGCAGCGAAGCGCCCAGCGCGCCGAAAAGTATGGCTTTCTTGCCGCCGATGCGGTCGGCCAGCGGGCCGTTGAACATCACGGACAGGGCGTAGGTCCAGAACCCGGCGGTGGCTATGATGCCGAATTCCCCTTTGCTCAGGTGGAACATGTCCATCATGCTCTTGGACGCGACGTTAAGATTGTAGCGGCCCATGTAGAACGTGGCGTAGGTGAGGCCGAGGGGGAACCAGTTCAGGAAACGGCGGCGGCGGTAGTCGGGCGAGTGGACGGGGGCTTCGGGCATTTATAGGCTCCTGTTTAGATATTATACTATGCGCTAATTATATGAATTCGGGAAATACCGGAATGTAAATTCTGTGTAAAGCCGGGGCGGGCCGGCGGAGCAGGCAGTAAATTTATTAAGCGGACGCCGGGGTAAAACAAAACCCCGTCCGCGGGGCGGACGGGGTTCGTTAGGCGTTGCGCCTGTAAGCTTAGAACTTGTAGCTTACGGTGATGGCCGGCAGCATGGCCGAGGCGTTGTACTTGCCGTTCAGGTAATTGCCGCCGATAGTGGCTCCGTCGTCCTGCACGCTGGAGTCTATCTTCCTTTCCATGAACTTAAGATACATATAGGAAGCGTCCACGGTTATGTTGCCTTTGGTGTAGCCCGCGCCTATGGAGAAGGCCAGCCGGTCAGCGTCGGGTACGCGGGTCTCGAAGTATTTTTCCGTGACGGGGGTCCAGTCATAGAAAATACCGGCCCGGGCTTTCCAGGCGTCGGATACTTTATACTCGGTGCCGGCGCGAAGGGCCCATACGCTGGTCCAGTTCTTGTCGTCTATGGTCTGGGCGGCCGCGCCGGTATTCCTGGTGTAATCTATTATCAGGCGGCGGTAGGTGGTCCAGTTGGTGTAATCCGCTTCACCCGAGAACAGCCAGGTGTCGCTGTATTTATAGGACGCGCCGAGCTGGAACATGTCTGGCATGGTTATCTTGGTTTTGGCGTTCCTGTTGTCGGCCGCCAGAGCGTTAAGCGTCGTGCCGGTGGTCGGGAGATTTATTTTGCCGTCCACGTCTATCTTTACCGCGCTCCGGTAACTGGTGCCGAACTGCCATTTGTTCCATTTGTACAGGCCCGCGACGTTGAAACCTACGCCGTTGCCGTCGCCTTTCAGGGTCTGTTCTACGTTGGTCGTGCCGAACTCCACCTTCTTGTTCATGGTCGCGTCCAGGCTTACGTAGCTGGCGCCGGCGGCCACGGAAAGGGCGTCGTTCACTTTATAAACGCCGTTTAGGTTCGTGTATATTGCCTGTATCTCGGATTTAGTGGCTATCTCGCGGGTATTGGCGGCCAGCTTATCCCAGCTGGTGGAAAGGCCGAAGGGAGCGTTCACGCTCAGGCCGACGGCTATTTTCGGGGCCAGCTTGCGCGTGGCGTAAAAATGCGGAGGAACGTGGAGCACGTTCTCTATCTTGTCCGTGGAGGTAGCTCTGACCTCGTTCTTGTGGTCCATGGAAGGAGCCACCATTACGCTGCCCAGGGACAGGTTGGTGCCCTCAAGGCCTATAATGGCCGCGGGGTTGTACCAGGCCGCCGAGGCGTTGTCGGCTACCGCCACGAACGAATTGCCCATACCTGTCGCTTTCGCGTCCTGTTCCGCCAGGCGGAAACCGGCTGCGCCGGCATTGCCTGCCATCGCGAGGACTATTGCTAAGATCGCTGTGTTTCTCATTAAACCCTCCTAATTAATTTATCAACGTTTACTATTCTACAAAAAATCGGCATTACAATTGTAACGAATAGCGGCCTGCCGGCGCGCCGCGCCGCGGCCCTTACAGGGCCCAGAGCTTCACGGTCTTGTCGTTGGAGGCCGAGGCCAGGAGTTTACCGTCCGGGGAGACCGCCACGCCGTAGATCTCGTCCGTATGGCCTTCTAAGGTCTTAACGCAGGCGCCGGTGGCCGGGTCCCAGAGCTTTACGGCCATGCCGCCGGTTATCAGGAACCTGCTGTCGGTGGTGAAAACCACGCAGTTGAGCCAGTCGGAGTCTTTCACCGAGCCGGCCTCTTCCAGGGTTTCCGCGTTCCAGATCTCGTAGCGTTTTTCCATGCCGGTGGCCACGGCCAGCATTTTTCCGTCCGGGGAGAAAGCCAGCTGCTTAACGCCGTGCAGGTAGTTGTCGTTGTCCTTGAGCAGCTTGCCCGTGGGTTCCAGCAGCTGCAGGTCCACCCCGCCGGCCGCCAGCAGCCCTTTGGGCGAGACCGCCAGGGCCTTTATGTCTCCCATGCCGGGGTTTATGGTATTTTCCAGCGAACCGCCGGGGGAGGAGAATACTTTGATGGCGGCGTCGTCCGAGCCGGAAAAAAGCAGCTTGCCGTTGGGCGAGAAGGCCAGGCAGTTCACAGCGGCGGTATGCTTTTCGGCTTCGGCCAGCGTGGCGCAGTCGGAGGTGCGCCAGAGCTTTACCGTTTTGTCCCAGGAGGCCGAGGCGAAGATGCCGCAGTCGGGAGAGAAGGCCAGGGCCCGGACGTTGCCTTTATGGGCCTGCAGGGTCCGGATCTCGATGCCGTCCGGGGTGTCCCAGAGCCTTATGGTGTTGTCGGCGCCGGCCGTGGCCAGGAATTTACCGCAAGGCGAGAAAGCCAGGGCGAGCACGCCCTCCGTATGTCCCTGCAGAGTTTTTATTTCGTTCATAGCCGCCCCCTTGCCCGTCCGCTGAGACGATAATTTATATAATTAATAGACCCAATGCAAAAACAGCGCGTTAAAACCAGCGTGAAAGCCTCCATAAAGGACGGCGTCGCCTGGGCGCTGATGAGCGGTTTCGCCGACCCCTACGGCGTGCCTTTCGCCCTGGCGCTGGGCGCCACCCCCATGGGCATCGGCCTGCTGCGGTCGCTGCCGCCGCTGGCTTCGGCCTTCTGCCAGCTGTTCACCGAGAAAATAGTGCTGGCGCTGGGGCGCTGCAAGAAAGCCATGCTGCTGGCCGTGGGCCTGCAGGCGGCGGCGCTGGCCGGCGCGGCGGCCGCGGTTTTCCTGCCGGCGCGCTGGGCGCTGGCGGCGTTCATAGCCCTGACGGCGGTGTACACGGTGGCGGGGAACCTGTCCGGCCCGCCCTGGGCGGTGCTGATGGGCGAATACATCCCGCCGTCGAAGCGGGGAAATTTCTTCGGGCTGCGTTCGCAGCTGGTGGGCGTGGTTTTCTTCGCAGCCAGCTTCCTGGCCGCCAGGATACTGGGGCTCTGGGAGAAAGCAGCGCTGTGGGGCTTTTTTTTCATCTTCGCCGCGGCCGCCGCGTTCCGGCTGGCCTCTTTCTATTACCTTACGCTGATGTACGAGCCGCGCAACAGCTACCACATGCCGCGCGGCGCGGGCGTGGATTTCCTGTCCTCCCTGGACCTGCGCAAAGGGCGCATCCCGGCGCTGTTCTTTTCGGTTTTCCTGCTGCTGTGCTCCACCTACCTGTCCGCGCCTTTCTTCGGGGTTTACGCGCTGTCCGATCTGCGCTGCGGCTATACCCGCTACATGGTGCTGATGAGCGTGGGGCCGCTGATGACCTACCTGTTCATGCGGCGCTGGGGCCGGCTGGCCGACCTCTACGGCAGCGTCAGGATACTCAAGGCGGCTTTCCTGCTCATTCCTCTGGTGCCGCTGTTCTGGACCTTCAGCCGGAATTTCTATTACCTGTCCGTGGTGGAAATATTTTCCGGCATTATCTGGGGCGCCTACCTGATAGGCATGAATAATTTCATCTATGAAACGGCCCCCGCCCACTCCCGCACCGGCTACAACGCTTTTTACAGCTTTATCGGCGGCCTGGCCCAGTTCGGCGGCGCGCTGGCCGGCGGCTGGCTGTACGGGCGCCTGCCGGCCGTTTGGGGCAGCTCATTCATTTTCCTGCTGTTCATTTCAGCCGCGCTGCGCGCGCTGGCGGTGGCGCCGCTGCTGCTGCTGGTGCGCGAAGTGCGCGCGGTGAAAACGGGCGGGCCGCTGGAACTGCTGTCCGTCATCTCCGGCTTTAGGCCGGCCGGCGGCTGAACAATACAAAAGTTATATAATGGTTGCTGCTTTTCAGGGCGGAAAAGAGCTGTACGGCCGGAGGGAACATGCGTTTTCTTGAAGATATACGGACTGTGTTCAAAAAAGACCCGGCCGCGCGCGGCTGGGCGGAAGTGCTGCTCTGCTACCCGGGCCTGCACGCGGTGTGGGTGCACCGGCTCGCCCACTGGTTCTGGCGGCTGGGCCTTTACCTGCCGGCCCGCCTGCTGTCGCATTTCGCCCGCTTTTTTACCGGCATAGAGATACACCCCGGCGCTACCATAGGCCGCCGCTTCTTCATAGACCACGGCATGGGCGTGGTCATAGGCGAGACCACCGAGATAGGCGACGACGTGCTGCTTTACCAGGGCGTGGTGCTGGGCGGCACTTCGCTGGAGCACAAGAAGCGCCATCCCACGCTGGAGAACGGCGTGGTGGTGGGCGCCGGCGCCATAGTGCTGGGCGCCATAACCATAGGCGCCCGCTCGCGCATAGGCGCGGGGTCGGTGCTGCTGCAGGCTGTTCCGCCCGACACCACGGTTTTCGGCGTGCCGGCTCACAGCGCGCACGGCGGCGCTTCGGCTAAAGGCCAGCTCGACCACAATAAACTGCCCGACTATTGCAGCGAGGAAATGCGCCGAGTGCACAGGGAACTGGACGAGCTGCGCAAGCTGGTGGAGGTAAAATGAAATACGCCAAAGACCTTACCGGACTGGTGGGGGCCACGCCGCTGGTGCGCCTGAACCGGGTGACGGCCGGCAGTACGGCCCTGGTGCTGGCCAAGCTGGAATTCTTCAACCCTACGTCCAGCGTTAAGGACCGCGTAGCGCTGAGCATGCTCGACGCGGCGCGGGAGCAGGGGCTGGTAAAAGAAGGGACCCTCGTCATAGAGCCCACCAGCGGCAATACCGGCATAGGCCTGGCCTTCGTCTGCGCCGTGCGCGGCTACCGGCTTACGCTGACCATGCCCGATACCATGAGCCCGGAGCGCCGGAAGATACTCCGGGCGCTGGGCGCGGAGATAGTGCTTACGCCGGGCGTCGAAGGCATGAAAGGAGCCATCGCCAGGGCCGTGGAGCTTAAGGCGGCCAACCCCGGGGCGTTTATGCCGCAGCAGTTCGACAACCCGGCCAACCCGGCCGCGCACCGGGCTACTACCGCCGAGGAGATCTGGCGCGATACGGACGGCGCGGTGGACTATTTCGTGGCCGGCGTGGGCACCGGCGGCACCATCACCGGCGTGGCCGACGTGCTCAAGGCGCGCAGGCCGGCGGTTAAAATAATAGCCGCGGAGCCTTTCACTTCCTCCGTGCTGTCCGGCGCGCCCGCCGGCCCGCACAAGATCCAGGGCATAGGCGCGGGCTTCGTGCCCGGCGTGCTTAAAACAGCGTGCCTCGACGAGATAATACGGGTGACGGACGCCGAGGCCGGAGGCATGGCCCGGCGGCTGATGAAGGAAGAGGGCATCTTCGCCGGCATTTCGGCCGGCGCCGCCGTGCACGCGGCCGCCCTGTTGGCCGCGCGGCCCGAAGCCTCCGGCAAGACCATAGTGGTGCTGCTGCCGGACACCGCCGAGCGCTACCTCAGCACCTGGCTGTTCGACGACCTGAAATAAAGGCCCCATGAAACTCGCCACGCTGTGTTACCTGCGCAGGAACGGCCGCACGCTGATGCTGCACCGCGTCAAAAAACAGGACGACATCCACGAAGGGAAATGGAACGGCCTGGGCGGAAAATTCGAGCCCGGTGAGTCGCCCGAGGAATGCGTGGTCCGCGAAGTGCGCGAGGAGGCCGGCCTTAAAATAAAGAATCCGAGGCTCAAAGGCGTGCTGACCTTCCCCGGTTTCGCCAAGGGGGAGGACTGGTACGTTTTCGTGTTCACCGCCCCGGAGTTCACCGGCCGCATGCGGGACTGCGCCGAGGGCGAGCTGGAATGGATAAAGGACGCCGACCTGCTGAAGCTTAATCTCTGGGCGGGGGACAAGGTTTTTCTGCCCCTGCTCAAGCGCCGCGGCCATTTTTCCGGCAAGTTCAGCTACAAGAACGGCCGGCTGGTGAAATACAGCGTGGAAAAATACTGATATGAAAACAGAAAAAATAATGGGCCTGATGAGCGGCACTTCCGCCGACGGGCTTTCTATAGCCCTGTGCGCGGCCGGCCCCGGCAAAGAGCTGAAGGTGCTTAAATTCTCCAATTACCCTTATTCCTCCGCGCTGCAGGCTAAAATAATAGCCGCCAGGGAAATGAAGGCGCCGGAACTTTCCGCGCTGAACTTCGAGCTGGGCCGCCTGTGGGGGGGCATGGTGCGCAGGTTCTGCCGGACGCACCGGGTGGCTTATAAAAGCATAGCCGTCATAGGTTCGCACGGCCAGACCGTCTGGCACAGCCCCGGGCGGCGCGGGCATACGCTGCAGATAGGCGAGGCTTCCTTCATAGCCGAAGAGACCGGCCGCCCCGTGGTCTGCGATTTCCGCCCCGCCGACATGGCCGCCGGGGGGGAGGGCGCGCCGCTGATCCCTTTCCTGGACGAATACCTGTCCGGCGGCGGCCGCCCCGCGGCGCTGCAGAACATAGGCGGCGTCGGGAATATCGCTTTCGTCGGTAAAGGCGTCAGAACTTTCGGCTTCGACACCGGGCCGGGCAATTCGCTGATGGATACCGCCGTGGCGCTGCTGACCGGCGGCCGGCGGACCTACGACCGCGGCGGCGCTCTGGCCTATGCCGGCGAACCCGACGCGGCGAAGGTGGAGAAATTCCTGGCCATGCCTTTTTTCCGCAGGCGGCCGCCCAAGTCGCTGGACCGCAGCGAGTTCTCCGAGGCGTTCATTGAGAAGCATTTCGGACGCGTCACCGGCGCCAACGCGCCCGGCGTGCTGGCCACGCTGAACCTTTTTACCGCGGCCTCCATAGCGCTGGCTTTCAGGAAATTCGCGCCGCGCGGCACGCGCGAGCTGATAGTGAGCGGCGGCGGGGCGCTAAACCCGGCGCTGCTGGACAATATAGCCGCGCTGTTGCTGCCGGCCGGCGTAAAGGTTCGGTCCTCCGCCGAGCTGGGCCTGCACCCGCTGGCCAAGGAGCCGGCCTGCTTCGCGCTGCTGGCCTGGCTGGCCCTGAAAGGCGCCGTGAACCATTGCCCGTCGGCCACCGGCGCCCGCGGCCCGCGCATACTGGGAAAAATAATAAAAAAATGACGGACCACCCCGCCGCCCACCGGTCCAGGCTCGCGCTGATGCTGCGGGCCTTCAAGTACAGGAATTACCGGCTGTTCTTCGGCGGGCAGTGCATCTCTCTCATCGGCACCTGGATGCAGACGGTAGCGCTCAGCTGGCTGGTGTACCGGCTCACCGGCTCGCCGCTGCTGCTGGGCGTCACCGGCTTCGCCAATCAGGCGCCCAGCCTGCTGCTGGCCCCGCTGACCGGCGTGACGGCCGACCGCTTCGACCGGCGGCGCATACTGCTTATAACCCAGAGCCTGGCCATGCTGCAGGCTTTCGCGCTGGCCGCGCTGGTGCTGTCCGGCACGCCGCAGGTCTGGCAGATAATAACGCTGGCCGCCCTGCTCGGGTTCGTCAACGCTTTCGACATTCCCGCCCGGCAGGCCTTCGTGTCGGAAATGGTGGAGAAGCGGGAAGACCTGGCCAACGCCATCGCGCTCAATTCCTCGATGTTCAATTCGGCCAGGCTGATAGGCCCGTCCATAGCCGGCGTCTGCATAGCGGCTTTCGGCGAAGGCATCTGTTTCCTGCTCAACGCCTTCTCCTATATCGCGGTCATAGCCGCGCTGCGGGCCATGCGCATGCCGGCGGGCGGCGGCACGGCCGGCCGGAAGGCCGGCGGCGGCTTCGCCGAGGGCCTGAAATACGCTTTCGGTTTCCCGCCCATAAAATACGTGCTGCTGATGCTGGCGCTGGGGAGCCTCCTGGGGATGCCGTACGCGGTGCTGATGCCGGCCTACGTAAAGGAAATACTGCACGGCGGCCCGCGGACGCTGGGCTTTCTTATGGCCTGCTCCGGCACCGGCGCGCTGCTGGGGGCGCTGCGCCTGGCCGGCCGCAGGCATCCCTCGGGGCTCGAGCGCGGCATCCCGCTGTTCACTGCTATCTTCGGCACCGGCCTGCTGGCTTTCTCGTTCTCCACCGTTTTTGCTTTTTCCGCGGTTTTTATCGGCATGGCCAGCTTCGGCATGATCAGTTTCATGGCTTCCGCCAATACCCTGGTGCAGACCCTGGTGGACGACGACAAGCGCGGCCGGGTGATGGCGCTTTATTCGGTGGCGTTCATGGGCATGGCGCCTTTCGGCAGCCTGCTGGCCGGCTGGGCGGCCAGCCATATAGGCGTGGCGCATACAATGGCGCTCAGCGGCTTTTTCGTGCTGTGCGGCACCGCGGCTTTCAGCCTGAAGCTTAAGGAGATCTCCGCGCATTCCGCCGCGGTTTACGGCCGCATGGCCGCCGCGAACCTGGCGGCGGCCGAGGCCGGGCGGGCCGGGCTGCAGGTTTAAAACGGGTTAGACAGGGAGAAAACAATTGACCGAAGGCTTTTCCCGGCGGCGGGTACTGGCAGTAGCCGCGCTCGCCCTTATCGTGCGGGCCGTATTCCTGGGCCAGTGGCTGGGGCTGCCTTATGTCGGCTCGCTGTCCGCCGACGCCTGGGTGCACGATAAATGGGCGCTGGAGATCCTCGGCGGGCAGCTGGTGCGGCACGCGGCTTTCTACCAGTCGCCGTTCTATCCTT
The DNA here is from genome assembly GCA_903879915.1 of uncultured Elusimicrobia bacterium. Taxonomy (GTDB): domain Bacteria; phylum Elusimicrobiota; class Elusimicrobia; order Elusimicrobiales; family UBA9959; genus UBA9959. Next base: position 31,643 of record CAIRNJ010000048.1, read on the forward strand.
ATTTCCTGGCGTTTTTTTATAAAATTTTCGGCCATCATCCGGCCGGCGTGCTGTGGCTGCAGGTCCTTGTGGATTCTCTGAGCTGCGCGCTTATCCTGCGCCTGGGCGAGCGCTGCTTCGGCGCGCGCGCGGGGCTGCTGGCTGGCCTCGCCTGCGCGCTTTACCGGCCTTTTATTTTCAGCACCGGCCTGCTTACCAAGGAAACTTTCGTCATTTTCTCCACGGCGCTGTTCGCGCTGCTGGCCCTGCGCGCCGGGGAGCGCGGCCTGAAAAAGGACTACCTGTTCTGCGGCCTGGCGGCGGGCCTCTGCGCGTTGATGCGCACGAACGTCCTGGCGCTGGTGCCTGCCGCCCTTTTCTGGTTCTGGCTGCGGCGGCGCGGCAGGGCCGAACCGGCGCGCAAGTTCCTTGCGGCGGCCGCGCTGCCGCTGCTGCTGGGCGCGGCGCTGCCCATCCTGCCCGCCGCGGTGCATAACTTCGCCGCCAGCCGGGACCTGGTGCTGGTGAATTCTACCGGCGGCTTCACTTTCTTTATAGGCAATAACCCGGAGGCCACCGGCACCGCTAATTTTCCGCTGGGCATCAGCTCCGACCCCCTGCTGGAGGAGTCTCAATCGACGGGCCTGGCCGGAAAGCTGGCCGGCCGTCCGCTGAAGCCTTCGGAGGCGTCGGCGTTCTGGTTCAGGAAAGGGCTGGCGTTCATTGTTGAACACCCCGCCCGCTGGCTGGGCCTTACCGCGGTTAAATTCTGGCTGTTCTGGAACTGGTACGAGATCCCTGATAATTACGACCTGCAGTTCGTCGTAAAGCATTTCCGCACCGTGCTGGGCTGGCCGCTGGTTCCTTTCGCGCTGATCGGCTGCCTGGGAGCGGCGGGGCTTTTCCTGTGCCGGTGGCGCGAAGCTTCCGGGCTGCCGGCGCTGCTGCTCGCGGCTTACCTGGGGCCGCTGCTGTTCTTTATAATGGGCGACCGCTACCGCCTGCCGGCGCTGGTCTTCCTGCTGCCGGCCGCGGGAGCCGCCGCCGACCGCCTGCTGACGGCGGCGGCGGGCTTCGACTTCAAAGGCGTGTGGAAACCCTGCCTGGCGGCGCTGCCGCTCATGCTGCTGTGCCTGAGCCGCACGCCGTTCAACCTTGAGCTGGCCGAGGCCGCGGGCTGGGCGCAGCTGACCACGGTGTATGCCGAGCGCGGCGAGCATGAACGGGCGCTGGAGGCGTTCACCCGCGCCTTCGACACCGATCCCGGCGGCATTGACGATTCCACGGTGGCGAAGGCCGCGGCCTCGCTGGAACGCCTGGGGCAGGCGGACGTGGCGCTTGGCCTGTACCAGCGCTGGCTGAAGGTTTACCCGGGGTCGCCCATGCTCCACAACAATTGCGGCATACTGCTTTTTAAGCTGGGCAGGACCCGGGACGGGGTGGAAATGTTCGAGCGGGCGCTGGCGCTGGACCCCGCGCCGGCGGAGGAATACCGCAATCTGTTCTACGGCTATTCAAAGCTGGGGAAAAAAGCGCCGGCGGTTAAATACGGGGAGATCGCCGCCGCGCTGCAGCCCCGGGACGCGGAGCTGCGGCGGGCGGTGGCGGAGCTTAAAAACCGTTAGGGTTGCCGGGGTGTTCCTGGTAGAAGGCCAGCACCAGCGAGGTGACGGCTCCCACCACTTCCTTGGGGTAGAGCTTCGTATCCACGTCGCCGCTTATCGAGCCGCGGTCGATGTTAAGGCTTATCCCCGTATCCTGTATATAGAAAGACTGGTCGCCGAAGCGGCTGCGCAGCTCCAGTTTCACGGCCTGCTCCGGCTTTTCTGCGTTCTGCAGCTCCACCGTGCCGGTCAGCTCGTAGCTGCCCGCCCATTCCTCCATCCTCAGGTCGGTGCGGCCCGCGCGCAGCTCGTAGCGGCTGCTGAAGAAATTGCTGACGCGGCCGTACACCCGGCTGCCGCCGGCCTCTATTTCGGCGTCGTACTCCCTGTCGAAGATCTTCCTGAGCCCCACCGTAATGCGGGCGAAGGGGTCGCTGGCCTCCACGGTGTTCCAGCCCATGCCGCCCCTGGTTATCAGCCAGACGCGCTCGGTGTTCCTGACCGCCTTCTCTTCGTGCTTAGGCTGCCCTTTCTCCACCTGCACGGCCAGCAGCAGCGAAACCACGCCGGCCACCGCTTTCTTGGAGAAGCGGTCGGTATCATAGTTGCCGTTGATCGAATTCCTGTCCGTATACAGGTTGAGGCCGTTGCCGAAGATGTTATAGGAGAAGTCGTCGAAGCGTTTGCTCACGTTAACGCTCACCTGCGTGGTATGGCCGTTCTCGGACACGTTGCCGTTGATGAAATACGAGCCGTTGGAGCCGCTCATGTTCAGGTACAGCCCGGAGCCGGAAAGAGTGTAGTAGGTGCCGGACTTTCGGATGGACCCCCAGGAATTGTTCAGGTCCGAGCGCAGGCTCACGTCGTAGCTGTCCTGGAAAGTTTCGCGCACGCGCGCTTCTATGCGGGCGCCGTAGTCGTTGGCGTCGGCTTCCTTCATGGCGGCGTTGTTGCTGACGCTCATCCACAGGTACTGGCTGGCGGCTTTTACGGCGGCCGGGACTTCAGCGGCGGCCGTGACTTCCACGGCGGCGGGTCCGGTTCTTTCTATGCCGGCGGCGTTGACGGTTTGCAGGTCGAAGGAAAAAGCCGGGCAGGCCGAAGAGACCAGCAGAACGGCTGACAGAATTTTTATCATTATACCCCCATGAGGACCATTACCTTACACGCTGATATTGTAGACACCGCGGCGGAGGGGGGAAAGGGCCATACTGCTCAGGCGCGCCTGGGCCTTTGGGACCGGGCTTAGGCCGGTCCCATGGCGGTCCCAGGCTTTCAGAGTTTAAAGGTGGGGGACAAGTTTTGTAAAATTTAAGGGTCATGCCTAAACGCGACGTTATTGCCGGAGAAACCAAAAGCATCCTTAAAAAAGTTTCCCGCACTCTTTACCTGAGCGTCAACATCCTTCCCGAGCCGGCCCGCTCGCTTATGGGCCTGGGCTATATGCTTTGCCGCGCCATGGATACGGTAGTGGACACGCCCGGCGTTCCCGCCCCGGAGAAGCTCGAGTTCCTGAACCTTATGCGCGGGCTGGATACGCCCGGCAACGCCGCCCGCCTTGAGGAGCTCTCAGGGAAGCTGGCTCCCCTTGCGGGCTTTCCCGGCGAGAAGGAGCTGCTGTTCAAACTCGGCAAGCTGTTGGCGCTTTACGAACGCCTGCCGGCGCACGACAAGGAGCTTTTTACCCCGCTGTTTGGCGGGGTGGCCGCCGGCATGGAGATGGATATAAAATGCTTCCCGGGCGGCCAGCCGGCGGCCCTGCAGGAGGCCGAGGACCTTGAGCGCTACTGTTCCCTGGTGGGCGGGGCGCCGGGCGTTTTCTGGGCCCGGCTTTACCGCGAGACCATCAGGCGGGCCAGCCACTCGGCCGTGGCTTTCCCTTCGGAAAAAGAGGCGGAGGCGATAGGCGCCGCGCTGCAGATGACCAATGTGCTCAAGGACATAGCCGCCGATCTGCGGCTGGGGCGCTGCTACCTGCCGCAGTCCGACCTGAACGCGAACAATCTTAGGCCGGGTGAACTGCTTGATCCGGCCGCCATGCCGCGCATAAGGGAGACGGTCGGCAAATGGATAGCCTGGGCCATGGACCGCCTCGACCTTAGCGAGTCTTTCCTGCTGAAAGTGCCCAAGACCGAATTGACCCTGCGCGCGGCCGTTATCTGGCCGGTTTACTGGGCCATGGAAACTCTGGAAGCCGTGGCGCATTCCAACCTGCTCGATCCCGCCGACAGGCCGAAGATAAAACGCAGCCGCATCTACGCCACCATCGCGTCCACGCCGCCGCTGCTGCTCAGCAATACCGCTTTCGCGCGCGGCTACCGCTTCCGCCGGGAGATGCTCATTGTTTCAATAACCGGCGGGAATTTCGAAGGCCGGGCTATCTAGGAACAGGCCTCCGCGAACGGCGTTGTCCGCCTTTTTGCCCCAATGGCCGTATGCTCGTAGGCCTTTTAGCCCTTTTGGCCGGGCGCGAACGGATGTAGATTATCATTAATGTTAAAAGTACTTCTGTTTATGCGGCTTCTATGGGAATGATCGAACAGAACCGCGCGGCAGGAAGTCTGAGATCGCTGCTCGCGATATCGGGCGTTTGTGCCTGCCTGCTTTTCTTTTTGTCGGCGGGCGGGCTTGCCGCCGCCGCCTTCGATAACCTCTCTGCGCTTTCATACGCGGACGCGCCTGCCGTCCCCTCGCCCTCCGCGCCGGAGCTCTTGCCCGGCCCGCTCAGGGCGCCCCGGGCCCTGAACGCTTATTTCATAAGCGTGGGGCAGGGCGACGCCGAGTACCTCGAACTGCCCAACGGCCAGAACGTGCTGATAGACGGCGGCCCCAACCCTACGGCGCCGCTGGTCAAGTTCCTCACCGACCATAATATAACGCATATCGGCCATGTGGTGCTGACGCATCCGCACCTTGACCATTACAGCGGGCTGGGCTACGTTTTTAGCCATCTGCAGGTGGATAATTTTTACGATACGCGCGAAGACAATACCGGCGCGGCCGGCGCGAAGGCTTTGCGCGAGAAAATAGCCGCCCTAGGCGTTAACGTGGTCTACCCAGCGGCCGGCGATCTCCTGGACTGGGACCCGGGCGAAGTGGCGGTGAAGGTGCTCAACAGCTGCTCTACACCAGGCGCCAGCAATTCGGGCGCCGTGCTCAACGACTGCTCCATCGTGCTGAAGGTGACCTACCAGGATACCACCATACTTTATAGCGGCGATATGCAGGCGGACCAGGAAGCGAACCTTATAGCCGCCTATGGCGCCGAATTGAAGGCGGACGTGCTGAAAGTGGCCCATCACGGCAGCAATACGGCCACCAGCACGGCTTTCCTGGACATGGTAAAACCGAAATACGCGTACATAGAGGTCGGCGCTGGCAACACTTTCGGCTTCCCCGCGGCCGTGACCTTGAATAATTTACAGGCGGCCGGCGTTACCGTTTTCCGCACCGACATGGGCGGCACGCAGGAGTACGTGATAAACGGGCGGTAGCCGTTTACAGCGCCCCCGGATTTTGTTATAATAGTTCTACGACATTGTAAGGCAGTGAAAGTGTTTTCCGTATCTTACAAGCTGCGCGGGTATCCTTAAACACCTAAGACTACTCTCCGCAGTGATGTCTCGCAAAGTCCGCGGGCGCGTTAAGTTTCCCCCACCTACAACGGAACTTAGCACAAAGTATCGGGAATATAATAAAAATTATATTTCGGAGGCTTGTGTTATGAAAAAGTACGTCAAATTGGTTGCCTGTATTCTCCTTGTAGCCCTGTCCGGCTCCGCTTTTGCGCGGCCGAACCCGGGCAATTCCGCTCTTGAGGCCGTTATCGCCGGGACCGACGCGCAGCTGGCGCCGGCCCTGAACAGCGCCCTGGAGCAGTATCAGCCCGCCCCGGTGCCCGCGGCGGAACCGGAAAAAGCCGCCCAGCTACGGCTTACGGATATAACCGAAAAATGCACGCACAACGGCGAAGTGGTCTCGGCCTATCCCGCTATCTATAAAATGGTGCCCAGCGAGGAGAATTCCCGCGTGATAAAAGTGTTCAGCTTCCGGGACGCGAAAGGCCTCGAGCGCCGGCTGGAGGTTTTCTACACCGGCGGCGACTGGATGCAGTACGGGCTGACCTATTTCGCGACCGACGCGGGGCAGGAAAGGGCCCAGGCCGGGGCGTATTTCATGACCGACCTTTCCACGCCCGACCGCGAAGAGGGCGCCGTGGCCCCCAAGGTGGACCCTTTCAATATGCCGCAGCTCACCGGCTTTATCGTGTCCGGGTTCCTTGACGCCGCCGGCAAAGTGAAGGCCGCGTTCGCCAGCATCGCCATAGCGTCCGCGAAATAAGATATCGGTTCAGAAAGGTAAGAAGCCGCCGCGAGACATCGCGGCGGTTTTGTTTAGGTTAGGGGACGCTGCACGATAACTCGATCATCGCTTTATTTCCGGCAATAACAGGAATCCAGACTGAATTTTAAGTTATCGAGTTATCGTGCAGCGTCCCGGATGCCTTTTAATTTGGTTCGATGGAGGCAGTAAGACTAAAATCCCTTTCGGGGGGATTTAGTCCCCGGCATGGACTTTATTTCCCATGTCCCTTTTTATTTTCTTTCCCGCTTTTTCCTTTTTGTTTTACCTGCTTGCCCTGGTCTTCGGAACCTTTATAGTTCTCCTGAACGGCGCCCTGGGTCCCGTGCGCTGCCGGGTTTCCGCTTTTTTCCTGAGCCGAGCCCTTGTACCCGTTCTTCTTCCACTGGCCGTAAGGGATGCGCTTTCCTTCCTGCTTCCCGTAGACCGCCCGGTAATTAGGGACCAGGTAAATGCGGTGCACGGGGGCCGGGACATAACGCTGGTCCATTACTATCCATGTTCCGTTGTAATCATTGGCGCGATACCACTGGCTGTCGCGCGCCGCCCACCAGAACCCGCTGTAAAAGAACACATCGGCGTCCTGCCCGGGGACGAAGTACACGCCGCCGGGAACCATCACTACTTCCTGCGGCAACGCGACTCCCAGGCTGAAGCTGAGATTCACCTTCACCTGGGCCGAGGCATCTTTGGGGCCTCCGAAGCCGCTCATCACCGCAAGAAAGACTGCGGGCATGCACACCCGGTAAATATTTTTTTCATTATCATAGGGTCCCCTTATTTGGTCTTCTGCCGTCTTGCTCCTATGATACCTGTCCGTCCCTGCCGGCCGCTATGCGGAGTTGTACGCGGTCCCTTTCTGTAGGATCCCCGCACCCGCCCGTCTTTCTCCGCAGGGTCCGGTTCCGCGGCTGGATGCAGTTTGATATAATTAACGTGTTCTGGCGGAGGAATCCGGTGTAAATCCGGAGCTGCCCCGCAACGGTGATGTCCGTCCCTGACGGTCTAAGCCCGGTCTACCGCCGGAACGGTCGCAGCCTGCGAGGGACGGCATTTTTCCTTTTAAGGGAGGGCCGCCTTTTGTTATGGCGCGGCCTGTCCCGCGGGAGGAAAAATGAGGATCATGCCAGCGTTGTTCCTGTTGTTGTTCTGTTCCCCTGACCTGTACTCCGCCGATAAGACCGGCCCCGACGTATTTTTTTCCATTTCAAGGACCGCCGCTTACCGCGCGCTGCCGCCAGTCGACGCCAGAACGCTGGACGCCGCCGCCCTGGAGCGGCAAGGCACGGCTTCCCTGGCCGACCTGCTGGAGGGCTCGCTGCCGCTGACCATCAGGCGGCTGAACGGCCCGCTGGGCCTGGCCACCGTTTCGATGCGCGGCTTCCAGGCCAAGCAGACGGCGGTGTTCATGGACGATGTCCGCGTTCCCTCGGATATAACCGGCACGGTAGATCTTTCCCTGATCCCGGCCGCGGGGCTGGGCAAGGTCGAGATACTTCCGGGAGCGGCCTCCTCCATATACGGCGGCAACGCGGAGGGCGGGGTGGTGCAGCTGTTCACGCGCCGCCTTTCCCCGGGGGCCAGGCTGGCCGGCGCGGAGGCCTCCTGCGGCTCTTATGCCGCCCGCCACGGTTCCGTAAAGGCCGGCGCCGCCGGGCGGCGGCTGGAGGTTTTCTTCGGCGGCTCGTCGGACGCTTCGGCCGGCTTCCAGCAGAACTCGAAGCTGGACAAGGCCGCCGCCAACGGCCGCGTTTCGCTGGCCCTGGGCGCGGCGGGCAGCCTTACCTTTACCGGCTTCGTGTCGCGCCTGAAAACGGGGCTGCCGTCCGGCACGCCGGTGCCGGTGGCCGATTGGGACGGCTCCAAAGAACGGACCGCAAATTCCCTTACCGACCGGCAGACCTCGAAGCGGAATTTCCTGTCCGGCTCCTGGAGCGTGGGCGGCAATGACCTGGCCCTGCGGGTGGATTCCTCCCTTTCCTCGAACGATATAGAAGCGTTCCAGTGGGGGGCGCTCAACGGGGCGAAGGTTACGGACAGAGCGCTGGCCGCCAGGCTGACGCTGGCCCGTACCGCGGTGCTGGGGGCGGAAAGCGCGGTCTCCAGGCTGGCTTCCGGCACTTACGGCGACCACGCGCTGGATTCGGCCGGCTTCTTCGCGCAGAAAACTTTCAGCCCGGCTGAAGGCCTTGAACTGACGCCGGGGGCCAGGCTGGATAAAAGCGCCGGCTTCAAAAGCCGGGTCAGCCCCAAGCTGGCGGCGGTTTACGCGCCGGATGAAAAATGGAAGTTCTCGGCCTCCGGCGGCTATGGCTTCCAGGCGCCGACTTTCGCCGACCTCTATAACCCCTGGGCGGCGCCAGCCCCGGGGCTTAAGCCCGAGACCAGCCTGAACGTCAATGCGGCCGTGTCTTACGGCTCGCCCGACGGCTGGTACGCCGGCCTGGCCGGCTATTATTCCGACATTAAAGACAGGATAGCGCTGGACCCCGTAACCTGGGCGGCGGCCAACCTGGACGCCGGCTTTAACACCGGCCTGGAGGCCGAAGCGGGTTACAGAGCGGATGAGGTGACGGCCTCGGCCGGCTATGTGCGCAATATAAGCATGGTGAAGACCGGCGGCGCCGGCTACAAGCTGCTGAACTTCAGCCCGGCGCAGCGTTTCACCGGCTCGGTTACGGTTAAAGCCGCCGGCCTGGACCTGGGCCTCAGCGGCCGCGGCGCTGCCAGGCAGTATACCGGGCGGGGGAAAACCGGCCTGCGCCTGCCGGAATTCTGGGTGTTCGGCTTCACCGCGGCCAGGAAGTTAGGCGCGTTGGAAGTGTGGGGGGGCGTAGGCAATATCTTCGACCGCCATTACGCCGAGACCGCCGACGCTTTCAACGGCTGGTTCCCCCAGCCCGGCCGCACTTTCACCGCAGGCCTGAAAGCCCGCTTCCTATAGGCAGGGGACGTATTTGACTATTTGACTATTTATCACGGTGCGTGAAGACTGAATTCCGGCCTTTGAAATCCAGCAGCTTCACATTGACCGTATCGGCCTTGCCGCCGGCTATAGTAAAAATTACACCGGTATTCGTCTCCGGCTCGCGGAAAGTATTGCCGTCCCAGTGGGCCAGCCGCACGGGTTCCGGGTTGTTGCCTAAGAAGATAAGAAGGCCGCTTTTTTTAGCGGGCTGGACGCGTATTTTCCCGTAATAATCGTTCTGATATTCGCCGCTGTAGGCGGCGGGCCTGAGAGCGGCGGTCTTTTTCTTCGGGGCGGCCGGCAGATGCTCGTAGGGGTCCAGGATGGACCCCGCGGCGGCTTTTTTAAACTTCTCTTCTATGACAGGCCACCAGTCTGTATCGCTTTTGCCGGAAAAATACAGCTCGGCCAGCTTTTTCATCAGCGCGGCGTGCAGTATATGTCCCTCGGGAAAAGAGTTAGTGAGTATGGCTACGCCCAGGTTCTCCGAAGGCCACAGCTGGGCGATGGTGCTTATGCCGTTGCCGAAATCGCCGCCGTGGCTGACGCTGACGCGGCCGTCGGCGCTTTCGAGCTCCCAGCCCAGCCCGTAAGCCGAGATGGAGTCCGGGCCGGAGTCAGTGATGGTCTGCGCCTTTTCGGTTTCCTCCAGCGCGGCCCGGGCGACTATCTGTCTGCCGTCCAGTTTCCCTCCCGCCAGCTGGAAACGCAGCCAGCGGCCCAGGTCGCGCGCGGTGGAGCAGATCCCGCCGGCGGGGGCGAAAATATCGTCCTTAGCCGGGGTCTGCACCTGCGGCTTGCCTTTGTCCATCCTGTGGGAGAAGGCCTTGTTCCCCGCTTTCTCGTAATCGGCGTATACGGCGCTGGTAGCCGTCATGCCAAGGGGGGTGAAAATGCGCTCCCGCATAAGAGCGGCGTAGGGCTTGCCGGTTCTTACGGCGGCGGCTTCGCCCGCTATGGCGAACATCACGTTCTGGTAGCCGTAATCGGAGCGGAACTGCGCGGCCGGCTTCTGGTAGCGTATGCGGCCGATTATCTCCGGCAGCCCGTACATGAAAGTAAAAGCCAGGTCGTCGCCGGTATATTCCGGCAGCCCGCTGCGCTGCGCCAGCAGGTCGCGTAGGGAGAACTGCGCGGTGACCGCGGGGTCATACAGCGCGAACCCGGGCAGGGTGTCCGTTACCTTGCCGTCCCAGGCCAGCAGCCCGTCCCCGACCAAAGAAGCGATAAGCCCGGCGGTGAAAGGCTTCGACATGGAAGCCAGCTGGAATACGGTATCGGCGTCCACTTTCGCGGACTTGCCCGTTTTCCGCACGCCGAAACCTTTCAGGTAAACCGCGCGGTCGTCCTGTACTATGGTCACGGCCATTCCCGGCACGCCGCTTTTTTTGAACGTGTCCGCCGCGTATTTCTCGAATTCGGGCAGGATAGCCTCCAGGCGGGCTTTGTGCTTCAACTTCAGATCGGTAGTTTTCATGGCGTCCTCGGCGTACGCGAACCGCGAAGAAAATATAATAGCCAGCGCGGCCGTAAGTTTAAATAGCATAAAATCGATTATATCCAATTTTCTCAGGCAGGGGCGGAGTTTTGTATTATTATCGGGACGAAGATCGGTTTTACGGAGAACATCATGAAGAATTCCGAAACGGTGGAACTGCTGCGCAAGCTGGAGGCTATAAATTCGCCCAGCGGGTATACTAAAGAGGCCATAGCTTTCCTGGCCGGCCTGTTCAGGGCCGCCGGGCTTAACCCCACGCTTACCAATAAGGGCGCGCTGCTGGTGTGCGAGCACCCCGAGCCGGTTACGGTCTGCGCCGCGCACGTGGACACTTTAGGCGCCATGGTAACGCAGTTGCAGGGCGACGGCACGCTGCGCGTAACGCAGGTGGGCGGCTGGCCGTGGAATTCTTTCGAGGGGGAATACGTTACGGTGCTGGGCTCCGCCGGTAAAAAATGGCGCGGCACCCTGCTGTGCGACAATCCCGCCGCGCACGTGAACCGCAATATCGGCAAAGCCGAGCGCTCGGCCGAGAACATGCATATCCGCCTGGACGTGGAGGTAAAGACCGCCGCCGATACCAAAAAACTGGGCGTCTGCGCCGGGGATTACGTTTTCTTCGACCCCCGCTTCGAGGCCACGGACACCGGCTTTATCCGCTCCCGCTTCCTGGACGACAAGGCCGGCTGCGCGGTGCTGGCCGAAGTGATCCTGAACGCGGGCGCCAGACTTAAAAAAATGCCCGTAGCGTTCTTTTTCTCCAATTACGAGGAAGTGGGCCACGGCGCCAGCGCGGGCATACCGCGCTGCGTGCGCGAGATGATAGCGGTGGACATGGGCGTGGTGGGTCATAACGTGTACGGCCACGAGACACTGGTCTCCATCTGCGCCAAGGATTCCACCGGCCCGCACGATTACGAACTGCGCCAGCGGCTGGTGAACCTGGCCAGGAAGAAGCGCATCCCGCACGTGGTGGACATCTTCCCGTTCTACGGCTCGGACGCGCACGCCACCATGGGCGCCGGCTACGACGTGCGGGTGGCCGTGATAGGCCCCGGCGTGTCGGCCTCGCACGGCGTGGAGCGCACCCATATAAAAGGCATACGCGCCACGGTGCAGCTGGTGGAGGCGTACCTGGCCGATATCTGCGCCGCTGAAAAATAGACCGTTGCCCGTTGTACCCAGCCCGCGGGGGGCCGAATAACAAGGCTTCTTTGAGCCTTGCGGCCCTATTTTCTCCCTCGCATAGTTGATTAGAATTAAGGCTGCCTGTATAAGGAGAGAACGCGTGAAAAAAGAATTCCTGGCCCTTGCCGCGGTCGCAGCGCTGGTCACGGCTGCGCATGCGCAGCAGAACACGGCGCTTTCCCAGCTTATCGACCCTTCCGATATAAATGTTTCAGTTCCGGCCGCTTCTCTGCCGGCGCGCGGCGGCGTGGTTACCGCCGTGGCCAACCCCTGGGACCCCGCGGCGCCTTTTTCCTACAATCAGCTGCCGGCGCAGCTCTTCCGCGCTGGCGGCGCGACGGGCGTCCGGAACGTGCGCTCCGGCCCTGCCCCGGCCGACCATAAGAGCTATAAATGGGAGACCGTTACCGTGAACGCGGCGCGGATAGAAAAAGTGCTTTACGGCTACCGGCTTTACGGCACGGGGCATTCCTTCCTGGTGTTCATTTTTAACGATGGCGGCGCGGTGGACGCGCGCGGGCAGAACGTGCGGGCGCTGACCTTCGGCGCCGAGGCCTGGAGCCGCGAGCCTTACGGTTTTACCTTGTCCCATGCGCTGCTGGGCCGCTACCCGCTTATCTGGGTAGCTACCACTTTTGAAAGCTACACGGATTACATCGCCGTGGTAAAGAAGAAGGACACTTTCTTCAAGGTCCTCGCGCTCGGGCCGGAACAGAACATAAGGCTTTTTAGGCTGCTGCTGGCGCGCGTGGACGAGACCAACCGCAACAGGGAAACCTATAACCTGTTCAATAACAGCTGCACCAATAACCCCGTGGACCTTATCAACCAGGTCATCCCCGCGGCGGCGCGCATTTCGCTGGACGTGGCCGGCCTGATGAACCCCTACGCGTCCATCCCCAAATTCGCGGTGCAGAGATACACGGCCAACGGCGTACTGACGGGCGAGGCCTTCCGCCTGGGCGCCGACAATGCCGGCGCCTTCGACGTAAATAAAATATAAAAAAGGACCCGCGGCGTGTTAGGCGCGCGGGTCCGTTCTTTGCTGCCGGCCGGGTTCAGTATTCCTGGTCGAACTTCCTGTATTTGTAGGCGAACTTCGAGGGCCTGCCCGTGGGGGCGGCGGCGTCCGACCACTGGAATTCCTTGCCGCCCAGGCGCACCAGGTCGTCCTTCACCACGCCGGCCTTCTGCAGGGCCTTGTCGAGGCCTATCAGCTTGAAGATGCGGTGTATGCGGTCCCAGGAATCCGGCTGCGCGAAGTTGGTCATGGCCACCATTTTGTCTATCTTGGCGCTGGTCACCCGCACTACGCCGTCGACGTCGTGCGTTATCACGAAGCCTTTGCCCACCGGCTTGGGGCCGCGCACCGCGGTGCCGGCCGCCTGGTAAAGGTCTTCTTCTTTTATGGCCGGCAGCATTTTTATCACGCGGTCCATCAGCTGGCTGACGCCCTTGCCCGAGACCGCGGAGATAAGGAAGATCTCCCGTTTCTTGAATCTCTTCGCAAGCGCTTTCTGCACCACTTCCGCCTCGGGCAGGTCGGCCTTGGTCACCACCAGGATGGAGGTTTTTTTCGCCAGCTTGGGGTGGAACTCCTTCAGCTCTTTCTCTATCACGCGCACCGATTTCTCGGGCTTGATCTTGCCGAAGCCCTGCGGGTCCACCAGGTGGATGAGCATCTTCGTGCGCAGGATATGCTTCAGGAACATGTCGCCCAGGCCCTTGCCGGAGTGCGCGCCCTCTATCAGGCCGGGGATGTCGGCCACCGCGAAATTAGTTCCCTTGTGCGTTACCATACCCAGGTTGGGGTTGAGCGTGGTGAACGGGTAGGCGGCCACTTTGGGGCGCGCCTTGGAGATAACCGACAGCAGCGTGGATTTGCCCGCGTTGGGAAAACCCACCAGGCCCACGTCGGCCAGCACGCTGAGCTCCAGGTTGGCCTCGAACTTCTCGCCCGGTTCGCCGTTCTCGGAGATCTTGGGCGCGGTGTTGAACTGCGTCTTGAAAGCGGTGTTGCCGCGGCCGCCGCGGCCGCCCCTGGCCACGCGGAAGCGCTGGCCGTGTTCCTTCAGGTCGGCCAGCACCGCGCCGTCGCGCTTTATCACGGTGCCCCTGGGCACGTAGATGGTCTTGTCCTCGCTCTTCAGCCCGTCCCTGCGGTTGCCGCCGCCCGGGGAGGCGTTGTCAACGGTGATGTGCGGGTGATAGGCCACTTCGGCCAGCGTGGTGATGTTGGAGGAGGCCTCGAACCAGATGCTGCCGCCGTGCCCGCCGTGCCCGCCGTCCGGGCCGCCGTAGGGGATGTATTTCTCCCTGCGGAACGAGGAGCAGCCGTTGCCGCCGTCGCCGGCCTTGAGATAAACGTGGGCCGTGTCTATGAAGCCGGCCGAACTGCGGTGGTCGCCTGTTTTTTTCATCATATGCGGGTCTTCCTCTGCGGAACTTCCAAGGCGGGAATAAAAAACCCCCTGAAAGCGGTTAGCTGTTCAGGAGGTTTTTCGTCTGGTAAGTTATTTGGCGGCGGCGGTGGCGGCGGGATAAACGCTGATCATTTTCTTGTTGCGTTTCGCCCACTCGAACTTCACGACGCCGGCTATCTTCGTGTACAGCGTGTCGTCGGAGCCTTTCCTGACGTTCTCGCCGGGCAGGAACTTGGTGCCGCGCTGGCGGCAGAGCACCTCTCCGGCCTTCACCACCTGGCAGCCGTAGCGCTTTACGCCGAGCCGCTGGCCCTTGCTGTCACGTCCGTTAGTGCTTGAACCTTGTGCTTTTGTACTGGCCATGATTGAACCTCAATATCCGCGTAGATGCCGTTTGAACGGCCGATCGTAAAACTTCGGCCAATACCCGCCCGGTACTGCGGCGGACCGTGGCCATGAACAGCCAAAAACTATGTTAACTGGATATCTTTAACTTCTATCTCAGTAAGTTCCTGGCGATGCCCCGAGGCCTTTTCGTAAGCTTTCTTGGATTTTTTCCTGAAAACTATTATCTTGGGACCCTGGAGATGCCGGACTATCCGGGCTGTGACCTTCGCGGCCGGAGACTTTGAGTCGGGAGCGGTTTTCGCTTCCTGGTCTGCGGACCACAGCGCCGTGAAGGTCACTTCGGTGCCTTCTTTTGCCGTGAGCTTTTCCACATGCAGGATCTCGCCCGGGACTACCCAGTACTGCTTGCCGCCTGTTTCGATGATTGCGTACATAGTGGTAATATAATATCAAAACGGGAGGGAATAATCAAATGGACCGCGCGCGGCTGCCGGGGCGGGGACCCCTAAAGGCCCACGTTAAGGTGGGCCGTAAGCCACTTCCGCGCGGCCTGTTAATATACGATACTATAACTACAACCATGAAGCAAACATGTCAAGCGGAGGCTTTAATGAAGATCACCCGGACTTTTATTTTCACGGCGGCGGCGGCCGCGGTTTTTTCCACCCTGGCCACTGCGGGCGGGCCCGTCCTGCTGGCGCTCAACACTCCCGTTAAAGAAACCGTTAAACCGGTCCTGATCAGTTCAGCTACCGCCGCCAGCCCTGCCGCCGCGCAAGTGAAGCCCGCGGAAGGCGACTGCACCGATTTCGACGCGCTGAGCGCCGTGGACGATCCGCTTTACCGCGAAGGCGCCAAAGAGATGCTCAAGCAGGTGTGCGAGAACGACGCCGCCGCCATTGCCGCCGCCGCTAAGACCGCGCCCGTGATGCGCGACGCGCCCAATTCCAATTCCAGGCCCGCGGCGAAGATAAAGAAGCCCCGCGCGAAAAAACCCGCGCATGCCGACCCCGTGAAGTCCAAGAGCGATCTGTAGGCGGTTAACCATTGCGGCAAAGACCCGGCGGCCCTGCGGCCCCGGGTTTTTTTTGCGTTCGCGCGGCCATAAATAATAGAATAGTCCCGTAGCTTTTGCACCGGAGGATAAAATGCTCAACGATGTGATCGGAATTTTTGAAGAACCGCTTTTGAACGTCTGGCGGCTGTTCTCGGATTATATCCCGAATATCCTGGCGGCTTTCGTTTTTATACTGCTGGGCCTTTTCGTGGCGCGCATCGTCAGTTCCATGCTGGAGAAGTTCATGCGCCGCATACAGCTGGACTCCTACACCAGCCGCGTGGGCATCAACGAGATGCTCACCCGCTTCGGCTTCGGCAAATCCCCTTCCAAAGTAGTGGCCTTCATGATCTACTGGGCGCTGCTGCTGATGTTCTTCGTGACCGCGGCCAATATCCTTAACATGGCCGTCATCTCGGCCATCCTGAAAACGTTCATCATCGGGTTCATCCCGCGCATGGTGGCCGCCATCTTCATAGGTTTCGGCGGCCTGCTGTTCGCGCGCTTCCTGGGCGACGTGGTGCTCAACGCCGCCACGGCCAACAACCTGCGCGGCGGGCGCTCGTTGTCGAAGATAGTGCATTTCGTGGTGGTGGTGTTCACGCTGATCGCGGCCATCGAGCAGTTGGGCATCGAGATGAAGATGATCCGCGGCGCGGTGGACATCCTGTTCGCCTCGCTGGGGCTTTCCTTCGCCATCGCCGTGGGCCTGGGCGCGAAGGACATAGCGCACGACGTGATAAAGGGCCTGTTCACGGACAACAAAGAAGAAAAATAAATTTCCGCCGGCGGAAAAGAAGAAGCCCCGGAAGTTGCCGGGGCTTTCTCTTTTTATACTGCGGATAATGAGTATGATCAGCCCGTCGGGACGCCGGGCGGTTTTGTTTTTTGGGGCGGGTTTTGTAGGATATGCCTGTAGGAGTTACGGGTTCTCGTGCATGTCAGCCGGGGGGTGCGCCATGAAACGTCCGGAATGGGTAAAAAAGACAGGTTTCGCAGCGGCCGTGCTCGCGGTTCTATTTATTTGCGGATGTTCTAAGGCCCCGAAGAGCGCCGCGGATTATTACAGCCGCGGGGCCGTTTACGCTACCAATGGCGAGTTCGACAAGGCGATAGCCGATTTTTCCAAAGCCGTCGAGCTCGACCCGAAAGACGTCAGATCTTATTACAACCGGGGGCTTGCCTACGGGGCTAAAAGCGCGTACGCCCCGGCGATAGAGGACTTTTCCAGAGCGATAGCCATCGCTCCCGGCTCCGGCATGGCCTACCTTAGCCGCGGGAACATGTACGCAAAAAAGGGCGCGTACGACCTGGCGATAGCGGATTATTCCCGCGAGATAATAATTACTTCGAAGCCCGTTGACGCGTATTATTACCGCGGCCGCGCTTACGCCGCCAGTGGCAGTATCGAGGCGGCGATAGAGGATTTTACGCGGGCGCTAGAGAATGACCCGAGATGTTCCGGGGCGTATGCCGACCGCGGACTCGCGTACTATAACATAGGCGAGCAGGAGATGGCGATGATGGATGTCTCCAAAGCGCTGGAGCTGAACCCGGAGATGGCCGCCGGCTATTCCATACGCGGGACTATCTACATGGGAACTGGCCGGGGCGCTCTGGCTATCGAGGCCTTTACCATGGCGCTGGCCATGGCCCCGAAGGACGCGCGGGTATATGCCGACCGCGGCCGCGCCTATGCCGGGGAAGGCAAGTACGCCCCGGCTATCGAAGACTTCTCCCGCGCGCTGGAGCTGGACCCGAAACTGAGCGGGGCGTATTCGGGCCGCGCGGCGGCGTATATAAAAAATGGCGACTTTAACAAAGCGCTCGAAGACTGCGCCAGAGCGATAGCGCTGGACCCAAAGTCGGCGGAGCCTTATTATACCCGGGGCCTCGCCCGCGCGTATAATGGCGAGCACGACAGGGCGATAGAGGATTTTTCCTCGGCGATAGCTATCGCGCCGCGTACGGCCAGTATCTATTACAACCGCTCGCTTTCTTACCGTGAGAAGGGCGAATACAGCAAGGCGGCGGCCGATAAAAAGAAATACCGGAGCCTGGCTAAGAAATGAGGTGCGGAGGTGCGGGACGCTGATGACTATATGACTTATTGCTAACTATTTAAACCAGGTTGTTGATAAATAATCATAACGTCATCAGCGTCCCTATCTCCGGTCCCGGCTGTTCTAGTTTATCACGAACGACGTATCGCTGAGCCTTTCTCTCAAGTCCGGATCACATTCAAAATTAAGGGCGGATTCGAGCGTTCTGAACAGCGCTGTTTTTGTTTTCCAGCCTTCCACCACTTTGGTGCTCAGGACCAGTTTTGAGCCGGGCAGGTGCTTTTCTAAAGTATCCAGAAAATGGATCCTCGAGGCGCAGCTGTATAAGCCCAGCATTACAGGTCTTGTTTTAGCCTGATCGACGGCGGTCAGCAGGAATTTCAAGCCGGGCCTGTTGGCGCGGTACCAGGGGTAATCCACCGTTCCGGCGCTGTCGGGCCGCGGAGGAGCGAAATCAGGCCCGCCGCCGTCCCGCGAATGGCCCTCATAGAACACCATGTCCGCGTTCTGCAGCGCCCAGCCGTAGAACTCCCTGGCGGTCCTGGTCTGCTCCTCCTGCTGGTCTTTATACTGGGTCAGGTTATCCGAGTTGCCGAGGCTGTAACTGCTGTTAATGGTATAGACGTTCACGGTAATTTGCCTGTCCGCGGCGGTCAACTCCCGGGTGTAGAGATTGACCTTGTGCTCGCCTCCCTGGGCCAGTTTGAAGCCGCAAAACCCCTGGCCTTTATAAACACAGGGGTTGGTAAGATTGCGGGTGACGGCGTCGAGGATAAAGACATCCGTAACAAGGTCGAGATGTTCGTCGGTGAGGTCGCTGTAGCCGAGAGCTACGGCAATATTAAGAACTCCGGGAGTTTTTGCGCCGGCCATAATTCTGTTCTGACAGGCATAAAGTCCTTCAGGTTTTTCGCTGGGGGCGTAAGTAAGACCCGAAGCGGCAGCCCTGTACGCTTTCAGGTCCTGAGCCTGGACGGAGTTCAAACAGGATATACTTAGGAATATCGCCGGCAAAAGTATTGAAGGTTTCATAATGTATTTAAATTTTACACCGTCCCTGGAAGAATTGCCTGAGGCCGAAGAACCAGCGCCGCCCGCTTATCCGGCCCAGGAGCGGCGGCTTAGCGAAAACGCCTTTGGCTAAGCCTGCGGCTTAATCCGTTCCCCTCGCCGCCGGTATTAAACCGCGGGTTTATTAAAACCCGTTTTGAGTAAGCCGCCGCTCCTGGGCCGGATAACCGGGCCGCGCCAGCTCTCCGCCTCATGAAACGCGCGGATAAGCCTGCGATAATATACACATGGAACAGCCCGCCGGAGAAAGCCGGCAAAGACCAGAAAAGGAGGAAAAAATGAAGATATTAACCGGAGCGATGGTCCTTGCGGTCATGACGAGCCTTGCGGGCGCGGGAGAACTGGAGAACGTTCAGGTGTCAGGTGCTCTCAGGGCCCTGAACCTGTCGGCCGCGCGGTCGGTCAGCGTTCCCGCACCTTCTCAGGAACTATATATAAAGGCGAAACCCGGCTCTGTCGCGGCCTGGGTGACCGCGGTAAAAAAGGCGTATCAGGAATCCCTCGACGCCGGAGCCGATCTGCCCGGCGCCGCCCTGGTGGAACTTCCGGCGGCCGCGCGCAGGCAGCTGCAGGAGGATACCGCCCGGTACTGGCCTGATTATCCTTCGGTCGCCTATAAGCTGGTAGTGTACGGCGAGACGGCCTATGTGATAGACAACCATAACGACACTTACGTGCTGGTGACCATTTTTGACGCGGCCGGAGCACGCATAGCCTCTGGCAGCCTGGACGAAAGAAACGGAAAGTTCACCTGGAACCGCTAAGCCGGCGGGCAGCGCCATAACGCTGCCGCGTCCGCCTGGCTCAACGGCTTCCGCCCGGCGCGCGAAGTTGATACCTGCGTCAGGTAAATTATAGGATTGACCGGGCAGAAGCGGGTGGCGTATTTAAATATAAGGATGGCCGGTAAATTATGAACAACTGGCGCGTAAAAACTTCGCTGTTCCTGAACTACTTCGTTTTCGCCATCCTGCTTAACAGCGTGGGAACGGTCATCCTGCAGGTGCAGAACAACTTCGGCGTTTCGAAGCCCGCGGCCAGCGTGCTGGAAATGTTCAAGGACTTTTCCATTGCGGGGGTTTCTTTCCTGCTGGCCTCTTTCATCGTCCGGATAGGCTATAAAAGGACCATGCTCATCGCGCTGGGCTTCATCTCCTCCGTTACCCTGCTGGTGCCGTCCATGCCGGGTTTTCTGGCCCTCAAATTGCTTTTCGCGGCCACCGGCGCGTCGTTCGCGCTGATAAAAGTATCGGTGTTCGCCACCATAGGCCTGGTAACGAAGAACCACAGGGAGCACGCCAGCTTCATGAATTTTATTGAGTCCTTCTTCATGGTGGGCGTGCTTTCAGGCTACTTCATCTTCGGCGCTTTCGTGGACGAGGCTAACCCGGCCTCCACCTCCTGGTTCAAGGTGTATTACCTGCTGGGCGCCCTGTCGCTGACGGCCTTCCTGCTGCTGCTGTCCACGCCGCTGGACGAGTCCGCCGTGAAAGCGGAAAAACCCCTCCCGCTGCGGGAGGAGTTTTCCGGCATGCTGAAGCTGGCGCTCTCGCCTTTGGTGCTCATCTTCGTGGCCAGCGCTTTCCTTTACGTGCTGGTGGAGCAGGGCATCATGAGCTGGCTGCCCACGTTCAACAGCCAGACGCTGCATCTGTCGAACAAGCTGAGCATACAGATGACCAGCATCCTGGCCGCCTCCATAGCGCTGGGGCGCTTCCTGGCCGGCTTCGCGCTGCGCCGCCTGCCCTGGCTGCCCCTGCTTGTGGGCTGTCTGCTCTCCGCGGCCGCCATGGTGATACTGGTCATCCCGATGACGAAAGGGCTGGACCCGCGGCTGGTGGTGCAGTCGCTGAGCGGCGCGCCTTTCGCGGCTTTCGTTTTCCCGCTGATCGGCATGCTGCTGGCCCCGGTGTATCCGGCCATCAATTCCCTGATCCTCAGCTCCCTGCCGGAGCGGCAGCACGCGCCTATGACCGGGCTGATAGTGCTGTTCTCGGCGCTCGGCGGCACCACGGGGTCGATCATCACGGCGTTCATCTTCAGGAACTACGGCGGGCAGACGGCTTTCTATTTCTCGCTGCTGCCCATAACCGTACTGATAGGGTGCCTTACGGTATTCCACCGCCTGCAGAAGCCTAAAGCCTCTCCGGTGGCGGAGCCGGCCGTGGCTCAGGAAGGAACTGCCCTGTGAAGCAGATATACGACCTGGCCGGACTTTTCGAGGACGCGCAGCTCGGCGCGGTTCTCGGCGACGGCAAGACCTTCGTGGACTGCGTTGCCCGGCGCCCCGCGCAAGAAATAGAGAACGAGTATCGGGCGCGGAAAACGACGCCCGGCTTCGACCTGAAAAAATTCATAGAAAAGAACTTCGAACTGCCGCCCGCGGCCGCGTCCGGTTACGAAAGCGACAAGGCCCTTTCCGTGGAAGAGAACGTCCGGAGGCTCTGGGACGTGCTTACCCGCCCGCCGGCGCCCGAAAGCGGCTCTCTGCTCGGCCTGCCGTTCCCCTACGTGGTGCCGGGCGGCCGCTTCCGCGAGATCTATTACTGGGATTCCTATTTCACCATGCTGGGCCTGCGCGAGCACGGGCGCGCCGGCCTGATTGGGAATATGGCGGATAATTTCGC
Organism: uncultured Elusimicrobia bacterium; assembly: GCA_903879915.1. GTDB lineage: Bacteria > Elusimicrobiota > Elusimicrobia > Elusimicrobiales > UBA9959 > UBA9959. The sequence continues at coordinate 52,831 of CAIRNJ010000048.1, forward strand.
GTTCCTGATAGAAAAATACGGCCATATCCCCAACGGCAACCGGAGCTACTACCTCAGCCGCAGCCAGCCGCCTTTCTTCGCCCTAATCGCGGAGCTGCTGGCCGGGCTGAACGGGGCGGAGCCGGTTTACCGGCGCTACCGCGCCGCGCTGGAAAAGGAATATTCTTTCTGGCAGGCCGGCGCGGACGGTTTGAAGCCAGGCGAGGCGCGCCGCCGCGCGGTGAGGCTGCCCGGCGGGGAACAGCTGAACCGCTACTACGACGATTCCCCTGCGCCCAGGCCGGAAAGCTACGCGGAAGACGCGCGCCTGGCCGCGGCCGCCGGGCGGCCGGCGGAGCAGTTGTACCGGGATATCCGCGCCGGGGCTGAAAGCGGCTGGGATTTCAGCAGCCGCTGGTTCTCCGCCGGGGGCGGCCTGGCCACCATCCGGACCACCGAACTTGTGCCGGTGGACCTGAACTGCCTGCTGTACACGCTTGAAGATACGCTCGCGAAAGCCGCCGGTTCGGCGGGCGACGCGGCCGCCGCCGCCGGGTTCGGCGCCCGCGCCGCCGCCAGGAAAGCCGCCGTCCTGAAATATTGCTGGAACGGCGCGGCCGGTTTTTTCTGCGACCACGACCTTGTTTCGGGAAAGCCCTCGGGCGTGATCTCCGCGGCCGGCCTTTACCCGCTCTTCGCGGGGATAGCGGACGACGCGCAGGCCGCCTCGGCGGCCGCGGTTGTAAAAGAGCTGCTGCTTAAGCCCGGCGGGATAGTGACAACCACCACTAATACCGGCCAGCAGTGGGACGCGCCCAACGGCTGGGCGCCGCTGCAATGGATAGCGGTACGCGGGCTGGAGAATTACGGTTTCTGCGGCCTGGCCGGCGAAACGGCCCGGCGCTGGCTCTCCCTCAACGACAGGGTTTTCCGGGAAACCGGCAAACTGATGGAGAAGTACAACGTTGAGGACCTCAGCCGCCCCGCCGGCGGAGGGGAATATCCCTCGCAGGACGGCTTCGGTTGGACGAACGGCGTTTACGCGGCGCTGAACAAGAAATACGGAACTTAAGCGGGCTATAATTCCCCCGCAAATAACAAAGCCCCGGAACGCGCGCGCGTTCCGGGGCTTTGTTCAGGGTCAGAAAGAGACGCCGGTCAGTTTAAGAGTTTTTACCGGCTCGTCGCCGCCTATCTCTACGATCCCGCTCGCGGCCTGGGCGCTGTCAGCAGGCTGAGAACCGTTGCCGGAGCGCTGCCAGAAACGGTTGAACTGCACCGGGACCTTTGCCGCGCTCCGGACCGTCAGCTTTATCTCGTTGTCTCCGGATAATCTCTCTATCTTCAGGTCGAAGCGGTTCCCGGCGTAGACCAGGTTCTTTATCTCGGTGCTCTTTTCGGGGTCGAAGGAGGGGCTGATCTCCAGATAGCCCTTGCCGAGCAGCGCCATTTGCCCCGCGGCTTTCTTCCCGTCGGCCGAGGAAAGCCACGCCGAGACCTTCTCGGGGGAGAAGCCGGGCTTGCCGGCTTCGACTGCCAGCTTTCTGAAAGCCGGGATATCGCGCGTACGGCTGAAGCTCAACGACGGCTCGGTAAGCAGCGCGTACAGCCAGCGGTTCAGGCCGCTGGCCGGCCCGCGGTAGGCCGGCACCGCGTCCAGCCCCGCCACGAAGTGCAGGGCCTCCAGCGGTACGGCAGAGCCCCAGCCGGCGAATTTGGAGCGCGTCCTGTGCAGGCTGCCGTCTTCGCGCACCATGCGGCCCCAGGTGGGCACCTCGGCGCCGGAGGCGTCCTTCTTTAAGCCGTAAAACTCCATAAGCGTGCCGCGCGCTTTCATGTCGGCCTGCTCCTCCGGCGAGGAGTCGCCTATCGCGGCCGAGGGGCTGTCGCCGGAGCGGTAGGCGCGCGAGACCGCGGCTGCCGCGGCGTTGACTTTCTGGAACAGTACGGAGGCTTTTCCGCGGTAGCCGTGCTCGAAAAGCATGTCTCCCAGCATCACGAAATCCGGCGGCCAGCCGCCGCCGCGCCAGTACTGCCCGCCGGGCGAATAAAACGGGCTGTCTTTAGACAGGCTGGGCGGGAAGAACGGGCTGCCGAAGCGCGCCGGGTTCTCCAGGTTCGCCGAGATCATGCGCGCCAGCCGCGCGCCGCCGGGGACATGGGCCAGGGCCGGCCAGAAACCGGCGGCCGTAAGGGCCGGGTCCTGAACATACGAGCCGTCACCGGCAGGAGCGAGGTCCACGTAAAGGCCGGCGGCTTCGTTCCAGTACTTGCTGTCAATTATGCCGGCGATCTTCCCCGCTTCCTGCCCGGCAGCGGCGGCCTCGTCCCAGCGGCCGAGCGTCAGCAGGAATTCCTTTTCCTGGTCCAGCATCATCTTGTAATACGAGATAAGGTCCACGGCCAGGCCGCCGCGGTCGAGGCTTCTCGGCGCGTTGTCGCGGCCTGTGCCGATGTTGGTCCAGGTAAATCCCAGCAGCTTGCCGTCGGGGCCGTTCACCCCGTGGCTCTCCGCCAGCCAGCCGCGCTGGGCCCGGAGGGAGGCTATCGTCTCTTCAAGGGCGGCCGCCGGCTTCGAAGGGTCCCAGCGCACGGTCTGCCGCTCGGACCACCCGGCCAGCGGCGGGTTGAAGAATTCCCCGTTGGGCGTGCGGCGGCCGAATTTCACGTTCCACGGGCGCTGGTACGGCGTCATGTTGGCGCGCAGCTCGCGCGGAACGGCGCCGGTGGCGCGGTCCTGCGTGGCCAGCTTGAACTTGCGCATCAGCTCGGCCAGCTTAGCGTCGAAGAAGCGGGAGTAGCGCTTGACGAACTCAGAGTCCCAGTCGAAGAAATGCCAGCTGAAGGCCGCGCCGCCGGTCACGAACACGTCGTTAAGGCCGGCCGGCACCGCTGTGCCGTCGGCAGAGTCGGTTATCCTCACCCCCGACGGGTTGAAGTCCTTGTCGAAGTCCAGCGCGAAAGTGAGGGCTGAGCCCCTTTCCTCGAAAATTTTGCGGAGCGCGGCCGGCGCGTCGGGCCGGACGGTCCAGGCCATGCTCTCGCGCTGCAGGCCGGCGGCCGTGCGCACCAGCTCCGGGTCCATGCCGCTGGAGCGGATAAAATTCTCCGGCAGGGAAAGCCCGGGCAGCGGGTAGGAGGCGTAGACCTCTTTCGCGACTTTGGGGTAATCCACGCTTTCGAACAGGCGGGCTTCGGTGACGTGCACTTCTTTGCCGTCCTTCATGAAAACAACCCTGACGTCGTTCTGCCTGTTGGGGGCGAGCGCCGGATAGGCCGCCTCGTCCGCTCCGGCCGGTACCTCTACTGTCCGCTCGCCGCCGTCTATCTCCAGGTAGATCCTGTCAGGCGCCAGGCCGAGTTTCTCCAGCTGCGGGACCACTTTCCCGCGCAGCCCGGCTATGTTCACCGTTATCAGTTTCTTTTCCTTGTCCCAGGCTCCGTCCGGGCACATCCCTTCCAGCTGGCGCAGCTCTTCCGCCGGGGGCGGCTGCGTACCGGCGGTCTGTCCGCAGAGAGCAGGGGCAAAAGCCGTAAAGAAAACTGCTAGAACCGCAAGAATGCCGTGCCTGGACATGAATTCCTCCCTAAGCCGCGCAATAGTTAATGAAATTATACTAAACGACGCCTCCCTTTACCGGCGGGAAACACGGAAGAACCGTTTCAATGGGCCTACTTCCGTCTAGGCCCTTTTATTTAATAACCTGGGCCTTTATTTTACGGATTCCTGCCCTTTGGTACCTTTCGCGGCCGTGCTGTGAGCCGTATAATATTAATGTCGGAACGGTTCTAAGATTTACCGAGCGAGAGAAAACTATGAAAAAAAACATCATACTTGCGCTGATCCTGGCCGGAGTTTTCCGGAACCTCCCTTGCGGAGCCGCGGAGCCCGCCGAAAGAGCCTCTCTGAAGGCCCTGCCCGGAATGGACCAGGCGACGGACAACCCTTTCGCCGACGTCCTCAGAGAACTGGGGCTGAAGAATTTAAGCGTGGCGGTCTCGCGCGAAGAAGCAGCGGCACAGGAGAACGCGACCGGCGGCGCGGTGAACTTCAAGGCCGCCCTTATAAGTTCGCTGGCAAAACTGATAACCGCAGCCGGGGACGCGCGTGTTGTGAATGGCGCGAGCGTGAGCCTGCTGGGCCTTGGGGAGAGCGCCGTCAGGGGCGAGAGCGCCGCGGCCAACTGGATCTTCTACGTGCACCCCCCGAGACGGGCGGACAACGGGTTTTTTATAATAGTGGACAGGAAAGGGAAAAAACAGACTTATATTTATTCTGACAAGGACTGGAACCACGCGGCAGCCGCTTCAGGGCCGGCGGTCACCGTCTCAGGGCCGGCGGCCGCCGCGCCCGCAGATTCAGCCTCTTATAATTCTCTGCGCTCGGGCGATCCCTTCGGCACCCGGAGCGCGGACGGCGGCCTTGTGGCGGCCAACCTCCCCGCCGGCCTGCCGCAGAACGGCGCGCAATCCGGCAAGGCCATGGGCGGCGGCACCACGGAAGCCGGTACCCCCGGCACCCTGCAGGACATCAGGCACCAGGCCGAGATGTACTACACCAACTACGGGGCTAACCTCACCTTCGTGGGCTACGACGGCTGGCCGGACAGGTTCCCGGTGTACGGCGCCTTCGCCAAACCCTACAGCGAATATATCAAGAACGCCAGGAAAATAGACGGGCTCCGGATAAAAGTGCGCGAAGCCTGGGAAAAAATAAACGCCAATCTGACGCCGCAGGCCGCCCAGGTGATCCTGGCGGACATGCAGCGGATGGGCAGCGAGTACAACACGCTCGTGGGCGAGTGCATAAAGTACGTGCGCGACGGCCAGGTGCTTTACGCCCAGGGCAAGGCCACCTTCCCGTCGCTGCTTTACAATATTAAGGTCGTAAAGGGCTCCGCGCGGATAGAGCTCTATGACAACAAAGGCCAGAAGATAGTAAGGAACACCACCTGCGCCAAGTGGGGCGAGAAGAAGGTGTGGAGCTGGACTACGATGAGCTACACTACGGTGCAGGGCGACTGCCTCGTCTGGAACACCGTGCCGGTGTACGGGACGGTCCCCGATTACAGCATGGCGTACGGCACCGACGGGGACCAGGTGCTCCCCCACCGGGCCAGGATGATGGACACCCCGCCCACCCCCGCTTTCCCCGAGGTCTTTCTGCAGGAGAGCGTGAAAAGGGACCAGTACGACATGGAAGTCACCGTCACCTGCACCCTGAACGAAAAGAGCGGGAACTGGCTTATCTCCGGCGCCAGAATGCGCAAAGGGATGTCCGGTACTTCGGATTCGGCCGGCGGCTCCGCCGGCGTGAGCGGGAAAGTAGGGATCATCGTGGAAGGCGGTTTCTCCGTTAACCTCAGCTACGGCCATACCTGGAACCATTTCCAGTTCGGCCAGATGGTGAGCTATAACGGCATGGTCGGGAAGCCCTGCTTCGAGATAAAGCAATAAGGCGCGGCGTCCTGAGCGGAGAATACCTATGACCAGATCTTTGCGCGCGCCGGTGCTCCTGCTCTGCTGCGCCTTCCTGGCCCCTTCCGCCGGCGCGGCCGCCGGCTCCGGGAAAGCGGCGGCGAAGCCTGACTATCTTAGCTGGCAGGAAGCTGCCCGCCGTGGGGATACCGAAAAAGAATATACGGTGGGGCTGGCTTTTTACCGGGGCATAGGCGGCGCCCCCAGGGATCATGCGAAGGCCCTGGAGTGGTTCGCCCTGGCGGCCGGCCACGGCAACAGCGCCGCCGCTGTGAGGCTCGGGGAGATGTACGCCCTGGGGCAGGGCGCGGCGAAGGACGCGAAAAAAGCTTTCGACCTGTATCTGAAGGCCGCCGGCGCCGGCAGCGCCGAAGGCATGGAAAAGCTGGCTGACGCCTATCTGAACGAAAAGGAGCTTGGCGGAAATTCCGCCGAAGCCGCGAAATGGTACGCCAAAGCGGCCGAGACCGCCGCCCTGCCCGACCCGGCGTTCAAACTGGCGAGATTATATTATCTTGGCGGCCCCGGGCTTGAAAGGGACGAGGAAAAAGCCCTGCAGTATTTCCTGAAAGCTTTCGAGGCCGGGCAGCCGGATGCGGCGTGTTATCTCTCCGGCATAGCCGAACGCCGCGGCGAATACGGCGCATCCGGGGACTGGCTGGTAAAAGGCGCGGAAAAAGGTTCCGCCACCGCCATGTTCGCCCTGGCGAAAGCGCAGCTGGGCATAGAAGAATACGAGGGAAAAAAGCTGGTCCAGCCCGGAGCGGCGCCGGCCTACAAATGGCTTTACGTGCTTACCAGGAAGGAATACCAGCCCCGGTTCGACGAGCTCCTGAAAAAGACGGCTGCTAAACTGAGCGCGGCCGAGCGGAAGAAAGCTGAAGCCGACGCGGCCCCGCTGATCGCGCGGCTGGCGGGCAAAACGGAACTTAAAAGCGCCGCCGCCGCCAGGAAAGCGGGCAAGCGCTGACCCGGCAATTCTTATACGGCGCGTTAAAAGAACAGGGGCGGCAGTCAAAGACTGCCGCCCCTGTTCCTGTTCATGCCGGCAGGCCGCTCACTCTATGTAATCGCGCAGCATCTTGCTGCGGGACGGGTGGCGCAGCTTGCGGATAGCCTTGGCCTCGATCTGGCGCACGCGCTCGCGCGTAACGCGGAAGATCTTGCCCACTTCTTCCAGCGTCCGCGGGTAGCCGGTCTCTATGCCGAAGCGCAGCTTTATAATGCGCGCTTCGCGGTCGGTCAGCGTATCCAGTATCTTGGTCACCTCGCGTCGGCGCAGCAGGTCCAGCGCCGAGTTGGACGGCGGCAGGCCCGCCTTATCCTCGATGAAATCCTCCAGGTGCGAATCCTCGTCCTCGCCGATGGGCGTGGACAGCGAGATGGGGTCCTGCATGATCTTCATGGCGTTCTTCACCTTGTCCATGGAGATATGCATGTGCTTCGAATATTCCTCTATCTGCGGGTCCCGGCCGAACTCCTGGCGGTAGCGGCGGGTCACCTTCATCAGCTTCGACACCAGTTCCTTCATGTGCACCGGGATGCGGATGGTGCGGGCCTGGTCGGCGATGGCGCGGTTGATGCTCTGGCGTATCCACCAGGTGGCGTACGTCGAGAACTTGAAGCCGCGCTTGTACTCGAATTTCTCTACGGCTTTCATCAGGCCCAGGCCGCCTTCCTGTATCAGGTCGGACAGCTCGAGGTTGGAATTCACGTGCTTCTTGGCTATGGAAACCACCAGGCGCAGGTTGGCGCGGATCACCTTCAGCTTGTCCTGCAGGATCTGGTCCTCGAGGAAAGTCACCTTATCGTTGAGCGCCATGAAGTCGTCGGGGTTGATGGGCAGCGTGCGCACCAGGTGGTGCTCGCGCTCCTTGACGGCCTTGATGTTCTCCAGCGCGGCCTCGACTTCCGTCGGGTTATAGCCCCACTTTGATCTGAAGGCGGCGGGCTTCATGCGGCCGCGGCCCACCAGCTCGTGGTCGGCCTGGAGCTTCACCAGGTCGCCGTACACCTTCTGGTACTTCTCCAGCTCAAGCCGGTATTCGCGGATCTTGTGCGCCAGGTTCTTGATCTTGTTCGTGAGGCGCTTGATCTTCTCCTGGTTCAGGTTCAGGTTGATGATGTTCTTAACGATGTCCTTGCGCTTCTTGTCGATCACAGCCGCGATCTTCTTGCGGTTCTCGTTGGACAGGGATGGCTTCTTTGCGCTTTCCTCGAGCTTGGCTATCTCTTTCTCGGAGCGGGTTATGAGGTGCGCGATGTTCTTCATCTTGCGCTTCATCGCCGACAGCTCCTGGTTGGACTTGCGGCCGCGGGGCATCAGCTCTTTCGTGGTCATCTCGTCCTGGGCGATGAGCGTTTCCCAGTTGCGGATCTCGCGCATGGTGATGGGCGATTCCAGCACCAGCATGCGCAGCTCGCGCTCGCGCTCGCGGATGTTGCGGGCCAGCGTTATTTCCTCGTCGCGGGTGAGCAGCGAGACCTTGCCCATCTCGGAGAGGTACATGCGGATGGAGTTGGAGACGTCGGGCGTCGCGCTCCATTCCTCGGTGTAGGCTTCGCGCTCGGCGGCCGCCACCAGCTTGAATTTCTTCCGGTCCACCACCTCGATGCCGAGGTCCTCCAGCGTGCCCATCAGCGTGTCTATCTCTTCGCTGGACATGGACGCGTTGGTCAGCGACCGGTTCATTTCCTCGAGGGTAATGTAGCCGTGCTCCTTGCCCAGTTCCACCAGGTCGCGTAAAGCTTTCTTTGGCTGTGCCATCTTTGTCTCCTAATCCCGCCGCTGTTTAAATATCCTTGTCCGAAGCTTTCAGCTCGGACATCAATCTGCCGTACTCCCGCAGCTGCTCCGGCGTCATAGCCCCGGAGCTCTTCAGTTCTTTCAGGTAGCGTTCCATCGCGGAGTGTTTTATCCTGCGTACGGCCCCGGCCGCGTTCTGCGTGAGGTCCGATTCCCCCGCGGGGTCCGACACCGCCAGTTCCATTATCAGGGTCGCGTCCTCGGGGAACTGCTCCGCCAGGCTGGTGGAGGCGCTGGCCCTGGCCTCCGCCGGCATGGCGCCTATCGCCGAGAAAAGTTTGCGGGCGAGGGGGCTCGCGAAGTCCCCGGGTTTGAGGTCAGCCGCTTTTTCGAACAGGGCGGGGTCCCTGAGCAGCAGCTGGATGAAGCCGCGCTCGATGGCGGGCATGTCCGGGGCGGGCGCCTTGGCGCGCGGGGCGGCGGGCCTGGGCCCCGACGCGCCGGCTTTCTTAAGTTCCTTGTGCACCGACGCTTCTTCCACGCCGAAGCGGGAGGCCAGCGCCTTTACCCATTCGCTCTTCATGATCTCGTCGGGCTGCTTGGCCACGGTCTCCAGCATGGCCGCAATGGCCTGGGCCTTCTCCTGCGAGGTGGGGGGCGTGGTCCTGTCCTTGAAAAAAAGGTTCATGCGGAATTCCAGCGGGTCGGCGGCCGAAGCCATCTTTTTCTCGAACTCCTCCCTGCCGTATTCGTTCAGGAATTCGTCGGGGTCCAGCGTGCAGCCGAGGTCCGCCAGGCGCACGTACAGGCCCGCGTCCATGAAAACTTCCGCGGCCCGCACCGAGGCGGTTATGCCGGCGCGGTCGCCGTCGAACATCACCACGGTGTCCTTGGCGTAGCGGCCTATGAGGCCGGCGTGCTCGCTGGTCAGCGCCGTGCCCAGCGGGGCCACGGCCCAGTCCACGCCGTGCTGGTGCGCGCCTATCACGTCCATGTAGCCTTCCAGCAGCAGCAGGCGGCCGCTCTTGCGTATCTGCGGCAGGGCCTCGTGGATGCCGTAAAGGGTGCGGCGCTTCGAGAACAGGACGGTTTCCGGGGAGTTCAGGTATTTCGGCTGCGCTTCGGGGTCCAGCACGCGCCCGCCGAAAGCCACGGTGTCGCCGGTCTGGTTGCGGATGGGGAACATGATGCGGCCGCGGAAAGTGTCGGTCACCCTGTCGCCTTCGCGCTCGGAGACCAGCCCGGCCTTCAGGGCCAGGTCGCAGCTCCAGCCGTGCGCCTTCATCTCCTCTATCAGGGCGCTGCCGCCCGCCGGGGCCCAACCCAGCTCGAAGCGCTCCACGGTGGCCTTGCTCAGCCTGCGCTCGCCAAGGTACAGCCTGGCTTTCTCGCCGGCGGGGGAAAAAAGAGTTTTGTGGTAGAAGGCCGCGGCCGCGGTGAGTAGCTTTTTAAGCTCCAGCCGTTCTTTGTCGGCCTCGGTCATGGCGTGGGAGCGATCGTCGCCGTATTCCACGCCGGCCTTCAGCGCGAGCTTGCGCGCGGCTTCGGGGAAAGTGAGGCCCTCTATCTTCATCACGAACTTAAAAATATCGCCGCCCTCGTTGCAGCCGAAGCAGTAGAAGATCTGCTTCTCGGGGCTGACGGTGAAGGAGGGGGTCTTTTCGTTATGGAACGGGCAGGGGGCTTTGTAGTTGCGGCCGGCCTTCTTAAGGGCGGGCACGTACTCCCGGACGACATCGGCGATGTCCAGCTTTTCCCTGATAAGTTCTATGACGGGAGATGAACTCATTATTGAACTTAGTTATCCCGGAGCGAAACAGGCAAAAAGCCGTCCGCCCAAGGCGGACGGCTCTTTGTTCGGCAGCCGCTTAGAAACTTCTTCTGCCTTTGCGTACTTTGCGGCGGGCTTCCTGGGACTTTATCTTGCGCTTCATGCTGGGGGGCATATAATGCTCCCGGCGCTTGATCTCCTTGAGGATGCCGTTGCGCTCACAGTCGTGCTTAAAGCGCCTGAGGGCTTCTTCGATAGATTCTTCGTCTCTTACTTTGACAAATACCACGCTAATCACCACCTTAGTTGTTAGAATGCTAAATCTTTTCCGCCGTGCGCGGGGCTCTCAGCCCGGCGGCCACATCAGCTTGCGGCCGGCCAGCAGGTGGTAGTGCAGATGGTCCACCGACTGTCCCGCTCCGCGCCCGTTGTTCGTGACCAGGCGGAAAGCGCCTTCCACTTTCAGGTCCGCGGCTATCTTGGCGGCGGCCAGCTGCAGCTTGCCCAGCAGCTCCGCGTCCTCCGGCGCCGCCGAGGTAAGGCGGTCCAAGTGCCGGCGCGGGATTATCAAAATGTGCGTTGGCGCCTGCGGATTGAGGTCCATGAAAGCCAGTACGTCAGGGTCCTCGTAGACGATCCGGGAGTTTATCTCTCCGGACGCTATCCTGCAAAAAAGGCAATTCGCCATTGGCCCTATTATATTACTTTATAAGGGGACAGGGCAATGGCGGCGGGAAAGGGAAGGGCGGGCGGCCCCGGGGGCGTCAGAAGCCGGAGAGGGGCAGATATCTTTCGCTGAACTTCCCCGGGGTGCTTTCTAGGGGATTTACCGAGGTTTTGCTTTTGTTTATCCGCAGCGGCGTTACTCCCGCCTTGCGCGCCTGGATGATGCCGGCGTCCGAAGGGCCGGCGTACAGCACGAAGCGGTTCTTCTCCAGCAGCTCGTATTTTTCGTTGTCGCTGCGGGTGAAATAGATATCGTCGGCCAGCCGGCTCCAGCCGGCTTCCAGGCTGTCGGAGCCTTCGGGGCCGCGGTCCAGGAAAAAAGCTATGCGGAACCCTATCACCTTCAGCGCCCAGGCCGTCAGCCAGGGCACCGGCTTGAGGCGTTCGTAAGTGTAGGCCCTGTTGACCGCGTTCCAGTAATCGGGGCTGCCGGCCTCCAGCTGGTCCTTGGCGGCCTCCTGGAACGCCGGGGTGGAGTAGACCAGGCCGTCGTCGTACTCGAACCCGGCGCGGAAGCCTATCAGCGAATTCACGCTGAAAATGAAACCCCAGGCCCCCGCCAGCATGCAGAAAGCCCTGATCCTGTGGAACCATTTGGAGAACCACGCCTTTATGATGTCAGCGATAGTAGGTTTAGGGGGTTCTTGTGGTGGCATTTTTCCCGGCCCGGCCGTTCTCCATCCTGATCAGGGTCTTGCGGCTGGAAAAACACCAGCCTATTATTTCCCTGAGATAGCGTCTTGAATTGGCGAATTCCATGGCGTTGGAAAGCACGGCGGTCTCTTTGCCGCTCACGAGCGAATCCGGCACCGCCAGGTGGTAGACCTTGCCCGCCGTCAGCGGGCCGGCCGCGGTCTCCACCCGCTCCAGCGCGCCGTCCTTCATGAAAAGCTTGAGGCCCGAAACGCTGAATTCCCCGGGCTGCAGGCCCGCCAGCACGTTCTCCAGGTCGTCGCCGCGGATCTTCACGAACACCACGCTGGAATCCAGCGGGAACGCGTTGTACAGGTCGGCCACCGTCACGGGGCCGCTGGAAAAACCCGCGGCGGGTTCGGAGACGCCGACGATGGCTGCGTTGGCGCGCGCCCAGGTCTTGATGCAGTCGGCCGCGAATTCGGCCACCGGGGAAACGCCGTGTTCCGTCAGCGGCAGCGGCGCGCCGAGCGTGCCGATCCGCTTCGAGAAGTGCGCCGTGGAGAAGGCCCGGTAGGCGTCGGTTATTTTCAGGACCTCCGGGTCCTGGCCGTACTTCGCCGCGTCCAGCGGCAGCAGGTCCCAGTCCAGGCCGGCCAGCTTGCCGGAGGAGGGGTCGAGGGCCAGCGTTATTCTGGCGGTCTCGGCCATTTCCAGCCCCGCCCTGACCACCCAGGAGCGGCCTACCTTGAAAGGCTTTTTCACCGCCGCGTCGTCGGTGATCACAAGGTCAACGCGCGGGACCTTGGTGAGGAACTCGCGGTAGAATTCGGTTTTCGCCTGGGTCTTGGGGTTGACGCTCAGCAGCAGCACTATGACCTTGGCCCCGCCGGCCTTCAGGTTCTTTATCGCCCGCTCTGTTTCGTAAGTTTCTTTTTCCAGCTTGTAGTTCGTGAAATACTTGGCCCGGTTCGGCTTGGCGGGGTCGGGCAGCATGATGGAAAAAAGCCCTATCTTGTGCCGCCCCGCTTCCAGCACCTGCTGGCTTGAAAAAAAATCCGGCTTGACGTTGGTTTTGAGATAAAGGTTCGAAGCTAGCAGGGGGAACCGCGCCGCCGCCGCGAGCTTCTGCAGTTCTTTGGGGGGCAGGGAGATGTCCTCCATCCCGGCCGCGGCCAGGGAATAGGGGACGGCGTTCATGCAGGCTATTGTGGACTGCCCGCGCGTAAGATAGCCTTCGGGCGTGGCTCCGAACCAGTTGCCGGCGTCCACGGCCAGCTTGGGCAGCTTCTCCTGGCCGTAGAGGCGCTTGAAAACGGCGAAGCCGCCCGTCCCGGGGCCTTTCTCCCCGGGTTTTTCCACGGCCCACAGGCGGCCCCTGGTGCGGGCGGTGGCGAAGATCACCGCCTGGTCGTTCTTCACGCAGGCCGAACACGCCAGCGCCAGCAGCGCCAGGCAGAAGTTCTTTTTGCCCGCGCGGCTCATCAGTTCGCGCGTATGATGCGGCCGCCGGCCGGGAGTTCCTTTATGGGGTTCTCCTTGATGTCTTTTATCAGCAGGTCCCTGATGGGCTGCATGGTGTCCTCCGACTTTTCAGCCTGGCCGAACACTTTGCCGCCGGTGCCGCCGGTGGTAAGGTAATTGTTGGTGGCCACCGTCAATTTTTCCCCGGGAGTTATTTCCCGGCCGTCCTTCTCGATAGTTATCATTTCATGGGCGCCGTCCGTCCCGCCCGACATTTTGACCGTCAGGCCGGAAAGCTGGAGCTTCGACCTGCCGCCGCGCAGATTGTCGGTCAGCAGCCTTACCAGCTGGTCGCCGGTCATCGTCAGCTTTACCAGCGTGTTCTCGAAAGGCATCACCTGGTAGATGTCGCGCATCTTCACCGGGCCCTTCCTCAGTTCGGCCCTGATGCCCGCCGTGTTCTGGAAAGCCGCGTCGGTCCCCGCCTGCCGGCGCATGGCGTCGGTGAACCAGTTGCCGATGTCGGAGTCCAGCCCCGCTTTCGAGGTGCCCAGGTCCACGGCGCATTCCCCCAGCGGCTTGTCCATCTCCACGTCCGCCTCGGCCTTGAAGCCCTTTATCATCGCGGTAACTTCGGAGTCCTCGCCGGTGACGTCGGTCCAGAGCGGCACGAGCTTCGCCGCGGCGCCGGTGAACTTGCCGGTGGCGTCGTCGAAGTTAAGGTCAACTTTCGTCACGTCGGTCAGGCCCCAGTAGCTTTCGCCCAGCAGCACGCCCGACGTCCTGTCAACGTAGCCGCCCAAGAGCCCGGTGTGGTTGTGCCCGCCCAGCACCACGGCCGCGCCTTCCGCGTTCCTCGCCAGCGGCACGGTGCCGTAGGCGGTCTGCTCGTCGCTCAGCGTCAGGGTCGAGATGTCCACTTTCTGGCCGCCGTAGGGCCCGCCGATGCCCAGGTGCGCCAGCACTACTATCGCGTCGGGCCTTTCTTTCCTGATCTCGGCCATCCACTTCGCGGTTTCGGCGGCTTCGTCCCCGAACACCAGGTGGCTGACGTTCGAGGGAAGGGTGGAGGTGGCGGTGTGCCTGCCCACTATGCCGAGCACGGCGATGCGTTCCCCGGCCCGCTCTACGATCACGTAAGGCTTAAGGTAGTCGGCGTGCGCGCCGGAATCTTTGTAGTAGACGTTCGCGCCCAGGAACGGGAAGGCCGCGCTGGAAATAAGCACTTTCAGGTTGGCTTCCGTGTAGTCGTAATCGTGGTTGCCCACGTCGGCCGCGGCGTAGCCCAGCTTGTTCATCAACTGCACGCTGGCCATGCCGCGCGTGAAGTTGCCTTCGGGGGTGCCCTGGAACATGTCGCCGGAGTCCAGCAGGATGTAGGGGTTCTTCTCCGTTCTCAGCAGGGAGGACAGCGCGGCGAACCCGCCTATGGTGCGCGTGGAATTCTCGGGGTCCCATTTGGCGGGGCGGGCCGAATACCAGCCATGGACGTCGCTGGTATGGTAAACGGAAACGGTTACCGCGCCGGCCGGGATAAAACACAGCAGGGTAAGCAAGGCCGCAAGGAAAGTTCTCATGCTGGCTCCTTTGAGGGGATCAGGATTCGTACAGGGCCGAGGCGCAGCGTTCGAAAGCGTCAAAAACAGCGTCCAAGCCTGAATATATACTACTAAATTTAAGGTTTTGCGGAAAATTCCCGGGCCGCGCTTCGGCCGCGGTCCGGGCCCCGCGCAGCACGCGGGAGCCCGAAGCCGCCAGGGCGCGTATCCCGGCCAGCGCCGCGGCGCGCCGCCGCGGCGAGAGCAGCCCCGGCGCCCGCAGGCAGGCGGCCTGCAGGCAGGCCAGCGCCTGCACCATTTCCGTGTCGGGCGCGGTCCTGTGCAGCGCCAGGTCGGCGAAGAACTTCTCAAGCCTGGCAGTGAAGTCGTCGGCCGCCGCCAGCGCCGCGCTCCGGGCCGGGGCCGCGGGCCCGGCGGCCCGGGCCAGGGCGAGGCCGCGCAGCCGCGGCCCGAAGAAACCGGGCGCGGAGGCGGGGGCTTTGGCCAGGCCGTCCAGCGCTTCGGCGCAGTCGTCCAGGGTCTTAAGCACGGCCCTGAGGCGCGCGTCGGTGAGATAAAGGAACAGTCTGCGTATCATAGAAACCGGGCAAAAGAAACGCGGAAGGCTTTTAAGGCCTTCCGCGTTCGGCAGATCACCGGGAGGATCTCACCTCTTGGAGAACTGGAAGCGCTTCCTGGCTTTGGGCCGGCCGGGTTTCTTTCTTTCCACCATGCGCGAATCGCGGGTGAGGAAACCGGCTTTCTTCATGGAAGCGTGGAAGCTGTCGCCGAGGCTGGCGATAGCGCGCGCTATGCCGTGGCGTATCGCGCCGGCCTGGCTGGACACGCCGCCGCCGACCACTTTCACCACGCAGTCGAACTTTTGGTCCTTGGCGAGGTCGAATGGGGTGTTGATCACCCAGCGCAGGCGCGGGGTGTTGCCGAAATAGACTTCGGGGGTCTTGGAGTTGATGGTTATCTTGCCTTCTCCGCCCTGCGACATGCGCACCTGCGCCACGGAGGTCTTGCGCCTGCCGGTGGCTAGAATAAGGTTCTTGTTTTCCATAGTTGTTTTCCTGTACTCGCTTACGCCGCTTTAGCGGCTTTGGGCATCGGGAACTGGGTCTGGGTCCCGGCGAAAATGCGGAGGCGCTTCATGCGGCCGTTGCGCAGGCGGTTGTCGTCGAGCATGCGGCGCACCGACAGCTCGAGCACGTGGGTGGGGTCGTTCTCCATCTGGCGCTTCAGCGGGATGGTCTTCGCGCCGGCGGCGTAGCCGGAGTGGCGGAAGTAGAACTTCTGTTCTATCTTGTTGCCGGTGAAGCGCAGATCTTTGGCGTTGGTGACCACCACGAAATCCCCGCAGTCGGTGTTGTGGGCGAAATCGCGTTTATGTTTGCCCATCAGCAGTACGGCGATCTTGGTGGAGAGCCGCCCGAGTATCTGGTCCTTGGCGTCAAAAAAATGCCATTTTCTGGTTTTTTCGGCCGTATCGGCCTTGGGTAAAGTCGTTCTCTGTATCATAGTAAGGAAATGATACAAAATTTTCCCCGGGCGTGCAAAGGAGAAAAAAACGCGGGACCGTTATTGCCCGTTCCAGATCTTGCCGTTCTCGCAGAAGCGGTATTTTTTCGTGCCGCCTATCCCGAAGAAAGCGTTGGAGGTCCCGGTGGTCTTGATCTCGGTGTTGCCCTCGCGGTAGGATTCCACGTAGGAGGTAAGTTTCTCGTTGATCTGGTTCATGCACGCGGAATTGCTGACGTAGCACATCAGGTAGCGCGACCGCGCCCCGTCGCTGATGAACCGCATGGATAAAGGCTTGTCGCGCAGCACTTCTTCCGGGCAGTTGGTGGCGCGCAGCAGCCAGAGGTATTCCGGCTCGGAGATCTCCCTGTAGCCTTCGCTCAGCGCCGCCGCTATGTCCTTGTTCGCCTGCAGGGCCTTGGGGTTTTCCGCCACGGTCTCGTAGAACAGCAGCCAGGTCTTGCCGCCGGCCTGCGCTTTGCGCCAGGCTTCGGCGCCTTCCGGCGTAAGGCTGCCGGCGGCGTCGAAGACGGGCTCGCCCTGCAGGTCGCGGAGCTTGAAGATCTCGCGCAGCCCTATCTTCTGCCGCTCGAAGAAAGCGATGGCGTCGCGCGTGGCGAGGAAGACGTAGGCTTTATAGCCCGCGTCGGTAAGCAGCACTTTCGTCCCGTCCGGGGTTTTCCTTTCGACGGACAGCCCTTTCGGGGATCGGGCTTTGGTCCGGACATAGTCCACCGCGCCGCTGATCTCGGCCGCCCTGAGGGCCTTGAACTTCTTTATGTCCTCCGGCTGCAGCACCAGCTTCTTCTCGTCTATGACCTTGCGCAGTTTGAGCTCCCCCATGATCTGGTCGTTGGTCAGCAGGCCGGTCTTGAGCTCCTCTGCGCGGGTCCGGGCGCCGCCGTTGGCGGGCTCCAGCTTGAGTATGGCCTCGTAGGTCTCCAGCGCCGCCTTGAAATCCGAGCGCGCTTCCAGCGCCGCGGCCAGGCCTTTCAGCGCGTTCAGGTCCGCCGGGTTCGCCGCCGCCGCCAGCCGGTACTGGGCGGTGGCTTTTGCGGTGTCGCCCAGTTTTACCCAGAGCTCGGCCGCCTTCAGGCGCAGGAAAGAGACCATGTCCCTGCGGCCGGCGTACAGGGCGGCGGCCCGCTCGTATTCTTTCACCGCTTCCTCGTATTTCCCGAGGCGCACCAGCAGCGGGGCGAGCTCGCCGGCCAGCTGGGGATCGCCGGGCACCAGCTTCAGGCAGCCGGCGCTGAGGTCGGACGCGGCGGCCAGCTCGTCCCTGCGGACGGCGGCGCGGAACTTTTCCAGGCAGGCGGCATAAAGGCGTTCCCTGCCCGGCGCCTCCGGCTCCGCGGCGCCGGCCTCTTTCGTTTTCCGGTCGAGCCGCTTCAGCCCGGCCGTTATCAGCGCGGCGTAATACCTGGCGTCCATGCCCCTGGCATCGCGCGTCAGCGCCCGGGCCCGGGTATAGGACCTGCGCGCGCCCGGATAGTTGCCGGAATTCTCCAGCGCCCTGGCCAGCTGGTAATGGGCCTGGTAGCTGGCGGATGAAATTTCCGCTCCCTGTGAAAGGGCTTCCACGGCCTTGGCCTGGTTGCCGGAGGCCGCGTAGGTGAGGCCCAGCTCCCGGTACGGGGGGTAGGTGACCGGCTCGAGCTCCAGGGCCTTGCGGCAGTTGGGCAGCGCTTCCCGCGCGCGGCCCGCCGCGCGCATGGTCTTGCACAGGCCCAGGTACCAGGCGTAATCGTCGCTTTCCTTTTCGAGCTTCGCCCGCGCCATGGCGGCCAGGGCCGAGGCGTGCGCGCCGGGTTTTTCCGGCAGGAGCTCTACGGCGTAAAGGAAGAGCTCCCGGTCGGGCGGTGGCTGCTTCAGGCCCTGCATGGCTATCTCCAGCGCCCGTGACTCCGAGCCCAGCGACGCGGCTTCCCGCGCGCGGGCCAGTTCGTCCGCGGCCGGCAGCGCGGCCGGCAGCGCCAGCAGCAGCAGCCCGGCCGCCTTCAGGTGATTTTTTATTACGGCGAAGGTTTTCATTGCGTTCCCCGTGCCGCGGCCCCGTGCCGCGCGCCCCAAGTCAATGCGGTTTCAAAATGCGGGGCAGCGTTACCCCGCGCTGCGCCTGGTACTTGCCTTTCCTGTCCTTATAGGAGGTCTCGCATTCCTGGTCGGAGCCCAGGAAGACCAGCTGGGCTATGCCCTCGTTGGAATATATTTTCGCCGGCAGGGGGGTGGTGTTGGAAATTTCCAGCGTAAGGTGCCCTTCCCATTCCGGCTCCAGCGGGGTGATGTTCACCACTATGCCGCAGCGCGCGTAAGTGCTCTTGCCGATGCACAGGCCGAGGACGCTTCTCGGGATGCGGAAATATTCCACCGAGCGGGCCAGCGCGAACGAATGGGCCGGCACGATGCAGAAGGGCGCCTTCATGTCCACGAAGGACTTGTCCTTGAATTCCTTGGGGTCCACCACGCAGTTGTGCACGTCGGTGAACACCTTGTACTCGTCGGCCACGCGGATGTCGTAACCGTAGGAGGACAGGCCGTAGGAAACCTTTCCTTTGGCCACCAGCCCCTCCACGAACGGGGAGATCATCTTCTGTTTGCGGCACATTTCGCGGATCCAGGCGTCGGATTTAAGCATGATTAAATTCTCCTGTAGTCGTTCCAGGCGCTGAACAGCGCCTTTATCTTTTCGGCGGAATTAAGGCGCAGCTTTTTTTCTTTTACCCTGAAGCCGCGCCGCGCCAGTTTGGCCAGCAGTTCCCTGTAGAGGCCGCGCATCGCCAGCGCCCCCGCCAGCCTGCGTTTCTGCCGCGGCTCGGCTTTCGCCAGCGCGCCGGCGTAGAACTCCTCAGCCCGGGCGGCCTCGAACCGCATCAATTCTATAAAATTAGGGGTATAATTGGAACCTTCCAGGTCGCGCGGGGGCACGCCGAAACGCGCCAGGTCCTCGGCGGGCAGGTAGATCCTGCCGGCGGCGTAATCCTGCGCCGCGTCGCGCAGGATGTTGGTGAGCTGCACCGCGAAGCCCAGCTTCTCGGCCAGCAGGTCCGCGCCGGGCGCGTCGTAGCCGGATACCGCCAGGCAGGCCAGGCCCACCGCGCCGGCTACCAGGCGCATATAATCCTCCAGCTCTGAAAAAGTGGCGTAGTTCTTTTTTGTCAGGTCCAGGCTTACCCCTTCCAGTACCAGCAGGAAATGTTCCTTCTTAAGAGGAAAGAGCCCGGCGGCCCGCGCCAGTTCGCTCTCCATCCCTCCCTGCGGCGCGCCGGCGAACACCCGCTCCACGGCCTCCCTCCAGGAGGCCAGCCGCGCGGCTTTCTCCCCGGCCGCCAGCGCCGGGTCGTCCGCTATGTCGTCCACCGCGCGGGCGTAACCGTAATAGGCGGCCAGCGCCCTGCGCTGTTCCTTATTAAGGAAAAAGAAAGCGGGTCTGAAAGTGGAGCCCGCAGCGTAAGTGGTCTTTATAATTACTCCCCGGTTAAAAAAAATTCACCGCGCCGCCGCGGTGAATTTAGATAGCCCGGCCGGGTCCTTAATCCCCTACGGTCTTAAGGTAAGTCACGAAACTGTCCCAGCCGGTGGCTTTTTCGAAGGCCAGCTTCGAGTAAGAGGGGTAGTACTCTATCAGGCTGCCCGGTCTGCCGGGAATATTTATGGCTATGCCGTGGGTGTTGGAATATTCCTTGCCGGTCCTGTCCTTGCCCAGCCAGGCGTTGCGTATGGTCAGGTCCCCTGCGATGAAACTCTTAAGGTCCTCCCCGGCGGCGGCAAGCCTGGCGCCCTGCGGCAGCGCCGGGGCGGCGTAGCGGCCCGCCAGCTCGACGAAATTATACAGATCGCCGTAGAAGGAAATGCGCTTGTCGGGATCGGTGGTCTCGTCGCCCACTTCGAAGCGCAGCACCTCGGCCTTGGCCCTGGCCAGGGCGGGCTTGTCGCCGGCGGCCATGGCCAGCTCGTACCAGGTCTTCGTCTTTTTCGCCAGCGCCGGCAGCCTGGCTGCCCTGATGGCCGAAAGCTGCACGCCGTACTTGGTCTTTTCAAGCATGTCCTGGTATTCGGGCCGGGCGTACATTTCCCGGAAAGTGTCCACCATGGAAACGCCCGCGGCCTCCGCGCCCGCGCCGGGATTGGCGGCCATGAAGGCGAAGAAATCCTCGAAGTTCAGGCTGGGCAGCTGTATGACTTCCTCGGAGCCCACTATTACGTCGGCGGCGTCCTTTATTTCGTAGGCCACCTCGGCCATCTGCATGAAGCAGGCCATGGAAGCGTACAGGTCCACTTTGCCGGCCTCCTTAAAGATCTTGCCCATGTCGGTGGTGGCGATATAATTGCCGGTCACGAAATCGTGCGAGATGGATTTCTGGCCGTCCAGCAGGTTATCTCCCGGCTTTTTGGGGTCTATCCAGCCCCAGCCGTGGTCCCAGATGATGAACAGGTATTTTTTTGCCGGGTAGGCCGCGCGGGCCCATTTAAGGAAGGCCGCCGCCTCTTTCCAGTCGCCCATATCCCTGGCGCCGACATCCTCGAGCAGGGTGGAGCCGATATGTTCCTTGTCCGCGTCCCTGGTCACGAAATAGCGCCTGACGCCGTCCCAGTCCCCGTCGGCGGTAGTGTCGTTCTCCAGGCCTTTTGAGCGTCCGAGCTCGGCTACGATATTTATTTTTTCGCTGGACCCCACGGTCTCAAAGCGGTTCAGGTCGCCCAGCGCGAACGGCTCGATATTGCTTTTGCCGTTCATGTACACCATTATGGTCCATTCTTTCAGGGCTTCGGGCCGGGGCGCCGCCTGGGCGGCCGCGGCGGGCAGGGCGCGCGTTTGGGAAGAGAGCTGTTCTAGGGCGGGGCTCGCGCAGGCGGGAGCCGCGGCCAGTATCAGTGCGCAAAAAAATAAGATCTTGTGATTCATCGTTTCTCCATAACGCCGCGGGACAGTGTTGTGCACGGCCGGAAGGCCTTACATCATTATTGCCGAAAAACATGACGGAAATCAAGGCCAAAAGGCCCAGGAGCCTGTTTTACAGGTTGCGGTGTATCTTCTTTTCCAGCAGCATGCCGCCGTAATAATCGGTGAGGTCGTCCCCGGCCGCGGCGGTCTTATAGACCTTGCCCAGCGGGAACACGCAGGTGCCCCAGGGCAGGCGCAGGGACCAGCCCCCGTCCTCTCCGTCGGTGTTGTACCAGGCGGCTTCGAGGTCCTTGATAAGTATTTCCGCCAGGATATGCCCGCAGCAGCGCAGCAGCCGCCAGCCGTCCGCGCTGGGAGGGATGTGCGGCCTGAAATTATGCTTGATCACCTCGGCCAGCTTCAGAAGGCCGGAGCGGCCGGCGGAGATGCCCGAGAGCTCCGGCAGGGTTTGATTGAGCAGCATTATGCGCCTGTGTTCGGTCTTCGTGTCGATCAGGCGCTCCGGGTGGCTCATAACGGCGTTGCGCGCGGCTTCCGCGCCGGAGGGCGGAACGGCGGCCGTATCCAGCGAGGAGATCAGCCAGTCGGAGTAGTTCACCATCCAGCCGGGGTCCGGCAGCTTGTCGTCCCAGACCAGGCGCCACGCGCGCTGCGCCGGATAAGTGGTGAGCTTGCGCCCGTGATGCTCGAAGATCATCGGCCAGCACCAGGGTTCAAAGCCGGGCAGTTTTACCAGCCGGCCTTTGTGGCGCTCCTGCAGGAAATAGCAGATGAACGCGGCGGAATCCTTGGCCAGTTCGAACCCGGCCTGCGGGATTTCGCCCCTGACCGCGGTCTTGAAAACGTCCCATAAATATAAGCCCGTCCCGGCCATGCCGGCCTGTGCTTTTTCCACGGTGACGGCGGAGAGCAGCTTGGTCTCCAGGGCGGCGAGGCCCTGCCTGTTGAAATGCACCTTCGCGCCGGATTCGCGCTCAAGGGCGGACGCCAGCCTGAAAGCGCCGGACATGAAATCTTCCGGGCGCCGTTCCTGGCTGGAAAAATCCGGCACGGAACGCATTACGCTCTGCATCGTTTCGAAGCTGAGGTTCTGGCCGCCCGGCTGAAAGGAGGCTATGGCCGGCGGCGGAGCGCTTTGCGCGGCCGGCGCGGGAGCGGAGGCTGAGGGCATGGCGGAGGGCGGCGGCACGCTGAACTGCTTGCGGCTGTTGATCTCCGGCGGCGCGCCGCGCTCCGGCCCGGGCATGGCGGAGGGAAGCGGCGCGCTGCCGGGGGCGCGGCCGTTAACTTCGGGAGCCTGCCCCGGCAGGGCTGAAGGGAGCTGTTCTCCGGCCGGGGCCGGAGCGCCGGGGAAACTCTCTATTTCAAAGCCCGGGGGCGGCGCGTGGGCGGGCTGCGGCTGGGCGGAAGAAAAGCGGCCGGGGCTGCCATAGCGCGGCGCGGAATTTTCCGCCTGCATTTTGCCGGCCAGCAGCTTGGCCGCCGCCGGGTCGGTCAGGGCTATCCTGGCGGTCAGGGCCTCGGCTTCCTGGCGGCCGCCGCTGCGGATAAGGGCCGCCGCCAGGTTCGCCAGCGCCTGCAGGCCGGGGGCCCGCGCCGCCGTCTGCCTGTACCAGAACCCGGCCTTGTCGAAATTGCCGGAGCGGAAATAGATGTTCCCCAGCTGGAAAGCGATGCGCGGGCCGCCCGGAGAAGGGGCGGTCAGCGCGGACTCCAGCGCGGCTATGGCCTGGGCCAGCAGCGCGGAGTCGCCTGTCTTGAAAGCTTTTTTCGCGCGCGCCGCGCCCAGCCCGGAAAGCGCTTCGGTCCTGACCTGCCCCGCGGCGGTCAGGCGCTCGAATCCGTTCTCGGCCTCGTCGTCGCTGTCGGCCGCCAGCTGCAACCAGGCGGTTTCCAGGGCTTTCCTGTCCTGCAGCTGCGCGGCTCGGCCCGCTACCGCCAGCGCCTCTACCGCCCGGGCCCGGTTGCCCGTCCTGCGGTGTACGGAGGCGAGCAGCAGCATCGCTTCGGGCGTGCGCTCCGTTTTAAGGGAATCATAGGCGTCCTGGTAAAGCCCCAGCTCGATGAGGGCGGCGCACATGGGCAGGCGCGCCTCGGCGCCGCGGCCCTTTTCCGCTTCCATGGCGTAATAAAAGTGCGCCTTGTGCAGTTCGCCGGCATTGAACTCGGCGGCCGCCGTTGCCAGCGGGTCAGCCGGCGCTTTTGCCCCGGCCTGGAGGCAGCCGGCGAGCAGTGAAATGTCGGCCCGGGAGGCGGCCGCGGAACAGCGCCCGGCGCGTCCGGGATCGAAGACGAAAGCGTCGTGCCTGGGGGCGTGAAAAAAGATCAGCGCGGTTTCCAGCGGCTGGAATTTAATGAACGGCGTCGTCAGCGCGCCCCCGTCCGTAAAAGCCTGGAGCAGGGCCCGCCCTCCCTCCATCCGCGGAATAAGGGTGTGGATGGTGAGGCTCCCGGCATTTTCTCCGGCCACCGGCAGCGCGAAATTCTTCGCCGCGGCCAGCGCCGGCAGCGCGGCCCGGAAAGAGGCCCGCGCGGCGTTAAAAATGTTAGACTCTCGGGAGTTGTCCATTGGCTTGTTAGTGAATTCTATATAAAAGGGGAACCAGACGCAATAAGGGAGAAAGCCATGAAAAAAAGCCTCGTCATCGCTACTTTCAACCGGCACAAGGCCGAAGAAATACGCGCGATACTTCCCGGCCTCCCGCTCGAACTGGTCTCCCTTTGCGAGCTTCCCGGGGCCGCCGCGGCCGTGGAGGACGGGGCGACGCTGAAAGAGAACGCCCTGAAAAAAGCGCGGGCGGCGGCCCTGTTTTCCGGCCGCTGGGCGCTGGCCGACGATACCGGGCTGGAGGTCGACGCGCTGGGCGGAGCGCCCGGAGTCCGCTCGGCGCGCTACGCCTGGGAAGGCTGTTCGCCGGCGGATAATAATGAAAGGCTGTTAAGGGAGCTGGACGGCGTTCCCGCCTGGCGGCGCTGCGCCAGGTTCGCCTGCGTCATGGCCCTCGTTTCGCCGGCCGGCGCGGAAAGCACGGCCTGCGGCGTGCTCGAAGGCCGGATAACCGCGGCGCCGCGGGGGACTAACGGCTTCGGCTACGACCCGCTGTTCGAGGTGGAGGATTCAGGGCTCACTCTGGCCGAGCTGCCGGCCGCCGGCAAGAACGGGCTCAGCCACAGGGCGCGGGCCCTGCGCGCGATACTGCCGGAGCTGCTGCGGCTGGCGGCCGAAACCTGAATCCAGGGCCGGCCGGCTGTAATAACGGGCATATTTTAATATAATATAAAACTGACTGCGCGGAGGCCCGCGCGGTCCGATACATGAAACTACGGCTCTTCCATAAATTCCTGATCATCATGGTGCTGGTTTCAGCGCTGCCGATGGCGCTGCTGGGCCTGCGCCTGATCAGCCTGGGCCAGCTGGGCGTGCGCACCGCCATCCTTGAGCTTCATCTGACGCGGGCCGACAGAATAGCAGCCGATATCAATTCCTACCTGCGCTCTTCCGACGAGGCCCTGCGCTCCGCCGGCGCCGCCATGGCCGCCATGGACTGGGAGAACAAGCAGGTGCTGCTTTCCACCCTGCTGGAGGCGCGCCGGGAGATCAGGGAGATCTCGGTGCTTTCCCGCGACGGCAAAGAGCTCGTGAAAATGCTCACCCCTTACGGGCACGGCGCCGGGAAGCTTAAGAATTACCCGTCCGTACCTGAATTCAAAGCGGCTCTCGGCGGCAAGCGTTCCATCTCCCTGCTGGACAAAGGCAGGACGGCGGTCTTTTATTATCCCTTCGGCAAGAACATGGCGCTGCGCGCGGAACTGGACATGGCCGCTTTTTTCGCGTCGATGGACCTGAAGCGGCTGGGGGCGAAAGGGTTCCCGCTCATACTTGACTCCTCCGCCGAGCCGATAGCCTGGCCCAAAGGCCTGCCGCAGGAAACCGTGGACAGCGCGTCCGGCTGGCAGATCTCCAGGAACGCGGTCAAAGCGCTTTCGGCGGCTTCGACGGAGTTCAAGGACGGCACGGGCCAGGCCATGCTGGGCGCCTACGCGCCTATCCCCGAGATCGGCGGCGCGGTGGTAGTGGTGCAGCCGCAGGAAGGGGCATACCGCTACGCCATGTTCCTCAGGACGCAGGCCGTTTACGCCGTGCTGCTGTTCCTTACGCTGTCCTTCATGGCGGCCTGGGTGATGAGCCGGAGCCTGGCGAAACCCATCAACGAGCTGAACCTGGCCGCCGAGCGGGTGGCGGCCGGGGACTTCACGCGCGGCGCCGAAGTGGACGCCTCGGGCGAGCTCAAAGAGCTGGGCCAGACCTTCAACAAGATGGTCGGGCAGCTTAAGAGCTACTCCGATATGCAGCTGGACCGGATCATCCACGAGCAGAAAAATACAGAGGCCATACTTTTTTCCACCGAGGACGGGATAATAATGACGGACCTGGAGGGCCGGGTGGAGCTGGTCAACCGCAAGGCCCGCTCGGTGCTGGGCATCGGCATGGACGCCCCCGTGGACGGCCAGACCCTCGCCGGGCTGATAGCGGACCCGGCCATCAGGGAGGCCGTTCTGGACGTGTTCTCCTCCGGCAGTAAAGAGCATTACCGCGAAGTGGAGGTGGAACTGGAGCATTCCCGCCGGGTCTTCAAAAGCCTCTGCGTTCCGATAACGGCCCCCGGCCACGCCGAGCCCATCGGGCGCCTGGTGGCGTTCAACGATATTACTCTCGACAAGGAGCTCATCCGCATCAAGGACGAGTTCCTGCACTCCATAACCCACGACCTGCGCAATCCGATGGGCGCCATAAAAGGCTTCGTGGAATTCCTGGTCAAGGAGATCCCGGGCCCCGTCAACGAGGCGCAGAAGAAGATGCTCATCTCCATAGACAGGGCGTCCTTCCGCCTGCTGGGCATGATCAACAACATCCTCGACGTGGCCAAGATGGAGGCCGGCAAGATGGAGGTGAAGTTGGCGCCGATCAACCTGCGCGAGATCGCCGCCCGCGTCATAGAGCTGATGGAATCACTCGGGCAGCGCAAGCGCCTGCGCTTCGAGATGGAAGGCGACGCCGAAGCCGTGGTCAACGCCGACGCGGGCCTGATGGAGCGGCTGTTCACCAACCTTATCGGCAACGCCATAAAATTCACGCCGGAGAACGGGGTCATCACCGTGGGGATCTCCTGCGGCGACAAGCAGGTGACGGGCTGGGTGCGCGATACGGGCGACGGCATCCCGCCGGAATACATCGACAAGATCTTCGCGAAGTTCGAACAGGTCAAGGGCCAGAAGGCCGGCGGAACGGGCCTCGGGCTCACCATCTGCAAACACGTGGCGGCCGTTCACCTGGGAAAGATCTGGGCGGAATCCGCGCCGGGCCGCGGCTCCAAATTCACGTTCTCGATCCCCCGCAGCCTCGGCAAGAACGCGGCCGGGGCGGTGATCGACACCGGGGAAATCAAATAAGATGAACAGGCCGCGCCGCTGCGCCGCAGGTGCCGGAACGCGTGCGCTGCTTGTCTGCGTCTGGCTGCTCCTGCCGGCCGGCGCGGCCGGCGCGGCGGAAGAGCTGCAGACCGTGACGGTGCGTCCCGGCGACACGCTGTGGAGCATGGCCGACACCTACCTTAAGGACCCCACCAGGTGGGGCGAGTTCCTGAAGTACAACACGCTGGCCTCCCCGGACCCGTCCATCGCTTTGCCCGGCATGTCGCTGAAGGTGCCGGTGAGGCTGGTGAAAGAGCAGTACCGGGCGGCCAAGCTGGTCTACTATCTCAAGGACGTGCTTTTTCGGCGTTCCGGCAGTTCGGACTGGCTGGCGGTAACGTCCAGGATGGACCTTTATAACAATGACGCGCTGCGCACCAAAGAGGACTCCAGGGCCGACGTGAAGTTCTATACCGGCGAGCTGCTGGTCCTGTACGCCAATTCTATAGCCGTGCTGCGCCCGCCCAACAGGAAGAATACTGACGTGGAGCTGATGTCCGGCGAGGTGCGCGGGCAGCGCTCGCGCGTGATAACGGCCTCGGCCCGGATAACCCCCAAGACCAGCGATACCGAATACGGCGCCAGGCTCAAGGAGGACCTTACCACGCTGGTGCAGGTCTACAAGGGCAGGGCGGACATAGAGGCGCATGGCAAGACGGTGGAAGTTCCCGAAGGCTTCGGCACGGAGGTCAAGATGGACCTCCCGCCGTCGGCTCCCGTGGAACTGCCCGCCCTGTTCGAGTTCAATTCCGCGCCGCGCACGAAATTGGCCGCCGGCGCCCCGCCCCTCGGCGCGGGCGGCACGGCCGCCCTGGACGCGAAGAACAGCGTCAGGCTTTCCAGCGCGCCCGCCCCTTCGGCCGGCGACAAAGACCTTGCCGGCGCGCCCGCTCCCGGCGATATGAACGACAAGCGTCTGGCGGCCGGGGGGCTGCCGTCCATAATTTCCTCGGGCGACCCCGTGCAGGGGTACCATATCCAGCTGGCGCGCAACAGCGACTTCACCGGCATGGTCCTTAACAAAACTTTCGACGTTCTCGAGAAGATAGACCTGAACGCGCTGGTGCCGCCGGGCGAGTACTGGCTGCGCACGGCGCAGGTGGACCTGCTGGGCTTCGAGGGTAAATTCGACGCGCCCCGCCGGGTGAAGGTGGCGGGGACAAAGGCCGACTGATGCGGGCGCCGGGCGCTGCCTGCCGCAAGGTCCGATCGGCCGCCGCTCTGCTGCTGCTCTGCGGCGCGCTGCCGCGGCCCGCTTTCTGCGTGCAGGAGAAGGCCGCGATAAAGACCGTCTGGGACCGCATAATGGAGGAGCAGGGGGAACTGAACCTCCGCAAGGGCTACGGCTACATGGGCGAGGAGAACTATCCCGCCGCCGCCGACGAGTTCTTTAAAGCCGCGCAGAAAAGCCCGGAGAACCCGTGGGCGCACCTGTTCTACGGTTCGGCGCTTTACTGGCTGGGAGAGCCGGAAAAGGCGCTGGACGAATTCGAGCAGGCCCTGCGGCTGGACCCGGAAAACTCCATGGCGTACCAGCTGCGCGGCATAGTGCGGGCCCGGAGCGGCCTGTACCAGGAGGCGCTGGACGATTTCCTGCGCGCCGAGAGCTACGCCCCGGAGCGGGCCGACGTGAAAATGAACGCCGGCTCCGTGTATCACGCGCTGGGGAACTTCGCGAGGGCGCTGGACTACTTCCGGGCGGCGGCGCAGCGCGATCCCGGCAATCCGCTTTACCGTTACCAGCTGGGGATGTTCTACTCGCGCCTGGGCCGCTACGAGCAGGCGGCCGCCGAACTGGAGCGGGCGGCGTCGCTGTTCCCGGATTACGAGGACGCCGTCTTCGAGCTGGCCGTGCTGCGCGAGCGGGAGGGGAAGCTGGACGAGGCCATAAAGCTCTACCGCCGCGCGCTGGGCATAAAGCCGGGCGACTCGGCGGCGCGGTTCCGCCTGTGCTGGGCGCTGGGCAAGGCGCACAGGCAGGCGGAGATACCCAAGGCGCTGTCCGGGGCTTTCCTGCTGGCCCCGCCCAACGAAAAGGGAGGCATCTCGATGGCGCTGGCTTATTCCGGCGGCTCCCCGGCGGGCGCCGCCGCCGGGGAAAAGAACGCCGCCGGCAGCCCGCTCTTTTCGGCCTTAAGCCGCATTCCCCCGGAGCAGGAAGCCAGGGTGGAAGTGGAACTGCTGGAGATCCCGAAAGCCGGCGCGCTCCAGAACGTTTCCTCCGAAAGGGGGCGGCCCGGCGGCAAGCTGGCGGCGGCGCTGGCCCGCCCGAAGGTCAATTATTCCAAGCGGGAATATTTTCTCCCCGCCGGCGGGGCGGAGGAAAGGCTGAAGCGCGCGGCGGCCGTGGCGGCGGAGGCCGAGAAACTTTTAAAAGGCGTGGGGCAGGGCAGCGACGCGCGGCTGAACTTTAATATCGAGACCGGCCCTCCGGCGGGGAAGGCCGACGGCGCGAAGAACAGGGCTTCCTACAAGCCGCGCGACGTGGGCAACGATATGGGCCTCTGGGTGATGGGCGATAACTGGCTGGAGAACGTCAGCGAGGCGCTGGACGAGATGGACGGCCAGCCCGCGCCGGCCTGGCCCGAATTCCGGCTGGTAAGAGGGCTGGGCTACCTGCTGCTCGGCGAGGCGTCCCAGGCGCTGGAAGATTTCGGCGGGAGCGGGGCGCAGGCCGCGCTGGGGCGCAGCGCGGCGTGGGTTTCGGCCGGCGAACCGGAGCGGGCCCTGGAGGCCTGCCTGGAAGCCCTTAAGCTGGAGCCGCGCAATAAGACCGCTTTGGCCAACCGCGGCTGGCTGGACATGAAAAAAGAGAACGGCCCCGCCGGGCCGTCGACCAACGGAGTCAACAAATGAAATATGCTTCGGACCTTTCTCTCGACGGTTTGCGCCGGGCGCATTTTATAGGCATAGGCGGCATCGGCATGAGCGGCATAGCCCGCCTGATGCTGGGGCTCGGCTACGGCGTGTCAGGCTCGGACCACAAAGAATCCGAGATAACCCTGGCGCTGGCGCGAGAAGGGGCGAAAATAACCATAGGACATTCCCGCGCGACGCTGGGCTCTCCCGACGTGGTGGTGGTGAGCTCGGCCATAAAGGCCGACAACCCCGAGCTGGCCGGGGCCTTCAGGCGCGGCCTGACGGTGGTGCAGCGCGCGCTGATGCTCTCGAAGCTGGCCGAGCTGAAGAAGACCGTCACCGTGGCCGGCTCGCACGGCAAGACCACCGTAACCTCCATGACCGCCGCGGCGCTGGAGGCCGCCGGCGCCGACGCCACCGCGGTGGTGGGGGGCATAGTGAAGGGCGCGGGGTCAAACCTGAAGCTGGGCCGCAGCGAATACCTGGTGGCCGAAGCCGACGAATCCGACGGTTCTTTCCTTTATTTTTCCCCGCTGGTGGCCTGCGTGACGAACATAGATTCCGACCATCTCGACCATTACGGCAACATGGAGAACCTGAAAGCGGCTTTCGCCAAGCACCTTGGCCGCCTGCCTTTTTACGGGACGGCCGTGCTCTGCTCCGACGACAAAGGGGTAAAAGAGATAATGCCCGGCCTGCGCACGCCTTACCTTACCTGCGGCCTGGGCGGCGGGGCCGACTGGACGGCGCGCGATCCCGTGTTCAACGCTGCCGGCTCGTCCTATACGGCTTATTTCCGCGGCCGGCGGCGCGGCCGCGTGCGGCTGCGCTGCGGGGGGGAGCACAACGTGCGCAATTCCCTGCTGGCGCTGGCCGCCGGCTGCTACCTGGGCTTCGACTTCGAGCGGCTGGCCGCGGGCCTTTGGGCTTTCACCGGCGTGAAGCGCCGCATGGACAGGATAGGGGCCGCCGGCGGAGTGGACTTCGTGGACGATTACGGCCATCACCCCACCGAGGTGCGCGCCACGCTGGCCGCCGCGCGCGGCCTGTTCCCGCGCAGACGCCTGATGGTCCTGTTCCAGCCGCACCGCTACAGCCGCACCCGGCTGCTGTACAAGGATTTCGGCGCCGCTTTCGGCGCGGCCGACAGGGTGTACCTGGCCCCGGTGTACGCCGCCGGGGAGGCCCCTCTGCCCGGCGTTGATTCCGGGCTTATATTGAAGCAGCTGAGGAAGAACGGCGCGGCGGCCTCGGAATTCGCCGGCGCGCTGGAGACCATGAAGGACCTTAAGCCGGGCGACGTTTTTCTTACGCTGGGCGCCGGCGACGTGTGGAAGCTCGGGGAAGAAATAAAGCTGAAGATGTCGACGCTGGGGGGAAGGATCTAGGCCGGTCCGGATTTATTTATGCCTAAATACAGCCAGGTTTTTTTGGAGGACAGGGAGATCTGCGCCCGCATAGCCGGGGCGCTTTCCTCCGTGGCTTTCGACCGGCTGATAGAGATAGGCCCCGGCGGGGGAGCGCTCACTGAATTCCTTTTCCCGGAATACGGCGGCCGCATGAAGGCCGTGGAGATCGACGCCAAGCTGGTCCCGGCCCTCCGCGGAAGGTTCAAGGGGCTGGAGATCGTCAATAAGGATTTCCTGCAGCTCGACCTGGCCGAGGCCGCGGGGCCGGGGCGCACCGCTTTCATCGGCAACCTGCCGTACGACTGCGCCACGCCTATCCTGGGTAAGATCCTGCGCTTCGGCGGCTTCGCGCTGGCGGTGTTCATGTTCCAGAAAGAGGTGGCCCGCAGGATAACCGCCGTTCCCGGGGACCACGATTACGGCTTCCTTACGCTGCTGACCGCGGCCCGGGCGGAGGCCGAGCTGCTGATGGACATAAAGGCGGCGAGCTTCAAGCCCGTGCCCGCGGTGGATTCTTCCGTGCTGCTCCTGCGGCCCAGGCCGTTCTTCAGCGTGCCCGCCGAAGAAGTGGCGTTCGTCAAACTTATAAAAAAAGCGTTCATGCACCGGCGCAAGACCCTTATAAACTCCCTGGCGCTGGCCGGCGTCGACAAGGCCGCCGCCGCGGCGGCGGTGGAGCGGGCCGGCCTTAAGCCTGCCGTAAGGGCGCAGGAAATTTCCCTGCCCGTTTTCGCCGGGCTCGCGGCGCTGCTGGGCGAGAAATGAAAACGATGATCGTGCTGCCTGCGGCCGGAGAATTCCTGCTGAACGGTACCTGCCGCGCGCGTTCCTCCGGCAGCATTTTCCAATCTAAGAATGAGCCTGAAATCACTCGTCGTGATTCCGTCGTGTGTTTGTAGCCTGTCCTCCTTTCAGGAACAGATTTAGCCCTGCAGGCTGCACCTTTCGGAACAGTTCTATCTTCTCTTTTTGCATC
>CAIRNJ010000049.1 GCA_903879915.1 uncultured Elusimicrobia bacterium
CTTCATGGCGGTCAGGATCTCGCGGGCTTCCTCGGCCATCTTGTCGTAGGCCAGGCGCATGCCCAGGCCGAACTCGGCGTTGTCCTCGAACAGCGAGTTGCTCCAGGCCGGGCCGCGGCCGTCGTCGCGGGTGCAGTAGGGCGTGGTGGGCAGGTTGCCGCCGTAGATGGACGAGCAGCCGGTGGCGTTGGCCACGGTCATATGGTCGCCGAACAGCTGGGTCATCAGTTTAACGTAGGGCGTTTCGCCGCAGCCGCCGCAGGCGCCGGAGAACTCGAACAGCGGGCGTACCAGCTGGCTGCCCTGCACGGTGTTGCGGTTGATCTTGGAGGACCCCAGGTCCTTGAGGGCCAGGAAGTACTTGAAGTTCGCGCGCTCGGTCTCGCGCAGCGGGAACTGGGGCGCGAGGTTGATGGCTTTGCGGCCGGTCTCTTTCCCCTCTTTCTTTTCCTTGGCGGGGCAGTTGTACACGCAGGCTCCGCAGCCGGTGCAGTCTTCCACGGCCACCTGGGTGGTGAACTTCATGCCCTTCAGGGCAACGCGGCCTTCCGCGGATTTGAAGGTCTTGGGGGCGTTGGCCAGCTCCGCGCCGTCATAGGCCTTGATGCGGATGGCGGCGTGCGGGCACACCAGCGAGCAGAAGCCGCACTGGATACACAGGTCGCTCTCCCACACGGGGGTCTCGAGGGCGATGTTGCGCTTCTCGTACTGCGAGGTGGCGGTCGGGAACGTGCCGTCGATCGGCATGGCCGAAACAGGCAGCTGGTCGCCGCGGAAGGCCATCATTTCGCACAGGGTGTCGCGCACGAAGGGCGGAAAGCCCTCCACCGCGCAGGAGCGCTTGATCTTGGAGGTCAGGCCGCCCACTTTCACTTCCTGGATGGCGGCCAGCGTCTGGTCCACGGCCGCGTAGTTCTGGTTCACAACGTTGTCGCCTTTCTTGGAGTAGGTCTTCTTGATGGCGGTCTTGATGGCGGTGATGGCTTCGTCTTTCGGGAGCACGCCCGAGATGCCGAAGAAAGCGGTCTGCATGATGACGTTGATGCGTCCGCCCATGCCGGTCTCCTCCGCTATCTTGGAGGCGTTAAGGACGTAGACCTTCAGGTGTTTTTTTACGATGTCTTCCTGCACTTCGATGGGCAGCTGGTCCCAGACTACGGCGGCTTCGAACGGGCTGTTGATGAGGAACGTGGCGTTCTCCTCGGCCTTGTTGAGCATCTCGTATTTGTCGAGGAAGCTGAACTGGTGGCAGCCGATGAAGCGGGCCTTGTTGACCAGGTACGGCGCCCGGATATAATTCTTGCCGAAGCGCAGGTGCGACACGGTCATGGAGCCGGCTTTCTTGGAGTCGTACACGAAGTAGCCCTGCGCGTACTGGCCGGTCTCTTCGCTGATGATCTTGATGGTGTTCTTGTTGGCGCCGATGGTGCCGTCGGAACCCAGGCCGAAGAACAGCGCGCGGAAGATGTCCGCGGGCTCGGTGGTCCAGTTCTCGTCGTACTTCAGGCTCAGGTTGGTCACGTCGTCGTTGATGCCCACGGTGAAGCTGCGCACGGGCTTGGCCGCGCCGAGGTTCTCGATGACGGCTTTGGCCATGGCGGGCGTGAATTCCTTGGAGCCCAGGCCGTAGCGGCCGCCGATGATAAGGGGCAGTTCCTTGAGCGCGCCGCCCTTGAAGGCGTTGGCGCAGGCGGTAACCACGTCCTGGAACAGCGGCTCGCCGATGGCGCCCGGCTCTTTTACGCGGTCGAGCACGGCGATGCTCTTAACGGTCTTGGGCAGGGCTTTGAGGAAGTCCACCTCGGAGTAGGGCCTGTACAGGCGCACTTTGAGCACGCCTACCTTGGCGCCGCCCTTAACGAGGAAATTAACGGTGTCCTCCACCACGTCGGCTCCGGAGGCCATTATCACTACCACTTTCTCGGCGTCCGGGGCGCCCACGTAGTCGAACAGGCCGTACTTGCGGCCGGTCAGTTTCTCGAACTGGCCCATGGCTTCCTTCACCATGGTCGGGATGGCGTCGTAGAACCGGTTGCCGGCTTCGCGGCTCTGGAAGAACACGTCGGGGTTCTGGGCGGTGCCGCGCAGCACGGGGTGCTCGGGGTTGAGGCCGCGGGCCTTGTGCTCGGCTATGAGTTTCTCGCTGATCATGCTGCGCATGATCTCGGGCGAGAGCACTTCCACCATGTTAAGCTCGTGGGAGGTGCGGAAGCCGTCGAAGAAATGCAGGAAGGGTATGCGGGTCTTAAGGGAGGCGGCCTGCGCGATCAGCGCGAAGTCCATGACCTCCTGGGGGTTGGCCGAGGCGAGCATCGCCCAGCCGGTCTGGCGGCAGGCCATCACGTCGCCGTGGTCGCCGAAGATGGAAAGGGCGTGGGCGGCCACCGCGCGGGCGCTGACGTGGAACACGGTGCTGGTCAGTTCGCCGGCTATTTTGTACATGTTCGGGATCATCAGCAGCAGACCCTGCGAGCAGGTGAAAGTGGTGGTCAGCGCGCCGGCGGTCAGGGCGCCGTGCACGGCTCCGGAGGCGCCGCCTTCGGACTGCATTTCAATTACCGAGGGAATGGTGCCCCAGATGTTCTTTTCGCCCTTGGCGGACTTGATGTCCGAGATCTCGCCCATCACGGAAGACGGGGTTATCGGGTAAATGGCGATAACTTCGTTGGTGGCGTGGGCCACGTGCGCCGCTGCTGTGTTTCCATCCATGGCTGTCATGTTTTTAGACATATTAAGTACTGTTCTCCTTAATGTTGTGTAGGAACGAAAATCTGAAGATTACGCTACCTAGTATAGCATTTTTGGGTGTTGACGCTCTTTGGTCGGCGGAAAACGGACTTCAAGGGGTTATTTCCGCCAGGTTACGGTAAGGGCGCTCTTTAAGGGGTCGTATTTAAAGGAAAAGCCGCCGGCCGCCTCGGGCAGGGCTTTTACCGTATATTCTTTCACGTTCGCGGGCAGTTTGGCCGAGCAAAGCCGGTTCATGTCCTTGGCGCCCCCTTTTCCAGCGTCCGGCAGCAGCCAGGGATGGGTTTTGCCCAGCAGGTTCCCGGAAGGGCCCAGGGCAAGGCTGTCGTCCCTGAAAGAGAAAGCGCCCGACCTGCCCAGGAAGTTAAGGCTGGCGCCTTTATAGCCCAGGTATTGCCGGCCGGAACACAGCACCGCCGCCCAGGACAGCTCCGGGGCGGGGCCCTGCCCGGCGAATTTAATAAAAAGAGAGGAGTTGCAGCCGGGGCACGCTTTTCCCCCTTCCGGCCTGGGGAAGTTTATCTCGGCGCGTCTTTCTTCGCCATCCACCACCACCGTTACCGAGCCGGTCAGCCGCCCCGCCCCCGCCTTGCCGGCGTAGTAGCCGGTATCCACGGGCGGCGAGGCGGCAGGGGCGGGCTTCACCGGTTTCACGGCGCCGCGGGCCAGCCGTATCAGGCGCACGCCCTGCAGGTTCAGCTCTCCGCGGGCCGCGCCGGGCAGCGCCGGCCCGAGGGCCAGCATAAAGATCAGCGGCAGGTATTTCCCGGAGGCGCGGCCCATAACGGTTCCCCTTCGCCCGCTTATTTGAACAGCCTTTTGAAGCTGGCTATCTCCATCGGGCGCATTTCAAAATCCTGCGAGGCGCGCCGGATCAGGTTTATGTTCTTGCTCTGCGCCAGGCTCAGCGCGGCGTACTGCGCTTCGTTGGGATTGCACATCAGCTGCACCACCCCGCTGCCCCCGGGGATCTCGGGCCTGTACACCTTCACCACTACCACGTTCTGCAGGATGGTGGCGGTAACCTTTTCTTTCGCGCCGCCGGTCATTATAGCCTCGAAGGTCACCAGCATGTCTATCCTGGACCCGCTCTCCAGGAACGCTACCTGCGACGCCGGAACTTTCAGGCTTACGCCCCTGTAGCCCGGCACGATGCGCGGCTCGGGCCTGTACTTGGGCACGAACTTCGCGCCCGGCGCGCCCTGGGGCAGCGCGAAGAACTGCGCGAAAAGGTCGCGCGTAACCTGCAGCGCCCCGCCGGCGCTCACATAGAACGTGTCGTCGTCCTGCCGCGCCAGCGCCAGGGTCAGCGCGTCCATGCGCTCCATTTCCCGCGTAAGGGTTTCAAGCAGCTCCGTGCCCCTGCCTTCGAAGGAAGTCTCCAGCCCGGCCCGCACGATGCGGTCAATGGACATTATCAGCCGCAGGCGGATGTCGTTGTATTCCGCCTCAAGCCGCGCGGGTTCCGCCGCAATTCCGCCCTCAGCCGCAGGCAGCAGCTTTTTGGTCATGTAGTCCAGCTCGTAAAGTATGGAGAAAGCGGTCTGCCAGACCTTCGCCTCGCTCAGCTGCCCCTCTTCGGGGTCGGACCACACCTTGTGCTCGTGCATGGCGGGCAGGGCTTTTTCCAGCCACTCCGGCATCTTAAGCGTGGTCTGGGCGCCGTGGCACTTCGTGGTCCGTTCCTTTATCTTCGGGTCGAGGGCGGGCTCCAGATAATAATATAGCACCTGCATATCCTCGGCCGCGCAGTTAACGTCCTGCGCCGCCGGCACCGCCGGGTAAGCCAGGCCGGCCTGGGCGGCCAGCGCCGCCGCTATGGTCAGTGTCCGTATATAGAGTTTCATAATAGTCTCCTAAATAAACACCGGTTACCTTATCAGCTTGCGGAAGCTGGCCATTTCCATCGGGTGCAGTTCCGTGTCGCCGATGGAGCGTACTGAAATATTGATGTTCTTCGCCTGCGCCACGCTCAGCGCCGCGTACTGGGCCTCCACGGGGTTGAGCAGCAGCTCTATGGCGCCCTGGTCGTCCACCTTCTCGGGCTTGCTGACGTTGATCACAATAACGTTCTGCAGTATGGTGGAGGTCAGGGTTTCTTTGCGGTCA
>CAIRNJ010000050.1 GCA_903879915.1 uncultured Elusimicrobia bacterium
AAAAGCTGCCGGAAGCGGCCCAATATTTAAAAGATGGGGTGACTTTCGAGCAGCTCGATAAGATCGCCATGTCGGAGAGCGACAATGAATGCGCGAAGCTGATGCAAAAAGAGAAGATAGAACTGTTCCGAAAGGTGCAGCTTGCAGGGCTAAATCTGTTCCTGAAAGGAGGACAGGCTACAAACACACGACGGAATCACGACGAGTGATTTCAGGCTCATTCTTAGATTGGAAAATGCTCTGCTGCCGCTTGGCCATTCTTGAGGCGCCTGAACGGACAAAACAAAAACCGCCGGGTTTCCCCGGCGGCCGTAAAACCTGCCTGTTTCCTTATATTAGCTGCCGCCGCTGAAATACTCGTCCACCGCTCTGGCTATGGCCTTTATCAGCGGCTTGGCCTGCCCGCCCGGGAGCTGGGTGTAGATAACCAGCACGTACTCGCGGCCCGGCGCCCTTATGATGGCCGCGTCGTTCCTGGCGGCCGAAAGCTCGCCGGTCTTGCCGGCATAGACGGCGTCCTCCGGCAGCGCCGCGGCTATCAGCTCGCGGTCCAGCTGGCCGGAGAGCGTGGCGTACATCCGTTCCGAAGCCTCCCGGCTGACCAGCCTGCCCTGCGCCACCAGCATCAGCAGCGTGGCGGCGTCGTAAGGCGGCATCTGGTTATAGCCGGTGGCGTCCGGGTCGTCCACGTCGGTGCCGCTGGAAAGCTTATGGCGCACGTACGTAAGGGAAAGGCCGGCGCTCCGCACGAAAGCGGTAACGGCCTTCCTGTCCAGGAAATCCATCAAAGTGTTGGTGGCCACGTTGTCGCTGCGGCGTATCATCACCTCGGTCAGCTTCCCCAGCGTCCAGGTCTCGCCGAGCTTGATCGGCGGGTTCGGGTCGTGTATGCCGTCCTCTTCCGGGTTCCAGGTGCCGGTCCAGTTGTTCCTGGTTATTTTTATTTTCGCGTCGAAAGTAAGCCCGTTGTACACGGCATTGTAAGCGCCGGCCAGCAGGTTCAGCTTTATAACGCTGGCGGCCGGGCGTATCTCGGTGTCCTGCCAGCCGCCGCGCAGCGGCGCGGCCGGGTCGCGGAGGTCCACGATGGAAACGCCGGCCCTGGAAAGGTCCAGCTTGCCGGAGAGCTCCTTCAGGAAGGCGTCCAGCCGCCCGCCGTCGGAGGCGGATGCGCCGGAGGCAAAAAAGAAAAGGGCCGCCGCCACGGAAGCCGGGATATTGGCCGATGTTCGCATAAACCGTTCCCTCCGCAGATATTCTAACCGCCCGCCGGCGGCTGCGCATGGGCAATAAGGCCTATGTTCGCGGCGCGGGGGACGGCCGACTTTTTGTATTATTACCTTGAAGCGGGAAGAACGATGAGAACATATCAGCCGCCACCGGACAAATCCATTACGCTGCGCGCGCTGCTGCTGGGCGCCATAGCCCGCGGCCGCACCGTGATACAGAACCCGCTGTTCTGCGCCGACACCGCGGCCGCCCTCGCCTGCCTCCGCGCCCTGGGCGTGGAACTGCGGGTTTCAAAGCGCAGCATCGCCGTGCAGGGCCGCGGCCTGAACGGGCTCACGCGGCCGCGCCGCGCCCTCAATGCCGGAGAGGCCGCAGCGGTGGCCCGCCTGCTGGCCGGGGTACTGGCCGGCCAGAGCTTCCCCTCGGAAATAACCGGCGCGGCTTCCCTGCGGCGGCGGCCCATGGCCCGCGTGGCCGCCCCCCTCGCCCTGATGGGCGCTGACATTAAGACACGGAGCGGGAAACTGCCGCTGAAATTCAGGCCCGCCGCGCTCAAAGGCATCGTTTATCCGCTGCCGGTGGCCAGCGCGCAGGTAAAATCAGCCGTCCTGCTGGCCGGGCTTTACGCCGCCGGGCGGACGGTAGTAAAAGAGCGCGCCCCCTCCCGCGACCATACGGAACGCCTGCTGGCGCATTTCGGCGCGCGGCTGTCCC
Organism: uncultured Elusimicrobia bacterium; assembly: GCA_903879915.1. Taxonomy (GTDB): domain Bacteria; phylum Elusimicrobiota; class Elusimicrobia; order Elusimicrobiales; family UBA9959; genus UBA9959. The sequence goes on from CAIRNJ010000050.1 coordinate 1,945, forward strand.
GGCGCGGCCGCGCCATAACGCTCACCCCCGGGCCGCTGGCCGGAGCGCGGCTTTCCGTTCCCGGCGATATTTCCGCCGCGGCCCCGTTCATAGCCGCCGCGCTGCTCTCGGGCAGGGCGCTGCTGGTGAAGAACGCCGGCCTGAACCCTTCCCGGCTGGGGCTCCTTAAAGCCCTGAGAAAAATGGGCGCGGCTTTCCGCCTGACGCCGCGCCGCGGCGGGCCTGAACCCTCAGGCGACCTCCTTGTCCGCCCGGGCAGGCTTAAAGGCGCGGTCATAACCGCGACGGAAGTTCCCGCCATGATAGACGAGCTTCCCCTGCTGGCCGTACTGGCCGCGGCGGCGGAAGGCAGGACGGTCATTCGCGGGGCGGGAGAGCTGCGCCACAAAGAATCTGACCGGATAAAGGCCACGCTGGCCCTGCTCAAAGTGCTGGGCGCGCCGGCGCGGTATCGCGGCGGGACGCTGGAAATAACGGGCCCGGCCCCGTTCCGCGGCGGCACGGCCGCGGCTTTCGGCGACCACCGCATAGCCATGGCGGCGGCCGCGGCCGGCGTGCGGACGGCGGCCCCTCTTAAAATAAACGGCCGGCGCTGCGTAAAAAAATCATACCCGGCTTTCTTCGCCGATCTCAAAAAGGTCTTCCCATGCTGAACGCGGCTGTCCTTTCGAAGCGGAGCGCCCGCCGGGCGGCGGCGGCCGCGGCCGGCGTTTTCGCGCTGGCCTGCGCGGTCTACCTGCTCTGGCTGCCTGACGTTGCGGCGCTGAAGAAAAAAAACCCGGCGCAGACCTCCTATATGCTGATAAAGGAGCGCCAGGCGGCGGCCAGGGGAAAAAAGCTGGGGCGCAATATGGTCTGGACCGGCTGGGACGGCATCTCGCCGAATTTAAAGCACGCCGTGCTGGTGGCCGAGGACGGCGCTTTTTACCGGCACCACGGCGTGGAGTGGAACAGTACCTGGGAAGCCGTCAAAACCGACTTCAAAACCCTGCGGCTGGCGCGCGGCGGCAGCACCATAACCCAGCAGGTGGCCCGCAACCTTTACCTGTCGCCGTCGAAGAACCCGCTGCGCAAGATAAAGGAAATATTGATAGCGTACAGGCTGGAAAGAACGCTGGGCAAGCGCCGCATCTTCGAGATCTATCTGAACATCGCGGAATGGGGCAAGGGGATCTACGGCGCGCAGGCGGCCGCGCGGGTATATTTCGGGAAAAGCGCGGCCGATCTTACGCCGGAGGAAGCGGCGGCGCTGGCCGCAGTGCTGCCCAGCCCCAGGCGTTACAACCCGGTGAAAGGCACCCGCTTCATGCAAAGAAGGAAGAACCAGATAGTGGGCCGGATGCGGGCCTCCGGCTACCTGCCGGAAGAGGCGGAGGAAGAAGATCTCGACGCCTCGGTGGACGAAGTGATAGCCAGCACGGCGCCGGCGGTTCCCGCCGCCGAGGCCGCCGCTTCCGACTAGAACCGGATTCTCCCGGCTAGGCTTTTTTCTTAAAAAGGTTCTTGGCTTTTTCCAGGGCGCCGGTATATTTTTCCGGCTCTTTGGTGAATTTCTCCACCAGCGGAACGGAAGAGAAGTAATAGGTCTTGCCTTTATACTCCACGGCCGGGGTAGCTTCCGTCACTTTCAGCGTTTTCCGCGTCACGGCGCAGCGCTCCTCTTTACCCAATTCCTCTTTGGTTATCCTGTGCAGCGTCACCCCCGCAACAGCGGGCGCGGCGGCGGGCTTATCCGCCGGCACGGCGGCGGGTTTTTCAGCGGTCGCCGGCGCGTCCTTCACCAGCACCCCTACTTTCGGCATTTTTTCAAGTATCTTACCGTTCTTGTGTATCATCTTCGGAGCCTGGTCGTGGAGGGCGGAGCTGAGGTCGGCGCCGGCGGCGTGCATTTTCATGTGCTCGCCGGTCTTCCAGTACTTTGATCTCGACAGATCGTAGACGATGCCGTCCACCGCGACGTAAACCGGCATGCCGCCGAGGCCGTTATATTTTTTCAGTTCCTCCGCGGTGAAGGTCCTGCTCTTCCAGGCTTCTGTCGAAACCGCGGCTGCCGCCGCGGGTTTAGCTTCCTCCGCGCGGCACGGCCCCGCGGCCGCCGCTAAAATACTCAGAGCTAAGAACGCTGTTATTTTCATTTCCTTCTCCTTTACCGCTTCAAAGCTTCCAGCAGGGCGCGCCCGTATTCTTTCGCCGGCAGCGGGCCGTTGGCGGTTATAAGACCGCCGTCAATTTCCAGGTCGGCCCCCGTGTACGCCGCTCCGCCTTTTTCCACTTCCGCCGCGCCGTCCGGCCAGCAGGTCACCTTTTTGCCGCGCAGCAGCCCCGCGTGCGCCAGCACCACCGGGGAGATGCAGATGGCGCCGATAAGTTTGCCCAGCCCGGCGGCGGCCCTGAAAACGGCGTGCACCTGCGGGGTGTCCAGGTGCTCCAGCGCGCCGGGCCCGCCCACCAGCGTCAGCGCGTCGTAATCGGCCGGGGCTATCTCGTCGACGGTCCTGTCCACCTCGGCCACGGCGCGGAATTTGCCGCGCGCCAGGCCTTTGGCGGTGGAGACCGTGACCACCTTGTGGCCGCCGGCCTCGAGGATCCTTTTCGGCTCGGTGTATTCCTCGTCGCGGAACCCCTGGAAAGCTATGAACATGGCGATCTTTTTCATTTTCCCTCCCGGCAACTATTCCATAAGATCAGCGGCACGACCGTCAAGCGCGGCCGCGCAGAAAGAACGCCCGCAGCAGCAGCTTCAGGAGGTACAACTTGTCAGGCACGCTTATCAGCGCTTTCAGCAGCTGGTACGGGCGGCCATAGGTCCCCGCCTCGGCCCGGCGCATCATCTCTTTGAGCTCCTCGTCGGAAACCGCGGACAGGTTCACGGAGAACCTGAAATAATTGGAGCGCTCCGCTTTCTCCAGCCCGGCGGTCTTTTTCGCGGCCATCTCGTACAGGGCCGTCCCGGGCCTGGGGGTTACGTAAAAGAAATTGGCCTGGTGGAACGGCAGCTCCCCGGCGAAGTTCACGGTGGCCAGCATCTGCTCCTTCGTCTCGTCCGGGAAACCGAGCATGAAGAAGCCGCCGATAAGTATACCCTGCGCCGCGGTCAGTTTTATGATCTCCCGGGCCTTTTCCAGGTCCAGGTTCTTGCCCATCGTTCTCTGCACCGCCGGCGAGCCGGATTCTATCGCGTACGCCAGCAGATGCGTGCCGGCCGCCCTGAGCTTGCGCACCAGTTCCGCGTCCATCCTGTCCACGCGCAGGCCGTTGGGGAAGGAGAGCTTCACCTTGATCCCGCGGCGGATCAGCTCGTCGCAGATCTTCTTGGCGCGCGGCAGGTCGATGTTGAAGATATCGTCGATTATCTCTATCTCGCCGGCCTTGTATTTCCCTACGAGCAGCTCTATCTCGCGCAGCACGCTGTCTACGCTGCGCAGCCTGGCCTTTTTCCCGAAGATATTGTGGCAGTAGACGCAGCCGTAGGGGCAGCCGCGGGAAGTGAACAGCGGCATTATCCGCTGGTCGGCGGGGAAAGGATTCTGCGAATGCCTGACCCAGAGCCGGAAGTATTTCTCCATGTCCAGCAGGTCCCAGGCGGGCAGCGGCAGGCCGTCGATATCCTCTATGGCTTCCCGCCGCGGGTTCACTACGGGCAGGCCGTCTTTTTTATAAGCCAGCCCGGCCAGCCCGGAGATCCCGCCGCCGCGCTCCAGGGCCGCTGCCAGCTCGCAGATCGTACTTTCCCCTTCGCCCGTCACGGCGAAGTCTATGTCCGGGTCCGCCACCGCGGCCTCCGGGCTGGTGGTGGCGTAAGGGCCGCCCACCACGACCCTGCACCGGGCGTCCGCTGCCCGGGCCAGGCGCGCCAGCGCGTGGATCTCACCCGCTTCGGTGCTCATGCCGGTAATGCCCACGAGATCGGGAGAGAATTCTTTGATGCGCCTGGAAATTTCGCCGTGCCCGAGGCGCAGCATCCTGGCGTCCAGCACGGCTGCGTCCCCGAAGCCCGCCTTCCTTAACGCGGCGGCCACGTACAGCAGGCCCAGCGGGATGCTCGCGCAGACGGGCCAGGCATAACAGGCGCGCGGGTTCGGCTGTATAAGCAGTATCTTCATTGTTATGCGCCGGCCACGCCCGGGCGGTCAGGCAGTTCCCGCGCCAAGTTCTTCCGCCATTGCCCGCTTCAGCCGGCCGAACTGCTCTTCCAGTTCGGCCGCGCGGAGGCCGGCGCCGGCCAGGTCGCCGGCTTCGGCGGCCTTCTCCAGTTCCAATGCCGCCGCGCGCAGCAGTTCGCCGCCCACGTTAGCCGCCGCGTCATTGACAAAATGCGCCTGGCGCGCGGCGCCGGGAGCGTCGCCCGCCCCCAGGCAGGCGCGCAGCGCCGCCAGCCGCAGCGGGATATCCTGCAGGAACACTTCCGCCACCGTGCGGGCAAGGGCCCCGTCGTCCATCAGGCGGGCCATCATGCCCGCCTTATTAAAGACCGGCGCCTTCGGCGCGAATTCCGCTGTTTCCCTTATCAGCCATTTGCCCAGCGTTTCCGCCAGCGCCCGGGGAGAGACCGGCTTGGAGATATAGTCGTCCATGCCCGCCGCCAGGCAGCGCTCCCGGTCGCCCTCTATGGTGTGGGCGGTCATGGCCACTATGGGAAGCCGGCGGCCGGCGGCCGTGGCCCCTGCCTCGCGGATCCGGCGGGCGGCCTCCAGGCCGTCCATTTCAGGCATCTGCACGTCCATGAGCACCAGGCCGTACGGGACGGCTTCGATGGCTTTAAGCGCCTCGGCGCCGTTGGCCACCGCGTCCGCGCGCAGCCCGAGTTTTTTCAGTATCCCCAGGGCCACCTGCTGGTTGATGATGTTGTCTTCGGCCAGCAGGATGCGCGCGGTGCAGCCGGCGAACAGGTCCAGCTTTTCGTGGGCCGAATGACGCGCCATCAGGAGCTGCTCTCTGAAGGCGCTGTTCCCCACCGTCAGCACGGGCGCGCCGCCCGGGCCGGCGGCAGGCCTGCCCAGGCGCGCGGTGAACCAGAATTTAGAGCCTTTGCCCTCCTCGCTGTCCACGCCGATGGTGCCGCCCATCATTCCTACCAATTGCCTGGCGATGGGCAGCCCGAGGCCGGAGCCGCCGTACTGCCGCGTGATGGAGGAATCCACCTGCATGAACTTATCGAAGATCACTCCGAGCTTGTCCTTCGGGATGCCGATGCCCGTATCGCTTACCTCGAAGCGCAGTAGAACGCCGCTTTCATCCTGTTCCGCCAGCGAGACGCCGATGGACACTCGCCCGGCGCCGGTGAATTTCACGGCGTTGCCGGCCAGGTTGGACAGGATCTGGCGCAGGCGGCCGGGATCGCCCCGCAGCAGCACCGGCACCTCGCACCCGGTGGCGCAGTTCAGCTCCAGGCCTTTGTCCTGGGCATGCAGGGCCAGCATGGCGGAGAAATCCTCCAGCAGGCCCGACAGGTCGAAATTCACCGTTTCCAGTTCCAGTTTCCCGGCCTCTATCTTGGAGAAGTCGAGGATATCGTTTATAAGGCCCAGCAGGGTTTCGCCGCTGGCGCCTATGATCCTGGCGTAGCGCTGCTGGTCCGCGTCAAGTTCGGTGTCCAGCAGCAGCCCGGTCATGCCGATTATCCCGTTCATGGGCGTGCGTATCTCGTGGCTCATGTTAGCGAGGAACTGGCTCTTGGCCACGCTGGCCGCCGCGGCCCTGGCGGCCATGTCGTTGGCGCGGCGGGTGGCCTCCGCGAGCCGGAGGTTGGTCTCCAGAAGTTCCGCCGCCGCCTTTTTGCGCCTGGTGATGTCCCGGGCGATGCCCTGCAGGCTGGTCACCGTTCCGGCGTCGTCCCGTAAAGGAACGGCGCTCGAAGTGTGCCAGCGCCACGTGCCGTCGGCGTGCCGTACCCGGTATTCCACGCCCTCCTGCCGCTGCCCCTCCCGGAGCACTTTTTCGAGGAACCCCATGCACCCCGCGTGATCCTCCGGATCGACGAATTCCTTGAAGGAGCGCCCAAGTACCTCCGCCACCGGCTGGCCCAGCAGCGTGGTCCAGGCGGGAGAGACGAAGGTGAATATTCCTTCCGCGGTGAGCGTATAGATGATGTCGTGGCTGTTCTCTATCAGGAGCCGGTATTTCTCCTCGCTCTTCTGCAGCGCCTGGCCGGCCCGTTCCGCATGGTCCCTGGCCGCCACGGCGTCCTCCATCAGGTTGAGGGAGGCCAGGTTGGCCTGGCGGACGTTCTCGTTGCCCTTCCTTAATTCCTCGGCCTGAAGGCGCAGCGAGCGGCTCAGGCGTATCATGCGGGCGTAAGATTCTACCCGGGCCAGCAGTTCGCGGCTGGCGATGGGCCGGGCGATGTAGCCGTCGGCCCCGGATTCCAGCCCTTCGGCCTGCTCTTCGCTCTCCGTGCACGTGGCCGAGAGGATGACCACGAGGATGTGCTTAAGGGCGGGGTCCCGCCTTATCCGGCGGCAGACTTCGGTGCCGTCTATCCCCGGCAGGTAGCGGTCCAGCAGCAGCAGATCGGGCTGGCGGACCCGCATGGCGCGCAGCGCCGCCTCGCCGTCCCCCGCCGTCTCCACCGCGTAGCCCGCTTTTTCCAGCAGCCGCGCGGTGACGTTGCGCACGTCGGGCGTGTCGTCCACCACGAGAACGCGGATGAGGTCGTTCATAGCAGCCCCCCCGGCCCGGGGCCCGGCTCCGGCGGCGCCCCGTCCCCGGCGATCCGGTGGCGGGGCGGCTCCCCCAGCTTCCCGCACAGCCCGTTCACTTCGCGCTTCAGCTCTATCATGCGCAGTTCGCGCCCGATAGCGGCCTGGTTAAAGCGGGTCAGCTCGCGGTTGCGGGCCAGCAGCTCCTCGGCCTGCCGGAGCAGCTTTTCTTCGGCCAGTTTGTGTTCGGTAACGTCGGTCATGACGGTAAGGAAGTAGCTGAGTCCCTGGCTGACCACGCTCTCGCCGGAAAACAATCCGTCCAGGACCACCCCGTTCCTGCAGCGCACTTTCAATTCGCAATTGATAACGCGGCCATGCTCTCTTAAATGTTCCCCGATCTCCCGCTGCTTTTCAGGCTGGATGAAGAGGTTCAGTTCGGCGGCGGTCCTTCCGATCACCTCCTCGCGGGCATAGCCGAGCAGTTTCAGGAAAGCCTCGTTGACCTCGGTAAATCTATGTTCCGGCATGCTGCTCACGGCCATCGGCGCCGGATTGCTGTTGAAAAGCCGGTTGAATTTCTGCAGAGCCTCCTGCTCGCGGGTCAGGTCCTTGGAAATACCGAAGATGCAGTCCTCGCCGTCCCATTTCCCGAACCAGACGCGGGTCTCTACCGGAACGAGTCCGCCGGCTTTGCTCTGTACCGGCAGGGGGCAGCTGTCGCGTTCGCCCTTGAACATGGCGCCCACTATCGCTTCGGCCTCCCGGCGCAGCCCGGCGGGATGCAGTTCGAGCAGGGTCATTTTTTTCAGCTCGGCGGCGCCGTAGCCCAGCTTCCGCGTCGTGGCGGGATTGGAATAGATTATCCGGCCGTCCAGGCCGCCCACCAGGATGATGTCGTCCATGGTGTCGAAGAAAGCGCGGAAATTGGCCTCGCTGGACCTGAGCCGCCGCTTGAGCTCGGCGGTAGCCAGCGCCCTTTTTACGCGGTCGAGCAGGTTATCCAGCAGGACGGAGTCTTTTACCAGGTAGTCCTCGGCGCCGGATTTCATCACCTCCACCGCCATTTTTTCGTCGCCCTGCCCGGTAATAACTATGAACGGGGGCATCTGTATGCTGCTTTTTTCAAGTTCCGCCAGCAGCTCAAGGGCGCTCATGCCGGGCAGAGAATAATCCAGCAGCATCAGCCCGGGCTGGCCGCTTTTAAGGACGTCAATGGCTTCTTTGGCGCTGTAGGCGCAGCGTATTTCCAGGCCGAGCGGAGCCAGCCGCCTGGCCTCCAGGCTGCTGGCGCCGCGGTCATCCTCCACGATAAGGATGAAGCCGCCCGCCCGCTTATTTTTATCCGCCATACCGTTCCCCTTGTCCCGCTTTCCGCGCTTCTTCGCGGCCGCTTCCTTTCGGGCTCAGGCCGCGGGCAGTTCGATAAAGAACCGCGCGCCCTTTCCCTATTCGCTCCCGCCCAGATCTTCCCGCCGCTCCGTTCCACCACCTAATTCCGCCCGGCCGTCCGTATCTGCTTCCTGGCGGACATATTTTTCCACTACGGCCAGCAGCCCGGCCATGGAGAACGGCTTGGTCAGGCACTCGTCGCAGCCTGCGTCCAGGCATTTTTGCACGGCGGCGGCGCCTTGGTGGGCGGTCAGCGCCACTATGGGCACTTCGGCGCCGCCCGGCGCCTTACGCATCAGCCCGGCCGCCGTGTAGCCGTCCATCTCGGGCATTTCCATGTCGGTCAGCACCAGCGCGAACGCGAAGCGGTTGAACTTTTCCAGCGCTTCTTTGCCGCTGCGCGCGAAAATAAGCCGCAGGTCCTGCCGCTTGCGCAGACAGAGCTCCATCAGCACGAGGCTGTCCGGGGAATCGTCAGCCAGCAGCACCTTTCGGCGCGGGTCGGCCGCTTCCGCGGCCGCGAAAGCCGGGGACGAATGCGGCAGCGCCGCCGCGGGACCGCGGCGGACATGTCGGGAAGGACCGCTCCCCTGCCCTGACATTTCATTGAATTTCATCGTTGCGCTTTCGCTCGCCGGCCGCCGCGCTCCCTCACTCCGGATAATATTTTTTTTCGCACTCCGGGCAGACGCCGTGGCTGAACTTAACTTCGGCGTGGGCGGAAATATAGCTTTCTATCCGCTCCCAGATCTTTTTGTCCGTCCGGATCTTGTGGCAGTGCATGCAGATAGGCAGCAGGCCCTGCAGTTTTTTAACGTGCCCGAGCGCCGCGCTGAGCTCGGTGATCTTCGCCTCCAGCGCCTTGTGCAGCTCTATGAACCGCGCCCCCACCTCCACGCGCGCCAGCAATTCGGCGCCGTCGAACGGTTTCGTGATATAGTCGTTGGCGCCCGCGGCCAGCCCGTCCACGATGTCCTGTTTGGAGCCTTTTACCGTGAGCAGGATGATGTATTTCATTTCCGCGCCCGCCAGCGCCCGGTATTTCCTGCACGCCTCCAGCCCGTCGCCGTCCGGCAGGTTCCGGTCTAGGATGACGATGCCGGGGGCCCCGGGCAGCCGCATGGCCGCCAGCGCCGAGTCCACGCTGTCATACTCTACGGTCTCATAGCCGCGCTTGGACAGCACGCCGTTGAGCATGCGCCGGGAAACGGCGTCGTCGTCGGTCACCAGTATCCTTTTCTTTTCTTTAGTCATGCCCCCCGTCCCCCCCGTGAAGATCGCCGGCTTCGGCCGTTCTTGCGCGTATCTGTTCCAGCACCTGCTCCGCCGCCGCGGCCAGGCGCGGCAGCAGGGCCGCCGCAGCCGCGAGCTCGCCGGCGGCGCTTTTCCTTTCTATTTCGACGCTGAGCCTGCGCAAAGCTTCGGCGCCTATGTTGGCGGCAGCGCCTTTCAGCTTGTGTCCGCCTTTAAAGACGGCATCGGCGTCGCCCTTTTCAAAATTCCTCTTCAGCTCGGCCAGCTGCAGCGGCAGATCGCCGGCGAAAACCTGCAGCACCTTGTCCGCCATTTCCGCGTCGCCCATCATCCTGTCGCGCAGCGAAGACAGATCGAAAGCGGGGACGGCGGGCCGGCCCGCCGCCGGCCCGGGCGCCAGCCAGGCGGCCAGTTTGCCGGCTATGACCCGCGGGGCCAGCGGCTTTAAAATATAGTCATCCATGCCGGCCGCCAGGCAGCGTTCCCGGTCCCCGCTCCGGACGCGGGAGGCCACGGCTATTACCGGCAGGCGCGCCCCGCCCGCAGCCTCTCCGGCGCGGATGGCCGCTGCGGCTTTCAGGCCGGCCGGCTCCGGCAGCCTCACGGCCAGCAGTACCAGGGCGTAAGGCGTTCGTTCAAGCCGCTTTACGGCCTCGGGGCCGCTGGCAACGCCGTCGGCCCGGCAGCCCAGCTTGCGCAGTATGCCCAGCGCCACTTTCCGGCTGGTAGGATTTTCCTCCACCACCAGCACCCGGAGCTTGCCCGGCGCGGACGGCAGGGGATCAAGATCTATGCCCATGGATTTAACTTTATATTCCCGCCTTTATTTTTATATTGAAAATTTTAGCATATCGTTATCACGCGCGGCGGTCCTCGCGAACGGCGCTTCAAAACGGAAGCGGGCCACAAGCCCCTTTTAAAATTATAAAATGAACACTGTGAGCCTCGAACTCAACTTAAACCCGGAACTTCTGCCGAAGCTCGGCCTGAACCCCAAGCAGGCCGAGGCCGTCCAGTATTTCGCCGGGCCGCTGCTGATACTGGCGGGCGCCGGCACCGGCAAGACCAAGACGCTCACTTCCAAGATCGCCCTGCTTATAGCCTCGGGCATTTCCCCCGCGCGGATACTCGCCATAACTTTCACCAACAAAGCCGCGCAGGAAATGCAGCACCGCGTGGGGAAGCTCGTGCCCTATTCCGGCGGCATGTGGATACACACTTTCCACGCGCTGGGCGCCCGCATGCTGCGCCAGCACGGCCGCCTGCTGGGGATAAAACCGGATTTCGTCATTTACGACGCGGACGACCAGAAAAAGCTCATCGGGCTGGCCATGGAGGAACTGGGCCTGGAGAGCGAGAAGAACAAGGCGCCGCTGTATCTAAGCATCATCTCCCGCGCCAAGGACGACCTGCTCGACGCCGAGTCCTACCTGATCAACGCCGAAGCCTCCAACGAGCCGTCCCGGATAAAGGCGGCGCAGATCTACCACCGCTACCAGAAAAAACTGACCGAGGCCGGCGCGCTGGATTTCGGCGACCTGATCGTGAAGCCCGTCGAGCTGCTCAAGGAAAAAGACGAGATCCGGGAGTATTTCCAGGAGCTTTTCCAGTACATCCTGGTGGACGAGTACCAGGACACCAACCACTCCCAGTACGTGCTGATAAAAACTCTCAGCGCCAAGCACCGCAACCTCTGCGTGGTAGGGGACCCCGACCAGAGCGTGTACGGGTGGCGCGGCGCGGACATCCGCAACATCATGGAGTTCGAAAAAGATTTCAACGACGCGTTCACCGTGGTGCTGGAGGAGAACTACCGCTCCACGGCCCGCATCCTGCACGCCGCCAACGAGGTCATCAAGCACAACCGCAACCGCCGCCCCAAGAACCTCTGGACCAAGGCCGACCACGGGGATGCTCCGCAGGTGCTGGAATTCGCCAACGAGACCGAGGAGGCGCGCGGCATCATCCACGAGGTGAAGCAGCTCACGGGCCGCGGCGGCTACACCTACAACGACATCGCCGTTTTCTACCGCACCAACGCGCAGAGCCGCTCCTTCGAAGAGGCCGCCCGCAGGGACAGGATACCGTACCGGCTTATCGGCTCGGTGCGGTTCTACGAGCGCAAAGAGATAAAGGACGTGCTGGCCTACCTGAAGATCCTGGTCAATCCCTCCGACACCATCAGCCTGCTGCGCGTGATAAACACCCCGGCCCGCGGCATAGGCAAGACCGCCATGGACCATGTAATGGCGTATTCGCGCCAGAAAGATATGCCGCTTTACGACGCGCTGCTCAGCGCCGAGCAGGTGCCGGACATCACCAACACCGCGCGGCGCGGCATAAAAGAATTCCTGGACCTTTTCGAAGGCGTAAAATCCGACCTCTTCTCCGCCACGCCCACGCTGATGCTGGAGAAGCTCCTGACCAACTCGGGCTACTGGAAGATGACCGAGGACCTGGCGGAGAAGGAGCCGCAGGAATCGCTGGCGCGCCTGGGCAATCTGCAGGAACTGGTGAACGCCGTAAAAGAATTCGAGGAGCGCTGCGTTAAAGAAGGGACCGCCCCGAACCTGCCGAAATACCTGGAAGAAGTGATGCTGGCCTCGCAGGTAGACGCCATGAACACGGAAACGCACGCCGTCACGCTGATGACGGTGCACCTGGCCAAGGGCCTGGAATTCCCGGCGGTGTTCCTGACCGGCCTGGAAGAAAATCTTTTCCCCATAAACGCGGGCAATTCCTCGGAAGAGGACATGGAGGAGGAGCGCCGGCTGGCCTACGTGGGCATGACGCGGGCGGAAAAGCGCCTTTACCTGACCTGGGCCGGCACGCGCAGGGTCTACGGCACCACCTATCCGAACCTGGCCTCGCGTTTTATTTTTGAAAGCAAAGTGGCGCCGGAAACCGCGCAGCGCCCCGGCGAGGAGGACGTGCAGGTGCTGGCCTCCTACCAGCCGCCGCCCTCCATCCCGCGCGTGGGCAAGGGCCGGCGCGTAATGCACCCCGTGCACGGCCCCGGCCGGGTGGTGGACCAGATAGGCTCGGGCGAATTCGCCAAGGCCACCGTAGTTTTCGACAGCGGCGTACGGCAGACCTTCATGCTGAAGTACGCTCCGCTGCAGCCGATCTAGGAAGAGGAGCTGACGTGGCGCCTGGAACAAAAAAAGAATTTTCCGCCGGCGGGGTCGTTATCGAGAACGGCAGGACCCTGCTCATCCGGATGCGCACGCTCGCCGGCAGGCTGGTCTGGACCTTCCCCAAGGGCCATCTCGAGCCGGGCGAGACCGCCGAGGCCGCGGCCCTGCGCGAGGTGCTGGAAGAAACCGGCTGCGCCTGCCGCATCACCGGCGCGCTGATGACCGCGCATTACGGTTTTACCCGCGCGGGCGGCCATGTGGACAAAGAAGTGAGCTGGTACCTGATGGAGCGCTCCGGCGGCGACCGCGAGCCCAGCACTCCGGACGAAATTTTCGGGATAAAATGGTGCGGCGGGGCGGAAACCGCCGCCAGCCTGACGTACCCGAGCGACCTCGAGCTCTTCGAACTTATCAAAAGCCGCCTGGTCTGAGGGAAAAGGCCGGTTCAAGTATTGACGGGCCTTGAACGCCGCCCTCCGTGACGAAAGGGCCGCCGGGCGGCGGCCCTTTTCCCGTCTTTGCGCGCGCCTGTTTTTTCTCGCGCCCCGCATTTTTAAACCAATGGTTTAAATAAACGCTATTCATTAAGCCGCCGCTCCTGGGCCGGAAAACTGCGCGGGGCCGGCCCTTCCTTCTCATGAAATCCCTCCCTGGAAGGGCTAAACTTAAACTAAGAGGTTATGAGATTTACCGGCCAGCGGCTTACGGAAACAGGCAGGGAGGGATAAACACATGAAAAACACGGACCAGGTTCCCGGACAGGTCTCTAAAGGAGACATTAAGACCACGCTGCTCTGCGCGGCCGTCTTCACCGCGCTGCTCTCGCCTGGGCTTTCCCGCGCGGACGACTGGGCCGCCGCGGTCAACGCCCTGTCCCTGCGGGCCGTACGCGCCGATCTCCCGGCGCCGGCCCCCTCCCGGCCGCCCAAAGCCCCGGCCGCCATACTGTTCTACCTGGACAACCAGAACGGCGACTACGTGGACTCCTACATCGCCAGGCAGCTGCCGGCCATAGCGGAGCTGAGCCGCGCCAACCGGGCCGTGCGGTGGGTCACTCTCTACGAAAAGAACGCGCTGGCGAACCCCGCGCAGCACTCGCTCGAGCTTAAGGACCAGGTTCTGGTGGTCAGCGAATGGGTGAACGGCGAGCAGGTGCCGCTGGGCAACCCCGCCGCCGAACTGAAAGGCGCGAAGCCGTCCATCTCCAACCCAGAAGTTCTTGCTTATTTCCTGGGCAAAGGCCTTTCGCTGGGCGCGCAGCACAATATCCTGGTAATGGCCGACCACGGCGTGGGCAGCAGCGGCCTGATGACCAACAGCCTTAAGGAGAACGGCAAGCCGCTGCCGCCGGTAATGACAAACACGGATACCGCCAAAGCCATTATGGACTCCTGGCGCCGGACCGGTTCCAAGGTTGACCTGCTGGTGATGGACGCCTGCCTGATGAGCAGCATTGAAGCCCTGACGGATCTGCGCAAGGGCGGTCTGGACGTCCCCGTGGTCGCTTCGGAGAACACAACAACTCCCACGGACAATTCCCTGAATTACGGTAAAACCCTGGGCGCCGTGGCGCAGGCTATCGGGAAAGGGCAGGCCTTCGACGCGCTCGGTTTCGGGGCCACGATAGTCAAGCTGAGCCGGAACAACAACGCCATCAACCTTTCGCTGGTGAACCTGAAGCTGCTCGACGACGCCCTGCTCGGGAAGATGAAAACCCTTTTCGCCGCGCTGGCCGAAGACCTGAAAGACCCGAAAAAGAACAAAGCCTACGGCGCCGCGTTCACAGCGAAGATAGTGGCAAATAAGACCATCTCGGTAGGCACGTCCGAAATTGACCTGCTGACCTACCTGGAAATGCTGCAGAAGATAAAAGCGCTGTCCGACGGCGTCAAAGCCGGCGCGCAGGAACTGGGCAGCGCGGCCTTCCCGCAGACGGCCGCCGGGGACCCGGGCAAACTGCTCGCGGCCTGGGAGAACGACCAGCCGGCCTACGTCAGCCAGAAAGGCCTCTCCATTGTGCACCCCTTGTACACCGACGACCCCGCCTCGGATCCGGAAGCGGTGCAGAGTTACGTCGCCACCTGCAGGCAGGAGGAAAGCCTCACGTTCTCCGCCCTGACCGGCTGGGACAAGGTCCTGAAAGCGTACGCCAACCTGACCACCTGCGCCCTCCCCGCCGCCAGGTAATAAAAAAGGGACAGGCTGCTTTAAACTGCAGCCTGTCCCCGGCTCCGCCGTTCCGCTTATGCTTTTTTTTCGTGTTCGCCGCACCAGTCAAGGGCGGTCACCGCGGGGTAGCGGGAAAAAACTTCGGCTTTCGGCGGATAGCGATGACAGTACCCCTCGTCATCGCCGGAATCCTTGAAATACCTGCAGGTCGGACAATTATCCGGAGCGGCGTCTTTTTTTTCTTCCTGGAACAAGGACGTCTTAATTTCAATATCGGCCTGCTCGTTGGGGATTTCGCGGGCATCGCCGGGCACGGCGCTCTCGGCCCCGCACTTCCTGCATTTGGCGGTTTCCCCCGGGTGGAGGTATTTAACCAGCATGTCCGCGCCGCATTTAGAACATTGGAACTTAAGCGCCATTTTCCCTCCTGTCCAGCATGCGATCCGGTGACATAATATTTCTTCAGCAGCGGCGCTTGTCCATGAAGGCTTTCAGCGCCTCGGCCATGGAGCCGGCGGGCTTCGCCTCTTCACGGCGTTGCGGGCGGCTGTCCTGGCGGCGCGGCTGGGGGCCGGCGGGTTCCGGCCGGGGGCCGCGGCTTTCGCGCGGGCCCACCACCGGGTTGGACTTCATCGAAAGGGCTATGCGGTTGCGCGGCAGGTCGATGTCGGTCACGGTAACGTTCACGCGCTGGCCCACTTTAACGATGGCGGCGGCGTCGCGCACAAAAGTATCCGCCAGCTCGCTGATATGCACCAGGCCGTCCTGGTGCACGCCGATGTCCACGAAAGCGCCGAAAGCGGCCACATTGGTGACTATGCCCGGCAGTTTTTGGCCCGGCTTCAGGTCGCCTATCTTCTGCGCCGAACCGAACACGAAAGCCTCGAACTGCTTGCGGGGGTCGCGGCCGGGCTTGGCCAGCTCCGCGATTATGTCCTTCAGCGTGGGCTCGCCCACCCCATCGGCCACGTATTTAGAAATATCTATCTTCGCGCGCAGGTCGCCGTCGCTCATCAGGTCGCTCACCGAGGTTCCCAGGTCGGCGGCCATCTTTTCCACTAACTCGTAGCGCTCGGGGTGCACGGCGCTCGCGTCCAGCGGGTTCTTGCCGGCGCCGAGGCGCAGGAAGCCGGCCGACTGCTCGAAGGCCTTGGGCCCGAGGCGCGGCACTTTCTTAAGCGCGGCGCGCGACGGGAAAGCCCCGTTTGCGTTGCGGTACTCGACGATATTCTTCGCCAGCGTCGGGCCCAGGCCGGACACGTAGGACAGCAGCGCGGAGCTCGCGGTGTTCAGTTCCACGCCCACGCTGTTGACGCAGCTCATCACGGTGGCGTCCAGGCTTTTCTTCAGGTCGCCCTGCTCCACGTCGTGCTGGTACTGGCCCACGCCTATGGACTTGGGATCGATCTTGACCAGCTCCGCCAGCGGGTCCATCAGCCGGCGGCCGATGGAGACGGAGCCGCGCACGGTCACGTCCTTGTCGGGGAACTCCTCGCGCGCCGCCGGGGACGCGGAATAGACGGAAGCGCCGCTTTCATTGACCATCACGATGATCACGCCTTCGAGCTTCAGCGCGCGGGCGAACTCCTCGGTCTCGCGGCCGGCGGTGCCGTTGCCGATGGCGATGACCTCGGTCTTGTATTCGGCCGCCAGCTTTTTCACCTTGTCCGCCGCGGAAGCGGCGGCGCCGTCGCCGTTGTGCGGGTAGATCACGTCGTCGTGCAGCAGCTTGCCGTTGGAGTCCAGGCAGACCAGCTTGCAGCCGGTGCGGAAACCGGGGTCCAGCGCCAGTATGTTCTTATGCCCGAGCGGGGAAGCCATAAGGATCTCGCGCAGGTTGCGGGCGAAAACGCCTATGGCCTCGGCGTCGGCGCGCTTTTTCGTCTCCAGCCGCGCCTCGCCTTCCATCGACAACGCGAGCAGCCGGTTGTAAGAATCGGTCACGGCCTCTTTTACCTGTCGGCCGCAGGCGCTCCCGTTCTTCACGAACAAAGGCTCCAGCAGCGCTATGGCCTCGTCGGCCTCCACCTCTATGCGCATTATAAGGAACCCCTCGGCCTCGCCGCGGCGCATGGCCAGCACCCGGTGCGACGGCGCTTTGGCGGCGGGCTCTTTCCAGTCGAAATAGTCCTTGAACTTAGCCCCCGCCTCCTGTTTGCCTTCCATCACGCGGGAATGGAACATGCCCTTCGTCGAGAACAGCTGGCGCAGGCGGGCGCGGGCGCCCTCGTCCTCGCTGACGCGCTCGGCTATGATGTCGCGCGCGCCGGCCAGCGCCTCCGCGGCGGTCTTCACTTCTTTTTCTTCATTTATGAAAGCGGCGGCGAGCGCGGCGGGATCTTCCGGGCCCTGCGCGTAGATCAGATCGGCCAGCGGCTCGAGGCCTTTTTCCTTGGCGATGGTGGCGCGGGTGCGGCGCTTGGGGCGGAAGGGCAGGTAGATGTCCTCCAGCTTCGCCAGCGTCTCGGCGCCCTCCACTTTGGCTTTGAGCTCGTCGGTGAGCAGGCTGCGCTCGGTCAGCGATTTGATTATGGCGGCGCGGCGGGCGTCCAGTTCCTTGAGCTGCTCCAGCCGCTCCTGTATCCTGCCCAGGGCCACCTCGTCAAGGTTGCCGGTGGCCTCCTTGCGGTAGCGCGAGATAAAAGGGATGGTGGCGTCTTCCTTGAACAGGCCTATGGCGGCGCCCACGCCGGTCCTGGGCAGGCCCAGCTCGGCCGCTATCTTATTGATGTACGTCTCTTCCATGTGATCCTCCTGAACTTATTCGCGAGCCCGGCCGCCGCGCGGCCCGGTAACGCTGTAAAACGTGAACGCCGGCTGATAATAGGGCCGCCCGGCGCGCGCGTAAACCTCTATTTCCAGCGGCCTGAAAATTATGCCCCACAGGAAGAACTGCGCCGCGCGGTTGGCGGCGGAGGCCTCGCGCGCCAGGGCCAGCGCCGCCCCTATCTCGCCCGCGCGCCCGCCGGCGCCCGCCAGCGCGGCTTCCACATCTCCCTCGCCGGTCTTTTCCATGGCGTCGTCGAGCCCGGCCGCGGCGGCCGCAGAAGCGGCCCTGGCTTTCACATAAGGCGCGTCCGGCGTAAAATGCGCCAGCCACCGCCAGAGCAGATAATCGTAAACGCAGGAGAACCCCAGTCCTTCGGACCTTTTCTTAAGCCCCAGCAGCCCGCTGTAAACGGAGTATTTTATATAGAACGCGGAAAAGTCAGCCTCGGAACTCCGCGCCAGCGCGCTTATCTCCCTGAACGGCAGGTCCCCCTTCTCAAGGCGGGCGGCGGCGGCCTCGCAGCCGGCGGCGGCTTCGCCTGCGGCCGCCATCAGGGCGCGGCAGCCGGGCCGCGCCCGGTCGCGGGCCAGCTCAAGGTAAATTGAGCGCAGGTCGGCCACCCGCCGGCGCATGGCAAGCGCGGCCAGCGAGCAGCGCAGGCCGGCCCTGCGTTTTTCGAGCGCCTCCGACTCTGCCCCGGTTATCACGCTGCGCCCCTTCAGGGCGGAAGCGGACACCACGAAATCCCCGTAGCGGGCCAGGGCGCCGGAATAAGCCCTCTCGGCGCCCTCCGGCCCCTTGCCGCCCGGGCCGCGCATGGAGTCGAGCAGCCCCCCGGCGCCGGCAAGCTCGCGCGCCAGACCGGCCTGGTTCAATTTATAATCGGCGTAGCTTCCGGAAAAAAAATCGGTGCCGCCGCTTTGCCGCCCTCCGCCCAGCACGGCCGTGCTCCCGTCGCCGTCGGGCGACCCCTCGTAGACGCGCTTGGCCGCCAGCTCCAGCATTTCCGGCGAGACGCGGCCGTCCTTCGCCGCGGCGCCGAGCGCTTTCACTTTCTCCAGGAAGCCGGCGTTAATTTCCCAGGTAGAGATATTGTACTGTACCGGAGTGCGGTCCACCTTCACGCCGTTGCGGAGGTTCAGCGCCAGCCGCGCCGCCTTATCCGGATTTCTCCTTATCCAGTCCAGCAGCGCCAGCCGCGCGGCGGAATACGTGCTGTCGCCTTCCAGCACTATCAGGTCGCCGGTCATGCCGGCCTCTATTATTTTATCGGCCAGCTCGCCGCGGAACATCAGGCTGGTGGCCAGGCGGTCGCGCATGGATTCAAAGTCGCCCTGATGCACGTCCTGCGGGTTTATCTCCGGCCGCGGGCCCAGGTCCGCGCTGGCGCCGGCCGCGCCCAGAGAGAGGAGCAGGAATATTATTTTCAGCCTTTTTACGTTCATTTATATGCCCGCATGGAACAGCCCGCCTGTCTTACAGCCAGGAACGGAAAAGATACAGCAGCTTGGACGCCGCTTTCGACACGAGCGGGCGGCCTTTTACCTCCGCCAGCGTTATCTGCGCGGAATTTTTCATGTCATCTTTGAAAGCGCGCGCCACGGCGCCGCAGAATTCCCGGTCGTGCACGTTCAGGTTCATTTCCAGGTTATAGTGCAGGCTGCGGTGGTCCAGGTTATGGCTGCCCACGGAGGACCAGACCCCGTCTATGACCGCCGCCTTGGTGTGCAGCATCGGGCCGCGCCATTCATAGAGCCTGATGCCGTTCTTTATCATGTGCCCGTAGCGCGACCAGGACGCCCAGCGCACGTACGGGTGGTCCGTCTCGCCCGGGCCTATTATGCGCACGTCCACGCCGCGGCGCGCCGCCGCTATCAGCTTGCGGTAGACGCTGCGGTCGGGCAGGAAATAAGCGTTCGTGATATAGATCCGCTCCCGGGCCCGCTCTATGGCGTGGGCGTAGGAGCAGCGGATGGAATGCGACTTGCGGATGCCGGAGGCCGACAGCACGGAAACATATTTATCTCCGGCGCAGGCCGGCCCGGCGGCGGGCGGCGGCGGCGGCTCCCGGCGCGGGCCCGCGTGGGCCGACTCCGCCCAGGTTTCCCAGAAATGTTTTTCCACGGCCGCCACCGCCGGCCCTTTCACCACGGCCATCATATCTTTCCAGCCGCGCCCGCCGAGGCTTTCCGGCGCGTCGTTGGCGGTTATATTGAAGCCGCCCACGAAAGCTGTTTCCCCGTCCACGCAGACCAGCTTGCGGTGGTCGCGCTTCACCCAGTTGCGGTAAGGCTTCCACAGGATGACCGGCCGGAATTCGGCCACCCGCACCCCGGCGGCGGCCAGCCCGTCGAAAAAGTCGCGGCCGGTCAGCACCGACCCCACGCCGTCGTAAAGCAGGTAGACCGCCACGCCCTGCGCGGCTTTCTCGCGCAGCAGCGCGGCGAACAAACGTCCCACCGAGTCGTCGGCGAAAGCGTAGAATTCGAGCAGCGCGAACCTGCGCGCGCTCCGCAGGGCGGCCAGCAGTTCGCCGAACGAGTCCTCGCCGCTCGTCAGAAGGGCCGCGGAATTTCCGCCCAGCGCGCCCTCAGGATCGGCGCAGTAGTCGCGCCAGTCGGCGTTCAGCGGCATAGGTCCTTTTTCAGTTTCACGAATTCCATCCGGTCAAAACCTGTCAGCTCCCGCTGGTATTCGTTGCCCGCGCGGGCGGCCAAGGGCCGGGCCAGCGGCCCGAGTTCGGCGCAGCCCTCCGCCCGGCGGCCGCGGGCCGCGTGAACTTTCGCCAGGTCCAGCCGCGCCCCGGCATAAAGCGGCTCCAGCGCCAGCGCGGCCTTAAGGCCGCTCTCCGCGCGCTCAAGGTCGCCGGCGGCCGCCGCGGCGGCAGCGGCCGCGCGCGCGGCGAACGGGTCCTTGGGGCCGTCCAGCGCGGCCCGCCGCAGCAGCGCCAGGTTAAGCACGGGCTCGCGCGCGGCCGCGGCCTGGGCGCTGACCGCGTACCGCCCGGCCGCGCCTCCGGAGAAAGCGCCGGGGAACAAAGCGGACAAAATGCCGGCAAGACAAAGGGCCGCCAGCGCCGCCCTGGCCGGCCGGCCGTCACCGCCGGCGGCCGGGCCGCGGGGAACTAAAAAGCCCAGCGTTCCCCAGAAAAGCAGGGCTACCGCCCCCGAATAGAACACTACGTCCACGGTGCCCTGTATAAAAAGCGCCAGCGCGCAGGCGGCCAGCGGCAGACTGCGTCTCACCCCGGCGCGCAGACCGCCCAGCGCCGCGGCCGCGAAAAACACCGCGGCCGGGAACCCGGCCTCCGCCGCCAGGTTAAAGAGCTCGCCGTGCCCGTGCAGGGTGGAATGGCCGTAAAATGAAATGCCGTCAAAATACCGGAATTTGAACAGCTCGAAAGCTTGCCCGAACAGGCCCGGGCCGGCCCCGAAGAACGGGCTGTCCGCGGCTATTTTCAGCGCCGCGCCCCAAAGGCGGGGCCGCTCGAAAGCGTGCGCGTAGTGCAGTTTCAGCAGCTCTTCCCAGAAACAGCCGGGCAGCAGAACGAACGCGGCCAGGACCGCGGCGCACAGCAGCGCCAAAGTTCTTTTCCGGCCGGCCAGCGCCAGCGCGGCCGCCGAGGCAAGCCCCGCGGCCAGCATGCCGCCCCTGGACCCCGAAGCCGCCAGACCGCCGGCCAGCAGCACCGCCAGCCCGGCGGACGGCAGCTTCGCTCTGCCTTTTTCGCCTGCGGCCGCCAGCAGCGCGGCCGGGAAGGCGGCCGCCGCGAACGCCGCGGTATAATTCGGATTCAGCCCGATGAGCCCGACAACGGCGCGGCCGGAAATCTTCTGGCCTATCAGCGCCGCCGCGGAGACAGCGCCCAGCGCCGCCAGGGCGCCCAGCCAGTTCTTCTCCCCCTCCCCGGCCGCCGCGGCGCAGAAGAAAGCCAGCCCCGGCAGCAGGTACCTGGGCAGGGCGGCCAGCGATGCCGAAGGCGCGGGAGAGAACAGCGCGGCTATGGCCACCCAGGCGAAGAACAGCGCTGCCGCCGGGAGCGCGGCCGCGTTTAACGGCTCCCGGCCGGCCGCCGCCCACGGCAGGAAAAGGACAGAGAAGGCCAGCCACTCGGCGGGAGTGCGCAGCCCGCCGCAGAAAAAAGCCAGCGCCAGGGAAAAAGCCGGCAGGTTCGGCTTTACCCGGAAGCCGGAAAGGCCCGCGGCGGCGGTATTCATTTGTATACCTCCGCCTTGCGCGCCGCCAGGCCGGCGGCCTCGCGCTCGCGGCCGGCAACGCCGTAAAGGCGCTCCAGCGAGCGCCACGCCTGTGAGCTGTAGGGGTTTTCGAGCAGGGCCATCTCGTAATATACCGCGGAAGAGAAGCCTTTATCCCCGGCGGCGGGCCCCGAGAAAGTAAGACGGCCCAGGAACTCCAGCGCCGGCGCCCGGAAAAGGCCCCGGACCAGGTAAGGGCCCAGCTGCGCCTCGGCCGCCGCGCGGCTCCCGCCCAGCGCGGCGGCCAGCGCCCGCCCGCGCGCCCGCTCGAAAGCGAGGCTTTTGAAATTCAGCGTCAGCAGGGCCGCCTCGAGCAGCAGGGCCAGACCGAACGCCGCCTTGAAGGTAAAAAGGCCGCCCGGCGCCGGCCGTTCCTTGACCGGCGCGGCCTCTTGCGCGGGCTCCGCCGCCAGGTAGCAGAACAGCCAGAAATTCGCCGGCACCGACAGTCCGAAATCCACGAACGAATGCAGCAGCGCCCCTATAACGGAATACTTTATCAGCCCCGCGCGCGAGCGCGCCGCGCCGAACAGGAAGCAGAACCAGACAGCGGCGGCGGGCAGGCCGTTCTCGGCCAGGAATTCAAGATAATAGTTATGCGCGTAAACGGCGTGTTCACGGAAAGCGCCCGGCTGCTGGAAGCCGGCCTGCGCCCAGGTAAAAGCCGCGTGGCCGAAACCGGTCAGCGGCCGCGCCAGGAACATATCCCAGGCGCTGCGCCACCAGGCCAGGCGGCCGGCCAGGGAATCCGCCTGCAGGAAATAAATTACCGTGACCGCGCCGGCGAGCAGGGCGGCGAACAGCCACTTGTTGCCTGACCCCTCGCGGCTGCTGAACCTGGCGGCCGCGTAAACGGCCGCGGCGCCGAAGGCGGCCAGCGCCGCTCCCAGCGACTGGCTCAGGATAAGGAAGGAAGCCATGGCGGCCGCGAGCAGCCAGGACCGCCGCGCCAGGGCCAGCGGGGCCACCATTACGCCGTACAGGGCCAGCGCGTTAAGGTTCGTGAGCGGCGGGCGCTCTGCCAGGTCTTTAAGGAAGAAGATCTGAACGAGGACCAGCGCGAACACCAGCCAGGCGCCGGCTTCCACCGCGCGGTCGGTTTTCGCGCGTTCCTGGCCGCTCAGGAAAGAGGAAAAAACGAAAATAAGCAGCCCGGCGGCGTAATTCCCCCACTCGTTGAAAATATAGCCCTTGAACGGGCTGACTACCAGCGCCAGCAGCGAGAGCGCGGCCGCGGCCCAGAGTCCCCGGAACTTTTTGGCGAGAACGCCCCGCCGCTTTTCGTCAGGAGCCAGCCAGTACCAGGCCAGGAAAGCCAGCAGCACGGCCTGCTGGCAGGCCAGCTGCAGCGGCAGATCGAAAACGGCCTGTAGCGCGGGGGCGAGCAGCAGGAGACAGGCGAATACGTAGATGAACATCTAATTGGGGATACGCGGGGCCGAAGACCGGAGAACGGAGCAGGGGGACATGGTTATGCGCGGGGTTTTTCCGCCTGCGTCCTCCGGCGTTACGACAGGCGGCACTTAGTCTTCTATGGTTTTCGGGGTCACGAAGATCAGCAGTTCTTTCCGGCTCCTGACCACGGACTTCTTCCGGAACACGACTCCGAGCAGCGGGATATCCCCCAGCACGGGAACTTTGTATATCTCCTCCGACTGCGTGTCCTGTATCAGGCCGCCGATAACTATGGTCTCGCCGTTGCGCACTATCACGTTGGTATCGGTGTTCCTGGTGGCGGTAGGGGGCGGCGCGATGCCGTTCGGGATGCCGGAGAGCTGGATCACCGAAGGGACGAGATGCATCGAGATGCGGCCGTCCTGGTTTATCGTCGGAGTGACCTTGAGCGTTATGCCGGTGATCACGTTGGAATACTGGTGCGTGACGGTCTGCACGCCGTTGGCTATGTTCACCGTCTGCTGGTCGTAGGGCGTCTGGTCAGTGATATTTATATTGGCTTCCTTATTATTAACGGTAGCCACTTTCGGGTCGGAGAGCACCTTGGCCTTGCCTTTGTGCACCGCGGCGGCTATGACCGCGTCCACCCGGGTATTGCCCACTATTTTCCCGAACGTGAAAGAGGCGGCGTTGAACAGGCCCGGAGTCGGCCCGGGGAAATGGGCGGTGCCGGCGGTGCCGTTGGAGGCATTGCTGAAGCTCCAGTCCACGCCCAGCTCGAAAGAGTCGTCCAGCTTCACTTCCACCAGCTTGACCTCTATCATGACCTGCTTGGGCATCCGGTCCAGGCTGCGTATCAGCCGGCCGGTGGCTTCCAGCCCGAAAGGCGTATCGGTTACTATCAGGGCGTTGTTGGCGTCGTCGGAGTTGGTCCGGCTCGTAGAGCGCGCCTCGGCCGCCACCACCGCATCCACCTGGTTCTTCATGTCGGACGCTTTGCTGTAGTTCAAAAAGAAGACCCGCGTCTGCAGCATGGCCGTCTTCTGCTCGTTCAAGAGGGTTTTGGGCGAGGCGATACGGAGGATATTGTCGCCCACCTGCTGCGCGGCCAGGCTTTTAACGCTCAGGAGGGTCTTGAACGCCTCGCTGAACGGCACCTTGGCCAGCGACAGCGTGACGGTGCCGGAGACGTCGTCGCTGTAGATGATGTTCACGCCGGCCTTGGCGGCCATCATATCCAGCACCTCGCGGATGTCCGCCTCGTTGTAGTCGAAGCTTATCGGTTCGTCCGACAGCGCTTCGAGTATGCTCCGGCCGCCGGAGGCCGGGGCGCGCCGCCTGGGAACGATCACGGGGGGCGCGGTCTCGCGCGTCAGATCGGCCGGCTTTACGGAGTCGGGCTCTATCGACAGTTCCACCGGCTTATCCGCGGCCTGCGCCGCGCGCGCCGGGGGTATAACCTTTATGCCGGCGGCGGGGACGGCGGCGGGCGCGTCCTTGACCGGGGCCGAGTACGGCGCGGGGCGCGCGCCGAACATCACTATAAGTTCCGTGCCCTTGCGGGTTATCTCGTAGACGGTCTTTTCCGTCAGTTCCATTACCACGCGCGACACGCTGGGCTCTTTCTTGAACTGGCCGGTGCGCACTTTGCGCAGCACGGCGCCATTGACCGGGATATCCTGCAGCGTCTTCATCTTGGAGTCCTGCAACTCCAGCACCAGCCGCGGCGGCGCGTCCAGGCTGATAGTTTTATATTCTACCGGCCGGTCCGTGGCGATATAAACGCTTTCCGCCGACACTTCCACCGAATTGACGGTGGCGGCTTCCAGGGCGAAAAGCAGCGGGGAATTCTGCAGCAGCAGCAGCGCCGCCAGGGAAAAAGCCGTTATTTGTTTCATGGTTATCTCTCCTGACCTAATGGGACCGTCACTCTTTTTCGCGCAGGGTCAGCTGATGTATTTTTTTATCTTCGGTCATCAGCACTACCTGCCTGCCCTTGACCACCCCGGACACGCCGGGCACGGCCTTTTTCTTTGAATCGAGCAGCCGGCCGCCTTTAAGCGTATAAAGGCCGCCGGTAGCGGTATCCCGGAGCAGCGCCTGGCGGCCGCGGGAATCCTCCATAATGCCGGTCAGCGCCAGGCCGTAGACCGTAAAGGTGGCGGAGACCACAGCGGGCTGCGCGCCGGAGGGCCTGGCCTTCCCCTTGGAATCGCCGTAGACCGAAGAAGGGAGAAGGGGGTCGCGCAGGTTTACCGGCTTATAGATCTCGTCGACGGTGACCGCGGCCGTGGCCACCGCCACCTGGGCGGCCGCGGGCTGCGCCGCCGCGGCGAGGAGGACCGTGAGAAGGAAGAATATAGTTTTAGCCATTATATTGATACGCGACCAGCGTGAAGGTCGCGTCCACCGAAGCTTCCATGCTCCCGGTAGCCTGGATAGAAAGGTTTTCGGAGGTGAGTATGCGTTCCTCCACGCCGAGGGCGGTAAGGAAACGGCCCACGTCGTGATAGTTGCCCGTTATGCTCAGGGTGTAAGACACTTTCATGAAGTACTCCACCTGCGCGGAGCCCATCGGATTGATGGACTTCACCTTCACGTTGTATTTCTTGCTCAGGTCCGTTATGGTGCGTATCAGGTCCGGGAATTTCCGCTCGCGCGGCAGCTTCTTCTGCGCGGCGTCCTTCTCCAGCTGCAGCGAGGCGAGCTTGGCCTCCAGGTTCTTGTACTTCGCTTTCTGCGCCCTGGCGTTGCGGATATCGGCCTCTATCTCGGCCACCCGCTTGTTCTTCGCGTCTATCTTCTTGCCCAGCGGCAGCCAGAAATAGGAGAGGTAGCCGTACAGGAAAAGCCCGGTAAAGAATACAGCGGCCGCGAGCTGCGTTGTCTGTTCCTTGGTCAGCTGGATCTTTTTCATGGTTATTTGGCGGTATAGCTGAAAGTGACCGGCGCCGTCAGGGTCCTGCCTTCCTCGGTCTCGGCGATCGAAATTCCGCCCACCTCCACTCCCGAACAGATGCCGGAAGTTTCCAGGTAATTTATCCAGTAGGCCAGGTCGTAGGCGGAGCGGGAATTCAAAGAAATATTGACGGCCAGCGTGTCGCCCCGCACGGTAGTGTTGACATTGGAGAACCAGATGGTCTGGGGCAGGTCGCCGGTAAGGTCCTGCAGGAAATGGGAGTACAGCAGCCGCCCTTTGTTCACGCTGGCGATGGCGTTAAGGTAACGCTGCACCTCGGCTATCTGCGCCTCTATGGCCTTCACCTGGTCCACGTCCTTCTGCAGCACGGACAGCTCGGCCTCGCGCTTCTGCAGTATGAAGCCGATGGTTTTTTCGCGGGTGAACTGCCAGAGGGACGCCAGCGTTATGACCGCCGCTATCAGCACCCCGGCCAGCACGGCCTTGGCCACGACCGTCTTGCGGTTGATGCGCTCGATGTATTCGGGCGGAATGAGGTTTATCTTTATCATTCTTCCCAGTCCTCGAACCTGCGCAGCGCCAGCCCCGCGGCCACCGCCAGCGAGGGCAGCACGTCCCTGGGGATGTTCTTCGGCGGCTCGGCCAGGAAAGCCATGGGGTTGGCTATCTCGCACGGCACTTTGAACTCGGCGGTAAGGAACTTGGAAATATTGCCGAGGTTGGCCATCCCGCCGGAAACCATTATTTTCGCTATCGAGTGCTCCACGCCCTGCGACAGGTAGAAATCTATAGAGCGGGAGACTTCGGTATAAAGGTCCTTCAGCACGCCGGAGGCGGCTTTGGAGACGGCTATCCCCTCTTTATCGAAAGCCGCTATCGCCGCCTCTTTGTCCTCGTCAGCGACCAGCAGCGGATGCAGTTTTTTCGCCGCGGCGGCGTCCGCGGCGTCCGTCTTAAGGGCCTTGGCGATAGCTTTGTCGAAAGTGGTGCCGGCGATGAAGATATCGCGCACCACGCGCGTCACGCCCTGCGTAATGATGGAGAGATTGGTGACCTTCTGGCCAATGTTCAGGAAAAGCACGGAGCCGCTGTCCGACGCGGGAGCCAGCTTGGCGTAAAGATTTTCCAGCGCGAAAGAATCCACGTCCACGATCACCGGGTCCAGCCCCGCGCCCTCGAGAATGTCTATCTTGTCCTGCACCGCCTCTTTCTTGGCCGCCACCAGTACGGTCTCCATCTTCGCCTCGCCGTCCTCCGTCAAGTCGTTGAGGATGGCGTAGGTAAGCCGCACGTCGTTGATGTCGAACGGGATGAACGGCTCGGCCTCCACGTTTATGGTCAGCGCCAGTTCCTTATGGGAAAGCTTGGGCAGCTTGACGTAGCGGACTATCACGGAGTTGCCGGAAACGGAGGCCGCCGCGCGGCGCGCCTCTATGCCCTTTTTTTTAAGGTAATTCTTGATCTCCTCGGAAATTATGGCTTTTTTCTCGTCCGGCGGGGTATCGGGCTTGACAGCCAGCTGGATGATCCCCCAGTCCTTAAGGGTGATGGTTTTCTTATCTTCCGTGAAGCAGACCAGTTTGACGGAATAACTGCCGATATCTATGCCGATGATCTCCTTCGGCGGGAACAGCATTTTAGTGAATTTTGGCAGCATCAGTTATTTTCCGTACGCAGCGCCGCGTTAACCCCGAACGCCCCTTAAATTCCGTAAAACATTTGTAGCATAATTATATTACATAATTATTGAAAAATAAACCGCGCATTCGCGATGTTCCAAAGCGGGAGCGCTATTTGCTTAAATATCTTTATGTTAAAAGGCGCCCTGCTCGGCTTCGGGCCCGAAGCCTCCGGAATTTACGCGCCCGCGCTGCGCAGCGCGGACTGCCCGCTGGAGATACAGGCCGTGGCCTGCAGCGGCGACCCCGGGCTGCAGGCCGCGGCCCTGGAATTCCCCGGCGCCCGCCGGTACCGCTCCGCGGAGGAGCTGTTGGACAAAGAGCGCGCGCTGAACTTCGCCGCCGTCGCGCTGCCGCCGGCCGAACGCGCCGCGTGCGCCCTTAGAGCGCTCGAGCGCCGGCTGCACGTGCTCTGCCACCCGCCTTTTTGTTTTTCCCCGGTCGAATTCGACGGCCTGCGGCAGGCGGCCGACGCCGCCGGCACAACGCTGTTCTCGGCGCAGCCCTGGGAGCGCAGCTCGCCGTACGCCGCCCTGTCCGGCGCGGTGAGCCGGGAAGTGCCGGGAGAGATACTCCGCGCCGAGGTGAGCATACTCACCCCCCGCCCTGCCGGCCAGGGCCGCGAGGAGGGCGTGACGGCCGCGCTGGGCTGGCAGGCGTTCTCCATCCTGCTCGGCATCGTCCGCCGCCCGCCGCTGGCGCTGGCCGCCAGGCTGGGCATGGAATTTCCCTATAACGCCGGAGCCGTCGAGAGCGCGGCCTCTTTCCAGGTCTATTTCGGCGGGGCCACCGGCAGCGTGCACCTGGCGGCCGGCGCCCACGCCTCGCGCCTGCGCGCCGCGGCCATCGGCCCGAAAGGCGCCATGGAGCTGCGCGGCGCAGCGCTGCGGCTGGACCTCCGGGGGCAGAAAGAAGAAATTATCGGCCTGCAGGAGAACCTGGACGACGGGTTGGCCCGCCCGCACTGGATGCTGCGCGAGTTCCACGCCTTCCGGGAAGAAATAGAGAACCCGGCGCTGCGCGGCGCCGGGCTGAAGAACTCCAGGTATTGCGTCAAGCTGCTCAGGAACGCCTATTACTCCGCCGGGGTCAATTCGGCGGCTGTACCTCTTTAATTTCCGCTTTAACTTCCTTTCCGGCTTCCTTGGCCGGGCCGTAAGGGTTAAGGAACCCCAGCAGGAACCGGCTGATATCCTCGCTGGCGGCGTATACCAGCAGCCCCGCGCGGGCCAGGAAAAAAAGTATCAGGCCCAGGAACGCCGACTGGTAGGCCCACACGAAATCCGGGATGAACGGGAATACCGCCGGCTGAAAAGAATAATAAGCGAACAGGGCGGCGCCGATCTTGACCAGGTTCCCGAAAAGTTTGCCGGCCCCTGGAATAAAATCCAGCAGGCCGTCCACCGCCGGGGACGCCTCGGCCCCGAACGCCGCCAGCACTACCAGCATCAGCAGCGAAAGCACCGCTCCGAGAAAGACCCCTATCGGGAGCTTGGCGCTCAGGAAAGGCAGCGACTGGGCGAAGGGCAGGACGTTCACGAACCAGCCCATACCGTAAAGGGTAGAAAGCACGACCAGCGTCTTTATGGTCTTCAGCAGGAAATTGCGGAAACTTTCTGTTTTTTGCATACACAGATTTAACTAAATAACTCCGGGCCGCGCAACCGCAAAACCGCGTTAATAATGATATTAGTTGAATAATATACTATCTTTGTGCTAATATTTAACTGAATAAGCCCCCGTCAGGGGCTAAGCGCGGGGAGGAAGATAATATGCTCGTAGAAAGAACAGAATACAAAGGCCAGCCGGTTCTCATACTCAAAAGGAACGAGAACGATAAATACCCGTTCTCCTTCGGCCTCTCGAAGGCCCGCCTCATCATAGAGGGCTTTGAAGAGATAAAGAAATTCGTGGCCGAGAACGACACCAAAGAAGAGAAAAAATAGTTTTTCCCTTTTTTCGGGCCGTGTAAATGCCGTCGAAAGCCGAGTTAGAGATAGCCGGGTTTTATGACGGCATTTATCTTTTTTACGGCGCGGCCAATTCTTTCCTGACCCTCGGCCTGGACCGCTGGTGGCGGGCCCGGGCGGCCGCGGCCGCCAGAAGGGCCCTCCCCGAAGCGCGTTCCGCGCTGGACGTCTGCTGCGGCACAGGCGACTTCCTGCTGGCGCTCGGCAAGGAGTTCGGGCCGGGCCTGCGGCTGACCGGCGCCGACCTCAGCGCGGCCATGCTCTCGGTGGCCGGGACCAGGCTGCCGGGGGTACCGCTCATACGGACGGCCGCCGGGGAACTGCCTTTCCCGGACGGCAGCTTCGATCTGGTCACCATCTCCTTCGCGACACGCAACCTTTTCCTGGACAAAGAGAACCTGCTGGCGGCCCTGCGCGAATTCAGGCGCGTGCTCAGGCCGGGCGGCGTCTTTCTGAACTTGGAAACCACCCGTCCCGCCGGCCCCGCCGTCTGGTTTTTTATGCGCGCCTACGTAAAGACCGTCATCGGCCTGCTGAACCTGCTGTTCCCGAAAAGCAGCCCGTCGTATTCTTTCCTTAAGAGCACGATCCTGGATTTTTATACCGCCGGAGAATTTTCGGCGCTGCTGGCGGAGGCCGGGTTCGCGCGTCCTTCGCACGCGGCGCTGTTCCCCGGCGCCGTCGCCGTGCATACGGCGCGCAAGTAGCTACCCGCGCCCGGCCCGCAGCCTGTTGCGTATCATCTTAAGCACCACGAAGGATTCCCTTTCCCGCTCTTCCAGCGCGCCCGCCAGGAACAGGATAGTCTCGCGGCAGTCGGGAATAAGTTTTTTCGACAGCGCGTTGCAGCGCCGCTGCGTCTTTACCAGTTCTTTTCCCAGGCGGGCGGCGGATGAATCCAGCCCGGCCAGCGCCGCCAGCACGGGCAGCGCCGCCGTGAAATACCGCCTGGCCGCCGCTGCGGCGGCGGGCACCGAAGGCCCGAAAGCCGCGCCGGCCGGCGCGGCGGGGCAGGAGGCCTCCGGCAGGCTCACGCCCATAAGCCGGCGTTCTTTTATTACCGCCCCGGCGGCGGCCGGCGCGCCCAGGGCCGCCCGGTCCAGCGCCGGGCTCCCGGCGGCCAGCTCGGCCTCGCGCAGCGCGGCGAAGGCCGGCGCCAGTATCCCGGCGGCCTTCGCCCGGGCCTGTGCCGCCCGCGCGCGCACCGCGGCCAGCTCGAGCAGCAGCAGCTCTCTTTTGCGGTCCAGCAGGCCGTACCCTTCTTCCGCGAAGGAAAGCTGCCGCCGCAGCGCCAGCAGCGCCGATTTAGTGGCCGGCACATCCAGCAAGGCCATAGTTCTCCCGGTCCTTAACTTTTACTTCTTTTCTTTATAATGCTTTTTCAGCAGCTCGTCGCTGACGCGGTGCAGCTCGCTCTTCGGCAGCATGCCCAGCATCTCCCAGCCCAGGTCCAGCGTGGCCTCTATGGGCCGGTCCTCCCGCTCTCCCTGGGTAAGGAACCGGCGCTCGAAGGCTTCTCCGAATTCCAGGTAAAGCTTGTCCCCGGCCCCCAGCTCCTCCTCGCCGATGATATCCGCCAGCGCGCGCGCGCGCTTGACGTAGGCGTAGCAGGCGAACAGCTGGCTGGCCAGCGCCGGGTGGTCGGCGCGCGTATACCCCTCGCCCACGCCGTCCTTCATCAGCCGCGACAGGCTGGGCAGCCCCGCGATGGGCGGGTAAACGCCGCGCTGGAAAAGTTCCCGGTCCAGCACTATCTGCCCCTCGGTAATATAGCCGGTCAGGTCGGGCACCGGGTGGCTGATATCGTCGGAAGGCATGGTGAGTATGGGCACCTGCGTTATGGAGCCCGCCGAGCCCTCCACCCGGCCCGCCCGCTCGTACAGCGACGCCAGGTCCGAGTACAGGTAGCCGGGGTAGCCCTTGCGCCCCGGTATCTCGCCGCGGGCCGTGCCCACCTCGCGCAGGCTCTCGCAGTAATTGGTCATATCCGTCATCACCACCAGCACGTGCCGCCCCAGGTCGAAGGCCAGGTGCTCGGCCAGCGTCAGCGCGGCGCGCGGCGTGAGCAGCCGCTCCACGCCGGGCGCGTCGGCCAGCGAAAGGAACATGGCCGTGCGCCCCAGCGCGCCCGAGGCCTCGAAGTCGCGCCGGAAATATTCCGCCACGTCGCGTTTCACGCCCATCGCGGCGAACACTATGCAGAACTCTTCGCTGCCGCCCGGCAGCTTCGCCTGCCGCACCAGCTGCGCGCACACTTTATCGTGCGGCAGGCCGTTGCCGGAGAACACCGGCAGCTTCTGCCCGCGCACCAGCGCGTTCATGCCGTCTATGGCCGAAATGCCCGTCTGTATGAATTCGCGCGGGTAGCGCCGCGCCACAGGGTTGATCGGCGCGCCGTTCACGTCGCGCCGGTCGCCCGACAGCGGCGGCGGGCCGCCGTCGGCGGGGCGCCCGAGCCCGTCGAAGATCCGCCCCAGCATGTCTTTGGAGACCGGCAGCCGCAGGCTTTCGCCGAGGAAGCGGGCGCGCAGCGTGGCGCCCGACAGCCCGTCCGTCCCCTCCAGCACCTGCACCACCGCCTGTTCCCGCGAAACGTCCAGCACGCGCCCGAGCCGGACGCGGCCCGCGGCGTCCTTTATCTCCACCAGCTCGTCGTAACCGGCGTCGCGCACGCGGTCAACCACCACGATGGGCCCCTCTATGCGCGAAGCGCCCAGGTATTCCAGCCCGCGGTCGGCGCCGGTCATACGGCGGCCTCCGTCGCGCCGGCCCGGGCCAGCGCGGCCAGCTCGCCGCGCACCCTGCTCTCGAAGGCGGCCAGTTCGCCCGCCCCCGCGTACGCGGTCTTCGCCCGCATCATTTCAGCGGCGCAGGGCAGCGCCGCCACCGCGGCCAGCGACGCGCCGGCCTTGATAAGCTCGCGCCCGCCGCGGTACAGCGCCATTATAGCCCGCAGCAGCGCTACCTGCTGCCCGGGCGGGTAGTAGGCGTCCGCGGCGTCGAAGGCGCTCTGCGCGAGGAACCCGTCGCGCATGATAGCACCGATGAACAGATATAGCCGCTGGCTGTCGGGCAGCGCGTCGGGCCCCACCAGCCGGGCCACCTGCCGGTAATGCTCCTCGCGCTGCAGCACCAGCATGGCCTCGTCGCGCAGCTCGCGCCAGCCGATAGCTGCGCGCTCCCAGCTTTCGGCCACGTCGTCGAGGTAATCCGAATAGGAGCGCAGCCAGTTGATGGACGGGTAATGCCTGGCGTTGGCCAGTTCCGTGTCCAGCGACCAGAACACGCGCGTGAACCGGCGCGTATGCTGGGTGACGGGCTCGGAAAAATCCCCGCCGGGCGGGCTGACCGCCCCCACAATGCTGACCGAGCCGGCCTCCCCTCCCAGCGTGGTCACCGCGCCGCCGCGCTCGTAGAACTGCGCCAGGCGCGAAGGGAGGCTGGCCGGAAACCCCTCCTCCGCCGGCATCTCCTCCAGGCGCGCGGCCATTTCGCGCAGCGCCTCGGCCCACCTGCTGGTGGAATCGGCGAACACCGCCACGTCGAAGCCCATGTCGCGGTAATACTCCGCCATGGCTATGCCGGTGTAAATGGAAACTTCGCGCGCGGCCACCGGCATGTTGGAGGTGTTGGCTATCAGGATGGTGCGCTCCATCAGCGGGCGGCCGGTGCGCGGATCTTTCAGCTCCGGGAATTCGCGCAGCACTTCCGTCATCTCGTTGCCGCGCTCGCCGCAGCCGATGAAGATTATTATCCCGGCGTCGGACCACTTGGCCAACTGGTGCTGTGTTATGGTCTTGCCGGTGCCGAAGCCGCCGGGGATGCAGGCGCAGCCGCCCTTCGCCAGCGGGAAGAAAGTGTCTATTATCCGCTGGCCGGTAACCAGCAGCTCGGTGACGCGGCGGCGTTCGCGCGCCGGCCGCGGCACCCGCACCGGCCAGCGCTGCAGCATTTTGAGCTCCACCAGGCCCGACGGCGCGTCCACCACGGCCAGCGCGTCGGTGATATTATAGGCCCCGGCCGGCGCGGCCGAGCGCACCGTACCGCTCACGCCGGGCGGCACCATTATTTTATGCGTCACCAGCGGCGTTTCCCGCACCAGCCCGACGGCCTGCCCCGGCGCCACCGCCTGCCCGGGATGCAGCAGGGGCTCGAACTCCCAGCGCCGGGCGGTATCCAGCGCGCCGGCCTTGGCGCCGCGCGGCAGCCAGGTGCCGCTCACGGCCTGCAGCGCCGGCAGCGGGCGCTGCACGCCGTCGTAGATATTGCCGATCAGCCCCGGGCCCAGCCACAAAGATAGCGGCTCCCCGGTGCGCGTTACCGGCGCGCCGGGCTTCAGCATGGAGGTATCCTCGTACACCTGCACGGTGGCGAGGTCGCCGGACTGCCGCACCACCTCGCCGACCAGGCCCAGCTCGCCCACGTGCACCACCTCGTACATGCCGGCTTTGGCCATGCCCTGCACCGTCACCACCGGCCCGCTGACGCGGGTCACGAAAGCTTTTTCTTCGGCCGCGCTCATTTTTCCTCCCCGGCCAGGTTCCCGGCGACCTCACCGCGCAGCTCCGGCCAGAACCTGCCCAGCCGGGCTTTAAAACTGTTGTCCCAGAACTGCCGGCCCGCCGGATCGCGGGCCAGCACCCCGCCGGCCACGGCAGGGTCCTCTTCAAAGGCGAGCTCCAGCTTCCCTTTGCCGGCCAGCCGCTCTATTTCCCCGGCGCGGCCCCGCAGCACGGCCGCGTCCGCCGGCGCGAGGGTGAAAATAAAAGAGCTGCCTTCCATGGCGCCGGCGGCCTGCGCCGCCAGCGCGGTCAGCGCCTCCGCCGCCGGAGCGCCGCTGCAGGCGGCGAGCCGCCGCGCGGCTTCCGCTTTTACCCGGTCCAGCGCGGCCTCCAGGCGGGCCCCGCGGTACCGCGCGGCCTCGGCTGACACGGAGGCCAGCAGCATGGCCCCGCGGCGGCCGGCTTCGGCCTGCGCCGCCTCCATGCGGGCGCGGCCCGCGGCCCGCGCGGCCTCCCCGGCCTGCGCCAGCAGTTTCTCCGCCTCGTCTTCCGCCGCGGAAATTATTTTAACGCTTTCACGCCGGGCAAGTTCCAGCACCTCGCGCGCCAGCGCCTCCGGATCGCCTGTTATTTCCATAGTTTTCTAGATCTCCGCTATCAGCGGCCTCGCGCCGCGCAGCCTCAGTTCCGTCACTTTCGCCCGCGCCAGGGCTGCCGCCGCCGCGCTTATTATTATCACGCCGCAATCCGGCCGCGCCGCCGCCTCGTCCAGCGCCGCCGCGGTGTCGGCCGCGCCGGCCGCCGCCCGCCCTTCCACGCCGGCCAGCCGGAAGCCGCGCACGGTATCCTCGTCGCCGATGCAATAGAACTTGGATTCCACTAGATCTTTCCGAGCAGCATGATGGAGATAACGAAGCCCAGGACGGCGAGGCCTTCGGCCAGCGCCACGAACAGCAGGCTGCGTATAAGCAGCTCCGGCTTTTCAGCGGCGGCCCCCATGGCGGCCGCGCCTACCCGGCCCACCGCGTAGCCGGAGCCCAGCACGCACAGGCCCATGGACAGCGCGGCGGCGAAGCCTATCCCCACCGCCCTGTAATCGCCGCCGGCGGCGCCGGCAGTTTCCGCCGCGCCCGGCATGGCCGCCGCGGCCTGCTGGCACAGACACAGCCCCGCCGCCGACGCCGCCGCTAACCGCGAGTATTTTTTAGTCATACGTCCTCTCCTTATATCCCCAGCTTGAACGGCCTGAAAGCCCGGCCGCCCGGTTCGAAGAATTTCCCGAAAAATTCGTAATATTCAAGACGCAGCGCCTGCACGGCCGCCACCAGCCCCTCCAGCCCGAGGGCCACGGCGTTGCCGGCTATGACCGTCAGCAGCCCGGCGGCGCTGCCGTGCCCCCAGACCTTGTCGGCGGCCTCCCGCATAGTCCAGGCGGCCGCCAGCAGCGCGGCGTGGCTCATGGCGTAAGCGGCCAGACGCACGAAACTGATAGTGTTGGCCAGGTAAAGCAGCGCCCCTTCGAAAGCGCCCACCAGGGACTCGGCGGCCACGGCGGCAAAACCTTCCCCTTCCTCCTCCGCGCCGCCCCGGCGCAGGAAGAACAGCGCCGGCTCCCTGAACAGCCAGGCCGCGACGGCCAGCCCCATTACCGGCAGCATAAGGCGCGGGCGCGCGAAGCCCGCGGCCAGGGCCAGGCCGGCCCAGTAGAACGCCAGGCCCGCCGCGCCGAACTTGCCCAGCGCCGCGCCGTAAATATCGCCGGCGCGCAGGCGGTTGACGATATTCAGTATCAGCCCCAGGCTTAAGACAACCGCGCCGCCGGCCAGCGCCGCCCTGAGCAGCAGCATCGGGTCGCCCTCCAGCGGGTCGCGCCACAGCGCGTACGCCCGGAATTTCTCCATGCCGAAACAGCTGCCGTACAAAAACCCGAAAAACACGGAAGAGACCCCGCAGGCCGCCACCGCCGGCCCCGCCTCGCGCGCCGCGCCGCGGCCTTTCAGCGCCAGCAGCAGCCCGCCCAGGCCTACCAGCGCGCCGTGCCCGACGTCGCCGAACATCATGCCGAACATCGCCAGGAAACTGAGCGCGGCGAACACGGTGGGCTCCACCTCGCCGTAGCGTGGCAGCCCGTAAGTGGTGACCAGGGTCACGAAAGGCCGGAACAGGCGGGGCGGCCGCAGCAGCACCGGCGCGTCCCCGCCGGGGCCGGGCGGCCCGGTCCGCACCGCGCAGCGTCCGCCCGAAGCTTCCCCGATGGCAGCGGCGGCGGCCGGCGCGGCGTCGGAGGGGACCCAGCCCGAGAGCAGCACCGCGGCGCCGGTACTTCCCAGCCCGGCCTCGGCCTCCAGCAGGCTTTTTTCGGTATTCAGCGCGCGTTCGGCCGCCGCCAGCGGCGCGGCGGCCTCCGCCGCCAGCGCTTTTATAGCGGCTTCCGTTTTCTCCAGCTCCGCGCCGCAGGCGCGCAGGCGCTCCGCGTGCTCCCCGGCCAGTTCGGCCAGCGTAAGGCCGGGGCGCCCCGGCAGCGCCTCCGGCTGGAAACCGGCGAGTTTCAGCGCGGCGGCCAGCGCCGGAGCCTCTGAACGCAGGCCCAGCGCCACGGCGTGCAGCCGGCCGGCTTTTTCAGCCAGCGGCAGCAGCGCGGCCCCGGCGGGGAACCTGCCGGCCAGCCCGGCGTAATTCTGCGCCGGCAGGGTCCCGGCCGAACAGTAAAGCGAGCGTAATTCCTCCCCCCCGGAGGGCAGCGGCAGGTCCGCGTAGGGACGCAGCTTTTCGGCCGCCGCCGCCAGCCCCGCCAGCTCGGCCGTCAGTACAGCGCGCCGCTTAAGCGGCCCTTCGGCCCGGCGCTCCAGTTCCTCCAGGGCCGCGCGCGCCTCCGCCAGGGAAAGACAGCTCTCCTGGGCCGCGGCGCCGGCGGTTCCCGTGGCGCGGCGAAATTCGGCCAGCCTCTCGAGCAGGGCGGCGCAGTCCTTTGCCGGGGCGGCCGTCTCCCCCGGGGCGGCGGACAGTTCCCGGCTTTCGGCCAGCTCCAGCGTGCCGGCGGCGCCAAGGCTGCGCAGCGCCGCCCGCGCGTCGCTTTTCAGCAGCACGGCGCCGAGCCGCGTCATTTTTGCGGGGCTAAACATGGCCCTCCAGCGAGAGCGGGACCAGCCGGCGCAATATTTCTTCAGCCGCCAGCCCCAGCCGCAGCCCTTCCGCGACCGTTATCAGATTGGAGGTCTCCGCCCGGCGCAGCGCCACATACCCTGCCGCGGCGCCGAACTCCATATGGCCGCGCCGGAAGCTCCGGGCCGCCAGCCGGGCGCAGCGCCGCCAGGCCGCCGCCAGGCCGTCCTGCTCCGGCCCGGCTCCTTCGCTTTCCGCGCCGGAACCCGGGAGCTCCGGGAACCGTTTCGGGCCCAGCCCCGGCCCCGAAGCCAGCAGCTCCAGCAGCGCCCCTTTTTCGAAACCATGGAAATTTATTCCGCGCGCGGCCAGCTCCAGGTTAAAGACCGCGGCCTCCTGAGCGCAAAGCAGGCCGGCCAGTTCGCCGTCCTCTCCGCCCAGCGCGGCCGCGCGGGCCGCCATTTCACGCAGGTAATCCCTGTCCAGCCTGGCCTCGTAGAAGAACGGCGCGCCGGCCGGCGGCGGCGCCGCGTAAGCCGCCTGCAGGCTGCCGCGCAGCACGCCCCGGGGCAGCGCCGCCAGCAGCTCCTCGAAGTTTTTAGCTTTCCCCAGTTCGGCGCCGTACCCCGGGCAGGCGGGCAGGCGGATAAGCAGCCGCGCGGCGGCCGCAGGGTCCCTGCCGGCGGCGAGAGCGCGCACGATCAGCTTCAGGTTCTCCAATTGGAAGCGCGCCGCCTGCCATTCTATGAACGCGGCCCGCGCTCCG
The DNA here is from genome assembly GCA_903879915.1 of uncultured Elusimicrobia bacterium. Classification (GTDB taxonomy): domain Bacteria; phylum Elusimicrobiota; class Elusimicrobia; order Elusimicrobiales; family UBA9959; genus UBA9959. The sequence goes on from CAIRNJ010000050.1 coordinate 39,895, forward strand.
GACAGGCAGGCGCGTATCTCAAGCGTTTCTTTTATGAATTCTTCCGCCAGCCGGGCCTGTATATCGGCGGCGGCGGTAAGGCCGGCGCCGGGGAACAGCGCCTCCCCCAGCGCGGCGGGCGAGCCCAGTGCGCAAAGAGCGCGCAGGCGCGGCCCTTCGGCCAGGCGCGCGCGGCGGCCGTGCAGCCTGGCCGCAAGATAGTCCATATCCTTCAGTCCCGGCATTTTCTCTCCACCCGGCCCCGCCTAGGCGCCCAGCACCCGGCGCACGACTTCCCCGGCGGCGCGCCGCAGCGCGGCCTCCCCGAAGCCCGTCTCTTTTTCTATCTCCGAGCGCGCCGCGTTCAACTGCGCCTCCTTTTCCAGCGCGGCCTCGGCCAATATCCCGTCCGCGCTCCTCCCGGCCTCGCGCCTGGCCTCACGGTCGGCGGCCGCGGAAAGACCGGCCGCGCGCGCGCGGGCGTCCGCAAGAATGGCCGCGGCACGGCTGCGCGCCTCCGTCACCAGGCGCGTCCCTTCCGTTTCGGCCGCTATCACCTTAGCTATAATCTCATGCATATCTTACAGGCCCGGCAAAGCGGCCGTGTCCGGGCGACCGCTAAATTTAATAGTGTATCTTCCCCAAGGTCAGGTTAGCAAAACAGCGGAGAAAAAACAACAGCAAAACAGAAAAAAATACCCCGCGCGGGGCGGGGTATTTTAAGCGGCTGCGGCTGGCCTTTACTGCAGCTTGTGCCTGCGCCGGAACTCGGCCACTTTCAGGCGGACGGCGGCGCGCCGCAGGGCGGCCCCGGCCTCGTCCAGGTCCAGGTCGGCGCCGCGTATGGCCAGCGTTTCCTTGGCTTTCTGGTAAGCCTGGCGGGCGCGTTCCTCGTCCACTTCCCTGGCTAACTCGGCAGCCTCGGCCAGCACCATCACCTTGTCCTTATGCACCTCGGCGAAGCCGTTGAGCACGGCGAACACTTCCTTGTGGCGGGCCTCGGTATAATGCATCAGGCCCTCTTTAAGCTGCACCACGAACGAAGCGTGGCCCGGCAGCACGCCCATCTCGCCGCCGAAGGCCGGGATGGTGACGAAATCCACCGGCTTGTCCGAGAGGACGGTCTTTTCCGGCGTAACTATGGTAAGGCGCAGTTGTTTTTTTGCCATATTGCTGCCGTAAGCGGCTTGCCCGTCAGGCGGCCTGCTGAACTTTGCCGCGCTCTATGACTTCCTCTATGCCGCCGGCCATCCAGAACGTCTGCTCGGGCAGGTCGTCGAGGCGGCCGCTGAGGATCTCCTGGAAGCTGCGGATGGTCTCTTTGAGCGTCACGTACTTGCCGGGGCGGCCGGTGAACTTCTCGGCCACCGAGAACGGCTGCGACATGAACTTCTGGATCTTGCGCGCGCGGTTCACGGTCTTCTTGTCCTCGTCTGACAGTTCGTCTATGCCCAGGATGGCTATGATGTCCTGCAGCTCCTTATAGCGCTGCAGGATCTTCTGCACGCCGCGGGCGGTCTGGTAATGCTCGTTGCCGATAACGCGCGGGTCCAGTATGCGCGAGGTCGAATCCAGCGGGTCCACGGCCGGGTAGATGCCGAGTTCCGCGATGCCGCGCGACAGCACCACGGTGGCGTCCAGGTGCGTGAACACGTTGGCCACGCCGGGGTCGGTGAGATCGTCGGCCGGCACGTACACGGCCTGTATGGAGGTGATGGAGCCTTTGCTGGTGGAGGTGATGCGCTCCTCCAGCGCGCCTATCTCCGTGGTCAGCGTGGGCTGGTAGCCCACGGCCGACGGCATGCGGCCCAGCAGCGCCGATACCTCGGCGTTGGCCAGCACGTAGCGGAACACGTTGTCGAGGAACAGCAGCACGTCCTTACCCTTCACGTCGCGGAAATACTCGGCCTGCGTCAGCGCGGTCAGGCCCACGCGGGCGCGGGCGCCGGGGGGCTCGTTCATCTGGCCGTACACCAGCGCTGTCTTCGAAAGCACCGTGGAGCCGTCGGAAAGCTTGGAGTCCTGCATATCCAGCCAGAGGTCGTTGCCTTCGCGCGACCGCTCGCCGATGCCGCCGAACACGGAACAGCCGTGGTGCTGGCGCGCCACGTTATTGATCAGCTCCATGATCACCACGGTCTTGCCCACGCCGGCGCCGCCGAACAGGCCTACCTTGCCGCCTTTCATGAACGGCGCCAGCAGGTCGATGACCTTGATGCCGGTCTCGAAAATTTCGGGCGTGGTCTTCTGCTCGGTCAGCGGCGGGGGGTCGCGGTGGATGGGCAGGAACTCCTTGGTATCTATCGGGCCGTTGTAGTCCTTGGGCTCGCCCAGCACGTCCATCAGGCGCCCCAGGCAGGCTTCCCCGACGGGCACCCTGAGCGGCGCGCCGGTATCCTTCACCTCTATGCCCTTGCCCAGCCCCGTGGTGGGCCCCAGCGTGATGGCGCGGATGGTATTGTCGCCCAGGTGCTGGGCCACTTCGGCCACCAGCGTCTTCTCGTGCCCTTCCTCGGTATATTTTATTTTCAGCGCGTTGAGGATCCTGGGCAGCTGGCCCTGCTGGAATTCCACGTCCAGCACCGGCCCGACTATCTGCACTATTTTTCCAATGTTCATGACAGCTCCTGAAACTATTTTAGAACTACCCGTTCAGCGCTTCCGAACCGCCCACGATCTCGTTAAGCTCGGTGGTTATCATAGCCTGGCGGGTCTTGTTCATCTTTAAAGTGAGGCCTTCTATGAGCTCGGAGGCGTTCTTGGAGGCCGACTCCATCGCGTTCATGCGCGCGGCCAGCTCGGCCGCCTGCGATTCCAGCAGTGTCCGGTACAGCTGCGCGCCCAGGTGGCGGGGCAGCAGGGCGGACAGCAGCTCTTTCTTGCCGGGCTCGAAAGCGAAATCCGTGCCCGAGGTCCGCTCTTTGGAGGCCGTGCCGATATGGCTCTTGAGCGGCAGCAGGCGGTCGGTGATTATGCGCTGCGCCATCATGGATTTGAACTCGTTGTAGATCAGCGTAACGCTCTCGACGGGGGCGGAGCGGTAAAGGTTCACTATGGTGTCGGTGAGCAGCTGCGCGTGCACGTAGCCGGCCTTGGGGAAAATGCCCACCAGCTCGTACTTCAGCTCCAGGTCCAGGCCTTTCAGGCGGCGCAGGAAATCCCGCCCTTTGCGCCCCACCGCCACCACGCAGATCTTCCTGCCGCAGTTCTCTTTCAGCCAGGCGGTGGCGGCTTTCAGCAGGTTCGTGTTGAAGGAGCCGCACAGCCCCTTGTCGGCGGTGACCAGCACCAGGCACAGCGTGCCGCCGGCCGGGCGCTCCTCGAAAAGCTCGCGCGCGGCCGTGCCGGAAAGGTCCTCTTCGCCCAGCTCGCGGTACAGGTCCGCTATCAGGCGGTCCATCTCCACGGCGAAAGGCCGCGCCGCCATTATGGAGGCCTGCGCGCGCTTGATGCGCGCGGCGGCCACCATTTTCATGGCGTAGGTGATCTGCTTGATGCTTTTTACGGAAGCGATGTGCTTCCTGATGTCGCGCAATGAAGCCATAAAATTTATCCGCGGACCTTATATCTTCGTCTTCTCCATGATCTTCACGTAGTCGGCCACGCCTTCGGCCACTTTCCACTCCGGCCGGTAGTTCAGCAGCGCCTTCGCCTGGCGCAGGTCGGCCTGCGTCCTGTTCTGGTAGAAGGAATACGGGTTGTCGAAATACTCCGGCGCCAGGTCCAGCTTCATGGCCTTGTTCAGCGCCTCCACCACCTCGTTGAAATTGCCGGGGTGGCCGCTGCCCAGGTTGCAGACGCAGGTTTTTTTGGCGTCCAGCGCGTTCAGGTTGCCGCGCACGATGTCCTTCACGTAGACAAAATCGCGCACCTGCTCGCCGAACTTGAAGATGCGGGGCCTTTTACCCGCCTTCATCTGGTTATAAAGATGGAACATCATGCTGGCGGGATTGCCCTTGTAATATTCGCGCGGACCGTAGACGTTGAAATAGCGCAGCCCCACCAGCGTCATATCCTTGTACTCCGCGGCGAACTCGCGCGCGGTGTTGTCCATTATGGCCTTGGAGAAGCCGTAGATGTTCTCGGGGGCGGGGGCCTGCTGCTCCCGCATGGGGGTGGCGCCGTTGCCGTAGACCGCCGCCGACGAGGCGTAGATCACGCGCTTGACGCCGGTCTCCAGCGCGAACTGCAGGACGCTGCGGAAACCGTCGACGTTGACCTCCATCATCCTGCGCTGGTCCATTACCGTGGTGTCGGTGATGGCCGCCTCGTGGAAGATCGCGTCCACTTTCCCTATCTTGCCGAACCAGCCGCGGTCCTGGATGTCGCCGGTCACTATATCCCCGGTGAAGCCCAGCAGGTTCTTATAGTTGCCGGTGGAGAAATTATCCAGCACCGTCACCTTGGCCTTGTGTTCCACTTCAAGCGTGTGGGCGATATTGGAACCGACGAACCCGGCGCCGCCGGTCACGAGATATTTTTTCATAACTGTCTCTTAAGCGAATTTTTTCTTGAACTCCGTTATGGAATCTACCAGGCGCTGCTCGAGCTCCGGCGACATCTGCTTCTTGTCGGCTATCTCGGCCAGCAGGTGCGCGTAAGAGCTGCGCAGGAACTTCACCAGGTCGCCCTCGAAAGCGCGCACTTTCTCCAGCTCCACGTCGTCGAGGTAGCCGCGGGTGCCGGCGAACAGCACCGCCACCTGCTCCGCCACGGGCATCGGGCTGTACTGGTCCTGCTTGAGCAGCTCCACCATGCGCTGCCCGCGCTTGAGCATGTCCATGCTGCCCTTGTCGAGGTCGGAGCCGAACTGCGCGAAAGCGGCCAGCTCGTTGTACTGCGCGAGGTCCAGCCGGAGCTTCCCGGCCACTTGCCGCATGGCCTTCACCTGCGCCGAGCCGCCCACGCGGGAGACCGAGATGCCCACGTTCACGGCGGGGCGGATGCCGGAGTGGAACAGGTTCGACTCCAGGTAGATCTGCCCGTCGGTGATGGAAATAACGTTGGTCGGGATGTAGGCCGTGACGTCGCTGGCCTGCGTCTCGATTATGGGCAGGGCCGTCAGCGAGCCGCCGCCGTGCTTCTCGTTCAGCTTGCAGGCGCGCTCGAGCAGCCGCGAGTGGAGATAGAACACGTCGCCGGGATATGCCTCGCGGCCGGGCGGGCGCCGCAGCAGCAAAGACATCTGCCGGTAGGCCTGCGCGTGCTTGGAAAGGTCGTCGTAGATCACCAGCGCGTGCCGGCCCTGCCACATGAACTCCTCGCCGATGGCGCAGCCGGTGTAGGGCGCCAGGTAAAGCATGGAGGCAGGCTGGGCGGCCGAAGCGGAAACTATTATGGAGTATTCCATCGCGCCGTTGTCTTCCAGGATCTTGGCCACGCGGGCCACGGTGGATTCTTTCTGGCCGATGGCCACGTAGATGCAGATGGGCCGCTTGTCGGCCGGCTCGTTCTTCTGGTTGATGATGGCGTCCAGCGCCACGGCGGTCTTGCCGGTCTGGCGGTCGCCGATGATCAGCTCGCGCTGGCCGCGGCCTATGGGGATCATGGCGTCGATGGCCTTCAGGCCGGTCTGCAGCGGCTCCTTCACCGGCTGGCGCTCCACCACGCCGGGGGCGATAACTTCCACCGGGCGTTTTTTCTTGGCGTTCAGCGGGCCTTTGCCGTCGATGGGCGTGCCCAGCGCGTCCACCACGCGGCCGATCAGCTCGGGGCCGACGGGCACGGCCAGCACGCGGCCGGTGCGCCGGGCGCGGTCGCCTTCCTTGATAAGAGTATCCGAGCCCATCACCACGGCGCCGATGTTCTCGCGCTCGATATTGAGCACCATGCCGGACACGCCGCCCTCGAACTCTATCAGCTCGCCCACCACGGCGCTGTTGAGGCCGTACACGCGGGCTATGCCGTCGCCCACCTGCAGCACCTGGCCGGTCTCGGACAGCTGCGCTTCGGGGATGAATTTTTCGATCCGCCCTTTGATGATCTCTGTTATCTCTTCCGGTCGTATCATAGTAGTCCTTAAATGTGCCTAGCCTTCAAGCAATCCGGCCCGCATGGCTTCCAGCCGGCCGCGCACGGTGGCGTCTATCAGCGCGTCGCCCACCTTTATCTCGAATCCGCCGATAACCCGCTCCGAAAGCACCTGCCGCAGGCTTATCTTCTTGCCCGTCATGCAGACGAGCATCTTCTCTATCCGTTTAACTTCGCCGTCGGAAAGCGGGAAGCGGCTGTAAACCTCGGCCAGCACCATGCCGCTGAAATCGTGGCTGAGGCGCAGGCAGTCCTGCATTATCAGTTCGAACAGGCCGAACCTGTTCTGGCGCACCAGCATGGCGGTGAAAGCCGCCGCCGGGCCGGTGAACCCGGCGCCGAGTATCTTGCCCAGCACCTCCAGCTTTACCTCGCTGTTGACCGCGGGATGGGTAAGCACCTTCCGGTGCGGCCCGGCCGCCACGAAGACCTTGCGCAGGCCTTCCAGCTTCTCCTGCGCGGCGGCCTCCAGGGCCTGGCTGTGGACCTTGCGGTCCAGGTCCATGTAGGCCCTGGCGTAGCGTTTCGCGATTATCTTCGACGCCGAATCCATCAGCACTCCATTTTAAGATCGGGCCTTTCTTTCTCGAGCTCGGCCAGGTACTTGGACGCCAGGTCGGTGTTGGCCCGGTGGTCCAGCTGCTTGATCATTATCCGCTCGGCGGCCAGCACGGACAGCTCGGCCACCTTGTTGCGCAGATCGCGGGCGGCCTCCAGCTTCTGCGCCTCTATCTCGCGCCGGGACGACTCCACGATGATAGCGGCGCTTTTGCGGGCTTCCTCTATAAGGATATCCTTCTCTTTTTCGGCCGAGACCCGGGCCTCGTCCAGGCGGCTGCGTATCTCGGCCTTCAGCTCGGCCAGCCTGGTCTCAAGTTCCGACTTGATCTTCTCGGCTTCCGCGCGGGCGGTCTCGGCGGTGTGGCGGTCGTGCTTGATGGCGCGCTCGCGCTCGTTGACCGCCTGCATCAGCGGCCCCCAGGCGGTCTTCGACAGCATCAGCACCAGCAGCACGAAGCAGGTTATGGTCCAGAACATCAGGCCGAATTCCGGCCTTATCAAAGCTTCCATGGTAAACTCCAGTCAGAAACTATCGAGAATCTGGAATCAAGGATCCGGGACCGGGAACCGGGAGCGGAATATCTCTTTCCGTGATCCCCGATCCCCGACTCTCGATCCCCGATCTCTTTACTTATGCGCTTCGGTCTGGGTGGCGGCGGCGGCTTCCGGCGCTTTGGGCGCGGAGAAGTTCATCACGGCCAGCAGCGAGATGACCAGCGCGAAGAAGGCGAGACCTTCTATCAGGGCGGCGGCGATGATCATGTTCGTGCGCAGCGCGGGCCCGGCTTCGGGCTGGCGGGCCAGGCCTTCGAGGGCGCTGGCGCCTATCTTGCCGATGCCGATGCCGGCGCCGATGAGCGTAAGCCCCGCGCCGATGCCGGCGCCGATGTAGCCGAGTCCGATGAATGTCAATTCGTTCATTGTACTACCTCCGTGTAATATCGAACAGTAAACGCAAAACGTAACCGCCGCGCTTTAGTGCGGATGCATGGCCGCGCCGGTGAAGATCGCCGTCAGGAAAACGAAAACGTAAGCCTGCAGAAAAGCCACGAACAGCTCCAGCAGCAGCGTGAACAGCACCAGCCCCACCGAAATGGGCGCCACCGCGAACCCGACGGCCACGCTCAGCGAGCCGAAGATGAAGATGAAGCTGATAAAGGAAAGGATCACGATGTGGCCGGCTATCATGTTGGCGAACAACCGGATGCACAGCGCGAACGCCTTGGTTACCAGGCCGATCAGCTCGATGGGGAAAAGCAGCGGGTACAGCCACACCGGCACGCCCTTCGGCACCAGGTGCGCGAAATAGCCCATCAGGCCCTGCTCCTTGATGCCGGCGAAATTTATCAGCACGAACGTGGTGAGCGCCAGGCCCGTGGTGACGGCCAGGTTGCCGGTGGCGCTGGCGCCGTAGGGCACCAGGCCCAGCAGGTTCAGGATGAGGATCAGGAAGAACAGCGTGGAAAAATAGCCTATGTAGGCCGCGCCCTTGTGCCCGAGGTTCGGCACCACCACCTCGTCGCGGATGAACAGCACGATGATCTCGATGACGGAGCGGAACGGGGCCAGCGCGGCGCTGCGGCTGCGGATGATGAGCGGGAAGACCACCAGCAGGATGAGCGAGGCTATGCCCAGCATCAGCAGGTGCTTGGAGACCGGAAAAACGTGCGTGCCCAGGGTGAACCGCGCCCAGACATGGTCGACTATATGGTGTTCAAGAATTTCTTTTAATCCCATTTTTATCCAGCGGAACAAGCTCGAAAGCCATCTGAACCAGTATCAGGGCCGCCGCGAACGCGATGATAATTATATATTTTTCATGGCGAAGTAGACAAACCGCCGCCGCCAGCGCGGCCAGGCGCGCGAGTATCCCGCCAACGAAGACCGAAAAGAACACCGCGTCCGGCGACCGCAGCGCCTTTTTAAGGGCCAGCCTGGAGGCCCAGCCGAGCGCCGCGCCCAGCCCGGCGCCGTAAACAACGCCGGCCGCCGCGGAACGGATCATTTGCCGCCTTCTTTGGGGAAAAGCTCGCGCATCACGGAATAGAACCCGCCGGCCAGGCCGGCCGCCGCGCCGCCCAGCATCAGCCAGGGGGCGGAGCCCAGTTTTTTATCCAGCCAGTAGCCGCCGGAAAAACCCAGCAGCACCGCTCCGGCCAGCTCCAGCCCTATCTGCGCGTATTTCCAGTTATCCTCTTCCGGCGCCGGGGTTTTCATAGAGTTATTTTACCTTTTTTTACTTCCGCCGCCGGCGCGGCCGCGAGCCCGGCCTTTTGGCGGCGCGAATATAATGTTAAAATCAAACTATGCCCGGGCTGGAAAAAATAAAGATACTTCTGGTGGAGACCGACGGCGCCGCCGCGGCCGACCTTGACGTTTTCCTGTCCGGGCGCGGCTACATCGTACGGACCGCAGCCGACCTCCAACAGGCCCTGGCCGAAACGCGGGACTGGAAACCGGACCTGCTCATCCTTAACGTTCTTTTGCAGGGCTTCAACCCGCTGGAGCTGATAGCGGACATAAAGAAGAACCCCTTCACCGAGAACCAGAAGATCATAGTGGTCTCCCGGACGGCCAGGACCGGGCTGGTGGCCGGGGCGTCCCCCAAAGTGGACGGCTACCTTACGAAGCCCGTGGATTTCGAGCTGCTCAAAGCGCAGCTACAGGGCTCCGCCGGCAAACCGTCCCCCGAAAAGCCGCTCACCGTGATGGTGGCCGACGACGACGCCGAATTCTCCGACCTCCTCACGATGTTCCTGGAGGCCAACAACTACCGGGCCATCGCCGTCAACGATCCCGCGAAGATAATGGCCGGCCTGCGCGCGGAAAAGCCCGACGTGCTGCTGCTGGACCTGATGATGCCGCTGCGGGACGGGTTCACCGTGCTGGAAGAAATACGCGGCTCGGCCGACACCGCCAACCTGCCCGTGATAGTGCTCAGCGCCCTGCGCCTGGAGAATTACCAGGAGCGCGGCGTGCTCACCGGCCTGCCCGAGATAGTGGCCAAAGATATCCCCCGCGACCTCCTGCTGAAGCTTATCGACGAGCAGACCGCAACCTATGCCGCGCCCGCGCCCGGCGGGGAGCCGCCGGCGGCGGCGCGCCCCCGAGTGCTGCTGGCCGACGACCAGACCGACCTGCTGCTGCTGATGAAGGAAATGATCCAGAACTCCGGCTTCGACGTGGTGACCGCCAGCGACGGCGTGGAGGCCATGAGCGTGGTCTTCGAGACCCACCCCGACATCATAGTGCTGGACTACAAGATGCCCAGGAAGGACGGGCTGGAAGTGGCGCAGGACCTGAAGAACAATCCCCTCTTCGCCCATATCCCCATAATCATCTGCACGGCCTACAGCGAAAAGCCCATCAAGCTTAAAGGCCTGAGCATGGGCATAGACGATTACCTGATAAAGCCGGTGGACACCGACGAGCTGGTGGCGCGCATCCGCATGATACTGAAGCGCAACAAGCAGGTGCTGGACACCAACCCGCTGTCGAAACTGCCCGGCAACCCCTCCATCCAGGCCCGCGTGGAGCGCGAGATCCAGAAGGGCGGCAAGTTCTCGGTGCTGTACCTGGACCTTAACAATTTCAAGGCCTACAACGACACCTACGGCTTCGAGGCCGGCGACCGCGTGATCAAGGCCACCGCCAACCTCCTGGTGAAGCTCACCATCCAGAACGAGAACTCGCAGGATTTCATCGGCCACATCGGCGGGGACGACTTCATTGTGATAACGGAATTCAAGAAAAGCGAGGACCTGGCCCGCAACATCCTAAACGCCTTCGACGAGATCTCCCCCTCTTTCTACAGCAGGACCGACCGTGAGCGCGGCCACATAATCTCCACCGACCGGCAGGGGAACATAAAGAAATTCCCGTTCCTTTCCATCTCCATCGGCATAGTGAACAACGTCTCGCGCCCGCTGACGTCCTTCGCCCAGGTGAGCAATATAGGAACGGAATTAAAGAAAGCCGCCAAAGCCCCTGAAAAAAGCCACTACGTAATGGACCGCCGCCACGACTGAGGCGCGGGAACACCCCTAATAAGAGTTCACCGGCAGCATTAGAAGTAACTGAGGGAATATATACGGCTTATGCCCAGGGTGGCTCTTTGCCGGTCACTTTCAGCCAGGTGAGCTGGGCGAATTTTTCGGGGCCGTGGCCGGTGGCCATGGTCAGGTCGGTAAAACCTTTTTCGTGCAGGTCTTTGGCGATGTCTTCACCTTTAACCTCGTTGCCAAGTTCGGAATCGATATAGACCGGGATGTCTTTGGCTAAAGCGTCCACGCCGGCCGCGAGATCTTCCGGAGTTTTATAGGCTTTCAGCTCCACGCCGGCGGCCTTGGCGGCCATCTTCCAGTTCATGTGCACCAGCATATCGTCGTCCAGCAGGACGGCCACGCGGCCAATGGACCGGGAGACTGCGCGCGGCAATTCTATAAGAACAGCAGTGCCCTTGCCCGGTTCTGAAGTTATCCTGAAATTTCCGCCCCACCCCTCTACTGTGGTGCGGGCGTGGTAAAGGCCGAGGCCGTTGCCGCCGGCTTTGCCGTGAGTCTCGCCTTTTTTGCCAAGCTTCGCTAATATCGCAGGCGGTATGCCTTTGCCGTTGTCTTTCACCTCTATCAGGACCTTACCGTCCGGCGCCGATAAGCCCACCGTGACCGTGCCGGGGCCGTCAAAAGCCTCTACCGAGTTGTTCACCAGGTTGGAGATAAGCCGCTGCAGTTCTTTCGGCTCCACCAGGGCTTTTATTTCACCCAGCTCTCCGTTAAATTCTATGCTCACGCCCGCCTTGTCTTTATGCTGCAGGCGTTTCTCGGCCAGCACCTGTTCTATGAGCCCGCCCAGCGCGAAGATCTCCGGTTTAGAGCCGGCAGACGCGGCCGAAGGCGCCCGGTAGCGCTGCAGCAGGTCGTCGGCTATGCCCTGCATGCGGGCAACCGCGCCCTCTACCAGCGCGCGCTGCTCGGCCGGCAGCTCCAGACCCTTGGCCGCAGCCCCCAGCGCCGCCAGCGGCGACCGGATATCGTGCGCCACCTGCGCTGCCAGGTCGGAGGTGGCCTTTGAAACCGCCAGCTCGCTCTCCAGCCGCGAAGCTTTCTGCAGCACCTCGGCCAGCCGGCCTATCAGCACGGCGAAAGGCGCGGCCCGCAGGCTTTGCGGCAGCGACCGTATGCTGCGCTGGATGGAGTCCTGTATCTTGAAATGCTCGCCGGCGGCCACCAGCGCATTGGTTTCGTCCACGCAGCGCTCTATGCTGAAAATAGTCTTGATAGCGCCCACATTGGACAAAGCCAGCAGGCCCATGAAAAAGATCACTACCGTTATGAACAGCGCGTAGTTCTGCCCGAACACGGCCGCGTTCACGTCCACCAGGTCTATCACATATTCCAGCCGCCCCAACTCGGCGCCATTAGAAATGAACGGCACGTTCCGGGTAAGCTGCGCCCGCGGCCGGTCGTAAAGATTGCCGACGATGGCCTCTTTAAAGATCCACTTGCTGCCCTCGAATTCCACCGGGTGGAAGGTGATGCGCTTTATATTGTCGTTCTTAACGCGCCACATTATGCGCTGCGTCTCGAAAACGTCGCCTTCGAGAAAGGCCTTCTCGAAATAAGCCGCGTTCTGCCGCATGGCGGTAAGCAGTTTATCGTCCGCCACCCGCGTGGCAGAGAACACGGAGAAAATCTGCCAGAAAGCCACGAACACCGCCACCGCCGCGGCGTAGTATTTCCAGTTATAAGAAAGCGCCCTGCTTAAAAGTTTTACCATCTAAAATCCGCCACCTCAGGGTATTCCAAAAAATCCCGCCCTATATCAATATTTTTAATTTTCCTCGGATAATAAAAAACACGTTGATCCTGATACAGCGGGAGCACCAATGATCTATTCGCTATTTCATCCGCCAAAGCGGAGGCCAGTTTGGTTTGAAGAACTGCGTCGCTTTCATGCCGCATCTTTTCGTACTTTATAGTCAACGCCGGCATATCAAAATCAAAAAAACCATCTTTCGGGAGAACCCCGTCAAGAAACGCGCTGTACTCCGGGCGAGTCGCATCCAGCCCCATTATCGTTAAATTGTACGGATGCGGACGCTCCAAGGCGGTTTGCAGAAATTCGCTAGGTGCCATAACCTTTACTTTTATGCCGACCCCGTATCTTTTTTTAAATTCCTTAAAATATTCCTGAAAAGTCTCTGCTGTATACGATCGCCACGCGACAAATATCAGATCCGGAAACCCACTCAATTTTTCTCCGGTGCAGGTTTGAGGCGGTGCCCCTGCCTTGGCCCCAGTTACACCTACAGGAAAAACTGTTTGCACCTGCACAAAAGACTTCTTGTGTGGATAAAATACTTCACGCAATTTTTTTATATCGACACAGTTATAGACCAATTTACGCAACTTTTCATCGCGCACATTTAATATTAACACTGCAACTTTAAGCACCATGTTGACGAAGGAGTATGACCGCTCAGGGACCCACTCCGGGCTATCCGTCTCAGGTATTCTGTTAACGTCCGATATATCATGATCTTTCAGTTTCGGATCAGAAAGTCCGTTATATAGATGGCAGATTATAAAGTTGTATCCGTTCCGCACCTGATGCTTTCTTGTCAGTGATATTTCCTCATTAGTAAGCCTCGTCAGCCGGAACTCTCCCAGGCCAGCCTCATTCCCCCCCGGCAACTTCACCGTAGGGGCATTATCATACAGAGAGAGAAAAGCCAGGTATTTGGTCTGCTTGTCTGAGAACTTAACTTTTACGCAAGCGGATGTTTCTGTAACAGTGAAAGCCGCGCCGAACATCCGGGTCTTGGATCCAATAAATTCACGCAGATACGCTACTGAAAACGGGTGATCGCTGTCAAAGTAGCGCGATGTGTCCGGACAGAAAGTATACTCGGTGGAATCAATGCTGCGGCTCCAGTCGGTAAGTATCTTAGAGCGGAAGTTCTGCCCATCGTCCTGGCGCAAAAGTGGTTCATGGGTTTGTTTTAGTATATACAACGGAATGTTAAGACTCGCCAATTCCGTGGAAATCCTGGACGGCAGCATAGTAAACAGCACCTGCCACGTGTCCGCCCTTGCCGCTCTGGCGGATAAAGCAGAGAATGGCAGCAGCGCACAGACAGCGATTATTCTAAAAAATGTACGCATTCAGGTAAAAAGCCCAGCTTGACGAAGAAACGACGCGAACGCATATTAAAAGAATCGGCTGTGGCCATTATTCGCCCCTTGGCGTGTTCCTTCAGCCAATCTGTAAGCGCTGCATGTGCCTGCGCCCGCTGCGGCGGAAGCAGTTTGTCGGAAATCCACACCCAAGCTACAAGAAGGGCCGGCCTTCCCGCCGTATCTTTCCAATCAATCGTGTTTACTACGCCTTGTATTAAACCGCGCTCTGTCAAAACGGCTGAGCCGCGCAGTGTGATAGCTTTCCGCAAAAACCACACGTCTTCTTTGCGGTTCTTTTTTAAGTCCAACAATTCTTTGCATGGAGCATAAAAATATTTTTCCACTGACATTTTGTACAGCCGCCGCAACTCTTTTAAAGAGGCCGGCTTACGCCAGCGCATACCTTTACCCGTCTGCGCGTGATTCTTCAATAACTGCACTTTTGATGCGTAATATGCCACACGCAGCTTAAGTTTACCTTCGGTTTTCCTGCAGAGCTTATCTATTACCTTGTTGCCACCGGGAGGGAAGATGAAAGATACCCGCTGACAGGCATTCCTATTCAGAAGGGATTTGGCGAGCGATACTGTGATTTTTTCAGGCCTGTCTACTCTGTATATCGCGGCTGTTTCCGTTCTTTTTATCAGGATGCATCTTTTTTTCATATCTTTCAATCAAGGATTCACACAGCGAACATTCCGCCGACTGCGCGGGAGTGTAGTCCGGTTTCGGGATATTCAACATCTTCGGCCAGCGCCTGAAAGGCACAGATGCCGCCAGTTTGTAAAAGTCGCTAGCCATCAGCCTTTCCGGGGTGGGATAGCAGAGCTTGGCCGCCGAGCCGTTGAACATAAGGGAAGAGCAGCAGGTCGTGAAACCTTTCCCAGCCACATACATCAGGCGCCCTTTACTCGGGCACCGTTTAGATAATACACGTTTGTCAAAAGAGAGATAATCATATCCCAGGGCATTCTTTTTAGCACGCCCCATAGGAAGGATAGATTGCACCCCGATCTTGAAATCTCCCAGCTTGCGAAGCACCTGCACTAAATGCAGGTCCGCGGGATCTTGAACTGCGAAAAGAACGTCGAAGTCTATATCGCGCTTCAGACAAGCCTGGTAGAGGTTTTTCACTGCCCCAGTGTTCACGAACTCCCCGTGGAACTTATCATACGACATATGCACTTTGGTCAATTTATCAAAAGAATCCAACACTTCCAACGCAGCGGCCTCCGTTACGGCGAAATTGCCGTTCGTGGTAAGGATTACCTTAGTCCGGGCAAGCCTTTCTACCGAGGCCAACATTAAATTTATCTCTTTTATGTAAAGTGTGGGTTCACCGCCAACGAACGCCAGTTCAGAGAGGCGGAACTTGTTTATCGTTTGCGTTATAGCGCGAATCTCCCCGGCCGTCAGTTTGTAACCGGGGTCCATGTGTGCAGTACAACAATGCTTACACTTTATGTTACAGGCAAATCCTACGAGAACCCCCAGATGGGAAGGCATCAGGGAGACGGCGGGGATCATTATAAACGCTTGGCGGGATCCGTGTCAGTATCTATCTTTACGCCTTCGCAAACCATTATGGAACCTTCTGCCGCACTTATGGTGCTTGCGAATTTAGCCTTTTCAGGCGCTGACAGTTTGGAAACATACTGTTCAACCTGGGCTGTTGAGAACAGTCCGGCAGTAACAAAAAAAGCGATTATCATCTTATCTTTGGTTTTCATTTTTATTCTCCCCTCCACTCCTATATTTTGCAATTTTTGAGTCTTTTGCGCAATTTGCCGACTAAAAAAGGGAAAGCAAAATACTTTTGCTTTCCCTGGATACACCGGATTACGGTCCGGTCGTGGATACTCTGGGGCCGATCCCCCAAATTACAAGGAAGACTACTACTCTAGTTTTGCAGAGAACTTCGCTTTCTGAAAGGGCCTTTAGACCTACACACTGCCGGGACCTGCCAACATTCTTCTTACACGCGCTACGTAGCAATTTTTATGCCGACCGGCAGGGGACCATAAAGAAATTCCCGTTCCTTTCCATCTCCATCGGCATAGTGAACAACGTCTCGCGCCCGCTGACGTCCTTCGCCCAGGTGAGCAAGATCGGCACCGAGCTGAAGAAAGCCGCCAAAGCCGCGGAAAAAAGCCACTACGTGCTGGACCGCCGCCACGACTGAGCGCCTTTAGCGATTTAAGGGTAAACGCATATGGCAGAG
>CAIRNJ010000051.1 GCA_903879915.1 uncultured Elusimicrobia bacterium
ATGCAGACTGCGAAGTATAAATTGTTCAGAGAAGTACTACCAAAAGGCGCACAAACATTCAAAAATGGAGGCTTGGCCAAAAGATTTGCAACGGAGCACCAACAAGCTATTTCAGCCTCATGTTAGGATTAGAAAATGCTCCGCGCTCCCCCCGGCCCGCCAGGCCTGAGACGCCCGACGTAACTGGTGACGCGCGGTATCACCAATACCCCGTCCGGGCGCCGCCGGTTTTCGTGAACCGTACGGCCCGCCGGGAGGGCCTTTCGCTTCATGTACGGTCTGGGCCCAAGTAATAGAATATCAAAGTAAGGGAAGGAGCAGCGCGTTCCCGGGAGAGCCAGATGACGAATATAAAGATCACCGCCCTGCTGGGCTTATTGCTGTTGTTTCCCGCGGCTTCAGGCGCACAGCCCGCAGGGTTCACCGAAGAGGAGCTGCGCGCGGCCAAGGCCTCGCCCGACTTCTACACGATAAAGAAAACATATATTACAGTAAAAGAAACGCAGATCACGGACCGGGACCTAATCCAGTTCGTCCCTCCCCTGGCCCGGCCGGAAAGCCCGCAGGTGCTGCCGGGCAGCATCGTGAACATCGCCCAGAAATTCTGGACCCTGGTGGAAAAGAATTACCCGGTGTCGGACATAAAGATCAATTACGCCTCGGCCATGCCGGAAGGCGTAACCGACTCCCACCAACTGGACGGCTGGCAGAAGCCGAAGGCGTACCTGGTAACCTACACCGCGGAAAATCCTTACGGCATGAAAACGGTGACCCTCTCCTACAAGCTGATCTACACCTACGGCGGCAACTATAACGGCAAAGGCCGCTACCTTAACGGGGTGGGCATAGAGCTGGAGAACGTGGACGTGTACTTCGGCTATAAGCTGCTCGCGGTAGCCGCCGTGCCGGATTCCACCATCGTCAACACCGGCACCCACGAAGCCCCCGTGGCGGCCCTGCAGCTGAAAGTGACTTTCAAGATCTCTACGGCCGTCTACGAAAGGGCAGGGGCCAGCATTTTTTACATGGACGGCAACGGCGCGGCGGCCGAGCTGGCCGGCCCCTCTTCGGACGCCGCCGGCGGCAGACAGGAAGTAGCCCTTCCCGTGACAGGTCCGCTTTCACAAACAGCTCCGGCGGGCGGCAAAGCCGCCGGCCAGCTGCTGAAATTCGGCAAAATTTAGCGAAGTAAAAGTTTAAAAGGAGGCAGTAATGAGCAATGTTTATAAGTTTCTCGCGGGGTTAGCGGTAGCCGCGTCTTTCGCGGGCGGGGCGGCGGCGCAGCCGGCCGGCGGGAACTATCCCGCCATCGACGAGAGTTCGATAAAGATAGAGCGCATCGCCGGCACCGGCGCCAACGCGCAGGTCCTGCCGGCCGTTACGGCCGACAGGGGGATCATCGACAACATCAGCGTGATAGCCAACCTGATGGAGAAGATCTTCGGCATCATAGAAGCCAACCAGCCGGTGGTCAACATCGCGGTGAACTACGCCAACGCCGTGCCGCTGGGCATCACCCACTGGACGCAGCTGCAGGGCTGGAGCAAGCCCGCCGTGCAGAACTACTCCTTCACCGCGAACGGGGCGTTCGGCTCGCAGGCGCTGAAAGTGGACTACCAGGTGCACTGGATCTACGGCGGCAACTACCAGGGCAAGGGCAAGTTCCTGACCGGCGTCACCATCGAGCCCATCAGCGTCTACACCGCCTGGGGCTATAAAGTGAGCCTTACCGCCGAGATCCCGGATTCCACCGTGGTCAACGTGGGTACGCAGGACGAGCCCGTAGCCGCCATGCAGGTGATCCTGAAATGGATCATCCACACCTCGGGCAAGGACATCCAGCAGAAGGCCATCTACTACGTGCAGGGCGACGGCTACATGCAGGAGATCGGCACGCCGTTCGAGAACGCCGCCAGGGCGAGCAACGCGGCGCAGCTCGAGCGCGTCACAAAGAACATAGAAGCGGCCCGGTTCAACTGACCTGACCGCAGCGGGCAAAATCGAACCCCGGCGTCCGCGATAGCGGGCGCCGGGGTTCTTTACCGATACGTCCCTTTTTACAGGAAGTAATCGAAGTCGCGCTCGGTGCGCACGTAGCGGCGCAGGCGGAAGATGTGCGCCGGGAGCTTGTGCGGGTCCAGCTCCACGTAATTCTTCGGGCCCCGCCACAGGAAATGCCTGTCGGAGAGCAGGTCGTGCATCTGGTACGGCTTGTCGGCCGCCAGCCCCAGCTCATGCAGCGGCAGCTCCACCAGGCCCGACTGCCTGTGGTCGGGATCGAGGTTCACCACCACCATCACCAGGTTGTCGCCGTCGTGCTTGGAGTAGCAGATGAGCTGCTCGTTGGTGGTAGGGTAGAAACGCAGGTTCGCGTCGCTCTGCAGGGCCGGGTTCTCCCGGCGGATGCGGTTGACGCGCGCGATCTGGTCCTTCAGGCTGTCCTTGCGGTCGAGCGGCCAGTTCTTCAGCTCGTATTTTTCCGAATCCTTGTACTCCTCGTGGCCGGGCGAATGCGGCTCGCGGTCGCACAGCTCGAAAGCCGGCCCGTAGATGCCGTAGCTCGCGCCCAGCGTGGCCGCCAGCACCTGGCGCACCATGAAAGCGGGCCGCCCGCCGAACTGCAGGTATTCCGTAAGAATGTCCGGAGTGTTCGGCCAGAGGTTAGGCCGCAGGAATTCCTTCGGCTCAGTTTTAGCCAGCTCGGTGAAATAAGTCTCGAGCTCCCATTTGGAGTTCCGCCAGGGGAAATAATTATAGGACTGCGTAAAACCGGCCTTGGCCAGGCGGTACATCACCCTGGGCCGGGTAAAAGCCTCGGCGAGGAAGATCAGGTCCGGGTTCTCCCGCCGCAGCTCGCCTATAAGCCATTCCCACAGCGCGAACGGCTTGGTGTGCGGATTATCCACGCGAAAGATGCGCACGCCCTGCGCCATCCAGAACTCGAAAACGCTCAGCACCTCGTCCCACAGGGGCTTCCAGTCGCGGCAGGCGAAATCCAGCGGGTAGATGTCCTCGTATTTCTTCGGCGGGTTCTCGGCGCAGCGCAGGCTCCCGTCCGGGCGCTTCTGGAACCATTCCGGGTGCTCTTTCAGCCAGGGGTGGTCGGGCGAGCACTGCAGGGCGATGTCCAGCGCTATCTCCAGGCCGTGCTCTCCGGCCGCCTCGACGAGCTTCTTGAAATCTTCCAGCGTGCCCAGTTCCGGGTTGACGGCCTTGTGGCCGCCTGTCTTGTCCCCGATGGCCCACGGGCTGCCGGGATCGCCCGGTTTCGCCGTAAGAGTATTGTTCCGCCCTTTGCGGTTGGTGATACCCACCGGGTGTATGGGCGGCAGGTAGAGCACGTCGAACCCCATTTCCGCGATATAGGGAAGACGGGCGGTAAGGTCCTTGAACGTGCCGTGTTTGCCCGGCTTGGGGGAAGTCGAGCGCGGGAAGATCTCGTACCAGGTGCTGAAGCGCGCCTTCACGCGGTCAGCCGTCACCTCGAGCTCCCGCCCGTGCCTGACAAGCCCGGTCTCGTCGCCCCAGCGGGAGAACAGCCCCGCCAGTTCGGGGTCGGACAGCCTGGCCGCTTTTTCGCGCTGCTCACCGCCGGCCCCGATGTCCCGCGCCAGCTCCTTAAGCCGCCTGGCGTCCGGCGTGCCCGCGGCGCGCTCGGCGGCGGCCGAGATAAGCCCGGCTCCCACCGCGAATTCCACCCGCAGGTTCTGCCCGGCCTCCAGCCGTTTCTTCAGATCGCGCAGCCAGGTCAGGAAGGGGTCTATGCGGGCCTCCACGGTATAAAGGTAGCGCCCCGGGGCTGTGATGGTGAATTCGGCTTTCCAGCGGTCGTTGCCAGAAGGCCGCATGGAGACGCGCGTCCAGTCGGGATCGCCTTCGCGCCGGTAAAGCATGAAAGCAACCAGTTCGTCGTGGCCGTCGGCGAAGATATCGGCCTCCACGCAGACGGTCTCGCCGGTGACGCGCTTGACGGGGAACCGGCCGCCGTCTATTTCCGGGCGGACCTTCTCTATGACTACCCGCTCGACGGCCCGGGGCTCGGTCTTTTCCGGCGCCGCGGCGCGCTCAATGGTCTTTTCAGTTTTCCTGGGCATAAGGCCTCCGATAAATTAATTCCGGCTCCAATTAGATTCTAAATAACTTCGCGACAGTAAATACAGTTAAATCCCTGAAACAGCCCCGTCCGTGCCCTTACCGTACAGCACTACGCAGCGCGGCGGCAGGGAAAACTCCGCCGGGCCGCCGGCCAGGCGCTCCGGGGCCGGGCTGCCGGGGCCTCCCCACTGCGGCGCGGCCGAGTCCAGCAGCTTGGTCCAGCTCCCGCCGGGCAGTTCCAGCTTCAGCCTGCCCGGCTTTTTCGCGAAATTCAGAACGAAGAACGCTTCCTCCGCCCCCGCGCGGCGGAACACCGTCAGTATCCCCGCCTCCTCCCGGAGGTCGACGCCGGTATTTTCCCGGTCGAGAGCGGCCAGCGCGGGCTGCTCCCTGCGCAAAGCGTAAAGGCGGCGGTAGAAACTCCGCAGAACGGCGTGCTTTCCCTTAAGCCGCAGGTCCCAATCCAGCCTGGAACGCAGGAAAGCGGCTTCCTTGTTGGGATCGGGAAGCTTCCCGCTCCCCGCGGCCGCGACGAACGCCTTGCGCCGGCCCAGGCGCACCGCCTCGGCCAGTTCCTTGTCGGAATGATCGGTAAAATAAAGGAACGGTGCCTCTTCCCCGTACTCCTCGCCCATGAACAGCAGCGGAACGAAGGGCGACAGGGCCACCGCGCCGGCCGCGAGCTTCAGCGCCTCCGGGTCCGCCAGGGCGGCCAGCCGCTCGCCGCCGGGGCGGTTGCCCGCCTCGTCGTGGTCCTGCGCGAAGACCAGGAACTGCGCCCCGGTGCTGCCGTCCGCGCTCCGGCCGTGGCGCCGCCCGCGGCAGGCCGAATATTGGCCCGTATAAACGAAAGCGCCGAGGTATGCCCGGGCCAGGTCCCGGAGACCCGCATAATCGCGGTACTTCCCCGCGCGCTCTCCGGTCAGCGCTACGTGCAGGGAATGATGGAAATCCTTGCAGTACTGCGCGTCGCAGCCCCAGCCGCCGGCTGCCGGCGGCCGGATCACGCGCGGGTCGTTCAGGGAGCTCTCCGCTATTACCTGTATGCGGCGGCCCCGGGCGCGGCCGAGCGCGTGCGCGGCGGCCGCCAGTTCCTCTACGAAAGGCACGGCGGAAAAGTCGCGTATGGCGTGCACCGCGTCCAGGCGCAGCGCGTCTATATGAAATTCGTCCAGCCAGCGGACGGCGCTTTCGATGAAGAAACGGCGCACCCCGTCCGAACCCGCGCCGTCGAAGTTAAGCGCCTGGCCCCACGGGGTCTTATAGTCCGAAGTAAAATAGGGCCCGAAATCCCGCAGGTAGTTGCCTTCCGGCCCGAGGTGATTGTAAACCACGTCGAGCATGACGGCGAGCCCGCGCAGGTGGCAGGCTTGGACCAGGCGCTTCAGGCCCCGCGCCCCGCCGTAGGAACCTTGCGCGGCGTATGGATAGACCCCGTCGTAGCCCCAGTTGCGCGCGCCGGGGAACTGCGCCACCGGCATAAGGGCCACCGCCGTCACGCCGAGGTCCTTCAGCGCGTCCAGGCGGGGGATGACGCCGGCAAAAGTGCCCTCCGCGGAAAACGTCCCCGCGTGCAGTTCATAGACCACGAAGCGTTCCAGGGGCAGGCCTTTCCAGTTCCCGTCCTTCCATTTATAGGCAGGGTCGGCTACCGCGGATGGGCCGTGGACGCCGCGGGGCTGGGCCCGGGAAGCCGGATCGGGCCTTTCCAGGCCGCCGTCAAGGCGGTAAAAATATTCTGTCCCCGGCCGCGCGTCCTCCAGGGCGGTCCAGTGATAGCCCGAGCCGTCCGTAGTCAGCGGCCTCAGCTTCGCCCGCGGCGCGGTTATGCGCAGCTCTACCCGCCCGGAGGAGGGCGCCCATACCAGGAATTCGCAGCGGCCCTGCCCCAGGTAGCGCGCGCCAAGGCCGGAAGGAAGGCCGCCGGGAGAATTACGCTCCTTAGAATGTTCTTCCGCGGCCTTTTTTCGCATGATTATTTAACCAGGCTCCGGTACAGGGCGTGGGTTTTTTTTGCCACGCCGGCCCAGCTGAACTGCGTTTCGGCCCGGCGGCGGCCCGCGTCCGCGAATTTTTTCCGCAGCGCCGGGCTGCGCAGCACCCGGTTGAGCGCGGCCGCCAGGTCGCGCGAGAATTTACCGGGATCGCGCGGCTCGTAAGTGCCGTCCTTCTTCACCTGGAAAGGCACCAGCAGCCCGGTCTTCTCCGGCACCACCACCTCCAGGATGCCGCCCACGGCCGAAGCCACCACCGGCGCGCCGCAGGCCATGGCCTCGACGTTGATTATGCCGAAAGGCTCGTAGATGGACGGGCAGCAGAAAGCCGCGGCGTGGCTGTAAAGCTCTATCACCTCGGACTTCGGCAGCATCTTTTCTATCCAGATCACGTTCTTGCGCGTCTTCTGTATCCTGGCCACGCCGGCCGCCATCTCCGCGGCTATTTCTTTGGTGTCCGGCGCGCCGGCACAGAGCACCACCTGAGCGGCGGGGTCGATGCGGGGAATGGCGTTCACCAGGTGGATTATACCTTTCTGCCGGGTGATGCGCCCGACGAAAAGCACATAAGGCCTGGCGGGGTCTATGCCCCATTTGCGCAGCGCCGCGGTGGAGGAGCTGGGGCGGTATTCCTGCAGGTCTATGCCGTTGTGGATCACGTGTATCTTCGAGGCGGGGACGTTGTAGCAGGCCATGACGTCCTTTTTCATCCCGGCCGAGACCGCGATCACGGCGTCGGCGGCCTCGATGGCGGTCTTCTCCACCCAGCTGCTCAGGTCGTAGGCGCCGCCCAGCTGCTCGCGCTTCCACGGCCGGTGCGGCTCCAGCGAATGGGTGGTCAGCACAAAGGGCACTTTGAACAGGAGCTTGGCGAAGAACGCGCCGAGATTGGTGTACCAGGTATGGCAATGAACAATGTCGGCGGTATTGTTCTTGCAGAACTCGAGGTTCACGCTCAGCGCTTCCAGCGCCTTGCCGAAGCCTTTCTGCGCGTCTTTGGAGAGCCCGGGCCAGGGCTTGTAGCCCGTGACCTGCAGGCGCGGCTTTTTTACACGCTGGTCCCCGAAACAGCGCACTTCCACGTCCATGAGCTTGGCCAGTTCGCGCGTAAGATACTCCACCGCCACTCCGGCCCCGCCGTAGACGTACGGCGGATATTCGTTCGTATAGAAGACCACTTTCATGGCAGACCTCCGGGATATGACTGAATATTCAACCAGTTCAAAGCTTTATGCGCATGCCGTCGCGGGCGGCAAAGGTGTTTTTAAAAGTCCTGCGGGCGAGCGCAGCGGCTTTCTTCCTGTCGCTTAATTCCGGATAGGTCGCCGGATCGAAATGGACCAGCGCAAGCTTTCCGGCTCCGGCTTCCCGGGCCAGGGCGGCCGCCGTCCGGGGGTTCATATGAGACCACCCCGGATGCCCGTTCCCCCGCAGGAAAGAACATTCCGACACGAGCAGGTCCGCTTTCCCGGCCAGCTTCACGGAATTTTCGCAGTAGCCGGTGTCGGTACAGAAAGCTATCGTCCTGCCGTCGATCTCGAACCTGTAACCCAGCACCGGCCCCGAGTGCTGCAAAGGCAGGCACGAGCAATTGAACGGGACCTTTCCCGTCTGAGAAGGAAGTTCCAGCACCTCTGTTTTGTACCGCAGGTCCTTCAGCGGCACGGTGAACGGCCTGCGCAGCAGCGAAGCCAGGACCCGGCGCGCGCCCGCTCCGCCGCAGATCTTCAGCCCTTTTTCAAGGTCGAACTTCAGCAGCGTGTGCAGACCGACGATATGGTCCAGGTGGAAGTGGCTTAAGAACAGATAGACCGGCTTAGTACCGTCCACATATTTATTCAGCTTGCTGAAACCGTTCCCGGCGTCCAGGACGATATCGTATTTCCGGGTCTTTAGCAGAACGCAAAGGGTATTAGCTGTTCCCGTGTCGTACCAGCCGTTGGTGCCCAGGAATATTATCTCCATACCCGCCCCGTTCGCCATCTTAAAGCTGCCTGCGCTGGGCGGCGATGTTGAAGAGCTTCAGGTAGACCTCGGCCGACCTGCCCCAGGAGTAGTCGCCGCTCATGGCGTTGCGGACCATCATGTTCCAGTTCTCGACCCAGCCGTGCAGGGAAACGATATGGCCCAGCACGGACCTTAATTGCCCCTCGTCGGCATGGTCGATGGCGAAACCGTTCGAGTCTTTGGGCTCGCCGTTATAGAACACGGTGTCCTTAAGGCCGCCGGTGCGGGTGACCAGCGGCAGCGAGCCGTAGCGCATGGAGATCATCTGCGGGAGGCCGCAGGGCTCGAAGCGCGAGGGCATGATGAAGATATCGGAGCCGCCGTAGATCCGGTGCGCCAGCGACTCGTCGAAGCCGGACCTGAACGCCACGCGCCGCGGGTTGGCGGCCGCCAGCGCCCCCAGCGCGTCGGTCAGGCCGGGGTCGCCCACGCCCAGCACCACGAACTGTATCTTGTCGAGGAAGTCCGGGGCGGCTTTCAGCATGATGTCCAGGCCTTTCTGATGATCGAGGCGGCTCACCACGCCGGCCAGGATTAGGTCCTTGTTCTCCTCCAGCCCGAGTTCCTTCTGCAGGGCTTTCTTGGCGGCGGCCTTGCCGCGCTGGAAACTTTTCAGTTCATAGCCGCGCTCGAGGAAAGTGTCGGTGGCCGGGTCCCAGATCTCGTCGTCGATGCCGTTGAGGATGCCGAACAGGTCGGTATTGCGCGACCGCAGCACGCCCTCCAGGCCGTGGCCGAATTCCGGGCGGTACTGGATCTCGCTGGCGTAGGTGGGGCTTACGGTGGTAATGATGTCGGCATAGACCAGGGCCGCTTTCATGAAGTTCAGCCCGCCGTAGAACTCCAGTTTCTCCGGCGTAAAGTCCAGCCAGGAGAAGCCGGCCTTGGCCATGGAGTCGCGCGAGAACATGCCCTGGTAGGCGATATTATGGATGGTGAAGACCGAGGCGGTCTTGGCGTAGAAAGAGTCGATGCGGTAAAGCGTGCGCAGGTAGGCGGGGATCAGGCCGGTCTGCCAGTCGTGGCAGTGTATGATATCCGGCTTGAAGCCGATGAACTTGGCCCCTTCCAGCGCGGCGCGCGAGAAGAAGATGAAGCGCTCGTCGTTATCCTCGTAATCGCCGGAGGGCGAGCGGTACATGCCGGGCCTGTCGAAATATTTCGGGTTCTCTATGAAATACACGGCCACCTTGCCCCATTGCACCCGGCTCATGGTGGCGGTCTCCAGGCGGTTCCCGACCGGGACCAGGAAGCTGCCGCCGGCGGCCTTGGGCGAGAAAGCCCCGCCGCCGATATTGCGGTAGCGGGGCAGAAAAAGCACTACCTCGGCGTTTTCCGCGCGGGAAAAGACCTGCGCCAGCGCCCCGGTCACGTCGCCGAGCCCGCCGGTCTTGCAAAAAGGGAACGCCTCGCTGGCGGCAACAAGTATTTTCATGGGGTCTCCTTCATCGTTCCGTGTCCGGGAAAAGCTAGAACTTGAATTTCCTGCCCGCGTTAAGGATCTCCGCGGCGTCCTCCGGGGAGACCGTGTTTATGTAAAACCCGGTGCCCCACTCGAAGCCGGCCACATGGCTGAGCTTGGGCATTATCTCTATATGCCAGTGGTAATGGCCGGCTTCGGCGTCCTGCACCGGCATGGTGTGGAAAATAAGGTTATAGGAAAGATCGGCCAGCGAAGCGGTAAGCTTGCCCAGCACGGTCTTCAGCGTTTCGGCCAGCGCCAGCGCGGCGCCGCCGGTCAGGGTCTCGAAATGGCTGGAATGCGCCCTGGGCAGGATCCAGGTCTCGAACGAGAAGCGGCTGGCGTAGGGGGTCACGGCCAGGAACTCGGCGTTCTCGCTGACCACGCGCTTTTTGAACGCGAGCTCCGTTTTTACGATGTCGCAGAACACGCAGGTGCCGCGCTCCCTGAAGTACTGCGCCGCGCCGTCTATCTCCTGCAGCACGCGCAGCGGCGCCATGGGCATGCCCACGATCTGGGAATGCGGGTGCAGCAGGCTCGCCCCGGCGTTGCGGCCGTGGTTCTTGAAGATCATCACGTACTTTATGCCGGGGTCCTGCTTAAGCTCCTTAACGCGCTGCACGAAGGTCCTGACCACGTCGGCCACGGCCTCCGCCGGCATATCCTCCAGCCGGCGGTCGTGGTCCGGGGTCTCGATTATGACCTCGTGTATGCCCAGGCCGTCCATGCGGTCGTAAATGCCCTCGTGCCGGTTCTCCGACGAGCCGCCGGCCTCCAGGGCCGGGTACTTGTTGCGCACCACGCGCAGGCGCCAGCCGCCGCCTTCCGCGGGCAGGGAATAGATAGTGGGGGGCGTGCTTTCTTCGTTACCGGCGCAGAACGGGCAGGCATAGGCCTGCGCGCCGCCCGCCGGGGCGCGGAATTCGTTGGGGCGCAGGCCGCGCTCCGAAGCGATTATCACCCAGCGGCCGAAAACCGGATCTTTTCGTATTTCAGGCATAGTTCAGTGCGGCGGCGCCGCGGCAGGCCGGCGCCGGGGAAAGATAATACGGCGGCAGGGCGAGGTCATGCGCGGGAAGCTAATTATTGTCCCCCGGCTCTTCGTGCGCCGATGCCGCTGGAGTTTCGGCCTGAGCGGAGACCTCCACGCCGGCCGGCTCCGGGGACTGTTCCGCGGGAGCTTCGGCCGCGGGCGCTTCAGCGGCGGGCTCCATGTTCACGGCCTCCGCTGCTTCCGGGGCCTGCCCGGAGGTTTCACCCGCCGGCAGTTCTTCCGCCAGGGGATCGGGCGGCGGGGCGCCTTCGGCCACCGGCTCCGGCACGGCCTCCTGCTCTATCAGCTCCACCGCGGTGGACTGGGCCGCGGCGGCCATGTTCTCGATGTTGAAGCTTTCCAGTTTGGGCAGGTCCTCCAGCGAGTTCAGCCCGAACTGGCGCAGGAATTCGCTGGTGGTGCCGTAAAGGATGGGGCGCCCGATGCTTTCGCGCCTGCCCACCACGGTGACCAGCTTGCGCTGGGTGAGGGTTTCGAGCGGGCCGATCACTTCCACGCCGCGGATGGCCTCCACCTCGGCGCGCGTCAGCGGCTGCTTGTAGGCGATGATGCACAGCGTTTCCAGCGCGGCCTGGGTAAGACGCACGGTCATTTTATTGTGGTAAAGCCTGCGCACCCAGAGGCCGTATTCCGGCCTGGTGGCCAGCTGCCATCCGCCGGCCACCTGCATCAGCTGCAGCGTGCGCCCCTCGGCGTCGAAGGAGGCTTTCAGCTCCGTCAGCGCGGCGGCGACGCGCTCCGTATTCTTCGTTTCGCAAAGCTGGGCGAGGCGGCTCACCGGCAGCGGCGCGTCGGTTATGAACAGCAGGGTCTCAAGCACTTTTTTCAGTTCAGCGTCTTCCATTATTGCACCTCGTAATTAAAATAGTCTGCCCTGCGCTTCGGCGGGGGCGGGCTCCGGCGCGGCGGGCGCCTGCGGCTCCGGCGCCTTTACCGGGCCGGGGTAGATGCGCACTTCGGTGTAGGCGTCGTCCTGCGAGATAAGGATATTGCGCTGCTTCACGAGCTCGAGCAGCGCCATGAAGCAGGTGATAACGCCCAGCCGTTTGGTCTCCAGCGCGAACACCTCGTCGAGGATCAGCCACTCCCGGCCTTCCAGCAGCTTCAGGATCTTGGCCACGCGCGATTCGATGGGGAACTGGTCCCCCTCCACTTCCCGGGAAGGCTCGGCCCGCTCGAAAGCTTTCTTCACCGCGTCCAGCAGCGCAGAAAGGTCCAGGTCCAGGTACTTGTCGTCGCTGGAGAACACGGGCGAGCCGCGGTAGAACGCGTCCTTGAATCTGGAGAAGCGGCCGCCTATTTCCTTGGAGGCCTCCTTATAGCGCTGATACTCCTCGAGCATGGAGACCAGCGGGCCGCGCGGGTCGGGGCCGTCCTCGCCGTCCAGCTTTTCCGGCGCCGGCAGCAGCATCTTGGCCTTTATCTGCATCAGCGTGGCGGCCATCACCAGGAACTCCCCCGCCACGTCCAGGTTGAGGTTGGTCATCACTTCCAGGTAGGCCAGGTACTCCGAGGTTATCTGGGCGATGGGAATGTCGTAGATGTCCAGGTTGCTCTTGCGGATAAGGTGCATCAGCAGGTCGAGCGGACCCTCGAAATTCTCCAGGTGTATGTCTATGACGTTGGTGTTTTCCATGGTTTAAAGTTTAAGCGCAGCGCGGACGCGCGCCATCATTTCTTCGGCCCTGGCCGCGGCTTTTTTCCCGCCCGCCGCCAGGATCTCGTCGGCGCCGCCCAGGGCCTCCACCGCCTCCCTGCGGGCGCGCTGCCCGGCCATCGGGCCGCTCATCAGCTCTACTATATGCTTCTTGCACGCGCCGCAGCCTATTGTGCCCCCCCGGCATTCGGCCTCGCGGGGAGCCCAGGCAGGGTTGTAGATCTTGTGGAAAGCGAACACCACGCAGCCGTCCGGGTGCCCCTTGTCGTCAAGTTTTATCTTGAGGGGGTCGGTGTACATCTTCCTGACCTTGGCCTCCAGCGCTTTGGGCTCTTCGCCCAGTTCCAGCGTGTTGCCGTAGGATTTGGACATCTTGCGGCCGTCCACCCCGGGCACCATCGGCACGCTGGTCATCAGCGGCTCCGGCTCCTGGAACAGGGCCTGCCCGGTAGTATGGTTGAAGCGGCGCGCTATCTCGCGGGACAGCTCCAGGTGCGGCAGCTGGTCTTTGCCCACCGGCACGTACTTCGCGCCGTACATAAGGATGTCGGCCGCCTGCAGCACGGGGTAGCCCAGGAAGCCGAAGGTGGCCATGTCGGAATGCAGCGCCAGTTCGTCGGCGTCGTGCCCGTGGGCCTCGGCCAGCTGTTTTACCAGCCCCTCCGGCTTCTTCATCTTGTCTTCCTGACCTTTGTACTTGGCCTTGGCCAGCTCCTGCAGCTGCTCCTTGAAAGTGGGATTGCGCAGCAGCCAGCTGACAGGAGTGACCATGCCCAGCAGCATGAACAGCTCAGCGTGGGCCTTCACGTCCGACTGCCTGAAAATAACGCACTTCGCGGGGTCGATGCCGGCGGCCAGCCAGTCGGCCACCAGCAGGCGGGCGTTCTCGCGCAGCGCGGCGGTATCCTCGCAGGAAGTGGTCAGCGCGTGCCAGTCGGCCACGAAGAAATAACAGTCGTATTTATCCTGCAGCTCCACCCAGTTCTTCAGCGCGCCCCAGTAATTGCCCAGGTGCAGGCGGCCGGTGGGCCTCATGCCGGAAACGAGCACCGGTTTTTTAGTGTTTTCCATAAATAGGTCCCTGGCCCGGCTAAAACGCGCTGATCATCATGGAGATCAGCATCAGCGCTAAATTCAGAACAGGCTGCATTATCCTCGACAGCAATCCTGTAAAGACCAGGGCCAGGATCACGTACATCCCGTAGGGCAGGTGCTTTTCATAAAGCTCCAGCCAGCGCCCTTTCAGAACGCCCAGCATTATATTGCTGCCGTCCAGCGGATATACCGGTATCAGGTTAAAGATAGCGAGCAGCAGGTTGATCTGGATGGAAAAAGCAAGAACCGACAGCATTGTGGACGTCAGCTCCGCGCCCAAGAACCCGTAATAGGTGATCTTGAACAATATCGCGGACACAAGACACAGCAGGAGATTGGACAGCGGCCCGCTGAACGCCACAATAGCCATGTCGGAGCGCGGGCTGCGCATGCGGTAAGGGTTCACCGGAACGGGCTTGGCCCAGCCTATGGTAGGGAAATGCATCAGGGCGCAGGCCACGGGCAGCAGCACCGTCCCCACGGGGTCTATGTGCGGCAGCGGGTTGAAGGTGAGGCGGCCGGAAAGGTAAGCGGTATCGTCCCCCCGGCGGTAGGCCGTAAAGCCGTGGGCGAACTCGTGAAAGATCACGGAGAAAAAAAGTACAGGGAGCTGCAGTATCCATTCCATACGATAATGAATTATATTAATTATGTGTCCGGTAAAGAAAGGCCGTCAGGGAACTATTTTTTTGTATAATTTCGGCAGGGAAGTATTTCCGCTTATGACCGAAACTCCGGGCAATAAAGTACTTTGGCTGGAATTCCTCAAGATCTTCACCCGGGCGCTGGTGCAGATAAACCTTTACCGGCCGGACCACCCCCAGGTGAAGCAGGCCCTCCAGGACGGAGAGGCCCTGCTCAGGCGCATCCACTCGGAAAACAGCGGGGATTTCTCCCTCACCATGGCCGCGGGCAGCCTGCTGGCCAACGGCCTTCCGCTGATCACCACGGATAAACTGCCCAATTCAATAAAGAACCTGTTCGCCAGGTTCCGCGTCCAGACCATTACTTTCGTGCAGGGCGCCGCGGGCAGCGACCTGCTGGCGCTGTGCCAGATGCAGGCGCATAAAGGCGACGGCGCCGCTTTCCTCAGAGAGCGCGGAATAACCAAAATAACCCTGAACGTGGACGTTTACGCCAAGGTCGACCCGTCCGCCGCCCAGGCGCCGAACCTGCCGGCCGCGGACGAAACTACCGGAACCGCGGCGCCCGCGCCGCAGGCCCCGGCCGCGCCCGAAGAAAGGATCGCCGAACAGATCTACACGCAGGGCCTTGAAACCGCCCTGTCCACCGTGGTCAGCCGGGCTACGGAAAACCCCGAAGAGCGGAAAGCGATAATGGACCTCCTGACCGCCAAGTTCAAGGAGCAGCTCGCCACGGAGGTGGAGCGGGCGGTGGAAACGGTGCGCAGGGAAAAGAAAAAAGTGGAGAACGACATGGTCCGCACCGAGTCGGTGATGACCAGCATGGCCGAAGGCGTGGTGGTGGTGGACAAGAACGGCAACATCCTGGTGATGAACCCCCAGGCCGAAGCCATCTCCGGGAAGCCGCTGGCGGAACTTTCCGGCAAGAAGATCTCCGACCTGCACCAGTCGGAGAACCACGTGATCTCGCTCGCGAAGCAGCTCAGTTCCGAGGACAAGGCCGACGTTTCCAATGAAATAGTGAAGACCGGCTCGGCCGAGCTGGCCGAAACGGTAAAAAAAGCCACCGCGGTCATACAGAACGAGGACGGCAAGATCGTAGGTTCCGTATCCATTCCCACGGACGTGGTGAAGCTCAAGCAGATGGAGCAGCTGCAGAAGGATTTCATCGCCAATATGACCCACGAGCTGCGCTCCCCGCTCACTTCCATAAAAGCGGCGCTGGAAATCCTGGGTCACGAAGCCTCGAAGCCCGGGGATCCCAGCCGCAGCATCCTTAACACCGCCATCCGCAACACCGAGCGCCTTAATTCCATAATAACCGACATCCTGGATTTCTCCAAACTCCAGTCAGGCAAGCTCATTTTCCACCAGGAGAACACCCCCGCCGACGAAATAACCAGGGAGGCCGTGGAGTCGATGAAGGCCTGGGCCACTTCGAAGGGTGTAGCCCTCTCCGCGAGAACGGAACTGCAGATCCCCTACGTCTACGCCGACAAGCGCCGCACCGTGCAGGTGCTGATAAACCTTATCTCGAACGCCATAAAATTCACGCCGCAGGGCGGCAGCATCGAGGTGTCCGCCGACGCGGGCCGCGACGCGCTGGCGAACTTCGTTTTCTTCTCCGTGAGGGACACCGGCTGCGGCATAAAGAAAGAGGACCAGTCCAAGATCTTCGAGAAATTCGTGCAGATAGCCTCCGGCGAGAAAGTGGGCGGCACAGGGCTCGGGCTGGCCATCACGAAAGCGATGGTGATCATGCAGGGCGGCAAAATAACGCTGGACAGCGAACCGGGCCGCGGTTCCACCTTCCGGGTGAGCCTGCCGGTATACAAGGGACAGATCGACCAGCCGGTCTTCGAGCAGGTAACGGCCTCCGCCCCCGAAGATAAATCCTGGTGGAAAAAGCTGATCGGGATCTGACCGCCGGCCGCGGCCCCGGGAACCCCGGGAACGTTCTTTTCCCTTGTCCTGCCTCTCCAATAATTATAAAATTGTATTTCAGCCGGTCCGCGGGGCCCGCGGCTCTTGAGCCCCGCCTGCTGCAAATGCGCCCGTATCTCAACGGATAGAGTCCTGCCCTGCGAAGGCAGTTATACTGGTTCGATTCCAGTCGGGCGCACCAAATTTTTTCGCACCCCCCCGCTGCCGATCTATGGCCGACGATAAAGAACAAATAAAAACAGAGACCAAAACCGGGCGCTATGTCTACGACAAGAAGCTGGGGAAGGTAGTGAAAGTCTCGGACGACATCCCCGGCCTTAAAAAAAGCGGCTCCGGAGAGGGCGACTCCTGCCCCATGAACCCCGGCGCCCATAAGTGCAACGGCTGCTGCGGGCATTAGCGCCGGGCTAAAGCGGGCCGCAGGGCGAAGGCTGGAGCTGGCTGTGCCAAAACTCGAGCGATCAATATTCTCCCGTCATGAACCGCAGGTGCTGGCCGTCCTGCGCGGCGGCACCGTCGGCGTAGCCGGAGCCGGCGGCCTGGGTTCCAACGCCGCGGTAGCGCTGGCCCGCGCCGGGGTGGGCCGCCTGATAATAGCCGATTTCGACAGGGTAGAGCCCTCCAACCTCAACCGCCAGCAATACACCGTAAAACAGATAGGCCGGCGCAAGGTAAAAGCGCTGCAGGCCAACCTTAAACAGATAGCGCCGTTCACCCGCTGCGCGGCGCACGACCTTAAAATAACCCCCGCCAACGTCGCCGCCGTGTTCGGCACGGCCGACATCCTGATCGAGGCTTTCGACAAAGCCGAAGAGAAAGGGATGCTGATAAACGCCTGGCTGAAGCTTCACCCGGACAGGCCCATAATAGCGGCCTCTGGTCTGGCGGGCTACGGCGGGAACTCGAAACTGCGCACCCAGAAAATGGGGAACCTCTATATCTGCGGCGACGGCGTCTCCGAGCCCGCGCCCGGCGTAAGCCCTATGGCCCCGCGCGTGGCCATAGTGGCCGGCATGCAGGCGAATTTAGCCGTTGAACTGTTAATGAAGAGCAAAGGGAGGAAGAAAAATGTTCAGGTCTAACGAGTATTTTGACGGCCGCGTGAAATCCATAGCTTTCACCGCCGACACCGGCGCGGCCACCGCCGGCGTAATGGCCCCGGGGGCATACGAATTCGGCACGTCCAAGAAGGAAATAATGACGGTGACCAGCGGCAAGCTGACGGTAAAGCTGCCCGGCGAGAACGCCTGGCAGGAGTTCCCCAAAGGCTCCACCTTCACCGTGGCCGCCAACCAGAAGTTCCAGCTAAAAGTCGAGCAGGACACCTCTTACGTGTGCCTGTACGTGGATTAAGGCCCGGGGCCGGACGCTCATAAGGCTCAATAAATGATGGATTCAATAAAAAAGACCAGGTTCCTGGTAGGCATCGCCGGCGGGTCGGGCTCGGGCAAGACCACGCTGGCCAGCAAGCTGACCTCGGCTTGCGCGAAGATAGGCATCACCGGGCAGATCTTCTCCCTGGACAATTATTACCGGCCGCTCGGCCACCTGAAGTTCGAAGAGCGGAAAGTTTATAACTTCGACCACCCGGACGCCATAGACTCGACGCTGGCGCTGAAGCACATCAAGGACCTGTGCGCCGGTAAGGAGATCGAGCAGCCCATCTACGACTTCAAGCGCCATACGCGGGAAAAGGAAGCGGTGCTGTGCAAGCCCACGCAGCTGGTGATCGTAGAAGGGCTGTACACCCTGTACTTCCCCGGCATACTGCCGCTGTGCGACTACAAGATCTTCGTTTCCACCGACATGGTGACCGCGGTGCTGCGCCGCGTGCAGCGCGACATCACCGAAAGGGGCCGCACCATAGAGGATACCCGCCACCAGATCCTGGCCACGGTGATGCCGATGTACGAGACCTACGTGAAACCCACCCAGCGCAACGCGCATTTCTCCATCAACTGGGAAGGCGAAGAGATACCGGAAAAAGCCACCGAAGGCCTGGTAAGGATGTTAAGGGACCACTTCCGCTGACCCTGGCGCGGCGCTCGGATAAAAGAACCGGAGGCTTCCCTCCGGTTCTTTTATTACAGGCCGGGCCGCAGCCGGTTGAGCCTTGAGATCTTATTTTTTCCCGCGCCGCTTCCTCAGCGCGGCCAGCTGGACCGCCAGTTTTTTTACGGCCAGTTCCTTAGCCTTGGCCTCCACTTCCACGGTGATGTCCAGGCCCAGCCAGCAGGCCGGAAGATCCTTTATATCGATATAGTCGTGGTGATACTGCGGCCGCGCGCTGTCCCGGCCTTCCCGGGAGCTGGAAAGATGGAACAGCGGCTCCCTGTTCCAGGTCTTCAGCGCCAGCCGCGTGGCTTCCTCAGCGCCCAGCCGGTCAGGCAGGCAGCGGTGGTGATGCACGTCGTAAACGAACGGCACGCCGTGCTTTTTGCAGAAAGGCAGCAGCGCTTCCGGCCCGTAGGTGCGGTCGTCGTTCTCCAGCGTAAGGCGTTCGCGCACGCTATCTTTCAGCCTGTCAAGCGCCCGCGCCACCCTGTCCAGCGCGGCGGCGGGCTCGCCGTAGGCGCCGCCGGCGTGGATATTTATAACGTCGGCCCCGGTCCAGCCGGCCACCTGCGCCTGGTACTCCAGCTCAACCACCGACTTGCGCGTTATTTCAAGGTCGGGCGAGCTGAGCAGGATGAACTGGTCGGGATGGAAGGTCAGCCGCACGCCCAGCCCGGCCGCGCGCCGGCCGCACAGCCGGAACGCCCGCTCTATCTCCGCTCCGCCCGGCAGGTCTTCTGCCCGGTAGCCCAGCTCCGGGTG
Source organism: uncultured Elusimicrobia bacterium (assembly GCA_903879915.1). Classification (GTDB taxonomy): domain Bacteria; phylum Elusimicrobiota; class Elusimicrobia; order Elusimicrobiales; family UBA9959; genus UBA9959. The sequence continues at coordinate 18,770 of CAIRNJ010000051.1, forward strand.
GGTCTTCAACGGCAGGATCTGGCTGTTGATCCTGAAGCAGCCTATGCCGTTGGCCGCGCAATATTCTATGGCCTTCAAAAGGGAGGCGGCGTTGTCCCGGCAAAGCCCGGCTATCTTGCCCGCCCGCGCTGCCGGCTTCAGCCGGCCGGTATAGGCGGCCGTGGCGGTAAAGAACCTTATAGGTTCTTCGGCGAATTTGCAGCACAGGCCAAGCCTTAACATTTATTTACCTTAGCCGCCGCGCGGACCGCGCGCTTTACATTACCGGGCGGGGCAGTTCAGCCGCCGGAATAGATGTGGGAGATGACCACGCGGTCGCCGTCAGCCAGCGTGTCGCTGTTCGCTACTGCCCGGCCGTTGCGGGTAATGATGGTGGGCCGCTTTCTGTCTATTTTCACGTGAGCCGACAACTCCCCGGCCGTCATCGGCCGGGGCAGCGTCAGCGTCTTTTCGCTGAACCCGCCCTCGTATATGAGCGGGCCTATCAGCTTAACCGTTATTTTCATCAGCTGAGGCGCGCGTATTTCTCCGTCTCGGCGGCTTCCTGCTCCAGGCCAAGCTTCGCCAACAGTTCCTTCGTGGGGATGCCGCGCTTATCGTAGCCGCGCTGGTCGTAGTAATGCTGCAACAGGGAGTCGTACTTGTCGTATTCCAGCACCACGCCCTTCTGCGGCCCCTCGGCGTCGGCGTTGGCCTTGTCGAACCAGACCGCCGGCGGGTAGTCGTCCTTACGGGTAGCGTTGGGGAACTCGCGCAGGTAATGCAGCTTGATCAGGGCGTAGCCGCGGTCGGCGGCTTTCCAGAAATCGTCCAGCGTCCAATTCAGGCCCGTGCAGGCGTTGAAGAACTTGGGATAGTTAGTCAGTTCGTAGCCCACTTCAACCCAGGGGAAGCGGCAGGCCACCAGCAGTTCGAACAGGCCGCCGCGGATGCGCTGCAGCTCTATCACCTTGGCCGCCTTCTCGGGCCCGTAGGATTCGCGCTTGCTGAACTTCAGCTCGAACGTGATGATCCAGGCCTCGCGGTGATGGCCGCCTATCACGGCCACGCCGTTGGCCAGCGCCTGGCCGGGGATGGACTTGCAGTTGTAGGCCGCCACTTCCAGGCCTTTCACCTGCATGGCGTAATCTATGGAGTTCTTGCCGAAGGCCCTGGCCGCGCGCAGCGTCCCGTCGGCCAGGATGTTCCCCGCCTTGCCCTCGCGCCGCGCTATCTGGCCCAGCAGCGCCTTGCCTTTCTCCGCGTCGCCGAACTTGAAGTCGCCCTCCACCGCGCCGCGCTCGATGGCGTCGGCGTAGAAGCCCAGCACCGAGCCGGCGGAGATGGTATCCAGGCCGTAATCGTCGCATAAATAGTTCAGCGAGCCCACCTGTTTAAGGTCGAACACGTTGATGTTAGGGCCCAGCATGCCGATGTTCTCGTAGTCCAGCTCGGACTCGTGGCCTTCCTTGTCCTCTATGGTGATGCCGCAGTGCATGGTGCAGTTGGGGCAGCCGTAGGTGGTCACGCGCGCGTCGTTAAGGCGCTCGCCGTCCACCTTGGAGGCCTCGGCGTGCGAGGTCTTGCGCATGTTCTGCACCGGCAGGCCGTTGACCTCGTTGCACCAGGCCAGCACGGCGTTGGTGCTCTGCTTGGACCAGCCGCTTTTCTGGTCCAGCTCGCGGGCCTTCTTAAGGCCGTCTATGCCGAGCTGGCGCATTTCGTCGGCGCGCTCCTGCGGTATCTGTTTCGTGCCCTTCACCACTATGGCCTTGAGCATTTTGGAGCCCATCACCGCGCCTATGCCGGGCCTGCCGCCCGCGCGGCCTTCCATGCTGCGTATTATGGCATAAAGCACTTTATTCTCGCCGGCTGGGCCGATGTTCAGCACGCCGGTGCTCTTGGGATATTTCGCGTAGATCCAGTCGTTGGTGGCGTATGTGCCTTTGCCCCAGACCTCCTCCGCGCTCTGGAATTCAACTTTATCGTCCTCGATATAAAGGAGGGTGGGCCTGTCGGCCACGCCTTCTACGATCATGGCGTCGTAGCCGGCCTTACGCAGCTGGCTGGAAACGTGCGTGCCCAGATTGCCGTCGCCGTAGAAGCCGGTGAGCGGGGACTTGGCGGCCACCACGGCTTTGCCGGTGTTGGGAGCGGGGATGCCGGAGATGGGGCCCAGCGCCACTACCAGCTTGTTCTCGGGGCCGAGGGGGTCGATGCCGGGCTTGAGCTCGTCGAAAAGTATTTTGGCGGCGAAGCCGCGCCCGCCCACCCATTTTTCGGCGAACTCTTCGGTGAAAGCTTCTTTCTTCCAGGTCTTGTTGGTGAGGTTGATCCTCAGGATGTATCCGGTCCAGCCTTTCATGTTCCCTCCGTTAAGGACGCCGAATTAGTGATAATCAGATTTTACTTTTTTTAAAACCCGCAGGGAACAAGCGTCGCGCAGGCTAAGGGCCCAGCCGCGACAGGGCCAAAATACTAGCTCAACCCGGGCACAAAGCCTTATGTGCCCTGGCCTGCCATATTTGTAAACTAGAATATGGAGTTTTTCAGCCGTTTGCAGGATTCGCAGCCGGACACGTCTCTTTTAAGGAGCTATATGATAAAAGCAGCTATGAACATTATACTGGCCTCGGCTTTCTGCGCGCCGGCCATCTGCGCTGAGCCGCTGGCAAATGCCGCCGCCCAGCTCAACAGTTCCGCTCCGGCGGCTTCAGCGGCGGAAATCAAAGTTTCGCCCCCGGTCGCCGTAGAAGCCAGGCTGCAGCCCGGCAAGAACTGGGCCGAAGCCGCCAAAGCGGCCTATGACAAAGCCCAGGACGAAGGCGGGCTGACCACTTACGCCGACCTGCTGGAGCTCCCCCCCGGCGCCCGCAGCCGGCTGGACCAGGAACTGCAGACTCTCCCCCAGGGCCCGGGCAACAGTTCGGAAGCTTTTAAGATGATGGTCAACGGCCGAACGGCCTTCGTAGTGCAGAGCTACGTCCACAGCGATACGCTGCGCGTTTACATCTTCAACGCGGCCGGCGTGCTGGTAGCCCGCGGCGGCGGCAGCGCGGACACGCAGTTCGTCTGGGCGCCTGTCCCCTGACAAGCAGGTCCGGAAATAAAAAAGGCCCGGGGTTCATGCCCCGGGCCTTTTTATTCTCCGACTGCGCTATTAATGCCCGCCGCCGGCCAGCATCTCCAGCGCGTGCGGGATAAGGTCGAGCACCGCCGCCAGCGATTCCTTTACAGCTTTGGGGCTGCCCGGCAGGTTAATGATCAGAGTGTCCTTGCGCAGGCCGCAGATCCCGCGGGACAGCGCGGCTTTTTTGGTGTTCTTCAGGCCCTCGGCGCGCATCAGTTCGGGCAGGCCGGGGACAGCTCTTTCTATGACAGCCCCGGTGGCTTCCGGGGTAACGTCGCGGCGGCTGAAGCCGGTGCCGCCGGTGGTTATGACCACGTTCACTTTAAGATCGTCGCAGTAATGGACGAGTTTTTCCCTGATGGCGGCGATATCGTCCGGCACGATGTCGTGCGCGGCGGTGCGGCCGCCGATGGCCTTGACCATTTCGGAGATGAGCTTGCCGCTCAGGTCCTCGGCTTCGCCCCTGGAGCAGCGGTCGCTGGAAGTAAGTACCGCTATTTCAATAAAGCTCAATGGGGTCTCCCACGGCTATCTCGCCGCCTTCCACAACTTCGGCGAAGATACCCTTCTTCGGCATTATGCAGTCGCCCACCTGGTGGTAAATGGCGCAGCGGCTGTGGCATTCCTTGCCTATCTTGGTAACGCGAAGCACAGCGGTACCACCCACCCGCAGCTTGTCGCCCAGCTTCAGCGCCGCCAGGTCCACGCCTTCGGTGGTGATGTTCTCGGCGTAGATGCCGGGGCGTATCTGCACCGCGGCTTTTTTAGCTTTCGCTTCGGCCATCTGGCCGCGCACGCTTTCCATGTCCAGCAGGCTTACCTGCCGCAGTCCGGTGCCGGCGTGGGCGTCGTCCTGAATGCCGTGGTCTTTCACCAGCAGTGCTTTTTTCGCCTGTTCCTTCGGCACGCCTTTGGCCGAGCTGAAATTGATAGAAAATATTCTTCCCATTACTTCCTCAGGTAAACGCCGCTTTTGCCGCCGCGCTTCTCCAGCAGGAAAATTTCGCCTATCTCCAGGTCTTGCGCGAACATTTTGCACATGTCGTAGATGGTCAGGGCGGCCGCGCTGGCCGCCACCAGGGCTTCCATCTCCACCCCGGTCTTGCCGGTGCAGCGCGCCTCCGTCTTCACCAGCACGCCTGTCCTGCCGGCCTCGAATTCCACGCCCACGAAATTCAGCGGCAGGTTATGGCACAGCGGGATAAGGCCGGCCGTGTTCTTGGCGGCCAGTATGCCGGCCACGCGGGCGCACTCCAGCACGTTGCCTTTGGGGATCTTGCCGGCATTGATGAGGCCGACTATTTTGGCGTTGAGCTTAACATAAGCCTGCGCCCTGGCCGTCCGCCTGGTATCTTTTTTCGCGCCTACGTCTATCATAAGGGTCCTTGGTCCGCTTTTACATAATTTTAACATTTCACGGCCCGCTGTCAGCCCGAATCAGTTAAGCCGCCGGCTTAACTAAAGGCCGTTTTATTTAACCGCCGCTCCTGGATCAAAAAACGCGCATTTCCGGCACTTCAGGCTCAGGGAACGCTCCCGCGGAGGACGTATCCTATGTATATGCACAGACCAGGCGGCAGAGGAGACGACAATGCAACAGACCAGACTGCAGCTTAAAACTATATCGCCATTTCTTTTTATGATCTTCGCTCCGGGCCTTGTATTCGCCGGCATGCCGGCCGCCCCGGACCTTTTCCAGCTCAACAGGCCGGGGGCAATGGAAGCATTGACCGATTCCTATTCCCCGGCGCCCGTTTCCCCGCCGGCGCAGTACGGCGCGAATGTAGAGGAGCCGGGCACCGATTCTGATTTCGACGAGGACGGCGAAGAACAGGACGACGACGCGGCAAAGCGGCCTGTCCGGCTTGACGGCGACGGGAAGGTTACCCTCTATAACAGCAAGACCGGCGAGACCCTCTCGGTGCAATACCGGGACGAAGCAGGCAACTATTCTCCTGAAGCCGCGGAACGCGTGAAACATTTCTTCCGCTGCCGCCTTACGAACGAAGAGCACGACATTGCGCCCGGCCTGCTGGAGATCCTGGATTCCCTGCAGCATACGTTCGGCGAGGACCGGCCTATTACGCTGCTTTCCGGCTACCGCAGCCCGGAACTTAACGCCGCCCTCAGGCGCAGAAGCTCGAGCGTGGCGAAGAAAAGCCTGCATATGTCCGGCATGGCCGCCGATATCAGGATCACTGGCGTACCGCTGACCGCTTTACGGAACGCCGCCTACGCCCTCCAGGCCCTGAACACCGGCGGCGTCGGCTACTATCCCTCCAACGGGTTCGTGCATGTCGACACCGGCAGCGTCCGCTGCTGGTCGGGCAAAGCCAAGGTTATAAAGCATAGGCGGACAAAGCACGGCCGCTCCGCGCACAGCAGGAGAACGCATCACAAGTAAAATAAAGGGGACAGGCTGCTTTAAAAAAGCAGCCTTTTTCTCAGCCGCCCAGGCTGCTCATTTCTATATGGCCGGCGGAGGCGGAGTCTTTTTTGTAATCGGCTTTTACCGCGAAGATCTTTTTTATATACCCGGTCAGGGCGGCGTCGTCAGCGCCGCCGCGCAGCGGTTCGCGCAGGTCGTGCGTGGCCGGCGAGAACAGGCAGGGATAGACCTTGCCCGTGCAGTCCATGCGCACGCGGTTGCAGCTTCCGCAGAAATAGTCGCTGCGGCCGCTTATGAAGCCTATCTTTCCCCTGGCGCCGGCCAGCGAATAGACCCGGGCCGGGCCGCCGCCCGCGGCCGCCGGGACCTGCGTCAGCGGGCCCAGGGCTTGCTCTATTTTTTTTACGGTTTCGGCCGTAGTGAACAACGCGTCCTTAAGCCTGTCGGACCGTTCATTGGCCGGAAAGAACTCGATAAAACGCACCTCCAGCGGGCGGTCCACGGACAGCCTGGCAAAATCGGCCGCCTCGCCGTCGTTTATCCCTTTCATCAGGACCACGTTCAGTTTTACACCGGCAAAACCGGCGGCGAGGGCTTTTGTTATTGCGTCAAGCACTTTATCCAGGCCGTCCGAGCCGGTGATCTCCCTGAAAGTTGCAAGCGCCAGGCTGTCCAGGCTGATATTCACGCTGTCGAGGCCGGCCGCGCGCAGGCCGCCGGCCAGGTCGCCCAACAGCAGGCCGTTGGTGGTCAGCGCCAGCTCCTGCAGGCCGGGGATGGCCCGCAGCAGGCGTACCAGTTCCAGAATATTTTTTTTAAGCAGCGGCTCGCCGCCGGTAAGGCGTATCTTCTTCACGCCGGCCCGCACGAAGGCCGCGGCGGCGCGGGTCAGCTCCTCGTGGCGCAGCAGGTCGCCGTGCGGCAGGAACCCCTGCTTTTCCAGCGGCGTACAGTAGACGCAGTTAAGGTTGCACCTGTCGGTCAGCGAGATCCGTAAATATTCTACAGCCATGAAATGAAGCCGGCCTTTCCGTTCTTTTTCACGGACCCGCCTTCTTTTATCATCGTGAAGCCGTCGGCCGCGGCCAGGGCAAGGATGTCGGCGGAACCGTTGCTGGGAACCTCGGCCAGCGAATACCCGGTTTTCGCGCGCACCGTAGACAGCACCAGGGCGCGGCGCGGCGTGCGGGGCTCGAAAGCGGCGGCGCAGGTGCCGGCCAGGAATTGCGGCGCGCAGTCGGCGCGGGCGCCCATCTTGCGTATGGCCGGCCGTATATAGGCCAGGTAAGCCATGAAATTGGCCACCGGGTTGCCGGGTATGCCGAAAACCAGCGTACGGCCTTTCACGCCGAAGAACATGGGCTTGCCGGGCCGCACCCGCACCTTGTGGAAAACGGCTTTCACGCCCAGGCTTTTCAGCACGGCGGGCACCAGGTCGTAGTCGCCCATGGATACCCCGCCTGAAATAAGCACAACGTCGGCCTTGAGGGCCTTCGCTATGGCGGCCTTCAGTTTTTGCGCGTCGTCCCGGACTATCACCGGCGCGGCAATGATCCCGTCGGTCTTAAGCAGGGCCGAAAGCATAGGCCCGTTGCTGTTGTAGATCCGGTTCCTGCCCAGCTTCGCGCCGGGCGGCACTATTTCCCCGCCCGTGTTTATCAGCGCCACCGCCGGCAGCGCGCCGGCCTTAACATGGCTGCGGCCCACGGCGACCAGCGCGGCTATGTGCGAAACGGCTATCACGGTGCCGCGCGCCAGCACTTTCTGCCCTTTCTTTATATCCTCTCCGCGCAAGGCTATGTTCGCGCCTTTTTTTATGCCGTCCTCGAATTTTACCAACCCGTCCTGTTCGGAAGTGTATTCTACCATCACCACGGCGTCCGCGCCGGCGGGCACCGGCGCGCCGGTCATTATCTTCACGCATTCTCCGGGTCCGACCGGGCCGGCGAAATCTTCGCCGGCCTGCACGATGCCGGCGCAGCGCAGTTCGCGGCCTTTGGCCAGGCCGGCGGCGCGCACGGCGTAGCCGTCCACGGCCGACTTGTCGAACGGCGGCATCTCTATGCCGGAGCGGACGTCTTCCAGCAGCACGCGCCCCACCGCGTCTTCGAGACGTATCGTCGCCGGCGGCAGGACAGAAGTGTTCTTCAGAACGGCAGCGACGGCTTCTTCGAAACTTATCATATGGCCCTCTTTATCAAATGCAGCGCGGTAGCTTTGAACGAGGAGTAAACCCGCGCTTCCGGTTTTAGCCCCAGCCCGTCCACCAGCTGTTTAGTGACCGCGGCCTGCAGGGTAAAGCCGCAATCCAGCTCCACTTTATATTCAAGACCCCACGGCGCCACCGCTACCACCTTCGCCTTGAAATTATTGCGCCGCCCGCCGGCATCGGCGCCTAATGATACGGAAACGGCTTCCGGCCGTATACAGACGAACACGTCGTCCCCGGGCGCGCAGTCCGCCACCGCCTGCAGCGTCAGCCCGCCGGCCTCCACCGCGCAAAGGTTATCCTGCTGTGAAACGACTTTGCCCGGCAGGATGGTCTCCACGCCCACGAAATCGGCCACCTCGGCCGAGACCGGCCGCGAGAAAATATCCTGCGGCTCTCCTTGCTGCAGTATCCTGCCGTTCACCAGTACGGCCAGCTTGTCGCACAGCGTCAGCGCACCGCCCTGGTCCTGCGTCACCAGCACCACGGCCGCCCCGGTGGCCTTTATCACTTTGCGCAGGTCGCGGATTATCGAATCTTTCACCCGTTCGTCGAGGCTGGCGAACGGCTCGTCGAGCAGCACCATTTTCGGGCGAGTAACGAAAGCCCGGGCCAGCGCCGCGCGGTGGCTCTCGCCCTGCGAAAGTGTTTTCGCGTTTCTGTCCTTCAAATGCGTTATTTTAAAAAGCTCCAGGGCTTCACCCACCGCCGCGGGATCATTCTCCCCCCGCAGCTTCAGCGGCAGCGCCACGTTATAGTGAACGGTATCGCTGGTCAGGTAGGGCTGCGAGAACACCACCGCCATGGCCCGGCGCAGGAACATTTTATTGGCCGGGGCCAGCGCGTCGCGCCCCATTATCTCCAGCGTCCCGGAGGCCGGCTCCCGGAGCAGCGCCATGGCGTTGAGCAGCGTGGTCTTGCCGGCGCCGTTGGGCCCGATGATGGCGAACACTTCGCCCTCGCGGATGTTTAGCGCGTCAACGGCCAGGCTGAAGCCGGTGTCGAAGCCCAGGCGCAGGTTGGAAAGCTTTATCATCGCGGCGCCTTCTTCTGCTGTATCAGGGTAAGCGTTAGGTTCACTGTAAAGCTCAGCATCAGCAGTATCAGCCCCAGCGCTATGGCCGTGTCGAAATTGCCGGTGTTGGTCTCCAGCACGGTGGCGGTGGTCAGCATGCGGGTCTGGTGGCGTATATTGCCGCCCACTATCATCACCGCCCCCACCTCGGCCACCAGGCGGCCGAAGCCGGCTATCACCGCGGCCAGCACGGTCAGGCGTATTTCCTTAAGGCAGACCTTAATGGCCTGCCAGTCGCTGGCGCCCAGCGTAAGCACCTGCTGATAGAATTTGGGGTCCACGCTCTGCATGGCGGACACGGACAGCGCGGTGATGATGGGCAACGCTATAATGAACTGCACCAGTATCATTCCCTTCGGCGTATACAGCCAATTAAGGAAACCCAGCGGGCCGCTGCGCGCCAGGAACAGCATCACCACCAGGCCGGCCACCACCGGGGGCAGGCCCATGCCGGTGTTAACCAGCGCTATCAGGAACTTTTTAAGCGGGAATTTTTTTACCGCTATCCAGCTGCCCAGCGGCACCCCCGCCAACACGGCCGCCGCCGTGGCCAGCACGGATACGGCCAGCGACAGCCGCGCTATGGCGAAGATCTCGGCGTTGCCGGAAAAGATCAGGTGCAGGGCTTTGTGTAAGCCCTCCGCGATGAAGCCCATTAAGACCCTTTACTCTTATTTTACGGCGTAGTCGTAAATGAACAGCTGCTGCCCGTATTTCTCCAGGCCGAACTTCTCTATCATTTCTTTGGCCGGAACGGAGAGCACGTAGTCTAAGAAAGCCTTCGCGCCGGCGGCGTTCGTCCTGGGGAATTTGGCCGCGTTCACCAGTATCAGGCTGTAGCGGTTTATCAGCTCTTCGTCGCCTTCTCCAACCACGACCAGGCCGAGGTTCTTCTGCATCGAAAGATAGGTGGCCCGGTCGGCCAGCGTGTAGGCGTTCTTTTCGTTGGCCATGGTCAAAGTAGCGGCCATGCCCTGCCCGGCCTCGATGTATTTGTCTTTGCCCGGCTTTACTTTCGCCTCGTTCCAGAGCTGCAGCTCTTTTTTATTGGTGCCCGACTGGTCGGCGCGGGAAACGAACGCCGCTTTCGCGGCCGCTATCTTTTTAAAAGCGGCGGCGGCTTTTTTCGCGCCCTTCACCCTGGCGGGGTCGGCGGCGGGGCCGAGGATGACAAAATCGTTATGCATGAACGTGGTGCGGCCGGTGCCGAAGCCTTCGGCCACGAACTGCGCCTCGTCTTCGGGGCTGTGCACGAACAGGATGTCCGCTTCGCCGGTGCGGCCCAGCTGCAGGGCCTGCCCGGAACCCACCGCTATGGCCTGCAGTTTGTATTTGCCGTCCTTCTGGAAAGCGTCGGTCAGCACGTCCAGCAGGCCGGTATCCTGCACGCTGGTGGTAGTGGCCAGGCGCACTACGCTCTGCGGGGCGGGCTTGTTCTGGCAGCCGAAAACCAGCAGCGCGGCCAGCGCCGCGGGAACAACCATTTTTAAATGCTTCATATTAGGGATACCTCTTTAAAAAGATTTTAAAACTATATGTTTATGATATCAAATGGCGCGCCGCCGGCAAAAATCCGGCCGCCGCCGTATTTTCAATCTCCGAAATGTATCTCCGTTATCGATCTTATCGCGCGGTCCGAGAAGAAGTCGGGGGCGGGGAACAGGCTGAACAGGCCGCCGTCAGCGTCCGGGGCGGTCTTCACCAGCAGGAATTCCTGCTGGTCGTTGCGGTTGAAGAGTTCCGAGTAGGAGACCGCCGACCGGTAGCCGTCCTTCGCTGTCACGCAGAACAAGCCGGCGCGCAGGTTGGCGCGTTTGAACGGGTAATACGGCTTCAGCGCGTCTTTCAGCATCACGCCGGTGAAAGGCGAGGTGCTGTGTATGCCTTTGCCTCGGCCGTAAAAGATAGTATTGAAAGTGTCAGTTTTGAGCTCAGCCGGGTAATCGGCCAGCTCCCCCACTTTTTCGGCGCCGGAGAATAGTTTTACGGCCGGCGAATACATAGGCGACATACCTTTTTCCACCGGGAAGGACCGGGGATACGACCTGACGGTGATCTTGACGGGGTCGGAGATGTTCCGCTCCGTTACCAGGTCGTTGGCGGCCACCAGCCGCGGCGCCTCGGGCAGCGGCCACAGGTCCTTGGTCTTGGACGGCACTATGCGCGAAACGTCCGTTGCCACTATAATTTTATGCAGGTTCACCGGGTAGTAAAGCTCGCCCCAGCTGAAAACCACTTTCTCCCCTTTTTTATTCTCCACTTCAACGTAAAGGTCTATGATGGGCGGGAACTCGCCTTTGTTCTTCTTATTGAGGACGCTGAGGTTCAGGATATCGAACAGCGAATAGCCGTCGTAGCGGTAGGCGCCGGTGAATTTATCCTTGTTCTCCGCGTCCAGCAGGGTCTCCTTAACGATAACGGAACGTTTGGTGAGCTTCGTGAGGTCCACCGCGCCCGGGTTGGAGACTTCCCCGGCGATTTCCAGCGCGGGCAGGTCCAGCGCCGTGGTTTCGGTATTATCGTAAAAGTCGTTGGTAGCGTCCGTGGTGTCCACAGCGGCGGCCACCCCCGCCCGCACATTTGCGCCTAACAGCAGTACCGCGCATAATATTGTGAGTTCTTTCATATCAGCTCCTTCTATCAGGCCCGCTCCAGCTGCGTGGCCTTTATGTTCTTCAGATACCCCACCAGGTTTCGGTGCCGCTCCAGCCCCGCTCTTTTCACTTTCTGGTACACGTAGAAATTATCCTCAAGCAGCTTCAGCTGCGGGAACACGTTCACCAGCGTTTTTGCCTTTAATTCTTTCAGCACGCAATAGCGCGGCACGAAACCCACGCCCAATCCCTCCATGGCGGCGTTGATTATGGCCCGGATGTGGTTCAGTTCTGTGATGTTCTTTAATTCCGGCCGTTCGGCCTGCGGCAGGGCGTTAAGGAAATTCCCCCACCACTGCCCGCCCTTGTCCATGGACAGGATGCCGCAACCGCCGAGGTCTAGGGGCCGCCGTATCCTGAATTCGCGCACGAATTCCCGCGACGCTATCACCGCGTATTCTTCGCGGAACAGCGGCGTTTTCTCCAATCCTTCGGCCTTATGGCTTTTGCAGTCTATGATGATGTCCAGCTCGTCTTTCAGCAGCGGCCTGAGCAGCTCGTGGCGGAACTGGAAATCCACGTGCACGCCGGGATTGCTTTTTATGAAGTCCTTAAGGTACTTCACCAGCAGCGTGGTGCCGAACTCCACAGTGGCGCCCAGCCTGATGGTGCCGGCGTTCTTGTTCTTTACCGCCCCTATCCGCTCCTCGGCCTTTTCCAGCTCATAGAACACGGCCTCGCAGGTTTTATAAAGGATGGCGCCGGTCTCGGTCAGGGCCAGCTTGTTGCCGGTACGGGTGAAAAGTTCGTCCTTTACCCCGCGGCCGAGCTTGGCCACGGCGTGGCTGACCGCGGACTGGGTGAGGTACAGCCGCCGGGACGCCTCGGTATAGCTGAGCGTCTGCGCCACGGCAAAGAAAGCTTTAAGCTGGTATAGGTCTAGCGCCATATTGAATGTTTTTCATACTTGCCATGAATACTATGAATTATACTAATATGCCGCGAATTGTTACCATAAGTTCAGCGGACATTTTTCACCAGGAGGACAACATGAACACTATTTTCCAGATCCCCAAGCCGGTCAACGAGCCGCTGCTGGATTACGCCCCCGGCCGCCCCGAACGCGCCGAGCTGAAAGCCAAGATCTCGGAGCTCAGGGACCAGGTAATTGATATTCCTCTTCTGATAGGCGGCAGGGAAATACGCACCGGCCGCACCGTGGACATCGTTATCCCGCACGAGAATAAAAAAGTAATAGGCCGCTACCACAAGGCCGGCCCCAGGGAAGTGGCGCTGGCCGTGCAGGCCGCCGCCGCCGCCCGCGAGACCTGGAGCCGCATGCCCTGGCACGCCCGGGCGGCCGTTTTCCTGAAAGCCGGCGAACTGCTGGCCACCACCTGGCGCCAGACACTGAACGCAGCCACGATGCTGGGGCAATCAAAGAACCCATACCAGGCCGAGATAGACGCCGCCTGCGAACTGGTGGACTTCTACCGCTTCAACACTTATTATGCCGAGCGCATTTACGACCAGCAGCCTTTCTCGCCCTCCGGCAGCTGGAACTACGTCAATTACCGGCCGCTGGAAGGTTTCGTGTTCGCCGTGACGCCGTTCAACTTCACCTCCATAGCCGGCAACCTGCCCACCGCCCCAGCCATCATGGGCAACACCGTTATCTGGAAGCCCGCCTCCACTGCGGTCTACTCGGGCTACTTCCTTATGAAGCTCTGGCAGGCGGCCGGCCTGCCGGACGGGGCCATCAACATGCTGCCCGGCGCCGGTGGGGAGGTGGGCGACCCGGTGATAGACAGCCGCGACCTGATGGGGCTGCATTACACCGGCTCCACGGCCGTTTTCAACGGGATGTGGGCCACCATCACCGGCAACTTCAGCAAATACCGCGGCTACCCGCGCGTGGTAGGCGAGACCGGAGGCAAGGATTTCATCTTCGCGCACGAGTCCTGCGACCCCGAAGCACTGAAATGCGCCATCGTGCGCGGCGCCTATGAATACCAGGGGCAGAAATGCTCCGCCGCCAGCCGCGCCTACATCCCGCGCTCGGTGTGGAACGCCATCAAGGACGACCTGGTGACGCAGATAAAGGGCATCAAGATGGGCCCCGCCGAGGATTTCACGAACTTCGTCAACGCCGTCATAGACAAGAACTCGTTCGACAACATAAAGAGCTACATCGACTTCGCCAAGGCGGCGCCCGACGCCAAGGTGCTGGCCGGCGGCGTCTGCGACGATACGGAAGGCTATTACGTGCAGCCCACGCTGATAGAGACCATCAGCCCGCATTTCAAGACCATGCAGGAGGAGATCTTCGGGCCGGTGATGACGGTGTACGTCTACGACGGCGGCAAGTTCGAGGAGACCCTGCGGCTGTGCGACGCCACCTCGCCCTACGCGCTGACCGGCGCCATCTTCGCGCAGGACCGCGCGGCGGTGATGAAAGCCGAAACCATGCTGGAGAACGCGGCCGGGAACTTCTACATCAACGACAAGCCCACCGGGGCGGTGGTGGGCCAGCAGCCTTTCGGCGGCACCCGGGCCTCCGGCACCAACGACAAGGCCGGCTCGCTGATCAACATGATGCGCTGGACCTCCCCGCGCGCGGTCAAGGAGAACTTCACCCCCCCGCACGACTACCGGTATCCCTTTATGCGGGAAGAATAGGAAAAGGGGACAGGCTACTTTTTCCGCGCCACATGGTGCCTGGGCGGCACGGGGGCCGGGCTGTCAAAACGCGCTCGGCCACACCGTGGCCTCGCTCATCATTCGGCCTCGGCGCTGCGCAAGCCTCGGCCTCACGAAGGTTTTGCCAGCCCGACCCCCGCGCCGCCTTGGAGTCACAACAAAAAGTAGCCTGTCCCCTTTTCCTCGTCGGGGGAACTTTTACTTGTCTGCCAAAAAAGGTACCCTATACGCAAGCACCATGAACGAGATCCTCCGGCGGCGCACCTTCGCCATAATTTCCCATCCCGACGCGGGCAAGACCACGCTCACGGAGAAGATGCTGCTTTACGGCGGCGCGCTGCACCTGGCCGGCACCGTCACGGCCCGCAAGAACCAGCGCGCCACGGCCTCGGACTGGATGGAGCTGGAGAAGAAGCGCGGCATCTCCATCAGCTCCACGGTGCTGCAGTTCGATTACGCCGGCTACCGCATAAACCTGCTGGACACCCCCGGCCACAAGGATTTCTCGGAAGACACCTACCGCGTGCTCACCGCCGTGGACGCCGCCATCATGGTGATAGACGCCGGCAAAGGCATAGAGGCCCAGACCCTCAAGCTGTTCGAGGTCTGCCGCCGCCGCCACATCCCTATCTTCACTTTCATGAACAAGATGGACCGCCCCTCGCGCGAGCCGCTGGAGCTGATAGACGAGCTGGAGAAAGTGCTGGGCCTCAAGCCCTTCCCCGTGAACTGGCCCATGGGCAACGGCCCGGATTTCCGCGGCGTCTACGACCGCCTTACCGGCCAGGCCCATATGTTCGAACGCACCCCCGGCGGCGCCTACAAAGCCCCGGTGGAGGTGGCCGGCATCAACGACCACCGCATCAAAGAAAAGATGGACGCGGTGAGCTATAGGAATTTTATAGAGGAAGTGGGCATGCTCGACGGCGCCGGCACGGAGTATTCGATGGACGAGGTGCTGGCCGGCGAGACCACGCCGGTGTTCTTCGGCAGCGCGGTCAACAATTTCGGCATCCAGCTGATGCTCGACGGTTTCGTGGAGCACTCGGCGCCGCCCGGCCCGCGGGACGCCACCATCGGCGCGATAACCCCGGACCTGCCGGCCTTCTCGGGCTTTATTTTCAAGATACAGGGCAACATGAACCCGCGCCACCGCGACAAGGTGGCTTTCGTGCGCGTCTGCTCGGGCAAATTCACGCGCGACATGGCCGCCCACCATTCCCGCACCGGCAAGAAGATCCGCCTTTCCAACTCCAACAAGCTGTTCGGCCAGGAGCGGGAAACGGTGGACGAGGCCTGGCCCGGGGATATAGTGGGCCTGGTGGGGCACCAGGAGTTCGCCATCGGCGACACGCTCACCGAGAACCCCGCCATAATCTTTAACGAGATCCCGCGCTTCCCGCCGGAATGCTTTACCTACCTCTACAACCCCGTCCCCTCCAAGTTCAAGCCTTTCAGGATGGGCCTGGAGCAGCTGATCCTGGAAGGGGTGGTGCAGCAGTTCACGGTCAAGGACGGCCCGTCCTCGTCGGTGCTGCTGGCCGCGGTGGGGCCGCTGCAATTTGAAGTGACGCAGTACAGGCTGGAAGCCGAATACGGGGTGGAGTCGCGCCTGGAAGCGTGCGCCTGGAAACACATGCGCTGGCTGGACAAGGCCGGGGCCGACGCGCTGGCCGCGGGCGACATACACCTCGGCGACAACATCCGGCTCGGCGCGGACGCGGCGGGCAACCCCGTGATCTTTTTCCCCAGCCCCTGGGCGCTGAAGTATTTCAGCGACACCAATAAAAAAATAAGCCTCTACGAACTTCCCCCCGCGGCGAACTAACCTTTCTTCACCGGCTGGTAATCTTTCAGCGGGTCGACCGGCTGCACGTACGGGCCGTTCCAGGCCCGGTCGAAAATATCCTCAAGAATGCCCGCCCCGGCCGCGCCGTTTAGCACCACCGCCGCGCCGCGGGTGGTCAGGAAATACCCCGGCCCCCAGTTGGAGGTGGTCACAAAGCCCGTCTCGCCGTCGGCCACCAGGTACTTCAGATGTTCCACGCGCGAGAAAGGGATGAAGCCCGAGCTGTGCTGCGGCAGGGACGAGATCTTTATCGCGATATTATCGGTCTTGGACAAAGCCTTGATGTCGCGGTCGGCCTTCCCGCCCATGCTCCAGTCAGCGAAAACCAACTCCACCTTCACCCCGCGGGCGGCCGCTATCCGCAGCGCCTCGTCCAGCTCCGCCCAGCGCGCCGAGCCGTGCTCCGCCAGGGCATAGGTCATTACCTGGCCGCGCAGGCTTATTTTTGCCGCTTTTATCAGCCGCTTCATAGCGTCTATTTCCGTATCGAAACCATTGGGAACAAAGCCTGCGGGGCTGAAAGCCAGGCTGTAAGTGACCGTGGAGCCGTTAAGCAGCGCCGTCTCCGGCGTCTCCGCGGTAACGGCGTTCTTATTTTTTTTGGCCAGGATCTTCTTAGCTGACTTCCCGTCCGCCAGCGCCCAGTCGGCCTCGAAAACCCGGCCCAGGTCGGCGGCCGCCCTTTGGCTCTTCAGGCGCAGCCCCAGCTCGTGAATGTGCTTCAGCGAGCGCCAGTCGAAGTTCTGGCTGCCGATATACGCCTCGCGGCCGTCCACTACGAAGTACTTGGAATGCTGTATGCCGCCGGCGCCGTGCTTCTTGAAATCCAGCACGCGCGCGGCCACGCCTGCCTCGCGCAGGGGGGGCAGGGACTTGCCGGTCTCTTTCATCATTACGGAGTCCACTAGCAGGCGCACCTTGACCCCGCGCCGGGCCGCGGCCTTAACGGCTTCGATGACCGGCTCCAGAACTTCCCCGGCCTGGTCCGCTATATAGAATTCCTCTATATCCAGGGTTTTAGCGGCCGCTTTTATCATCTCCAGCCAGACCGCCTGCGGGCGTACCGTCAACGAGGAGCCGTAAACGGTCTCGTCCGGAACGCTCTCCACCAGCTGCAGCTCCGCCGCCCTGAGCGGCGCCGCAAGGAACAGGACCGCTAAAAATATTTTTTTCATGATCTCTCCCCGCCTCGCGCTATACCGGCAGCACTTCCTTCTTAGCCGCCCGGCCGAAATTGAATTTCGCGAACTCGCCGATGAGCATGCCCGAAACTATCAGCAGCCCGCCCAGCGCTTTCACCATTATAAACTCTTCGCCGCCCCAGGTCCAGGCGAAAATAGCTGCGAACACCGGCTCCAGCGTAAAGATTATCCCCACCTTGAAAGGCTCCGATTCCTTCTGCGCCAGCATCTGTATGTAAAAGGCCGTAAGCGTGGGGAACACCGCCAGGAACAGGATAACGCCCCAGCCGTTGACGCCCGCCACCGCCAGCGGATAGCCTTTGAACAGCGCTATCGCGAAGGCGATCAGCGAAACGCACCAGAACTGGTGGAAGGCCAGCATAACGGTATCGGCGTTCCTTTTAACGTACTTGTCGGTGAAGATCAGGTGCGCCGAATAGGCCGCGGCGGCTATAAGGGTAAGCGCGTCGCCGGTATTCGCGCCTTTCACGCCGCCGGTAAGCAGCCACAGCCCGCACACCGCCAGCGCGGCGGAAACCAGCTCCAGCCGGTTGGGCCGCTGGCCGCGCAGCGCGAACATGAAGACCGGGATGAAGATTATGAACAGGCCGGTGATGAAGCCGGAGTTGGAGGCGGAGGTGTAGACCAAGCCCACGGTCTGGGTAAGGTAGAGCAGCGCGAGAAAAACGGACAGCACCATGCCGTCCTTCAGGTGGGCCGTGAACTTCGGCCGCCGCAGCGCCCAGGGCAGCAGGAGGGCCGCCGAAACCGCGAAGCGGATGCCCACCATCACCACCGGGTGCACGGCGTCCAGCGCGCCTTTGGTTACTATGAAAGTGGAACCCCAGATAACGGCGCAGTAGACCAGGCCGAGATCGGACCAGAGCTTTTTCCCGCGGGCCGTTTTTCCCATGTTGTTCAAGGAACGGGAACGAAGAAGGTCCCGGGCCGTTCCCGCTGCAGCCAAAACGGGCGGGACAGGACCTCGGGACAGGCGCCGGACCTGTTTATTTTTTTACCGCCGCCAGTATCTGCGCGGTCACGGTCTCGAGCGGCTGCGCCCCGTTGATCTCGAAGAAATCCGTATTGCCGCGGTAATATGAGACGAGCTGCTCCGTCTGGTCCCTGTAGACCATAAGGCGTTTTTTCACCGCGTCGGGCTTATCGTCGTCGCGCACCTTCAATTTTCCGCCGCAGGAGTCGCAAAGCCCCTCCAGGAACGGCACTTTCGTGATGCGGTTGAAAATAGCCCCGCAATCGCCGCAGACCCGCCGTTCGGCCGCGCGTTTTGCGGCGTCGGCTTCGGAAATTTTAAGCAGTACCACGGCATCGAGCGCGGAGGAGCGTGCGGAAAGCCAGGAATCCAGCCCCTCGGCCTGCTCCATGTTGCGCGGGAAACCGTCGAACAGCAGTCCGCGCTTTTCAGTCTTGAACCGTTCCTTCAGCTGGCCCAGCACCAGCCAGTCCGGCAGCAGGCTTCCCGTGCTCAGGGAGTCGGCCACCTCGTGGCCCAGCGGGGTTTTTTTCGCCACCTCGTTCCAGAAAATATCGCCGAACGAAACATGGACCAGCCCCAGTTTCCCGGCCACCGCCCGTGCCTGGGTCCCTTTTCCCGAACCTGGATAACCTAAAAGAACGATATTCATAACAAAGCTCCTGTATTTCCTTAATTTACCGCCGCCGAACTGAAATTTCAATATTTTCCGCCGGAACTTGACACCAAGCCGTTAATTCCAGGCCTGTGAGTCCGCGCTTGTTTCCTGCCAGGAGTCTTTAGTAAGGACTACGTTGAGCGTAGGAACCTTCAACTGCGAGTTGTAGAACACCATGGTATTGCCGGACCCCGAAACGTTGCCCACCACCCACATGGAGCCGAAGACGTCCGAGTCGCCGGTGCGGTAGAAGTTGCCGGCGACGTAAAGAAAACCGTAAACGCCGAGGTCGGCGCCCAGGCCTGAGGTTAACGGGTTGGTGGACACGCCGTTAACGTATTTTGTCATTCTCCACAATTCGCCGGAGGTGTAACGCGCCGGGCTGCCGGAAGTAGCGCTTGACTCATTATTGCCCAACGTATACGTGGCCGCGTTCGAGTGCAAACCTGTATCCCCGGGATATTGGTTGGAGGTGGAAGTGTCGTATTTCTGGTATTCTTTCCAGGCGTTGGGCGGCACTTTGACCGTACAGCCGGAGCCGTAATAGTCGCCGCCGTCAACTGACAGGTTCCCCATAACCACAACGGTCCCCTTAATTCCGTTATTCCCGCTCCAGCTGGCGTTATTATCCCAATACCAGGTATAGTCTTTGTCCCTCCGGACAGTCTGGTTATAGCCGTAAGTCTGGTCATAAAGGTCGCTGACCTTGCAAGTAGTGCAGGGGACGGTACCGCTATAGTCACAGGTGATCGCCCCGCCGTATGTCGCCGAATGGCAGCACTGCATGATGGCGTGGCTGGTGGTTGTGGTCGAAGAATAAGTGACGCTGCATGTGCAGGAGCAGGGACTGGGCTTAGCGCAGGTGCATACGCCGGAAGTATTGCATGTGCAGGCTTTACTGCCGCTGCCGCTGCCGCATGTAGTCGGCGAGGGTTGATAGAACTCATCCTGGCAGTTGAGGGTGCTGGTGAAAGCGGCGGAGGCCTTCATGGTGGTAAAGTCAAAAACAGGCAATTCCGGCACATTATAGTTGGACCACCACTCCAGGCTGTCGGTGTTGGGCGGATTGGTGCTGTTGGTATCGAACGGAAGCACCGTTCCCATCGACAGTTTGCGCGGATAGCCCAGCACCGCGGCATCGTTTAACAACGTTATATCGCCGATGCTCATGATCGGCCCCCAATGCACAAGGCTGGCTTCGTTCGCTGTTAAAGTGCCGCCGGAGACTATGGCCCCGGGCACGCTGGTATTGGTATAAACAGCCTTGATCGCGCGCGTTTCCTGGTTAAGGGTATCGCGCCCCTCACCGTAAATGGTTATCTGGCTATCGCCAGGCCCGGAAGTGATCTTTATGCGGTAGTTGCCGCCGGAGATATCCCTGTAGGTGGCGTCGAAATTATAGCCGGTAAGCGGGGTGCCCAGCGACACCTGGTTGAAGGTGCTGGTGGAACTCTTGACTTTCCAGTAGCCGCGGTCCACGGCCGCCTCCGCCAGGCTGAAAGCTATGCTGGATTTCTGGTCCTTTACCGAGAGTTTCGTGTCGTTCTGCACCCATTTTACCATTACCGGCACTATTATCATCAGCATAAGGAGCGCCAGCAGTACCCCGACCAGCAGAAAGCCTTTTTTCTTTTTCATAGATCAATTCATCACCCGGACCTTTTCCGACGCCATATGCAGCGCCTTTGTCCGGCCTTCGTAGATACTCTTCTGCAGCGTGATGGAAACCGAAATTATGCTCATATCGTCGGAACGCGGGAAAGTGAACTCGAGGTATTGCAGATTGCGGCTGAGCACGCGCTTGTTCACGCCGAAAAGCTGGTACAGCGTGGTCCCTTCCTGCTGGAACACCAGCGTTTGGGAGACCAGCGTGGTGGTGCTCCCTTCTTTAGTGAACGTGATCTTGGAATAGAACGGCTGGCTGTCATTGGCGTGGCTTATGGTAATACTGTCGCTATGCGCCTGGCGGATCGCCCGCGTCAGCACGTACATTATCCCGCGCGCCTCCTGCTGCAGTTCAAGCTTGGTGCGCACCATAATGAACTGGCGGTTGGCCTGCAGTAAAATAGGCGCGGCCACGCCGAACAGAATGGACGTTATCGCCACCACCATTATCAGCTCCATCAGCGTAACGCCCCTGCGGCGCCGGCGCGTCACCATGAGAAATTCACCCCCGTATAGGTCTGCCCCGCCGTAACCGGCACGCTGAGCACGCTGCCGGTATAAATTACGGTACCGGTGCTGCCGGCCACCGGGTAATAGGCGTATACCTTGTAAGCGGGGCTGGTGCTGGTGCGCACTTCGGCCAGATAAGTGCCGTTCTCCATGCTGGAAACCATATAGAACGGCGGCCCGGTAAGCGTAGCAGAATTGATATCCGGCGGCCCGGCGGAGGTGAGCGTTGTGGTGGTAACCACTATAAGCACGCCGCTCTTTATGGGCTGCCCGGCGAAGCTTAACGTGCCGGAGATGGCGCCCATAGCGCCGGAAATAGTGAAACTGGAAGAAAAGATAGTGCCGCCGGCAGCGGTTATAGTAGCGGTAGAGGCCGCAGGGGCGGAGATTTCAAGCGTTCCCAATGACGGCTGCACGGTGTAATACCCCGTGGACAGCACAACGGAAACAAAGCGCCCGTCCGAACCTGTTACCTGCACGTCGCGCGCCACGTTGCTGTAGTCCAGGATGGCCATAGATACCCCGGGCAGGCCGTTGGTCCCGTCCCTGGTCACGAAACCCTTTATTCTGCCGCCCTGGTAAAGCACAAAATCCACCCCGCCCTGCACCTCTCCGGCATCGAGCCTTATAGAGACCGAGGAAGCGGTAACATAAGAAGTGTTGGTGGGCGAGGCATTTGCGATCACATCAATGCTGCCGAAGTCCGGCAGCAGACGGTAGCGGCCGTTGGTGTCCGTTTGGGCGCTGTAGCCGCCGCCGCTGACCCATATGGAGCTGAGAGGGGCGCCGAAGGCGTTAACGATGCTGCCGGTAATAAGCCCGTAGGTAACGGGCTGCTGGAGCAACGTGGAGGTGCTGGCAAAAGTGTAGATCGAACCGACGGCGGCTATGGGCACCGTGGCCTGCATCAGGCTGTAAACGCCGCTGGTGATGGCCACCGTCCAGTAGCCGGTGGCGACATTCGCCAGTGAGAAGTAGGCGGAAGGCGGGCTGCCGGAAAGGGACGCTTCGGCCGAGTCTGAAAGGCCGTCGGAACAGGTAACCACCGCGCCGGCCGCCGGCGTGCCGGCGATCACCAGCCGTTCACTGGTAAGGGAATTATGCGGCGGCGTGCTAATTGAAAGCGAATAATCATAAAAATCCAGGCTGTTATTATTGGAGTCGTAAGCCGGGCCGTAAGTCCAGTTCACGCCGGCCGTATCGCCCGTGCTTGTGATACGGGCGTATAGTTCGTTGCGGGAAAGGCCCCCGGTTATCGGGGAGGAACCCTCGTAGAATGGCGCGGAATTCCCCGTGTTGCTCCAGCCCGCACGGTCAAGCGCCGCTCCATTGGATACTCTGTAAAGCTCGATGGCGCCGAAGCCCTTATTGCCGACATCGTCCACCGGGATTATATTGCTCTGAGTCAGGAAATCCGGGAAGTCGGAAGATGAATTGGTGCTGGCCCAGACAGCATCCGCCTTGACGGATCTCCCGGCGGCAACGATGGTGCTGGTGTTAGCGAAAAGATAATAGCCGCCGTTGGGGACCGTGGGATTGAGGTATTTAATAAATATGGTCTTCTTCGGCAAAGAGGAGCCGCCCTGGAATTTAAGGCCGATATCCCCGTTCATATTCCAGTCATCCTGTGTGGGATTAAAAACCTCCACATATTCCTGGTCGTAACCGGCGGCATTGACGGTGCTGCCGACTATCTGGCTGATAACAAGATGATCGGTCAGCCAGGGATAGCCCCTGACCGTGCCGACGCCTATCCTCTTCAGGCTGAAATTATTGGTCTGCGCGGCGCCGGCCGCTATTACCACGCTCGTCAGCGCGGAGTAATAGCCGGTTGCGGAAGCCATAAGAGTGTAGGTTCCCGGGGTGCAGGTTATTACGTACTTGCCCAGGGAGTCGGTGGTATCGCTGCAGCCGGCAGCCTCTACCAGGCCGACCAGCGCCCCCCTGATGGCCGCCGACGCGGTGGTAAGAACAGTGCCGTTAAAGGAGGCGTTGGCCAGGACCGTATCCGGATTCGCCATGATGCTGCGCAGCGTGACCTTGCGCTTGCCGCCGGCGCCATAGCCCCAGACCACGGTTATGGTGATGCGCTTCATCCCGGTGTCCGGAGTGCTCGGGGCCATGTCGTCCACCGCCCCATCGTTCTCCCGGATAACCTGCACATAGGTGTAACGCGTATAGGTAACGCCGCCCTCCATTATCATCTCCGGCGGAAAATAGCCGGTATCGTAATCTATGGACTCCGGCGCGAAATCGATATCGTTATGCACGGGGTCGGAAGTGGCGATCACCTGGTAATACGATTTCTGCTTAATGATCTGCATCTTCTCCTGCGCCAGGTTGGACGCAAGAGTTTTATTCTTGGAGAGCTGCACGGCTTTTTGTATGAACGAGAAAGACTGCACCAGGCCGACGATGCCGATGGTAAGGATGGCCAGCGCTATCATCAGTTCCACCAGCGTAACGCCGGCGCGCCGGCGCGCGGAGCGCCGGGCGGGGACGGGGAGTTCCCGGTCAGGATAGCTAGCCGGGAGCGGCATTTAAAGTTTCCTTTTCCTCACGGGTAAGAACCGGCGTCCTCTTCCGCGGCCGGGGCTTCCTTGCCGGTCGGCGTTGCGCCGGCGGGCTCGCTGGGGACTTCCCCGGCGGCAGGGGCCGGCTGGGCCGCGGGTGCGGGGCGGGTGCCTTTTTTGCGCAGCACGCGCTTCTTCCTGGCCGGCTTGGCGGGCGCGGCGGCCGCGGCGGGGTCTTTATCCACCATAACGCTGCCGGCCTCGTCTTCGGCCGCGGCGGCGGGCGCGGCGGGGACCGCGGCTCCCTCGGCGGCGGGCACGGCGGGGGGCAAGGCTCCGGCCGGCCCGGCCTTTTTGCGCCTGATGATGCGCTTCTTTTTGCGCGGCGGCGCGGCGGGCTCTCCGGCTGCGGCGGGTTCCACCGCGGGCCCGGCCGCCGGCTCCTCGGCCGCGGCGGCCGGCTTGTTCTTCGCGGCCAGCAGATCGTCATAAGCCTGGCGCTGTTCCTCGTCGAGGTATTCGCGTATCAGGTCGGGCATGTCGCGGTTTATCTTTTCCATGGCCAGCCGGTGCTCTTCCATTTTAGCGCGCCATTTTTTCTCTTCGGTCGAATATTTCTCGTACTTGGCCATGCTGTCGTCGAAATCGCCGGTTTTCCGGTTGACCGCCTTGGCTATCCGGTCCTCCTGCCTGGAACTGAGCTTGAGCGCCTGCGTGATCTCGGTCATTATTTTCTGCGCGTCAGGCCGCTGAATGACGGCCGGGGCCTCCGCAGCCGCCGCTTTTACCTCGTCCATCCCGGGGAGCGGTTCGGGATCGGAACCCGCGAACGCGAACGCCGGAAGGAACAGGAACATGAACAATAGTGAGTTTTTCATTGTTTATCTCCACCAGTAAAATGCCGGTACCCCGCTCACGGCCTTAGATATCGTTAATTATAGCACAAGATTAGAGGCCGTTGAAAAAGCCGGCGCGCCGCGCTGACCGCGGCGCGGAATTTCCGGCGGCAGAGATATATTGACAGATGTCAACCAAAAGTCCTATATTGCCCATAGGCCTTTCGGCCTACCGCTTAAAGTTATCCGCTCAGGAGGAAAAATGAGGAAACTGACAGTAATATTCGCCGGGCTGCTGTTCGCTTTCGCGGCCGCAGCGCAGGCATCACAGAAGATCGTAAGCTACGAATCGGCTTTCCGCGGCGGCGCCATAGTAAAGAGCGTCGAAAGCATAGGCGGCCAGGTAACACGACAGTTCAAACTGATAGACGCCCTTGTGGCTATCTTCCCCGACAATATAAAAGACGCCTCCATCTATTCGCTGGCCGGAGTTACCAGCGTGGAAGAGGACAAGTACATTAAATGGATAGAATCCGAGCCTCTTTCAATGAACGCCGTAGCCCTGCCCAGCCTGGCTAACGCCATGCGCACGGTACGTGCGAACGCCGGCTGGGAAGCTTCGCTGCCCGCGGCGGTAAGGCCGGTGATCGACCCCAACGACAAGGAGATCCCCTGGGGCGTGAAGCGCGTGAACGCGGCCGGCCTCTGGAATTTCACCGAAGGCGCGGGCATTAAAGTGGCCATAATAGACACCGGCATAGACTATACCCACCCGGACCTTAAAGCCAACTACGCGGGCGGCTACAATACGATAGTCACCACCGCACCCCCCCTCGACGACCACGGCCACGGCACGCATGTAGCCGGCACCGTAGCCGCCGTGCGCAACGCCACCGGCGTGGTGGGCGTGGCGCCCAGGGCCAGCATTTACGCCGTAAAAGTACTGGACAAGAACGGCAGCGGCTCCTACTCCAATGTAATGGCCGGCATAGAATGGGCGGCGCAGAACAAGATGCAGGTGATCAACATGAGCCTGGGCGGCGGCGGAGTTGACGAACCGATGAAGAAAATGATGACCGCGGCCTACGAAGCCGGGGTGACCATAGTCTGCGCGGCCGGCAACGATTCCGGCCCCGTGAACTACCCGGCCAAATACCCGGAAGCCATAGCGGTGTCGGCCTCGGATTCTTCCGATAAGCTGGCCTCGTTCTCCTCCAAAGGCCCCGAGATAGCCGTGATAGCGCCCGGCGTGAACATTTACTCCACTGGCAAAGGCGGCGGCTACAAGACCATGTCCGGCACTTCCATGGCCTGCCCCCACGTGGCAGGGCTGGCGGCCCTGGCGATAAGCGCCGGCGCCAGCACCCCCGCGGCGGCGCGCGAGGCCCTTGTAAAAGCGGCCGCCAAGCTGCCGGGCCTCAAGCCTACCGACCAGGGCGCGGGCATGATAGACGCGGCGAAGTTCCAGTAAACCTCCGGCAGCAAAAGGAAAAACCCCGCGGACCTCTCCGCGGGGTTTTCTTTTCCCTCACCAGCCTTAGTTCCCTGATTTAATTTCTTACCAGCCGAGCCCTTCCCCCGTGAGCTGCCCCACGCGCTGTTCTACTATCTTGGCTTTGTTGAGCTTGCGGTTCTCCAGGTTCTTTTTAAGTTTGGAGATCTCGGTCTCCATGTGCTTAACGCGCTGCTCCTGCGCTTTCGACTTAAGGTCGAACAGCTCCGACACTTTGGCCTTGAGCGAGTCCGTTATGGCGCCCTTATCGGCGTCGGCGGCCTTCTCCAGCTTCCGGGTCAGTTCTTTTACGTCGAACTCCAGCGCCAGCGTGCGCACGGCGTCCTTTTCCACGGCTTCGTCCTCTTCCATCTTGGCGCCGCTCAGCATCCTTTCCGCCATCTGCATCACCATATGGTACTTGGCGGGCGCCACGCTCTTAAGATCCTCGACTTTCTTGCCGAACACGGCGTCGTGCTTCTTTATAAGGGCCAGCGCGTCCTCTTCGGACAGCATAGCCATTCCCATGCCCATGCCGGGGCCGCCCATAACTTTGCGCACCTTTACGTTCACGCGTGTTTCGCCGGGCTCATCCTCCATTCCGCGCATGGCCTTGGCGCCGCGCTTGCCCGGGGGAACTCTTTTCTCCATGTCCCCGGGCGGGGGCTGAGCGGGCCCGCCCGCCCAGGCCTCGGCTTCCTCCAGCTCGGGGCCGTCCGGCCCTTCCTGCGCGCGCAGCAGCTGCGCGGGGGCGGCGGCCAGCGTCAGCGCCAGCAGCCAAAGCATAGTCCTGTTCTTCATATAAAGTTCTCCTTGACCGATAGTAATATTAACCCGACACCTGACCGCTTTCCGCTTCCAGCAGACCATAGTTGTAATCCCAATCCGACTGAACGCCGGTCTTGTCCCCTTCCAGCTGGGACATTTCCGACTGCGCCCGGTAAAGCGAATATTCCACGGAATCCAGCCCGGAATCCAGCCCGCTGTTCCAGGCCAGGCCCGGGCTGGTGCCCCGGGGCGACAGAGAGAAACCGGCCAGCATGGCCGCGGTCAGCGCGCCGGCCAGCAGCGACTCCGCCCAGTTGCGCCGCCAGAAGCCGCCGGCGCCGCGAAGGGCTTCCGCCTGCCGCAGCACCGCGGCCACGGCCGCGCCCGAAGGTTCGGCCGCGCCGGCTTTAAGCCAGCCCTCGGCCGCCGCCAGCGCGGCCAGCTCGGCGCGGCAGGCCGCGCAGGTCTTAAGGTGGCTTTCAACGCCGGCCTTCAGCTCCCCCGCGGCCTCGCCGTAGAAGTAAAGGATGAGTTTTTCCCCGTATCCGCAGTTCATAACAAGCTCCTGTCCATATAACGCGCCAGCCCCCGGTTTTATTGCGGCTGTTTTTCCAGTTCTTTGCGCAGCAGGGCGGCGGCCCGGCTCATGCGGGCCAGCACGGTGCCGATGGGCAGTTCCAGCATTCCGGCTATTTCTTTGAAGGACAGTTCGGAATAATGCCGCAGGTAGAAGATCTCGCGCTGGTCCGGGGAAAGCCGCTCCAGCGCCCGGCCTATCCACTCGCCCAGCGCTTTGTTCTCCAGTATCTCGTGCGGCCCGGGCTCCGGGGACGCCGCCGCTTCCAGCACGCCGGTTGCGCCGTCCTCGCTCCCCGCCGGCGCGTCGCCCTCCGCCGAGGTCAGGGCGCGCCGCGAGCCCTCGCGCCTGAAATAATCCATGGCGGCGTTGCGGGCCACGGTAAAAAGCCAGGCCTTGAATTTTTCCCTTTCGCTGTAGGCCCCGGGCCTGCGCACCAGCTTAAGGAACACTTCCTGGAAAAGATCGTCCGCCGCGTCGTGCCGGCCCGTGAGGCGCAGCAGGTAGCCGTAAACGGCGGCTTTATGGCGCTCCATCAGCGCGCCCAGGGCGTCGATATCCCCGTTCTTGAAAGCCGCTATAAGTTCCTGGTCGGTAAGCATGGTCGAGACGGCCGCCGCTTTCTTCGCGCGCGCATAATTTAATACGATAGGTCTTGTGCGCCGGATAAATACTATTCTTTTATGCCTCTTATTTCAACCCGGCCTGTGCCTGGCCGGGGATTCCGCGTACGAGCTGTATCTCCGGGGCGACCTTTCCAAAGCGGCCTCTTTTTACTTCATGGACGCCGCGGCTGACCCCGGCCAGGCGCGGCCCTTGATGAACGCCGCCATGTGCCTGCGCCAGGCCGGGCGCTACCGCGACGCCGCAGCCGCCCTTGAAACCGCGCTGGGCAGGGAGGCCTTCAACCCCGACATTTATTCGGAGCTGGGCTGGCTGAAGTTCCACCAGGCGGATTACGACGGCGCGCGCATAGCTTTCGAAGGCGCTATACGCATACAGGAGCTGCACGCCCGCGCCGAGCTGGGACTGGCCAGCGTTTATTCCAACCTCAACGACAAGGTGAGAACGCTGTTCCACCTTGAGAAGTACCGCACCCTGCGCCCCGACTTCTCCGGCGTGGACTATATCCTGGCCTGGAACTTCATGAATTTCAAGATGTACAAAGAAGCCGAAGGAGCGCTGATAGAGGCCCTGCGCAAAGACCCCACCTTCACCGAGGCGCGCCTGCCGCTGGCCGGCATTTACGCCCGGCAGGGCAAGTTCAACGAGGCCTGGAACCAGTATTTCCGCGTGCTGGATTACGCCCCGCGCCACCCGCTGGCCACCAGCATGATGAAAGTGCTGGAGGGCAAGCTGACCAAGCAGCCGGAAGAAATAAGGCCGCCGTTCCGGGTGGTAAAACCTCTCAGGATGGAGCCGGTGGACGCCGCGGCCAGCCTCACGCGGTCCGTGAAGCTGCGCGTGGGCATAGGCACGAACAGCTCCGGCAAACAGGGGCGCAATAACCTGCTCAGGATAAAATCTTTCGACGGCATGACCGTAACCGGCAAGGTTTCGCACAAGCTTTTCGCCGCCATCCCGCCGGACGAGCTGTGGTTCACCGTTTTTGAGAACGACGCGGTGGTGCTGAAATCCCCCGACGGCACGGTTTACGGCCGCTTCAAAGGCCCGGTGCTGCTAAAGCCCGCGAAACCTACCGGTTCCGTGGTGTTCGACGCCTCGGCGAAAATAAAGAACCCCTGGTTCAGCGGCGCCGACCGCCAGTACCGGGGGACCATAGAACTATTCCCCATAGCCGGCCGCGGCATAGGCGTGGTGAACGTCATAGACAGCGAGCTGTACCTGCTGGGCGTGGTGCCCAGCGAAGTGGCGCCGCAATGGCCGTACGAATCCCTGAAAGCGCAGGCTGTGATAGCCCGCACGCAGGTACTGATACGCCGGGCGCGCGGCGGCCTGCATAAGGCCGACGGCTACCATCTTTGCGACGGGCAGCACTGTCAGGCTTACAAAGGCCTGCCCAACGAGGCCAACACCACCAGCCGCGCCGTGGTGGACACCGAGGGCGAGATCCTCACCTATCACGGCAAGCCCGCCTACACTTTCTACCACTCCAACTGCGGCGGCTGGATACAGGCCTCGAAGGAGGTCACCGGCTGGGGCGATTCGCCCTACCTGGTGACGAAATCCGACACCCAGCCCGAGAAGCCGCTGGCGCCGCTGGACCCCTGGGATTTCCACCTCTGGCTGACCGGCAACCCGCAGGCCAACTGCAATTACCCCGGCCGCGTGCGCGCCGCCGAGTTCCGCTGGATGAAGATAATAAAGCACAAGGACATGACCTTCCGCGTGAACCGGGATTACCCGATAGGGGAGCTGCTGGACATAATCCCGCTGCGGCGCAGCCCGTCGGGCAACGTGAATTCCATCAGGCTGGTAGGCACGAAAAAAACCATAACCGTGGACCGCGAACACCTTATCCGCAACCTGCTGGGCTTCAGCTCGCTTAAAAGCACGCTGTTCGAAATAGAGATAAACCGTTTCAGGAACGGCAAAGTGCGCAATTACTGGATCTACGGCGGCGGCTGGGGCCACGCCATAGGCCTGTGCCAGAGCGGCGCCGCCGGCCTGGCCGGCAAGTACGACAAAAAATACAGGGAGATCCTGGAGTTCTACTTCCCCGGTACCGATATCAGGAAAATAAAATACGTGCGGAAAGAAAAGAAGCAGCCCGCCTGACCCCGTACCGCCTTCCCGCCACCGCGTGGCGAGAATTAAGTTATGTATCACCATATCTAAAACAGCTTGACTACTTCTAAATCAGACGCTATAATAGATATATATGTTCAAAAGAAGATTAAGTCTGCCTAGAAACAAAAGCTTTTTTTTATTCGGCCCGCGGCAAACGGGCAAAAGCACCTTGCTTAAGAAAACATTTTTAGAAGAAGAATCCATCTACTACGATCTTCTGAGATCTGACGAATACACGCGCCTGGCGGCGAATCCCTCCCTATTCCGGGACGAAGTGCTGTCCCGCAATAAAGGCAAAAATTTTATAATCGTTGACGAGGTACAGCGCGTGCCGCAGCTATTGGACGAAGTCCAATCAATAATGACCTCCTCGGCAAAGCCGCCTGTGTTCTGCCTGAGCGGTTCGAGCGCGCGCAAGCTTAAGCGGGCGCAGGCGAATCTGCTGGCGGGAAGAGCCTGGACTTACCACCTACATCCTTTGACGCATCTTGAATGCGGGCAGCGATTCTCGCTCGACAAAGCGTTGCGGATAGGAACCCTGCCCAGTATTTATTCCGAAGAGAACGAAGAGGACGCGCACAGGTCACTGAAAGCGTACGTGAACACTTATCTAAAAGAAGAGATAGCGGCGGAAGCGATAATACGGAATATCGGCGCATTTTTACGGTTCCTCCCCCTGGCCGCCTTTGAGAACGGCCATATTCTTAACTACTCAAATATTGCGAAAGAAACCGGAGTCAGCTACAAGACCATTCAGGAATATTTCCAGGTGCTTCAGGATACCTTAATAGGCTTTTTTCTGCCGTCCTTTTCGGGGTCGGCCAGGAAACAGCTGGCCAAACATCCTAAATTTTATTTTTTCGATACCGGCGTCCACCGGGCCGTATGCGGGAAGCTATCCGTTCCGCTGCATCCCGGCACTTCGGAGTACGGGGACATGTTCGAGCATTTTATGGTCTGCGAGATCGCCAGATACATCGACTATGCCGATAAGGATTATTCTTTATCTTTCTACAGGACGAAAGACGGCGCCGAGGTGGACCTTATAGTTAAACCGCCGGCCGGCAAGCTCCTCGCTATCGAGATAAAATCCTCGCAGGCCCCGGATTCCTCCCAGTTGAAGGGCCTCAGATCGTTCCATCAGGATTTCCCTGACGCCGCGCTTTATTGCGCGGCGCCTGTGCCGCGGGCGCGGATAGTCGGCGGCATAACCATCCTGCCGTGGCAGGAAATCTTCAACATCCTGGACCTTTGACCGCTATGTACCACGCAGCCGTCCATCCCCGTATCGCCGCCCGCGCGTAGCGCGAATCAAGTTCTGTGTCACTTTAATTCCCCTTGCCTCAGCAGCATAGGCAAGACAGGCGGCTCAGGGTTTCCTCTCCTGTGTTCTGCGGCGTATAGCGGCCTGCTCCCTGGCGTGCTCGATAGCCTGGTGCAGGCGGGTCTGCAGCAGCGCCATGGGCGGCAGTTCGGTGAGGTATTCACTTACGCGGATAGCCTTGGGGCCCAGTTGGCAGAGCTCCACCTGTTCGGCATCGGCCGCGGCACAGAGGATCAGCCCTATAGGTGATCCCTCGCCGGGGGCGCGCTCATATTTATCCAGCCAGTGCAGATAAAACTCCATCTGGCCCATATGGGCCGGCTGAAAGGACTCAAGCTTTAGCTCGATAGCGACCAGCCTGCGCAAGTGGCGATGGTAGAAGAGCAGGTCCAGGTGGAAGTCGTCCTTGCCTACGCTCATGCGCTTCTGGCGCGCGACAAAGCTGAAACCCGTGCCCATCTCCAGAAGGAAACCCTCGATCTCACGCAGGATGGCGCTCTCCAGGTCTTGCTCGCTGTAAACACCTTTGAGTCCCAGGAAATCTAGGAAGCAGGGACTATGGAAAACACTGTCGGGCGTAATGCGGCCTTCGCGCAGATTGGTGAGCTCCGCGGCAATAACCTCCTTGGTGTTCTTCGACAAGGCGGTGCGCTGGAATAACATGCCGCCGATCTTTTTCCTGAGCGTGCGGACGTCCCAACGCTCTATCCGGCACATTTCGGCATAGAACTCCCGGGCCAGGGGATCCTTGAGCGGAAGGATCTCCATGAAATGGCTCCAGCTCAATTGTGTCGACAGTGTCGACACAATTGCTTCATTCGGCTGAGCTTCGGCAAAGCGAATCATCCGTGTGAGAGACGAGTAAGTGTAGCCCTCTCCAAATTCGGCGCGCAATTGTTGCGACACTGTCGCAAGAATTCGCTTCCCATAGGCAGCCCGGCCATCCTGAAGGTTCTCTTTCAGCAAGCGCCGCCCTACATGCCAGAACAGCATTGTATGTGCGGAATTTGCCACGGTGGCCACACGTTGGCGCGCGGATCGGATAAGCGCACGAAGATCTGAAAGAAGACCCGCCTCATCCACTACGGCCGACGACTGTAATGCAGCTTGCACAATTTTCTTTACCTGTTTTTTTGCGGCCATAATCCCCCCTATGCGCACAAATAGCATAGCAGACCAACCCGACAGCCTCATGTCGGGTTTAATTGGTGGATTTATATTTATAAGCCTGGAAGGGCGGCGGACTAAGCCGCAAACCAGGCAACTAAGAGCGGCCTATCTCTCTGTGCCGGGGTACCTTGGCCTGTTGGTACAGGGGACAATAACAAAAAGGGTTATTCCGGGTTTAGGCGGAAAATCATACGGCCCGTACTATCAATGGACGCGCAAGCTAAACGCCAAAACCGTAACAGTGAATTTAAGCCGGTTTCAAGTAAAGGAATTCCAGACGGCTATCGACAATAACCGGAAGTTGGAAGAAACCATCCAGGAAATGAGGAAAATATCCCTGAAAATCTGCGAAGCAACTACAGTAGGGGTAAAAAAGCGAAAACCTTAAGTTAGCGCCATTCTTGCGTGTCACCTTATCAACCTTATCTTTGTTCCTGGCGCGAATTAAGTTGTGTGTCACTTTAATTCCATCAACGGCTTATTAGTAGTTCAACGCACAGAGGCAATTTCTTGCAACGTTGGTGGTTGCATCAGCGCACAAGAGGTCTGCGCCAGTCCCGTCATTAAACGCGGCAAGGCAAACACTGTTTGTTCCACATCTCGTAGAGCAGGCTGTAGTGCTAATTGCTGCATGTACTACTTTTATGTAGACGCCGAATCCTGATCCTGCTGCCGTTTCGATAAGCGTACCATTTGCTCCCGCCACATGGAGAGGAGCCTGAGGCGCTGTCGTCCCGATGCCGACATTGCCGGCCTGGTCAATTCTCATCGCTTCCGGCGAGCTATCCAGTGTGGTGGTCTGGTCTCCATGATTATGAAAAGCGATGAACGTGCCCCAGCCGGCACCGGCGCGGCCGATCGTCATACCTGCGCCGATCCCAACATTTGTCCATCTGGCCCAATAACCAGTCTTCGAATTCAGGTCCTGGCCGTCAGCCTGTATCAGCACTTCTTTGCCGTTAAAGCCTGCAAGCGTAGAGATAGTCCCATTGGGGAGAGTCCCGGGAGTGACCGCGAATATTGAAGCCGGCCCTGAATTCCCGATGCCGACATTACCTGTACTGTCAATTCTCATTCCCTCTCCGCCACCACTTTTGGGGGCAAGAACAATAGGTCCGCCATCAGCTCCGCTATTGTTATATATATAGACAACGTCATCTAACCCCATTTTAATCAATCCTCTGGCTGCTCCCCCGACGTCATAACTTTGCAATGGCTGGTTATTGTCCAATAAAATGCCACCACCTGAAATATGTAACTTTGCCCCAGGCGCCGTAGTCCCGATGCCGACATTGCCGTCGGCTCTTACGTTCAAGGCGTTGATAGCGCCATTGTTGGCGGAAACCCTAAGGGCATACTGTGAACTGGAAGCCGAGTTAACATCTATATATACGCCGTTGGCGCTGGAATTAGTGGTATCAAGGGAGGCCAGGTTACCGGTGCCGGCGCCGACAACGTTCAAAATAGCGCCGCTGGCGGCCGCATAATTCTGCCGCAGGTCAAGAATGTTCGAACTATCTGAGAGCGTACCGGAAGTCTGGGTTCCGCCCGAAGCCAGGTATGCCAAGGCACCGGTTATGCTGAGCGAACCGGAGGCATTGTTTATGGAATTGCTGCGAACCAAGCGAAGGAAATTACCGGTGTCCACATCGGTTCGCGCCCCGCCCGCTGAACGCACAGGGGCAATGTTAATATAATTCCCGGTAATCTGTGACTGAGGGTCACCACTGCCTGTATATGAGATCACCGCGCCATTGGTGTTCACACTGCCGGTCACGTTCAGCGCGATTTGGGCATTCTGGAAACCGGACACAGTAATAAAATTACTGGCCGTGCTCCCGTTGCTCATATATAAACCGGCATTCGACCCGACGCCGTATATCGTGGTCTGATAGCCCGACTGCGGGCTGGCACCGATGCCGACGAGGCCGGTATTGGATATGCGCATACGCTCGGTTCCGAAGGTAACGTTCGCCGCACCTAAGGCCGTACCGGTCGCCCCCGTGTAAAAAGCTATGCCCGTAGGCATTGTAGTGTTGTTAGTAAAAGCGCCTTCGGCGATACCGGAAATAGACGCGGGATAAAGGAGATTCGCTTCTGTAGCGTCGGTATGATTTCCGCCGAAATAGACCGTGCCGAGGTTCTTGTTGACCGGCACGGCCCCGCCGGTGTAAAGCGCGGCCAGGGCCAGGCCTCCGGAGAACGACTGTGAGCCGTTGGCATCGCTGCGGCGCCCGCGCACTTCCACGTAAGGGGACGCGTTCGCGGTACTGTTATCGTACACCAGAATGCCGCTGCCGGGAGCATTACCCTGAACCTCCAGCTGCGCCCTGGGCCCGGTCGTTCCGATGCCGACATTGCCGGCGAAGTAGTTATTGCCGGTACCGCTGGAGATCAGCACACCGGTCTGTGAAATATCCCCGGCCACGGTAAACTCCTGGTCCGGCGCCGTGGTCCCTATGCCCACCGCTCCGGCCCCTCCGGGCATAAGCGCCAGGGCAATGCCGGAAGCGGTCGCTATCTGATTCACCCCGGTAGCGCCGCTAAATTTTATTCCCGCATTTGCGCCGGACAGGGTGAGCGCGGACGCGGTAGCATTTGTGTTGGTCAACACGCCGCTCATGCCCAAAGTGGTTACGCCGGAAAGCGCTCCGCCCATTGCCAAACTGGTTACACCGGAAACAGCGCCTGCGTTGATAATAACACTATTGAT
Source organism: uncultured Elusimicrobia bacterium (assembly GCA_903879915.1). Taxonomy (GTDB): domain Bacteria; phylum Elusimicrobiota; class Elusimicrobia; order Elusimicrobiales; family UBA9959; genus UBA9959. The sequence goes on from CAIRNJ010000051.1 coordinate 53,847, forward strand.
GGTATTAGTCGTGGTGGCGCCGGTTATGGCTCCGGACAGGCCCAAAGTGGTGAATTTACCGGTGGAGGCGGTTGTGGCGCCCACTGTGGCGCCGTTTATCGTACCGCCGGTAATAGCAACAGTGGCGGGGTCATATTGCTTATGGGTTGTGCCATCGCCAATGTCATCCTGGGTGGCAGCCGCGCCGCTGGTTACCAGGCCTTTAGCGTCATAGGTGATCTTTGTGTTGGTAGCGCCCGAAATGGCCGCGTTCGGCGCAACATAATCGGTTCCGGCTACCGCCGCGCTTATTGTTGTGCCGTCGGATTTAACTATCCCGTTAACGGCCTTTACTGCTGAGTCGGCTTGCGAGCGCGAATAATCAAAGCCCGCCGGGCCGCCGCGCACACAGCGGACGCCAAGGTTCACAACCTTGCCCCAGACGCCCTCATAACCGTTAGCGTTCGTAAGGTACTTCGCCTGGGTGGCGTCCAGCTCTTTAGAGGTCCAATAGTTTAGACTAAGCCCTATGGCCGAGCACCCCCCCAGCTGCACGGCCCAAGCAGCATATATTTCGGTATAGGTCGGCAGATACCAATCATCATAATATACATTGTTCACCGTTACGCTATAATCCGCGCAGACCTGGGCCGCGTAGCTGCCGCTGCCCAGCGTGGTGCTTATCATCACAGTATTGGCCCTGCCCGCGCCATACGCGTCCCGTGTGGCGCCTACAGCAATCCCTGAACCTCCCCATGTTACAGTCGTCGCCGCGTCAGCCGGAGCTACAATAAGCGGGGTGCGCTTCATGGGATCCAGCCAGACCACATAGCCGCCGCCATAAGCGTCGCATGTCTTTATATTGGTGGACACGCCGGTCAGGTAAGACCCGTTGCCGTAGAAATTCCCCGCGTACATGCTGGTGGCGGACGCGAAGCCGACGATGTAGACGTTGGTGGAAACAGTAAGCCCGCCGCCCAGGGCCGCGGTGGCAGTAGGTTTTATGTTTCCGCTGCCGGCGGTCCCGCTGAAGTTCATCTGCCCGCCCGTGCCGTCGATAGTAAGGGCGCCGCTGGAGATATGGAGCTTGGAGGAAGGCGCAGTGGTCCCGATACCGACGTTGCCGTTGGTAAAATTAACGCTGCCTGTGCCCAGCGAAGCGATGTCCAGGGAAACATTCGCGTCGCCGCCTTTTACGCTGATTAAAGGATTGCCGCCAGTAGCGGCGTTCTTAATATCCACGCTGTTCGTGGCTGAATTGGCCGTGCCGTTCCCGGCCGTGAAACCCAGCACCCTGTTGCCGGTATTGGAATCTTTCAGAACTACGGAGCTAACAGGGAACCGCCAGGAATCGCCGTAAAGGCTCAGAACGGGGGTTCCGCCCGCCACGAATGACGCCCCTCCGTCCCCGTTGGCCATAAAGCCCAGGTTCGTATAGTTCGTGAAGGCGTAGGAGGGAGCGGAGGCAGAGCCGTTCCCGGCAAGGATCTGATATGTGGACATATTCAGGTTCTGCGTGGCCGTGTGGCTGCCCAGGTTGTCGCCGGTACCCATAGCGGTGGCGTACATAGTACCCTGCGAGGTGACGGAGGCCACTACCACTCCGGAACTGTTGCGCCAGATCTGCGCGTAAACATTGCTGGCCGTGCCGGTGGAAACAACGTCCAGAGCGGCCTGGGGGTTAGTGTTGGATATACCTACGGCGCCTGAATTAGTTATCCGCAGCGCTTCAAAATAACTCCCCCCGCGAGCCAGATACATCCTCAGCCCTGAGTAGGTGTTGTCGCTGGGATGGTCCTGGAAAACCGAAAATTTACCGATAGATATATTGTTGTTATTGGCGAACAGAATATTGGTCAAGTCAGCGCCTGACCCGCCTGAGTAACCCTGAAGTTTTAACAAGTCCGCTGAAGTTATCTTCTTAATGTGCAGCGGTACTGAAGCAGTGGCGGTCCCGATTCCGACATCGCCGGCGAAGTAATTATCGCCCGTGCCGCTTGAAATTATCAAGCCGGTCTGGCTTATGTTTCCCGCCACGGTCAGTTTCTGCTCCGGCGCCGTTGTGCCAATCCCGACGTTACCGCCAGACTGTATTATGACCTTATCTCCGCCATTTATTCCCGCCCTAAAATGAACGTCACCGACATAATCCAGATAAGTGCTCCCACCAGAAACGGCAAGTTGGGTTTGCTCAGTGCCTGCATTGGCAAAACGAAGTATCGCAGTTCCGTCACTGCCATCTATTCTTAATGTAGGAGATGCGCCATACACATGAAGTTTCGAACCCGGCGCCGTAGTTCCGATGCCGACATTGCCGGCCTCGTTTATCCTGAGCGCTTCAGTTACGCCTGAACCCAGGATCAACGCGCGGTTAGGCCCCGCAGCGGTAACCCGCCTTCCTTCTATAAAACCGTTTTGCACGTCCGAGTAAAAAGTAAGCTTCGAGCCCGTGGCGTCCGTATTTATGCCGCCGGCAGGCGTAAGCCTGAGAAGTTCATTAGACGCGCCGGCGCCGCTGGCCGTAGCGATACTAAGCGGCGCTGCCGGCGCCGTGGTCCCGATGCCTACGTTGCCGCCTTTAAAGTATACGCCGGCAGTGCTGCTGGGGCCTATCCAGGATTCCGCAATGGTGGTTATGGGATTTATAAGCGAGAAAGAGTTGGCGGCGTTAGTAAAAACGCCGTTCGGAATGTCAGCCGCCACTATCGCCCGGAAAGTCGGACTCCCGGCCGAGCCGCTGGGCGCGGCGTAAACATAATTGGCCGTCTGCGAACCGAAGGTGCTGTTCAGATCGGTGCCTAGCGCTATGCTCAACACGCCGGTAGTCGTTGTGTTCTTAACTACACCCGTCCCCAACGCCCCCAGGAACTGCGGGCCGGAAAGCCCAGTGTCGGCCGTACCCTGGACGATGAATTTATTCGCAAAAGACACATTAGCCGAACCATCCACGCTGTTCCCGGCCAAAGTTCTGGCGGTAGTCCATTTGGCCGCGCTGCCGGTAGTGGTCTGATTCAGCGTGGGGATGTCAGTGGCTACTATCGCCCTGAAGGTCGGGTTTCCGGCCGAGCCGCTAGGCGCGGCGTAAACATAATTGGCCGTCTGCGAACCGAAGGTAGTGTTCAGGTCGGTGCCGGCCGCCGCGCTGATGGTAGTTCCGTTGGATTTCACTACGCCGCTGATGGCCTTCACAACGGGGTCGGTTTCCGTATAGGACGTAAGGTAGCTGGAGCCGTCCCAGCTTAACACGCCGGCGCTGGAGCTTTTCAGCAGCGCGTTGGCGCCGGGCATGGCGGTAGGCAGCGTATAGGTGGCGTTCGCGGTGTTTATGCCCGACGTAAAAGTGTTGTAGTAGGCATTGTCCCCGGAAGCGATCAGCTTGAGGGTACCCGCCGCATTCGCCGTTCCGGCCGTTTTATCTTCGCCAATTGTCACGCCGGTAGCCCCGGCCACATGCAGGGACGTTGTCGGCACTGTTATGCCGATACCGACATTCCCTGAACCGTCGATCAACAACCGCGCCACGTTGTTCGTATTATAAACGATGAAATCCGTCGCGTCCGAATTCCCGGACCCGTAGAACCTGGCGGAGCTGGTTCCCCAGGCAAAGCCCGCGTTATTGCCGCTAATATAGCCGCCTATAAAATAGGCATACCCGGCCGCGTAAACGGAGTTCTGGGCCAGCCAGGGAGCGCTGGCAACGGTGGCCGGAGAGATGCCGATGGATACAATGCCCGGGGTATGTCCCGTCCCGGTATTTGTACCGGGCATCAGGAAAATAGAGCCGCCATCCTGATTCCCGGTGCCGCCATTGCCTGCATAAAAATAAACATCTTTGCCGTCCGTATTCGCCAGCGAGGTGCCACCCTGCACGTCCAGGATCGCCCCAGGAGTGGTCGTTCCTATGCCCACATTGCCGGAAGCGTCTATGCGCACGCGTTCGGTACCGGCCGTAGTGAAGGCAAGGTTATCGGCCTCCGCGCGGAATATACCGGTGTTATCGTCTCCAAAGAATGTATAAGCGGGCGTAGCGGCCGCTTGCCCGTTGACCGCCAGGTATGGCCCGCCGGAGTATCCGGAAGAGAACCGGTCGGAACCGAAGTTCCAATACAGATTCCCATCGATCGCGACAGCTATATTCGTGCTGTTCAAAAAGAAGCCCGTATCGGTATTGCTGCCGAAGCTAAACGAAGGCGCCCCCATACTACCATCCGCGCCGAGGACTTTAAACGTGGACATATTCAGGTTCTGCGTGGCGGTATGGCTGCCCAGGTTGTCGCCGGGCTGCGCCGGATAAAGCACGCCGGTGGCGGACATGGAAGATACGACGCTCCCGCCCGAATTGCGCCAGATCTGCGCGAAATCGGTGGCCGCGGACCCTGTGGCCAGAACATCCAAAGCCGCCTGCGGCGCCCCGGTAGAAATGCCAACAAGGCCGTTGCCCGTCACTAACACGCCGCGGTCAAGCGTGCCGGTCATGTTGGGGTTAGTGGAGCCGTTGACAAGGAACCCGCCCCGGCTCTTGAACCAGGTCCGGTCCTGGACGTTATTGCCGGCCCCTATCCCCTGTGAATCCGACCAGGTGAAGGCGCCGTTCGCCGTTGATGTAGAGCCATAGCCGGCAGCGAACGAATAATTGCCCTGGGCCATATTACCCGCGCCGCCGGGAACGGTGGAATATGTCCCGTTGGCCTGGTTGTGATCGCCGCCGCTGATCGTGGCGTCGGTGTTGCTCGCAGAATTCTGAGAGCCGCCGGACACAGTGGACCTGACACCTGAAGCGGTGCTGTTATAGCCGCCCCCCACCGTGGCATAGTTCTGGGTAGCGCCATTGGATACGCCGCCCCCCACCGTGGATTGAATACCGCTCGCGTAATTGCTTTGCCCGCCCGCTACCGCGGCATAGTCATTGCTGGCGCTGTTGTTATTTCCGCCGGCCACTGTGGCCCAGCCGCCGCTGGCGGTATTAGTTTGCCCGCCGCCTATCATCGCGAACGAGCCGGAGGCCACCTGGCTGGCGGCGGTACGGTTAGTCTGCAGGTCCACCGCGCCGGTGCCGCGGTTGCCGGGGGTGCTGCTGCCGTTGCCCACGCCGATGGTCATTATCTGCCCCGTAGGCGATATCAGCACGCCGCTGGCCGACGCGGTGAGGTCGGTGCCTATCTGCAGGCCTTTGCCTACCACCGTTATGGAGGAAACCGCGGTTATGGGATACTGCCCCAGGTTCAAGGCCTGCGTGGCCGTGTGGCTGCCCAAATTATCCCCGGGCATGGTCTGCAGCGTGCTCAGCCTGCCGTTAGCCGTCATGGAAGCCACTACAAGCCCGGTGGAATCCCGCCAGATCTGCGCGAAATCGGAAGACGTTGCCCCGGCGGCCTGAACATCCAGCCGCACGGAGGGGCTTGTGTTCCCGATACCGACATAGCCCAGGCTTGTGATGCGCATCCACTCGGCCAGCCCGGTGCTGGTCCGGTGGGTTGAAAGGCTCAGATAACCGCTGGTATCGGTATCCGTCGCGTTCTCTTTTCTGCCGGCAATAACGCCGAAGTTCCGGGGCGTGGTTTTGGCCGCGTCCGCGTAACCGCCAAGGCCCATGGCCGCGCCCACGTTCGCCGCCGGGGCGTCGCTGGTAGTGAGGGAAAGATGCGCGGTAGTCAGCACCCCGGTAAGGGTCTGATTGGCAGCCACCACGTTCAGCGGCGACGCCGGCGTAGTGGTACCGATGCCTACCCTGCCCTGCGCGCTGATGGACAGCGCCTCGTTGGTGGTCCCGTAAATAGTACCGTCCGTAGCGTCCAGCGCCGTGCGTACCACGCCGGTGCCGTCGGATTTAATGCGGAAACTGGACAGCCATTGGCCGGTGGGAAGACCGAGCTGTATCCCGATGTTCTGATTGCTCGCGTAGCTGCCCGAACGCACGTCCAGCACCGCCGTTGGCGTTGTAGTGCCGATGGCAACATTGCCGTTCGTTAAATAAGTGCCCCCGGTGCCGGTTTGGTTCGCGAAGTTGCCGAACCGGGTCATGATCTTGCCGGCGCCTATTCTTTGCGCCAGCAGAACGCGGTCGCGCCCGTCATAATTTCGGTCGGCGTCGGTCCACGCCAGCACCGTAGGAGTAACGGTACCCCCGCGTGACCCCGTAGGGGGGATAGGCATCCATAACGAGCCCCAGGTGCCTAAAGTATACGTGCCCGCCGCAGCGCGCACATATGACCCCGACAGCGGGTTCATAATGATAACCGTGTTGCCGAACGTCAGATTGCCGGCGCCATCGTCGTTAACGCTGCCTTCCGGCATAATAAGCAAGCCCTGTTCCCTGGCATTCAGACCCCATGTAGCGAGATTCTGCACGAATGCTGTGTTGCTAACGCCGCCAACGTCCAATATTGAACCGGGCGAGGTAGTCCCTATCCCCACGTTACCGCCGGGCTTGATCACGAAGCGCTGATTATAGTTAGAAGCGTCATATTCCTCGATAGCGAAATTATTGACTTCGCCGGCGGCCTTTCTATGCGCGAGCATCCAGTATTTATCCGTAGCTTCATCCGACAGCAGCTTAAGCCCGGAATAGTTGCTGGCATCGCCAACGCCCAGAATATCTATATAGGCTCCGCCTGGGCTGCTGACTCTCGCGGCCCCGACAACATCCAATGATTTCCCGGGACTTGTGGTGCCGATGCCCACATTGCCGGTAGTCAGAGCGGTTATAGTGCCGCCGCCTACCTGGAAAGCCACCGTTCCCGCGCTGTAAGCGGCGCTGGATACCTGCAGCAAAGCGCCGGGGGCGGTTGTCCCGATACCGACGCTGCCGTCGGATATTATCGTCAGCTTCGCATCCGTAAGGGCTACGCTGTTTGAGGTATCATCGTTGTTCAAAGCTATATGGAACCTGCCCCGCGCCGAACTCGCCACGCCTTCATAAATAATAGCGCCCTTCTGGTAATTGGTCGTTTGCGACTGATCGCCGAACCGTATCATCGCGTATTTGCCGGCTGCGGTAAAATCGGACCTGAGAGAAAGCAGCGGCCCGTTGACCGCGGACGCCCTGTATATATCCAGCGGCGCAACCGGCCCGGCCGTTCCGATGCCCACATTGCCGTTCGACAGGATGGTTTGTGCGACAGTCGTATTATTCACCCATAACTGAAGAGGGTCGCTGCTACTAACCTGGCGCAGCACCGCTGCGTTACCGGTATACCCCAGAAGAAGCCCGTATGCTCCGTTTTTGTTGACCCCCACCCAGGACTGTCCTCCGGATGGCGCGCTGATCTGTATAGGAATATTCACATCTGATATGCTCCCCGGTCCGACACTTAAAGTAGCAAGTGGACTCGAAGTCCCTATGCCCACATTGCCGGCAAAATAGTTGTTGCCGGTGCCGCTGGAGATCAATACGCCGGTCTGGCTGATGCTGCCGGCCACCGTCAATTTCTGTTCCGGCGCCGTAGACCCTACGCCTACATTGCCGTTGGCCTGTATCATCAGGCCGGTGCGCCAATTCCAAGAACCGCCTACTCCCGGATCATAATTGTCCCTGACCTGGAAATACAGCCGCCCGATAGCGTGGCCTGTGACGTTATCGTTCGGGGTGGCCAGTATCCGGGCTTGCGTCCAAACATTGGTGCCGTCGGTATTGGCGGGGAACGCGAAATTTATGGACGGCCCTTTCCCGACGGTCCTGCCGGTGTCCGTGCCTTCCAGCAACAAATTAGATACCGGAAACGAGTTATCCGTTCCATAAAATTCCGTTTGCGAAGCTTCTTTGATGTGCAGTTTATTAGAAGGACTCGTGGTCCCGATGCCGATGTTAGTGCCGTTATCGTACAGCAGTGAAGAGGCGGCTATGGTGTTGGCGTCCGACCACTTGGTGACATAGTTGGACGTGCCGGTAACCGCCGTAACCGCGCTGGTGCCGCTGCCCTTAAGTATGCCGGTAAGCGTTGCGGCCCCGGTGCCACCTTTGTTCACAGGCAGGGTGCCGGTGGTAGAGGCGCCGGCCAGGTCGGCGGCGCCATGAACATGGTCGCGCCGCGCCGCCACGGTGGCGGAACCAGCCGCGGCCGTTCCCAATGCCGCCGGGACGGTAGCGTCGAAGGCCAGTAAGGTAGCGTCCGTGCGCACGAAGGTGTTGGCCGAGCCGGCGCTGTTGGCCGTGCCCAGGGTCAGCGCCGGCGTGCCGCCTATGGCGGAAGCTATGTCGCCGGCCTGTATGGTGCTGGCTACGAAGTTGGTGCCGTTGCCGCGTAAATAATTGCCGCTGGCGGCCGCGCCGGCTACACGGAAACCAGTGGCGGCGTTAGTCACCCCGTTCACATCCAGCGCTGCTCCGGGCGCCGTGGTCCCGATGCCCACATTGCCGGAATCGTCTATGCGCATTTTTTCGGTCAGCGCGCCGCCCTGCGCCCGGGTGGCGAAAGCCAGCAAGCCCTCCTGGGCGTTCGCGCCGCGGTAGAACTGTATCTCGGCCGCGTTCTGCCCGGGGGCATAGCTCACCCGTTCAACGCCGATGGCGGCTAATTTCGCGTTGGGGGTTGATGAATCCGCGCCTATAACCAATTTTGCCTGCGGCGCCGCTGTTCCGATGCCGACATTCCCATTTGTTGAAACAAATACAGCGTTCGCTCCGCCAACTGTATCCACCTTGAAAGCATTAGTATCTGCGACGCTTGCGCTTACAACGCTCAATTTACCTGTTGGCGCTGTCGTACCTATGCCCACGTTGCCGACCGTTGATAACTGCCCATCGATGTGAAGCCTTGAAAAATAATTATTCGTCCCCCCGCCGTAAGCGTTGGGGTTGCGGGAGGAATTGGGATTGGCGCTTTCAAGATATAAAACATTTGTCCCGGTGGGATCCAGCCTGAACTGCGGCCCGCCGGTGCCGTAACGGTGGAAGACTAGCGTGGGAGAGAGGTTTGTAACAGCCCCCTGGTTATTTACGATCTCAATGCTTGTGGTGTTGAGCGCCGCGTCCGTCCAGGTATACCCGGAAATACTTGTGGCGCTGCCATAGGGCATCCAGGCTTTCTGGCTGAAGCTGCTTGTGCCGGCAACGTCCAGTTTTGCGCCCGGCGCTGTAGTACCAATGCCGACATTGCCGGCGCCGCCGGGCACAATGCTTATATGTTCTCCCGACGCTGACGTTATATCGCTGGCCGCGCCGCTGAAATTGAGAGAACCGGTCATTGTGTCACCGGCTTTGAGCACATTTGAACTGGCCGCGCCCGTAAGCCCTGCGGTTATAGTGCCGGCGGTGAAACTGCCGGCGGCGTCGCGCGCCACTATGGCGCTGGCGGTATTGTTATTTGTGGCGGTGGTGGCGGAATTGGATACTTTAAGGGCTGTGGCTATAGTTGACAGTTTGTCATCCGTTATAGAGCCGGCCAGATCGGCATTAACCACCGCGCCTGCGGTTATTGCCGTAACGCCGGCGTTACTTATGGTCACGTCGCCGGTCACGGCGGTAGCGGCCGCCTGGCCCGAACCGTTCCCCACCCAGATATTGGCGGAGGCCAGCGCCCCGCCCACCGGCGTCTGCTGGTCCAGCTGGAACCGCGTACCGGCCGGCGTGAAATACAGATGGCTGCTGCTGAATTCCAGCGCGCCGGCTTCCGGAGTTGCAAGGTTAGTCCCGGAAGTAAGTTTCAACGGCGCCGTACCCGCGGCTGCCGTCCCCGCTTTAAGCTGCAGCGCCGCGGTGGGCGTCAGAGTCCCAATGCCCACATTGCCGCTTTTAATCACCAGTGTCGAGGCGCCCACGGTGAATTCGTTGCCCTGCACTTCTACCGTACCCTGGAGAACAGCGTATGTGCCTTCAACCCGGAGTGAGCGCAGAATATCGAACTCCGCCGCCGGTGCCCCGGCTGCAAACGTAAATATAAATGCGCAGTTAACCGCTAGAATACGGATCTTTTTCATAATGTTCTCCGGCGCGTAAAGATACGGTATACCGGTTTTTCCTCAAAATTAAAACATAATTACCTTCTACGGTTTCATCCTCGCCATTTCCAGGCCGTCCACATAAATACTTACCCACCCGGCGGACGTGTCAACTTTAAAGGTGGTGCCGGCATTCTTCACTTCGAGCGGCATGGAAGGCGCAGGTACGCCCAGCCCCACCTTGCCCGCAAAATAATTGTTCCCTGTGCCGCTGGAAATTATCACGCCGGTCTGCGAAAGATTCCCGGCCACGGTAAGTCTCTGGTCAGGCGCCGTGGTGCCGATGGCCACATTGCCGGCATTATCGAATACTAACGGTGTATTTGTTCCGCCGATAGTGCTCTTTGTTATGAACTGGTAACCCACCTTGCTGCCGGCAATTACGAACGGATTAACATACATGTTATAGGCGGTAGGCTCAGAGGGAAGACTGACCATCAGACTACCGGCCACTTCCAGCCTTTGCTGCGGCGCCGAAGTGCCGATACCGACATTGCCGGCGCTGTACAGCTCGCCTACGCCCAGCTTGCCGCTGGGCGTTGTGCTGAGAATGGAACCGGTGGTAGAGAACCTGAAATTGCCCTGGTTCCCGTTGCCGCCGCCGTTCGGGTAGAAAGAAAGGTCGCCCCACAGCACTGAGGCGCCGTTAAAGCGCACCGCGCCGCCGTATTGGTCCGCGGTAAAGCCCGCCGCGCTGCCGCTGCCGAACATTGCGGCGATAACATTGGAACCAGAGGAGAAAAGACTGGCCGCGCCGGTGTTGGCGCCGGCTTTATTGAACGTAGCTGTATCAGCTACGGTCAGCGTACCATTAACGCTCAGCCCGGTAAGCGTGCCCACGGAGGTGATGTTCGGCTGCGCGGCGGTGGTCACCGTAGCCGCCGTGCCCGATACGTTGCCCGTTACATTACCGACCAACGCCGCCGTTATGGTGCCGGCGGTGAAATTGCCGGCGGCATCGCGCGCCACTATGGCGCTGGCAGTATTGCCGGCGGCCGCAGTGGTGGCCGAGTTGGAAACCTTGCCGGCGGTGCTGATAGTTGCCAGGTGGGAATCGGTCAGCCCCGAAATAGTGGTGGCACCCTGGGTTCCGGTAACATCCCCGGCCAGCACTCCGGAAAAACTGCTGACGGTTATAGCCCAGGGTCCGGCTTCCTCGCGCACCAGCCTCTTCCAGGCGGTATAAATACCGTCGTTGATGCCGGTGCCGCCCTGGTAAGTGCGGGTCCAGACGTTCTCGTCGTAATAGCTGGCCGCTATCTGGAAGCCATGGTCGTCGCCAACGCTCTGGTGGCGGGAATTTATCATATTGTACCAGGTTCCCGTAGTGGGATAATTAGTGCCATTACTTGCCTCATAAAAACCGCTGGGCATGGAGAAGTTTGCGTTGGCAAGCGTGCCCGTAAGCAGCGTGCCCTGCATCCAGAGGGGCTTGCTGGTTACCCCGGTCCAAGCCACGCTGCCCGCGCTGCCGGTAACATTACCCGCCAGCGCCGCGGTTATGGTGCCCGCGGTGAAATTGCCGGAGGCATCGCGCGCCACTATGGCGCTGGCAGTGTTGCTGTTGGTGGCTGTAGTGGCGGAATTGGACACCTTGCCGGTGGACGTTATTGTGGACAAATTGCTGTCCGTTATCGCGCCCGCCAGCATGGCGTTCGTCACCCTGCCGGCGCCTATCGCCGTAACGCCGGCGTTGCTGATGGTCACGTCGCCAGTAACGGCCGTAGCCGCCGCCTGGCCCGAACCGTTGCCCACCCAGATATTGCCGGAGGCCAGCGCCGTGCCCACCGGCGAAGACGCCTGCTGGTCCAACTGGTAGCGCGTTCCGGCATTGGCCGCGGTAAAGTAAAGGTGGCTGTTGCTGAATTCTATCGCGCCGGCTTCGGTAGTTGCAAGGTTGGTCCCTGAAGTTAGTTTCAACGGCGCGGTGCCGGCAGCGGAGGTGCCGGCCTTAAGGTGCAGCGCCGCGGTAGGCGCCGTGGTGCCTATGCCTAAATAGCCGTCCTTATTGAGGCTCATCGCGATGGTGGTGCCGTTCTGTTTGCCGCTGTAGAAATCGAGCCGCGCGTACCGGTTCCCAATGGATGCGTCGTCCCAGACCGAGTTGATGAAGTTCGTCTGGATCATAGAGCCGCCGGCGTCCTCCAGAACGTAGCGGAAGCCAGTACCGAAGCCCGCCGCGGCCGTCCCCAGAGTAGTTGCCCTGAGGGTCAAAAGAGTAGAAACAGCGTTCGCCGAGGCTGAATCAGAGCTTATCACCAGCGCGGTATCCGGGCTGGCCGTTCCTATGCCTACGCTGCCCGCCGTTGTCACGCGCATCAGTTCGGTAGGCGTTGCCCCGGACACTTTTCTTACGATAAAGTTGGCGTTATTGCCCTGCGAGAAATCCACATAAACGCTCCCATTCCCGCCCTTTACAAGAGTGTCGCCGATCCAGTTCCCTTCCCAGCCGCCAATCTCCAACTGATTAGAGGTATTGAATTTAAAGAGCTGCGCGGCGTGGCTGGCATTGTCGAACGAATAGACAGCATTATTGTTCGGTACCCTGATATCCCCGGCCACATCAAGTTTTACCCCTGGCGCCGTGGTGCCTATGCCTACATTACCGCTGTTCTTGACCGTTACCAGATCGCTGAACGAACCTGTATTAGTTGTCCTGCCCGCGATACGAAGATCGTCGCCGTTGACGCCATTATCGACAGCATACAGATTTACCCCGTAATACGAGTTATGCAGGTAATTCTGAGACATCCTTATTAGCGAGGAGCCCACCGTACCGCCATTCACCGTACTAAGGTTAAATTGCGGCGCCGTGTTCCCAATACCCACATTGCCGTTCGCCGTGTACAGCAGGCCCGCCAATGCCACATTGGACGACACGGTCAGGCCGTAGGCACCGCTGCTGCCCTGCACCGTCATGGTGCCGGTAAAGATGCCCTGCCCCTGCACACGCGCGTCGCCGGCGACATCCAATTTATAAGCGGGCGCCGTGGTCCCTATGCCGACGTTTCCGGACCCCTTAACGGTAAGCGCCTGAGTATAAGTACTGGCGCCGGACTGCGTAGCCACGAAGAAATCAGCCGCGTTCGCCGCGGTGAACTGCGCCCCGATCTGTACGCCTTGAGGTGTTAAACCGGAAGTGAACCGTATATCGGACAAGGTGTTCACCGTAGAGTCGCTATTCTTTATCTCGACGGTGGGCGCATGACCGAACACAGGATTTGTGCCGGTATGCGCGAAACCCGCGTACAAGGCCGTTGCCGCGCCCGAGTTCGCTACTCTTGCAGCGTAAGTGCCGGAGCTGTTGACATCCAGTTTATACGACGGGGCTGCAACCCCGACGCCCACATTGCCGGCAAAATAGTTATTACCGGTTCCGCTGGAGATCACAACGCCGGTCTGGCTGATATTTCCGACCACGGTAAGTTTCTGGTCCGCAACCGCCGTCCCCATGCCTATATTGCCGTTCGCGTCGACCACGAGCTTATTTACTCCAGCCAGCTGGAAGTAATAGCCGTTCAGCCCCGAATTGACCTCATTGAAGACAAGTGACGCGAAATTTTGCGTGATAGTGGCCCAATAGGAGCCGTTGTTAGTAAATGTAATTCCCTCACCGCCGGTACTGCCGCTGCCGCCCAAAGTCAAAAGAGTGCCCGGCGCCGTAGTGCCGATGCCGACATTGCCGCCTTTGAAATACATGCCGGTGGTCGAACTTGGCCCGATCCAGGACTCGGCAATAGTGGTCATGGGGTTGATGAGCGAGAATGAATTAGCGGCATTGGTGTAAACACCGTTGCTGACGGTGGAAGCGTTGCCGCTGAGCGCACCGGCAAAGGTCGTGGCCGTTATAGTGCCCGCGGTGAAGTTGCCTGAAACATCACGCGCCACTATGGAGCTGGCGGTGTTGGCGCTGGAGGAAGGTATATCGGCGGCCTGTATGGTGCCGGAGATGAAATTGGTGCCGTTGCCGCGCAGATAGCTGCCGCTCGCAGCCGCTCCGGCCACGCTGAAGCCGGTGCCGGCGTTCACAACGCCATTGACGTCTAACTTCACCGCCGGCGTCGTAGTGCCGATGCCTACGTTGCCGCCGGCCAGTATAACCACCTCGTTACCTGTAGCGTTGCCGGTCATTTTAAAGACGGTATCGCCAGTGGTCCTTGTCAGAGCGTCGAGCTGAAGACCCGGTCCGGAGCCATTGGCCCGGGTGAAAATATCCAACTTGGCCGCCGGCGCTGTGGTGGCTATACCCACGTTGCCGGCTATTAAGGTTCCGCTATAATCCCCGATAGTGCCATTGCCCACCGCGATCTTTGCCGCGGCCAGGCGTGAAAGGCCGGAATCCTGCGAGCCGGCCGTAGCGTTTGAAGCTGACGAGAATAGATAGCCGGAGCCCGTGCCTACGATCGGGTAATTGTAAGTAAGGTTCACGTACCCGCTTCCGGAACCGACACCGCCGTTATAGACGAGATTGTTCAGGCTTATATAGCCGTTGGAGTCGGTAGCCAGATCGTTATATTTCGCCGAATTGGAAGCATTGGTTATTCTCACAGTCCCGCTCACTTCCAGCAACTGCCGCGGCCCCGTAGTGCCGATGCCCACATTGCCGTTCATATCTATCCGCATACGCTCAGCCCAGTCCGTAGTCTGATCGGCAGTGCCGTTAGTATAGAACGCTAACCCGCTGCGGAAATAGTTGGCTTCTCCCGTTTGCAGGATACCCGCAGAACGTTTGGTGTATCCAGTATAATTCGGGATCCAGACTATTCCGCCGCCCATCGTGCCCGGGCCGTTATTGGGGCCGAACCTTACGGAGTTCGTATCCGCAGCGCCGCCTACGGTGGCGAGGTCAAGCTTGTACGCCGGCGCCGTAGTGCCGATGCCCACATTGCCCGTTCCTCCGGGCATAAGCGCCAGATTGGCTCCCGAGGCCGTTATTATCTGGTTAGGCCCGGCGCCGGCGAAGGTAATGCCCGCCCCCGCGCCGGTAAGGTTAAGCGCCGACGCGCCGGCATTTGAATTGGTCAGCACGCCGCTCATGCCCAGCGTGGTCACCCCGGAAATGGCGCCGCTCATTGTCAGCCCGGTAAGGGTGCCTACGGAGGTGATGCCCGGCTGCGCCGCAGTGGTCACCGTGGCCGCAGTACCGGACACGTTGCCGGTTACATTGCCGACGAAAGTTGTAGCGGTTATAGTACCCGCGGTGAAGTTGCCGGAGGCGTCGCGCGCCACAATGGTGCTGGCCGTGTTGGTGTTGATAGCTGTAGTGGCAGAATTGGACACCTTGCCTGAGGTGGCTATGGTAGCCAGCTTAGTATCAACTATACCGGCTGAGGCTGATATTTCGGCGTTGGTTATGCCTATGCCGCTCAGCCGCGCCAGCGGCAGCACGCCGGTGGTCAGGTCGGCCGCGCTGCGCGTGGCCAGGTCGGCCAGCGAAGAGCCGGTTTTATCCACGTGCGCCCATTCTATTGAACCGGCAGAGGACGAATTGATGGCGGTTATCGCGCTGTTCCCCGCCGCCGCAGTGTTGGCCAACGCGTTAGCGGTAGTGGCCGTGGTGGCGGTTAAAGCGTTGCCATTCAGCGCGCCGGCGAAGGTGGTGGCCGTTATCGTGCCCGCGATGAAGTTGCCGGAAGCGTCGCGCGCCACTATGGCGCTGGCCGTGTTGGCGCTGGCCGCGGTGGTGGCCGAGTTCGCAACCTTGTCGGCCGTGGCGATCTGGTTAAGATTCGTATCAGTTATGCCGCCCGCCAGGTCCGCGTTGGTCACCACTCCGGCGCTTATTGCTGTAACGCCGGTGTTTGAGATAGTTACATCGCCGGTCATAGCCGCCGCCGCTGCCTGGTTAGAAGCATTACCCACCCAGATATTGCCGCTGTTAAGCGTAGTCCCCACGGGCGAGGGCGTCTGCTGGTCCAGCTGGTAGCGCGCGCCGGCATTGGCCGCGGTGAAGTAAAGATGGCTGTTGCTGAATTCTATCGCGCCGGCTTCGGTGGTGCCAAGGTTGGTCCCTGAAGTAAGTTTCAACGGGGCCGTGCCCGCGGTTGCCGTACCCGCCTTAAGGTGCAGCGCCGCGGTAGGCGCGGTTATCCCTATGCCGACGCCGCCTTCCACCAGCATCGACCTGTGGCTGTAAACATCGCCGGCGCTGCTTGAAGCCGTCTCGCCGCCGCTAGAGATGTCGGTGCGGATCACGTCTCCGCCCGTCAGGTCCGTGAACGTTACCACCAGATTCTTTGTGTTGGTTACCGCCGCCGCTCCGAACTCATATTCATACCCGGACGTTCCGGCTCTCACGTACAGATCGAAGCCGGCCGTGGAATCGCCGTGCCCGCGGCCGACCTCAAAGGGCTGCATCTTATACCAGCTTCCCGGGTATGTGGTGCCAAGCTGAGCGTAGCCGCCCTGGAAAAGGTACAGCTTGCTGCCGGAGTTGGCGCTTGTTTTCGACTGCACCTGTACCAGTACGGAAACAGGCCCTTCCGGATTGGAAAGGAAACGGGACAACGGTTTTGTGTTCCCGGCGGTCACGGCAAGGCTGTGCTGATAAACGCGGGCATAGCGGCTGTCGGAACTCTGGGCGCCTATGCGCAAAGCGCCGCTCGCGTTTATGTCGCCGGCCACATCCAGCCTATAGCCCGGCGCCGTGGTCCCCATGCCGACATTGCCGCCCTTGAAATATACGCCGGCGGTAGAACTCGGCCCGATCCAGGATTCCGCGATAGTAGTCAAAGGGTTGATAAGCGTGAACGAGTTCGCGGCATTAGTATAAACGCCGCTGGTAACGGTGCCCGCGTTGCCGGTGACGCTGCCTGCGATAGGAGCGGTAACAGTCAAGCCGCTAAGAGTACCGACCGACGTGATAGCCGTTTGCGCCGCGCCTGTCACCGTGGCCGCGGTGCCAGTAACATTACCGGTCACATTTCCTACCAGCGCCGCCGTTATGGTACCCGCGGTGAAATTGCCGGAGGCGTCGCGCGCCACTATGGCGCTGGCACTATTGCTATTGGTGGCCGTAGTGGCGGCATTGGACACTTTACCTGGTGTGGTTATTGTGGCCAGCTTCGTGTCAGCTATCGAGCCGGCCAGGTCGGCGTTGGTTACAACACCGGCGGTTATTGCCGTTACGCCGGTATTGCTTATCGTTACGTCGCCGGTAACAGCGGTAGCCGCAGCCTGGTTAGAGGCATTACCCACCCAGATATTGCCGCCGGTCAGGGCCGTTCCCACCGGCGAGGGAGTCTGCTGGTCCAGCTGGAGCCGCCCGGTGGTGGATGTTGAGAAGTAAAGATGGCTGCCGTCAAATTCAACAGCGCCTATTTCCGGAGCGGTAAGATTGGTCCCTGCGGTAAGTTTCAGCGGTGCGGTGCCCGCTGTAGCCGTGCCGGCCTTAAGGTGCAGCGCCGCGGCAGGGGCCGTAATCCCTATGCCCACGTTGCCGGCGTTATCTATGGACATCTTCACGGTCCCGTTGGCATTCTGGCTGGCCGTGTAGAAATTTATGCCGCCATAACTGCTTCCCACGGAATCCCCCAGCTGGATACCGACGTTCCGCGCGCTGCCGTTCCCTTTGCTCCACAGGTCCAGCCGCTGGGTGGCTATCACATACGCATCGTTCGCCGTCAGGCCGTCCGTTCTTGAATCCGTTCCGGCCGCCAGCAGCTGAAGGTCGGCGCCGCCGGGCGCCTGCGCCACAAGAACAGCCGCGTCGCCGCCGGTGCCGCTGTTTATGCCGCTGGGCGCGAATACGCCTAGGGCGGAAGGGCCCGCCTGCGTGCCGGCGCCTACGACCTCGAGGTTCTTCGACGGGCTGGTAGTTCCGATGCCCACGTTGCCGGAATTATCTATGCGCACTCTTTCTGCGGGCGTGGTGCCGGCGCCGGACGCGCTTGTTTTGAACAGCAGCGCGCCGCCCCCGTCCACGGCCGACTGAACGCCCGCGATATTCGCCGATTCTTTTGAAGTTCCCGAGTTGTTAGGAGCGAAGAAACTTAAATAGGGGCCTCTGTCCGTTGATGAGTTGCCGGTAACCTCCAACCTCAGGGCTTCGGCGGCGGTGGCGGGAGTGTTCCCGTAATTCACGTGGAGCTTGGCCCCGGGCGCCGTAGTGCCGATGCCGGCGTTGCCGTTCGAGATGAACCGGGCGTACTCCGTGGCTCCCGTCCTGTCCGCGAAACGCGTAACGTCGCTCTTTATTAAGATCTGCCGCCCGCTGGCGCTCGCGTTCAGAACAATAACATCGCCCCCGGAAACCCCGGCCCCGTTCGAAACAGTTAACGTTCCGCCATTCGAGTTTATCTGCCCGTTATTCCCGGAGTTCGCGAAATTGATCTGCGCCCCGTCAGTAGGCAGGCTGACGGAGCCCGTAAGCCGCGCCGAACCTGCAACATCAAGGCTGACCGACGGCGTGGTTGTCCCGATCCCCACATTGCCGCCGAAATAGGAGAGCCCGCGGTTAACGTATACGCCATAAGCGGTGCCCGAGCCGCCGGTAAGATATGAATCCGCATACAGTCCGTATAAGGTCGCATTGACGGGAGTGCCCGCAGTCGTTATGTCGGCGACAACGGCTTTTCCTATGCCGCTGTTCGCGTTCTGCGTTCTTGTCACGTTCAAGGAAGTGCTGTTGTTCCAGTTATCTATATCCTGAACGTCCAGTTTTGCCCCGGGCCCGGTAGTACCGATGCCGACCTTGCCGCTGAAGATCCCTGTGCCGGTAAGGTTCAGATTTCCCGTCTGCTGCGTGCCCGGCGTTGCGCTCTGCAGCTGTACGGCGTCCGTAAGCCCGTAGCCGCCTATTGTGGTGGGGTTGGTGCCGGCGGTAACGCGCCCTTTGGCGTCCGTGGTAACCGACCTATACGTGCCCGCCGTGCCTACGCTGGCCAGCGTGGTGGCATTACCCGAGGAAGTCACATCGCCTGTCAGGTTGGCGTTGGTGGTTACAGTGGCCGCGGTGCCGTTCAGCGCGCCGGTGAAGGTGGTTGCTGTTATAGTGCCCGCGGTGAAGTTGCCGGAAACGTCGCGCGCCACTATGGCGCCGGCCGTGTTGGTGTTGACCGCAGTGGTGGCGGAATTGGACACCTTGTTCGCGGTGGTTATGGTGGACAACTTGCTGTCCGCAATGGAGCCGGCCAGGTCGGCGTTGGTTACCACACCGGCGCCTATTGCCGTTACGCCGGTATTGCTTATCGTTACGTCGCCGGTAACGGCCGCTGCCGCGGCCTGGCCCGAACCGTTGCCCACCCAGATATTGCCGGAGGCCAGCGCCGTTCCCACCGGAGAAGGCGCCTGTTGGTCCAACTGATATCTTGCCCCGGCATCGGACGCGGTAAAGTAAAGATGGCTTCCGTCGAATTCTATGGCGCCCGCTTCGGTGGCGTTAAGGTTAGTCCCCGAAGTAAGTTTTAACGGAGCGGTGCCGGCGGCGGTCGTGCCGGCCTTAAGGTGCAGCGCCGCGGCAGGAGCCGTAGTCCCGATGCCGATATTGCCGTTGGTTAACACGCTCACTACCACACCGGAATCCAGATTGTCGACATTATACGCCAGCCTGAAAGAATTGTCGGTGTTCTTTCTCCCCAGGGACCATTTGCTGGTGGCGCCAAACGTGCTGCCGTCGCCGAAATTCAGCACTGAACTGCCGGTGAGACCTTCCAGCCGCAAATGCGCCTCGCCATCGGTTCTCCCGAACCGCGCCAGGTTAGTATTGGCCGTTACCTGCTGGTCCAGCATGAACGCGGGGGCCGTAGTGCCAAGGCCTACTCGCCCCGAGGCCATTACCGTCAGGCTCCCGCCTCCCACCTGGAACAGGCCCGCTGGCGTTGTGGTTCCAACACCTACATTGCCGGAAGGCTTAACGATCATTCTCACAGTATTTTCCGCTAGGTTCGTAAACTGGACATCGCTGTCGGTCTGCAGAAGAAGATAGCCATCAGCTTTCAGGCGCGTATCGTTATGCCCGTACAAAGTCATTGCCCCCTGGCCGCTGCCCTGGGGGCCGGACTGCAGCGTCAAATTATTGGCGGCGTTGATGCTAAGCACGGAAACATCCGAGCTGTTAGCCGCGTTCCGCCAGTATAGATTGGAATTATTGGATAACCTGACGTCTCCCGCGACATCGAGCTTATACCCCGGCGCCGCCGTCCCGACGCCGACATTGCCGCCGCGCGCGTTCAGGAGAAGCGGAACGCCATACCCGGCTGAAAAATCGTTATACGCCTGTATCTGGCCCCACTCACCAACGCCGGCATCTTGACGGTAACCGATGCCGAGGTAGTTCGAAGTATCGCCGTCGGACCGGACATTCAGCTGGTAGTCGCTTCTTGCCTGCGGTGCCCTGTTGCCGTCAGGCCCCTGGACATCCAGCCTCGTCCCGGGACTCGTTGTGATGGGCGTTCCTATAGCCACACTCCCTGCCATAAAAACATTGCCGGAGAGCCCGAGGGCGCCGCCAATTCTGTTGTTGAACGAATAGTAAGTCGGGCCGGGATCGCTTGCCACCAAACCGCCCATTACAAGGTAACTGTCAAAATACGAACCGCCGGTAACATGTATCGAACCTGAAACGTCAAGTTTATAGGAATTATTCGGGCTTGTAGTGCCGATGCCGAGCGTGCCTGAAGTGTTCCAGATGCCTGAACCGGGAAAACTAACGCCGCTGCTGAAGGTTTGCGTGCTGCTCCAGGTCACTAAAGCGCTTTGCGTGGCCGCCAGGCCGGGGTTCGGATAAGTGCCGCTCAAAGCCCCGCCGGCCGAGCCGCTGGGAGGAGCGCCGGCGGATGTGCCGGTGATGCTTATCGGCCAGGTGCCGGTGGCGTTAGAACCGCCGAGATACGCGTATTTTCCGGATAAAGCCGTGCCAGCCTCGCGCAGGTTGGCGGAAGCGTTGATATCTCCGCCCTGCACATCCAGTTTATATCCCGGAACGCCCGTGCTGATGCCGACATTGCCGCCGTGGTCCACGGCCAGCATCGCGCTCCCGTCGTTACTGCTCACCTTAACAGCGTAGGTGTCGCTCGCGCCCTGCTTTATTTCCAGTTTCGCACCCGGCGCCGTAGTACCGATGCCGACGCTGCCAGCGTTGGAAATCCGCATCCTTTCATCTTCCGCCGAGAAGTTGGTGTTGCCCAGCTGGTTATAGAAGAGCGTGTTGCCGTTCCCATCATTGCCGATCGCTATTTTATTGCCGTTATTCGTGTTCCTGATATTTATATACCCGCCGTTCACTGCATTGGCCGAGAAAACCGAGCTTAACCCGTTGTAGCTGACCGTTTTCAGCGTGCTAACCCCGCCGATAGGAGCCCCTGCCCCGACCATCATCCCGTCAGAGTCTATTCGCGCGTATTGCGTGCCCTGATTTGAGAACCTGAACAGTGTCGAGCCTGCGCCTCCGTCCAAAGTGACCGCGCCGTCAGAAATATTCCTTCCCAGCGTAAAGGTACCGTTGCCGCTGAATTTAAGCGCATTATTATAATCAGTTGCAGCTATTTCCAGCTTAGCCCCCGGGCTCGCAGTTCCGACGCCGACGTTGCCGCTGTTCTGTACTACCAGCATTCCGGCGCCGTCATTACTGCTAACCTTCACCGCGTACACGTCGCTCGCGCTCTGCTTTATTTCCAGTTTCGCACCCGGCGCCGTAGTTCCGATACCGACATTGCCGCTCCCTAAGATCGTCATCTTTTCGTTGGCGGCGGCAAAGCCGCCCATGGTAAAGCTCAGTTTAGTATCGGGAGCGGTGTAACCCGCGCCGATTATCGCCCGGTTGTTCCCAGAAGGATCAAAGCCGATACCCATGTACTGTGTGCCATCCTGGCCGACACGGAGCTGTGTGGTGTCGGCCCCATAGGAACGAATATCCAGGGCAACAAGCGGATCGTTGGTTTTGATCCCGACCTTTTGCGAATAGTCGAAATTGATTATCGGATTCCCGAGATAGTTGTTAATGCTGAGCCCGTAACCGCTGCCGGTGCTCTCAAGGCCCAATGAATAGATATTATAAAGAGGGTTAGAGGCTTCCGAGAAACGAAGAGCGTCGCCGACGGTCGCGCGATGAACATGCAGGGGCGCTCCCGGGCTGGCAGTGCCGATGCCCACGCTGCCGTTCAGGATCGTGTCGCCGGTTCCAGAAGGGGTAAGCACTACGTCCTGGTTGGTGCCGCCCGCAGCGAAGGTCAGAGCCCCGGAACCGGTAATGGAGCCCGTGGTAGAGCCGGTACCGCCGCTGCCGATAGGCAAAGCCGTATTCAAAGACAGAGAGGCGGCACTTACTCCGCCGTCCTTGTCGATGTACGCCTTCTCCACGTTGTTATTGCGGACCGAAAGAAGCTTGGCGCCGGCGGTCGAGTAGGCGGCAAGGGTATCTATCTTGGTCCCGACGGCGGAAGCCCCGTCAGCTACCGGGGAGGTTATTGCCGCGTAAGTAAGGAATTTAGTGGAAGCCGAAGTGCCGAGAGTAATAGTGTTGGAACCATTGCCCGCATTACCATAACCGATAACTATCTCGTTGGTGTTGCCATCGGCGCCTGCCCGCACGTCGTTACCGATGTAAATGGAATTGTTTGAAGTTGTATTAGCGGTAGTACCCGTACCGGCATAATAGCCGGCGTAATAGCCGACAGCGGTGTTGTTGGCCCCCGTGGTATTTTGGCCAAGAGCGCGCGCGCCGACTACAGTGTTGGCGCCGCCAGTGCTGTTTACCAGGGCATTCCAGCCGACCGCGGTGTTGCCGGCGGCGGTAGTGTTGCTGCCCAGGGCATAGTAGCCGATGCCGGTGTTATAATAGCCGCTGTTGTTCAGTTTAAGGGCCGAATAGCCGACGGCGGTGTTGAATTGATTCGTGTTGTAGTAAAGAGCGTCCTGGCCAACGGCAACGTTGGAGCCTCCGGTCACGTTAGTAAGCAGCGCGCCGCTGCCGACAGCTACGTTCCCTCCGCCGCTAGTATTGGATTGCAAAGCACTTGCTCCGACAGCGGTGTTATCGCCGGCCGTATTATTATAAAGCGCGTTATAGCCGACAGCAGTATTCTTCTGAGTGGTAAGGTGATTGGCCAGAGCATATGCGCCGACGGCGGTGTTGTAATATCCGGTACTTAACTTCAGGGCATTATAGCCGATACCGGTGGAAGAGTCTCCGACCCCCCCTGTTGCGGCAAGAGCGGAAACGCCGAAGGCGGTATTTGCCGTATTGGGACTTCCGCCTTTACCTACGGTCAAGCCGCCGAAGCTGGCATAGCCGTCCTTATCGATGTACGCCTTTTCGGTACCGTTGTTCCTGACCGCCAGAAGCTTGGCGCCGGCGGTAGAATACGCGGAAGCCGTATCAAAGGCCGCGGCTACGGCCGAGGCGCCATCAGCCGTAGCTGATTTAACATGGAGGCCGGACGCAGGGGTTGTAGTACCGATGCCGACATTACCCGAGGCGTTCCAGATACCGGAACCAGGGAAACTTGCCCCGCCGGTAAAGGTCTGCGCGCCGCTCCAGGAGACTACCGCGCTCTGGGAAGCGGCCAGGCCCGGATTAGGATATGTCCCGCTCAAAACTCCGCCCGCCGCGCCCGTGGGAGGCGCACCCGCGGATGTGCCCGTAATGCTTATGGGCCAGGTGCCTGTGGCGTTGGCGCCGCCCACATAAGCGTATTTCACGGACAAAGCCGTGCCAGCTTCGCGTAGGCTGCCTGAAACGTTGATATCCCCGCTCACATCCAGCTTATGTGCCGGCGATGTTGTACCGACACCGACACTGCCGCCGAAATAGCCGCCGCCGTCCTTATCCACGTACATCTTCTCCGTAGCGTTGTTGCGGACAGAGAGAAGTTTCGCGCCTGCCGTGGTATAGGCCGGGGTATTGAGGAAAGTCCCTACTGCCGACGCGCCATCGGCCGCGCCGCTGATCACCAGCCGCTCGGCGGTCCCGGATTTAAGTTTAACAGAGCCGCTTATAACGGAAGAGCCTCCCGGCGCGCCGCCGGTCAGCACCACGTCGCCGCCCGCGCCGCCGCCGCTGCCCGCGCCGCCGAAAATATTTACCGCCCCGCCGGAAGCGCTGGTCATCGCTCCGGCCGTAATATTGACGTCGCCATTCCCGTGGCCGGGAAGGATGCCGAGGTAAACAAGGCTGCCGCTCTGGAACAGACCGAAGTTATTGTTGAAAAGCCTGATGTAGCCGGGCGCGCCGGACCCCGTAGCCACGCCGGGCTGCAGGATAACGTCGCCGCCGTTGCCGTTATAGGCCGACCCGCCCGTAAGGTAGAGGTTGCCGCCTACGAGGCTGCTGTTCCCTGATGTGCCCGCCTGGAGGCGCAGGTTAGTACCGGCGGGCCATGCCGCGCCGCTGTAGAAGGGCTGTATGACGCGGGTATCGGCTCCGGCGGAGTCGTACAGGTAAAGGTCGCCGTCCTTCGTGAACGCGGCCTTCTCGGCTCCGTTGTTCCTTATAGAAAGCAGCTTCGCGCCCGAAGCGGCCAGGCTGGCTGAGTTGTCCAGCACCACACCTACGGCGGAAGCCCCGTCAGCCACGGCGCCTTTCAGAATAACGGAAGCGGCGGTGAGGGGATTGTAGGAAAGGGCTTTAACGGCCCCGTCCGTGGCGATATAATACCGCTGTCCGGCCCCGGTCAGGAAGCTGAGGCCCGTATCACTGCCGGAAGTAGCCAGTTTCCAGATGTCTCCGTAATGCGACTTCAACGTTAACGAAGCGATATTAGAGGAACTGCTGAACGTCCGCACGGTGATACCGGTGGAGATGGTACTGTAGACATCAAGCTTGTCCGTAGGCGCGGTGGTCCCGATGCCGACGTTGCCGGTAGTTCCCTGGATGCGCACGGCTTCTGTTTCCGTCGCGGCCCCCGCGGTGAAGAAGGAGATCCCGCCGTTATCCGAGTTATAAATATTGCCTATGGATATTCCGCTCCTGTTCGCATTGCCGGACGTGCTCTTTAAACTCAGCGTCGGAGAGGCATCTGCCCCGCCGTAGATAATGCCGCTGATATTCATGGCGCCGTTCACGTCCAGTTTCTGACCCGGGCTCGTGGTCCCGAGACCGACATTCCCCCCTACCAGCAGCCCGTTAGCCGGGGCAGCGGCGCCGGCTGAACCTATCGAAACACCTCCGACGATACCCAATGTTCCGCCGATCCTGCTCCCGAACGCATAATAGGCGGCGCCGGGGTCAGCAACGACCAACGATCCCATCGTCAAATAAGAGGAATATGAGCCAGTTGTCCCCGTAAAATTACCGCCCACGTTCAAAGCACCGTTCACATCCAGCTTATACCCCGGATTCGTTGTTCCGATGCCGACGTTGCCGCCGAATAATCCCGCGCCTGAAATATTGATATTGCCGGTCTGCTGCGCTCCCGGAGTTGCGCTTTGCAGCTGCACGGCATCCGTAAGCCCGTAACCACTTATTGTTGTGGGGTTGGTGCCGGAAGTAACGCGCCCTTTGGCGTCCGTAGTCACGGACCGATACGTGCCCGCCGTGCCTGTACTGGCCAATGTGGCGCCGAACGACCCGTTGCCTGAACCAGTTACGTCGCCGGTCAGCGTTATAGTCTGGTCGCCGGTGTTGGAACCGGATGAAGTGCCGGAACCGGACGGAGCGCCGACCATGGCCGCGGTAATGCCGGAAACTGTTCCGGTGAATGTCGGCGAAGCCAGAGGCGCTTTCAGGTTTAAGGCGGCCTGCTGTGCCGTTGACACAGGCTTGTTCGCGTCGGAAGTATTATCCACGCTGCCCAGACCGACCATTGCGCTTGTGATACCAGTTACCGTGCCGGTGAAGGCAGGAGAGGCCAAGGGAGCCTTCAAATCTATCTGGGTCTTTAGCGTACTGGTATCGGCGGCTACCGTGTTAAGTCTTCCGCTCAACACAGTATCCGCACTGCCGCGGGTGGAGGTTTCGGATGAAAGATTGGCGGCTATGGCGGCAGTATCAGCGGCCACGTCGAAGCGAATGGCTTTGGTAGTTAACTGCACCGCCAACGTATTAGTATCAACGGCAACAGTGTTCAGCCGGCCGCTCAGGCTATTATCTGCGTTTCCGCGGGCGGTGATCTCCGCCGCCAGATTACCGGAGATAGTGCTGGTATCAGTGGCTACTGTATTAAGCCTTCCATTCAACGCAGTATCCGCACTGCTGCGGGTTGTGATTTCAGATGAAAGGTTGGCTGCTATAGCGGCAGTATCAATTGCAACATCTAAACGAATGGCCCTGGCCGCCATTTGAATCCCTAACGTATTGGTATCGGCGGCCACGGAGTACAGCCTGTTACTTAAGGCTGTATCGGCGCTGCCGCGGTTGGTGATCTCAGTAGCCAGGTTGCCTGAGATGGTCGTGGTGTCAGTGGCCACAGTGTTCAACCTGCCGCTTAAAGCGTTATCGGCATTCGTGCGGTTGGTCGTCTCGGTCGCCAGGTTAGTGACCAGGGTGCCGGTAGCCACGCCGATAGTGTTATCAGCCGCAATACGCGCATTGGCTTCGCCGGTCACAGCCGTGCCGCGGTTGGTAATTTCGGCAGCTAAGTTACCCG
>CAIRNJ010000052.1 GCA_903879915.1 uncultured Elusimicrobia bacterium
GGTCTTGCATTTCAACATTTTGTTGAAATGCAAGACCTGACCCCATATATTTCCTAAAATATAGGCTGACCGCTTTACCTGAGGATATTACTATGACCAAGAAAAAAGTTCTGCTTATCGTGCGCGACGGCTGGGGGATGTACCGGCCCGACAAGTTCAACGCCGTCGACAACGCAAAAACGCCCAACATGCGCCGCTACCTCAGGGACTACCCCAATTCCGTGCTCGAACCGGCCGGCGAGGCCGTGGGGCTGCCCAAAGGCTACCAGGGCTCCTCCGAAGTGGGCCACCTGAACATGGGCGCCGGCCGCATAGTCATCCAGGAGCTCAAGCGCATCATGGACATGATAGAGGACGGCACCTTCTTCACCATGCCCGCCCTGAAAGCCGCCCTCGACAACGCCGTGAAGAACGGCTCCGCCCTGCACCTGATGGGCCTGGTGCAGGACGAAGGCGTGCACTCGCACCAGGACCACATGTACGCCATTATGCGCCAGGCCAGGAAAATGGGCATAAAGAAAGTTTACATCCATTTCTTCGCCGACGGCCGCGACACGCCCCCGCGCAGCGCGCTGAGCTTCCTGAAAATGCTGGAAGAGGTCATAAAGGAAGTGGGCATAGCCTCGATAGGCACCATAATGGGCCGCTACTACGCCATGGACCGCGGCGAAAAATGGAAACTGACGGACCAGACCTATAACACCATCACCCGCGCAGAAGGCGCGAAGGCCGCCAGCGCCGAAGCCGCGCTGAACGACGCCTACGCCACACTGAAAAACCCCAACGGCCTGCCCATCGTGGACGAGTACATCCCCCCCACCGTGATAGACGGCTATCCCGGCATGAGGGACGGCGATTCCGTGGTGCATTTCAACTTCAGGCAGGACCGCGCCATACAGCTCACCAAGGCCTTCGTCGAGGACAATTACCCGGGGAACCGCTGGAAAAAGATGGACATCGTGTACTGCGGCCTCACCCGCTACTACGACGAGTTCAAGTTCAGCGCGCTGCCGCCGATGGACGAAGGCGGCGGCATGGAGAACCTGCTGGGCCAGGTGATCTCGGAAAAAGGCCTGAAGCAGCTGCGCCTCGCCGAGACGCAGAAGTTCAAGCACGTCACCTCCTTCTTCAACGGCAAGCGCACCGAACCTTACGCGGGCGAGGACCAGGTGGAGATAAAAGGCACCTGGGACCCCTCCAGCTTCGGCGAGCACCCCGAGATGAACGCACCCGAGGTATGCGCGCGCGCCCTTACCGAGATAGCCTCGGAGAAATACGACTTCATCCTGGTGAACTTCGCCAATTGCGACATGGTGGGCCATACCGGCATCTACGAGGCCGCCGTAAAAGCCGTGGAAATAACGGACCTTTCCGTAGGAAAACTGGTGGCCGAGGCGCTGCGGCACGATTACACCGTGATGGTCAGCTCCGACCACGGCAACGCCGAGGAAATGTGGAATTACAAACTGAACATGCCCATGACCGCCCACACCACCAACCCGGTGGAGTTCATTTATATAGCGAAGGATACCGCCGGCGTGAAACTGCGCCCGCACGGCATACTTTCGGACATCGCCCCCACGGTGCTGGCAGTGCTGGGCCTGCCGCAGCCCAAGGACATGACGTCGGAAACTTTAATACAGGGATAATCGCTCCCTTTATGTTCATTAAATTACGCGTCCACCCCGATTCCAAACGGGACAAAGTAGTAAAACGCAGCGAGGATACTTACGAGATCTGGACCAAGGCGAAAGCCGAAAGGGGCATGGCCAACGCCGCGGCCCTGCGCGCGCTGGCGCTGGCGCTGGGCGTGGACGCTAAAAAAATACTGCTGATAAAAGGCGCACATTCGCCGTCCAAGATAGTCAAGCTTTTGTAGTATAATTTCATGGTCTTAAGAAGTATTTTCAGGAAGGCCGTCTTATGATAAGCAAAAAGAACGCGCGCCTGGCCGCGCTGGCCGCGGTCCTTATCTTCGTTTCCACCACGGCCGTGCTGCTGGCGCGCCAGTTGAACCTGGGCCCCACCCGGCCCGCGCCGGATTTCCGCACCTTCGGCCCCGTTACCGCCGCGGTACAGATCTACGAATACACCGATTTCGCCTGCCCCGCCTGCCGCCACGCGGCGCTGGCGCTGGAGGACATGCTGAAGATCTACGGCGGCGAGATACGGCTCACCTTCAAGCATTACCCGCTCGGCGGCATCCACCCATGGTCCGCGGACGCCGCGGCCTACGCCGACTGCGCCGGCGAGCAGGGCAAATTCCGGGAATACGGCGCGCTGCTGTTCGAAAACCAGGAAAAATGGGGGCTGGCCAAGGAAAAACCAGCGGAATTCGAAACCTTCGCGCGCAAACTGAACCTCGACTGGGGTAGAATGCAGGCCTGCGCCGCGGCCCCGGCCACGCGCCGGCGCGTGACGCTCGACGCCGCCGAAGGCGAAATGAAAGGCGTTAACGCTACCCCGACTTTTTTTATAAACGGCAAAAGAGCGGTAGGCGGCGGGCAGCTGCTGGAGCGGGCCAAAAGCTTCGATCTCCTGCTGAAAAAAGCCCGCTGAGAATTTAGGGACCGCGGCCGGCCCCGGGAACTGAAATGAGCGAAAAAACGGACCCTAAGGAAATTTTCGGCCTGCTGGCGAGGCTCGTGGTAGCCGGGGTTTTTATTTATTCCGGCATCGTCAAGGCGCTGGCCCCCGCCGAAGAGTTCGCTTACGCCATAGAGTCGTACAAAGTGCTGGCCGCCGGGCCGGCCCTGTGGGCCGCCTACTCGGTGCCCTGGATAGAACTTTACGCCGGGTTGCTGCTTGCGGCCGGCATCTTCACGCGGCTGTCCGGGCTGTTCACGGCGGCCATGCTGGCGTTCTTCGAGCTGCTGCTGGCCCAGGCCTGGCTGCGCGGCCTGCCCGTCACCTCCTGCGGCTGCTTCGGCGCCGGAAAATCCAACTCCCTGCCCCACGAATTCATGCAGAACCTGGTGCTGCTGGGGCTGCTCTGGCTGGCCCTGCGCCGCGGCCGCGGATTATCCGCGGACGCGCTGGTGAGGGAACCATGACAAGGGCCGCCCTCCTGCTGGGCGCGCTGCTGTGCGCCGCCGGGCCGCTGCAGGCCATGCGGCCCTACGACCAGATGAAGAACAACCGCAGCAAGTCCGTCTGGCTTACGGGCAATTCCCCCAAGACCGGCGCGGACTATTACCTGGAAGTGTCCCAGGACGGGCGGGCCATCCTGCGCGAGGAAACGTCCAAGACCGTCACCACCCGGCGCGGGAACATCCCCGTGCAGCTGATCAAGGACTTTCTCCGCGAAACGGAGAACTCCGAAATAGTGAACACGAGGAACCGCAAACAGGACAAGACGGTTTTCTACCACGGTGAGCTGCTCAGCGTCTCGGCGTATGTCAGCGGCGAGCTTACCCTTACCAAGGCCCCGCTCAACAACTTCGGCGAAGCTTTCGCCTACGCTTTCGGCGAGTTACGCAAGGCGGTGATGGAGCTGCACGTCGACACCACTACGGCGGCCTTCCTGCGGGCCGAGCCGCTGGAAGGCGAAGCGCTGGACGCGTTCCGCGAAAAAGCCGCCCGGGACGGCGAAGTGAAGAACATCGAGACCTACAATATCCAGAAAATAAAACCGCTGCTGGCCTCCATCAAGGACGCGAACCGCCTTATCCCGCTGGAAACCGCCGCGGACGTCAAAGAGCTGCAGGCGTTCATCACAGAGCAGCAGCTTTACGGCCTGCGCACGCTTTTTTACCTGCCCAGCACGCGCGGCACCTTTAAATGCAGCGTGCTGGAAGCTTCCAAGGCCGGCCCGGCCGGCCCCGCGGCAAAACCGGCCGCGCCGAGGAAGAAGCGCTGACGCGGCCAGGCCCGACTATGACCGAAGAACCACGCGTTAAAGTAGCAGCCATCGACGACGACGACGCCGTCCTGGAGATGTACGAGACCGGCCTGGGCGCGGCCGGCTTCGAGCTGCGCACTTTCTCCGACCCGAAACTGGCGCGGACCTTTTTCGCCGGGGCGCGGTCGGCCGAAATGCCGGACGTGATCCTGATGGACATAAAGATGCCGGACCTGGACGGCATAACCCTGATGAACGAGATCCGCGCGATGGACGCCGCCGCGCATATTCCCATCCTCGCGGTCAGCATCCTTGCCGACGCCATGACCGTCAGCGACGCCCGCCTGTTCGGCGCGATGGACTACATCGAAAAACCTTTCAATCTCCTCGCGCTCACGGACAAGATAAACCTGGCGGCGGAGATCTCGCGGAAAAGAGCGCCAAAAGCCTGACCGCGAAAGGCCGGGAACAAGCCTTCCTCTTTAATTTATATATAATACAAGAGATTAAATTACGCCGATCAGCCGGACTGGAGACGATATGATAAGGACACTCAAGACAGTTTTTACACAGAAAACCCATGAAGGAACCACCGAGCGCCTCTTACAGCTCTCCTTCTCCTACTTCGCCCTCTACGTGATGACAGGTTTCCTGGTCAAGTACTTCGAAAAAGTCCTGGGCGTAGGCGGCATCCAGTATACTTTCTACAACACCATGGCCGGCCTGATCATCTGCAACTCAGTGGTCATTGCCTGGGGCTGGTATAAGTTCCAGTCCACCGACCGGGTAAAAGTTCTGGGCTTCGATATGCCCCGGGAGTTCTTCTATATAATCCCCTCCGGCATCTGCACCGGCATCGTCATCCCCACGACCACGCTGATGTACACGCTGCCCATCTCCGTGATGGTAGCGATGATCATCATGCGGGCCAGCATCATCGTAATAAGCCGTCTCATCGACGAGGCGCAGATACGCCAGGGCATCCTTCACAAAAAGGTCTACTGGGAAGAGAACGTGGCCGTAGTAATAGCCCTGATCGCCGTGGCCCTGCAGATGCTGAACTTCAAGGGCGCCACCGCCATGGTACAGGCCACCGGCAATTACGCCGCCTTCTTCGGCCAGCTGTTCGTGTTCGACAAGGCTAACTTCGACTTCCTGGGCAACGCGGCGGCCATGACCATCCTCACCTTTTACATCGTCGCCTACACCATCCGCATCTACATAATGAACTACTATAAAAACACCCGCAAGCCGGGCGCCGTCTACGACACCAAAGGCTTCTTCGCGGTGGAGCAGATCGTCTCCACCACGGCCCTGGTGCTGGCCGGGTTCATCTTCTTCCTGGTGGTGAACAGACAGGCCGCGGTACCGTTCACGGCTGCCGAACGCCCCGCCGCGGTACAGGCGGCGGAGCCCTCGCCCGAGCGCGAAGCCCTGGCGGCTTCCATAGCCAAAGCTGAAGCCCTGCTGGCCTCCGACACCTCCAAGTTCACCGCCGAGAACCGTTCCAAGGCGGAGGACGCCATCGCCGAGGCCGGGCAGCTGCTGGCCTACAAGAAAGTAACGCCGGAAGCGCTGAAAGCCGCCGCCGAGGCGGTGGACAAACCGGTGGCCGAAGTAAAAAAGACCTTCGCGTTCCAGTTCTCGGACGCGGCGAAGAACCCCACCCCCAAGTGGCTGCGCACCATAGCATCCGGCATACCCTTCGGCTTGGCGGCCTTCTTCTCGGTGTTCCTGTTCATGTTCAAGGGCCGCACCGCCACCTTCGCCGGCCTGGTGAACCGCCTTACCTCGCTGATAGCCGGCACTGCGGCCACCATACTGGTATGGTGGCTGATAAAAGACCAGAAACTGCCCAAGACGGAAGACTGGATCGGCCTGGCACTGATGTTCATCGCCATTTATTTCATAGGCAAAGCGGAGAAGAAACGCTCGCTGGAGCTCGCGAAAGCGCACGAAGTAGAACCCGAAGCGGATACGGAGCTCACTGTCAACGAGCCCGGGCCCGCGCCCGCGAAGTAACCGGGGCCGACCGGGTAATATTTACGAACTGGAGGCCTATTTCATGAGAATATTAGTCACCGGCGCGGCAGGTTTTCTGGGCAGCCATCTTTCACGCTATCTGCTGGGCAAGGGCCATTCGGTAATAGGCATAGACAATTTCCTGACCGGCAGCGTCGACAATATACAGGACCTGTTCAAGAACCCCAAGTTCGAATTCACCAAGTACGACGTCACCAATTACCTGCACGTGCCGGGCAAGCTCGACGCGGTGATGCACTTCGCCAGCCCCGCCTCCCCCATAGATTACCTGAAGTTCCCCATCCCCACGCTGAAAGTGGGCGCGCTGGGCACGCACAAGGCCCTGGGGCTGGCCAAAGAAAAGAAGGCCATTTTCATGATAGCCTCCACCTCCGAGGTGTACGGCGACCCGCTGATCAACCCCCAGCACGAGGCCTACTGGGGCAACGTTAACCCCATAGGCCCGCGTGGCGTCTACGACGAGGCCAAGCGCTACGCCGAGGCCATGACCATGGCCTACCACCGTTATCATAAAATGCAGGTGCGCCTTCTGCGCATTTTCAACACCTACGGCCCCAACATGCGCCTGAAGGACGGCCGCGCGGTGCCCAACTTCATGACGCAGGCCCTGAAGAACAAGCCCATAACGGTTTACGGCGACGGCTCGCAGACCCGCAGCCTGTGTTACGTCTCCGACCTGATAGAAGGCATCTACCGCCTGCTGGTGAGCAAGGAGAACGACCCCGTCAACATCGGCAACCCGCACGAGGTCACCCTGCTGGAACTGGCCGAGACCATAAAGCGCCTGACCCGCAGCCGTTCTAAAATAGTTTTCCGCCCCCTGCCCGAGGACGATCCCAAGGTGCGCCGCCCGGACATTACCCGCGCGAAGAAAATACTTAAATGGGAACCGAAAGTGGACCTCGAGGAAGGCCTGCGGCGCACCATCACCTATTTCAAAACCAGGGTCTAACGGCCTTATGCGCGTCCTGATCGCAGAAGACGAAAAGAAAATCGCCGATTTCATAAAGCGCGGCCTTAAAGAAGAAGGCTACGCGGCCGACGTCACGCATTCCGGCGACGAGGCGCTGATGCTGGCCGAAGAGAACCCCTACGACCTGCTGCTGCTGGACGTGATGCTGCCGGGCCTGGACGGCGTTACCGTCTGCTCGCGCCTGCGCGCCGCGGGCTTCGCCGCGCCCATCCTGATGCTGACGGCCAAAGACAGGGTGGAGGACAAGGTAAAAGGGCTGGACTCGGGCGCCAACGACTATCTCACCAAGCCTTTCGCCTTCGAGGAACTGCTGGCCCGCATACGCGCCCTGCTGCGCGCCCGGCCCGAGGCCCCCTCCACGCTGCTCAAAGCCGGGGACATAGCGCTGGACCTTGCGGCCCATAAGGCCCGCCTGGCCGGCCGGGAACTGGACCTGAGCGCCAAGGAATTTTCGCTGCTGGAATACCTGGTGCGCAACAAGGACAGGATCGTCACCCGCACCATGATAGCCGAACACGTGTGGGACATAAACTTCGACACCGGCACCAACGTGATAGACGTCTACATAAATTATCTGCGGCGCAAGCTCGAAAAAAGCCCGGCCCGGAAAGTAATACACACCGTCAGGGGCAAAGGCTACATTCTTAAAAGCTGATGCTGAACTCCGTCCGTTTCCGCATAACGCTCTGGTACGCCGCGGCGCTGGCCGTCACGCTGGTCATTTTCAGCCTGCTCGTCTACAATAGTCTCGAAAAAAGCCTCGACGAGAACCTGGACCAGCTGCTGGCGGTGCGGGCGGAAGGCGTGGCCGACGCGCTGGAAGCCTACCTGGAGACCGAGCGCATAGAGGTGGGCAGAGTTTCCGCCGCCGCGGCCAAAGGCGGCGCTTTCTACCGGATAGCCCCGGAGCTGGTGCGCCTGCACACCGAGGACCCGAAACAGGGCGCGATAGAACTGCGCATTCTCGACGCCAGCGGCGCCCAGCTTGAAAGTTCGCGCAGCGCGGCGGACGCGCCCGAGCTGCCGGAGCGCACGCTGAAGGACGCGCTGAAAGGCAACGCCGCCTACGATACAATCAAAGCGGGCTCCGGGGACGGCCCGGAGAACACCTACCGCTCCTATACCACGCCGGCCTCCGGCACCCGGGGCGCCGTGTACCTGGTGCAGGCCTACCGCTCCACCTACCATACGCAGTTCGCCCTCAGGCACCTGCGCGTGATGATGGCCGCGCTGGTGCCGCTGATAGTGCTGCTCACCGGGGCCTTCGGCATGTTCTTCGCCCGCGTGGCGCTGAGACCGGTGGCCGATATGGCCAGGACTATCCGGCAGATAACCGCCCACAACCTGAGCCTGCGCCTGACCCCGCCGGGCACCCGCGACGAGATCCGCGAGCTGGCCGACCTTTTCAACGCCATGCTGGCGCGCCTCGAAGATTCTTTTCTTTCCGAGCGGCGTTTCATCCAGGACGTTTCCCACGAGCTGAAGACCCCGCTGACCATACTTAAGGGGGAGCTGGAGGTGGCGCTGAAAAAAGCCCGCTCGGCCGGGGAATACGCCGCCATCCTGCAGAGCAACCTGGAAGAGACGGAAAAGATGTCGCGCATAGTGGGCGACCTGCTTACGCTGGCCCGCTTCGACAACAGGGAAGTGCGCCTGGAGCGCTCGCGCGCTGACCTCGGCGAAATACTCGCCGGCGCCATAACCGCGCTGGCGGGGCTGGCCGAAAAAGCGGGAGTAAAGATAGAGCTGGCGGCGGCGGAGAATACCGGGGTGGAGGCCGACGCCGCCCAGCTGCACCGGCTGTTCCTGAACCTCCTGGACAACGCCATAAAATACGGCTCGGCCGGCGGCAGCGTAAAAGCGGAGATCTACAAGGACGCCGGGCGGCCGGCGGTAAGAATAGCCGACCGCGGCCCCGGCATCCCGGCCGGCGACCTGCCGCACATCTTCAAGCGCTTCTACCGCGCCGACTCCTCCCGGAGCTCCGGCGGCTTCGGCCTGGGCCTGGCCATAGCCAGGTCCATAGCGGAGGCCCACGGAGCTGAAATAAAAGCCGAAAGCGCCCCCGGCGCCGGCGCCGCCTTCACCGTGATTTTCCCCCCCGCGGAACATTAAAATATTTTAATGCTGTTCTAAGCGCGCTTTAATGCGGCTAGTGCTACACTATGGGCATAGAAGTTATTTTTTGGGAGGAAACTAAAATGAACAAGTACTTACTCGCGGTCGTAACCGTCGCCGCTTTCTCGGGCATGAGCTTCGCGCAGCCGGCTGCCGCCCCGGCCGCCGCCCCCGCTGTAAAAGCGGAGAAGCCCGCCGCCAAGAAAGAAGTGGCGAAGAAAGTTGAAGTGACCAACGGAGAGATCAGCGCCATCGACGCCGCCACCAACGAGATCACCGTAAAGGACGCCAAGGGCGCGGAGAAGAAATTCACCCTCGAAGCCGCCAAGATGGCCGGCCTGACCCAGGGCGAGAAGGTGAAAGTCTCCGTGAAGGACGGCAAAGCCTCCGTGAAGCCCATCATGAAGCATGAAGGCAAGCACGAGACCAAAAAGGCCGACGCCAAGAAACCCGAAGCCGGCAAATAAGCAGCTGTAGCGGGCAAAAAAGCCGCCCCCCCGTTCACCGGGGGGGCGGTTCTTTTTAGTATTTAGGGGACGTATTTGACTTTTTGACTATTTGCAGAAGTTAGCGTCCCAACTTACAACCTGAACACTTAATTCCCGGATAAAACAGCAATTAATCGCCAAATAGTCAAAAAGTCAAATACGTCCCCTCAGTTGTCACTTCGCCGCGTCCCAGGCTATGAACTCGTCCCACTTCGTGGCCGCGGCCCAGGCTAGTTCGGAGTAGCCCTCGGCCGCGGCGGAGCCGGGCAGGTAGACGGCTATGCCGTGCGATTCGGAATAATCCTTGCCGCCCCATCTGGAGAGTTTCGCCCGGTACGTGTCCCAGTCGTCGGGGTTGTCGTCGCCGCCGTCGGGCTGGTCGTTGAAGCGGTTGTGCTGCACCAGGTCCTTGGCTATATAGTTCTGCAGGTCGGCGGACTTCGCTTTCACGCCGGCGTCCTGCGTTTTCCCCGCCACCAGGCTCACCAGGTGGTAAAGGTCCTTGTTCTCCGAGATGGAGTAGGACAGGGCCTCCGAGCGCGCGGCCGCCACTTCCGCCTTAAGGCCGGCGGCCATCACGGCGTCAACCCAGGCGTTCACGCGGGCCACCAGGCCGGTCAGGGCCGCGGTCTTTATGAAACTCTGCGTGGAACCGGTGCGCTGCTCCTTGTAATGGTCGCTGTACGCGTCCACCGCAATCTTGGCCAGTTCCGCCGGGGTCATGGCGGGCTTCGCCGCCACGGGGCCCAGGAAGGTATTGTAAGTGTAGCCGTCGCCCGGCTCGGTCTCTTCCGAACCCACAATATAGGCCGCGCTATCCTTCAGCTCGTAGTCCACTTCCGGCATCTGCATCAGGCAGGCGTCGGAGCCGTACACGTCCACCCCGCCCATTTCCCTAAGGGCCAGGCCCAGCTGCGGCGTGGTTATATGGTTGTCTGTCTCGTCGTCGTAGGAGATGCCTTTATTAACGCGGAACCGCAGGCTTTTTTCCCAGCCTGAGCCGTGGTTCCAGACTATCAGCATATATTTTTTAGCGGGATATTTCGCTTTGGCCCATTTACCGAAAGCTATCAGGCTTTTATAATCGCCCATGTCCGTCTTGCCCAGGTCCTGCACCACTTTCGAGGAAACTATTTCGGTGTCGGTATCTTTCTGCACCAGGTAACGGCGGGTGCCCGTCCAGTCGCCGTCGGAATCGTCGTAGCCGTCTATGCGGCCGGTCTCGATAACGATGTTAAGCTTGTCGGTGGAGCCCACCATTTCCATCTCGTTCATGTCCTTGAGCGCGTACTGCTCCAGGTTGTTCTTGCCGTTGATGAACACCATTATGGTCCATTCTTTGGAAACTTTCTGCGGGGCCGCGTATTGCCCGAACAGCCAGTGCCCCAGCCCTTTCTCTCCGGCGGGCGACGGAGCCGGAACCTGCGCGCCTGAAAGCTCACCCTTCAGGCCGCCTGTGCCGCGGTCGAAATCCACTGGGGCCGCGGACGCGGCTGAAATTGAAAAGAACGCCGAAAGCGCTAAAAGCCCGGCTTTATTAAGCATGAGTCCTCCAGAAAAGCATCTTTACTAGTTTAACAGTATGCGGCCCCGGGCGACAGGGCCGAAAAGCCCAGAGGTTTTTCGTTAAAGGGCCTATAAAAAAGCCGCCCGCTTTCGGCGGGCGGCTCCTTACTGCGCTGTGCCTGAACTTAAGGCAGCGCCAGCCAGGCTATGAACTCGTCCCAGTTGGAGTAAGTGGCCCACTGTAGCTCCGCGTAGCCGGCCGGGGCGGCGGTTCCGGGCAGGTACACCGCTATGCCGTGGGAATTGTCGTAGTTGGCCGGGGGATTCCAGTAGCCGCTGCCGGGGCTGTTGGTAGTGCGGTTATAGCCCACCAGCGTATCGGTGATGTAGCTCATCAGCGCCTGGCCTTTTGCCTTCACATCGTCGCTTTTGGTCTCGGCCAGCACCAGCTGGGCGAAGTGGTAGAAGTCTTTGTTCTCGGGGTAGGCGTAGCTCTGCGCGGCGCCCATGGCCTTCTTGGCCAGGTCTTTTTCCCCGGCCTGCGTAACGGCGTAGGCGAAGGCGTTGGCGGCGTCCAGGAAGCCGGGCAGGGCCGCGGTCCGCACGTAGCTCTGCGTGGAGCCTTCCTTATTGGCGGCGTAATGGTTCGCGTATGCGTCTACGGCCACCCGGGCCAGCTCTTCGGGGTCCATGGCGGGCTTGGCCGCAACAGGGGCAAGGAAGTCGTTGTAAGTATAGCCGTCGCCGGGCTCGGTTTCTTCGGAGCCGACAATGAACTTCACGTAGTTCATTATTTCGTAATCCACCTCGGCCATCTGCATCAGGCAGGCGTCGGAACCGTACACGTCCACGCCGCCTATCTCCTTAAGGATCTGGGCCATCTGCGGGGTGTTGATGTTGTGCTTGGTCTCGTCGTCGTAGGAAATGCCTTTCGTGGCCTCCAGGCCGCGGGCTTTTATCCAGCCGGCGCCGTGGTTCCAGAGTATCAGCATGTATTTCTTGGCCGGGTAATTGGCCTTGGCCCAGTTGGCGAAGTCTATGACGCTCTTATAATCGCCCATGTCCACCTTGGGGAACTCGGCCAGCACCGGGGAAGTGACCTTGGCGGTCTCGGTGTCCTTCTTCACCAGGTAGCGGCGCACGGTCTTCCAGTCGCCGTCGGAACTGTCGAAGCCTTTTATGCGGCCCACCTCGGTGACTATGTTCACCTTGTCGGTGGAGCCCACCATTTCCATCTCGTTCATGTCTTTCAGCGCGAACTGCTCAAGGTTGTTCTTGCCGTTCACGAACACCATTATGGTCCATTCCTTGGCCGGGCGGTGGGCCTTGTCGGCGGCCGGGGCGGGCACGGACAGCGCTAATTTGGTCATTTCGCTGTTAAGGTCGAAAGCTTTGCCGTCGAAATTCACTTCCGCCATCAGCACCGGGGCGGAAACGGACAGGACCAGCGCGGCCAATACGAGTTTATGTATCATTAACTTCCTCCAAAAATATAGCCCTTGCAGGCCTTTTTCGTTATATTAATGATTATTATATCCTTTTATCCCAGCCCGGGCCAAAAAAAGAGGGCCGGCTGTTAAGCCGGCCCCCCGTTCGGTGATATTACCGCTTTATTAAGGCTGGTTGATCCAGGTAACGAACTCGTCCCACTTGGAGGCCTTGGCCCAGGCCAGGTCCGCGTAGCCGTTGGCCAGGGAGCTGTTGGGGAAGTAGGCCGCTATGCCCTTGGTGATGGTGTACGCCTTGGGGCCGCTCCAGTAGCCGCCCTTGTCGTCATGGGCGCGGCTGAGCAGCACCAGCTGGGTGGTGATGTAGCTCATCAGCGCCTGTCCTTTCGCTTTCACGTCCGCGTTCTTGGAACCTTCCACCACCAGGCGGGTGAAGTCGTAGAGGTCGCGGTTCTCGTCCATAGCGAAGTTGATGGCGGCGTCGCGGGAGGTCTTGGCCAGCGCCTTTTCGCCGGAAGCTATCAGCGCGTCGGTGAAGGCGTCGGTCACGGGCTGCAGCTGGCCTACGGCGGAGGCTTTCACCAGGCTCTGGGTATAGCCCTGCTCGATAGAGTCGTAATGGTCGCCGTAGCCGTTCACGGCCGCTTTGCCCACTTCCATCGCGGTCATGGTAGGCTTGGCCACCACGGGCCCGAGGAAAAGGTCGTAGGTGTAGCCGTCGCCCGGCTCGGTCTCTTCTGAAGCCACTATATAGTCAACTGAATCCTTGATCTCATAATCCACTTCGGCCATCTGCATCAGGCAGGCGTCGGTGCCGATCACGTCGGTCTTGCCCAGCGCTTTCAGGATCAGGCCCATCTGCGGGGTGTTGATGTGGTTGCCGCTCTGCTCGTCATAAGAGATGCCCTTGGCAACGCCGGCCAGCCGCCTGCTTTTTTCCCAGCCTGAGCCGTGGTTCCACAGTATCAGCATATATTTCTTGGCGGGATAGGCGGTCTTGGCCCATTTCGCGAAATCTATCACGCTCTGGTAGGAGCCCATGTCCACCTGGCCGAGGTCCTGCACCACCTTGGAGGTGACCTTGGTAGTGTCGGTATCCTTGGTCATGCGGTAGCGGCGCACGCCTTTCCAGTCGCCGTCGGTGGCGTCATAGCCGTCAATGCGGCCGGCTTCCACCACTATGTTCACTTTATCGGTGGAACCGATCTTCTCCATCTCGTTAAGGTCCTTGAGCAGGAAAGGCTCCAGGTCGTTCTTGCCGTTACCGAAGACCATTATGGTCCACTCCGCCTGGGCCTTTACGGCGGTGGGTTTGCCGAACAGCCAGTCCCAGATAACGCCTTTGTCAGCGCCGGAGGGCGCCGTAACTTCCGTATTGGAGATCTCTTTGTTCAGGTCGAAGCCGCCCTTGTCGAAATTAACTTCAGCCACAGCCATAGAAGCGGTCATAGCCAGCGCCAGCGCAGACAGAGATAACTTGGGGATCATGGTTAGCCTCCGGGACAATGTTGAGAAGTTCACATACATATTCTAGCTCAACCATAACCGTTAACAAGGCACATAAGACCCGGTATTAAGGGGCCAA
Organism: uncultured Elusimicrobia bacterium; assembly: GCA_903879915.1. Lineage (GTDB taxonomy): Bacteria > Elusimicrobiota > Elusimicrobia > Elusimicrobiales > UBA9959 > UBA9959. Next base: position 14,003 of record CAIRNJ010000052.1, read on the forward strand.
AGGGCCCATAGATAGGGATAGGGACGTATTTGACTTTTTGACTATTTCTCAACGGCCTCACGCCCATTTCGGAGAAATAGTCAAAAAGTCAAATACGTCCCCTCCTAAAAAAAGAAAGGCCGGCAGTTAAGCCGGCCTTTCCGTTGCGCGCTGGGCGCTTAACTTATTTTACGTACCAGGCGATGAACTCGTCCCACTGCGCGGCCTTGGCCCAGGCCAGTTCGGCGTAGGCGGAGTTCACGGAGTTGGGCATATAGATCGCCAGACCATGCGAGTCCGAGTAGTTGCTGTTCACGCGGTTGTGAAGCACCAGCGTCCCGGTAAGGTAATCCTGCAGGGCTTTCGCGGTGGTCTTTACGTTCGCGTCCTTGGAGGAAGCGGCGTAGAGGCTCAGGAAATGCCACAGGTCCTTGTTCTCGGCGTAGGCATAAGCCTGCGCGCCGCTCATCGCGGTCTTGATCAGGGCTTTTTCGTTGGCGGCCATGGCGGCTTTAACGAAGTTATTGATCGGGGCTATCAGGCCGTTCATGGCGGAGGCCAGAACAAGGCTCTGGGTGTGGTCCTGAGTACCGTAATGGTCGGCATAGGCGTCCACGGCCAGTTTGCCGAGTTCGGCGCCGGTCATGGTGGGCTTGGCCGCCAGAGGGCCCAGCAGCAGGTTATAGGTATAACCGTCGCCGGGTTCGGTCTCTTCGGAACCTACTATATAGTCTACATAGTCCTTTATCTCATAGTTCACTTCGGGCATCTGCATCAGGCAGGCGTCCGAGCCGTAAACGTCGATCTTGCCCATGGCTTTCAGGGCCATTCCCAGCTGGGGGGTGTTGATGTGGTTGCCGGTCTCGTCGTCGTAGGAGATGCCTTTGGTGGCGTCCATGCTGCGGGACTTGATCCAGCCGGCGCCGTGGTTCCAGACCACCAGCATATAGCGCTTGGCGGGATAGGTGGCCTTGGCCCAGGCGACGAAGTCGATGAGGTGCTTATAATCGCCCATATCGACTTTGCCCAGGTCTTTTACCACGGGAGAGGCGATCTTGGCCATATTGGCGTCTTTAACCACCAGGTAGCGGCGGGAAGAGATCCAGTTGCCGTCCGAGCTGTCATAGCCGGCTATGCGGCCCAGTTCGGTGACTACGTTCACTTTATCGGTGGAGCCTATCATCTCCATCTCGTTCATATCAAGCAGGCCGTACTTTTCAAGGTTGTTCTTGGCGTTAATGAACACCATTACCGTCCATTCCTTATCAACCTTGGCGTGGGCCGCCTTATCCGCGGCGGGGGCCGCGGGCACGCTCAGCTCGAGAGCGGTTATTTCCTGCTGAAGGGTTTTCGTATTGGGGATGTCGAAGTTAATAGCTGCCGACACCATGGTGGATACTGCGGTGATTATCGCGAACGCTGCGGCTGTCTTTCTAAACATTACTCCTCCCGTGCTGCGTTTTGGTCTGTAGGCCCTTTGGGCCAAGGGCCCTTGAACTTACACCCATATTATAACTCATTATTGACCAGCATCAAGGACAAAGTACCCAGATAGTTTTGGGCCAGTGTGCCCATTGCGCTTTGGGCCCTAAGGCCCATAGACATGTCAAGGCTTCATAGGAGAGGGGTCTGTTTGACGCTAAAACGCGGGAAAACACATTCTTACGCTTATCGGCCCGAGGGGTTAAAGGGCCTATGACATAGGTCTATTGGCCGCCGCCCGATATTACTCATCAGGCACAAGCCTGCGGAACGTTAATCCCCGGTTTTTTTCACCCGCCACGGCCTGTCACCCGGCTTTTTAACGCCTTCCCTGTCCGCCAGCGCGGACAGCACGACTTTCCGTATAACATCGAACTCGAACGGCTTGGTAATATAACTTAATGCGCCCATCTCCAGAGCCTTGTTCACCATTTCCAGCTCATCATTGCCCGTAAGCATAATGATCAGCGGCTTATCCTTTATGCCTTTAAGCGCGCCCAACACCTCAAGGCCGTCCATCAGCGGCATTTTAAGATCCAACAGCACCACAGAAGGGCGCTCAGCCGCTATCACGCACATAGCGGCCTGGCCGTCGCAGGCTGTAATAACGATATGGTCCGCGAACGCATATTCGAGGGCCACCCTTATGTTCTCGTCATCGTCCGCTATAAGTATTTTATGCTTCAAAATTCACCTCGCTCCGCATGAAGATTCCGCCCCCTTACCGCGCTGCGTCACCCCGCTCACCGCCAGGTCCGCCCGGCACGCGTGCCAAGCCAAGGCGCACAGGCCCGTCAGGCCCGCTCGGAAAACTTTTTTACCAGGCCGACAAGTTCCTCCAGCTCGAACGGCTTATTGAGATAAGCGTCAGCGCCGCTCGCCTCCGCTTTTTCGCTGAGACTTTCAGCCACCGAAGAGATCAGGATCACGGGGATATGCTTCAGCTTCTCATCCTTTTTTAACATCCAGGCGACCTCATCGCCGTTTATTACAGGAAGGTGGACGTCAAGGATCACCAGGTCCGGCATATGCCGAGCCGTCATAACCAGGGCCTCCCGCCCGTCCCGGCTGCAGAACACCTCACAGCCTCTTTTCTCCAGGCCATAGGACACCAGGGTCAGCAGGTCCGGCTCATCGTCGACTATTAAAATCTTTTTCGCCATAGTCAGCCTCCGCGCTGCGTTACAGGCAGCGTAAAATGGAAAACCGAGCCTTTCTCCGGCTCGGACTCCGCCCAGATCTTCCCGTTATGGGCCAGGATTATCTCTTTTGAGATCGCCAGCCCCAGGCCGGTGCCGCCGATCTTCCGCTCGTTCGCTCTGCCCAGCTGCTCGAAGGCCTGAAAAAGCCTGGGCAGGTCCGCGGCTTTAATGCCGTTGCCGGTATCCCGGACCGAGACGTGCAGCATATCGCTTTCAAAACCGGCATGAACGGCGATACCCCCTTTTTCAGTATGCGCTATGGCATTGGCCAGCAGGTTCGTAAGCACCTGGCTAATCTTGTCCCTGTCAAACTTCGACACGGGAAGGCCGGCGTTCAGCTCCGTCGTCAGCTCCAGCCCTTTCTTTTTCGCCAGAAGGGCCATGGACCGGGTCACGCTCAGGATCAGGTCGCAAATATTATTTTCAGAGAGATCAACGGTCATTTTCCCCGCCTTGATCTTCTGAAAATCCAGGACATTGTTGATCAGGCGGCCCAGCCGCCTGCCATTATCGTTCACGAGCTCAAGCAATGACCTGTGTTTTTCGCTCAGACCGGCCGCCTCGTCCAAAACCAGACTGACGCCCAGCATAATGGCGGTCAACGGGCTTCTCAGCTCATGGGAAACCATGGAGGCGAACTTCGATTTCGCCTCCGCGGCTTCCGCCAGCGCCTCCTCCGCTTTTTTGCGCTCGGTGATGTTATCCATTAAGGCCAGTATAGCGGGGCGCCCGTCCCAGACCAGCCGGACCGCGGTTATTTCCACCAGCACAGTGTTTCCGGCCTTTGTTACAGCCCGGAACGCATAGCGGGAGGGGAGAGTTTCACCCTGCAGCCTCTTCTGGTAGCGGCCCACCACCATGGCGCGGTCAGCGGGATGGATGACCGCGGAAAAAGGCATCGCTTTGAGTTCCTGCTCCGAAAAGCCCAATATTGCCGTGAGCGCGGGATTGACCAGCCGGAACATCCCATCCTGCGCCACCATGACAGCCTCGCTGGCGTTATCCACCACCATGCGGTACTTCTCCTCGCTTTCGCGCAGCTTCTTCTGAGCGGTTTTCAGCTTAAGCTGCAGCGCCGCTTTCTCCAGCGTTTTTTTTACGGTCGGGAAGAGGTTTTCAAGGAAAGCCGAATCTTTCACCATGTAGTCCAGGGCGCCGGCCTTCATGCTGTTCACGGCCACGGTTTCGTCGCCGTGGCCGGTTATGATAAGGAAAGGCGGAACCGGAATGGCGTCTTTCCTGAACCGTTCCAGCAGGTCCACGGCGTTGGTGCCGGGCAGGGAATAATCCAGCAGCATCAGCTCCGGGGTGTCCGCTTTAAGCATAGCGCCCGCCTCTTCGGCGGTCGCTGCCCGGCGCAGCTTCAGCCCCAGCGGCTCCAGGCGCTGCGCCGCCAGTTCACTGGTGCCGCGCTCGTCGTCCACTATAAGGATATAGCCTTCGCTTCGGTCCGTTTTTCCTGCCATGGTTTTCATCTTAGGCCGCCTTGATATTGCTGACTTTAACTGCCATCAAAAGAACCCGGCCGCTTTACTGCTCCGGTGAATATATTAACTCTTCCGTCTTCACCGGGTAATTATTATTTTCCGTTTTCCGCCACCTCCGGCGCCGGCAGCTCAATGCAGAACACCGAACCTTCCCCGTCTTTTGATTCCACCCTGATACCGCCGCCGTTCATTTCGGCGATGCGCCGCGCCGTGGGGAGGCCTATGCCTTCGCCTTTCCTTCCCGGCGTTCTGCCGGACTGGTAAAACATGTTCCAGATCAGGTGCAGATCGGCTTCCGGTATACCGGAGCCGTTATCGGCTACCGTGTAAGAGACCATGCCGTCCTTAACTTCCCCGGCCACGGCAACCGCCAGCGGCCGGAGCTTGTCCCGGTATTTTACGGCGTTGTCCAGCAGGTTGCTGAAGAGCTGGCTCACCGCGCCCGGATCCGCCTTGCACGGGGGCAGACTCCCGCACACTATTTCGCCCCCGGCGGCTTCAAGCTGATAGCGCATGGAATCCAGTATTTTTTTTATCAGCCCGTTCATCTCCAGCACTTCAGGCTTCATCTCCACCCGGCCCAGCCGGGAGACTTTAAGCAGGGCCGTTATCAGCGAGTCCATCTTGCGCGAGCTTTCCAGGATGAACTTCAGCGCGCCGGGAATGCGCTCGCCCGTTAATTTAGCCAACTCCTGTTCAGCCTCCGGCGGCAGGCGCACCGGCAGGAGCGCCTCCCGCAGCTCCCTTGCATAGGTCTCCAGGTTCTGGCTGAAACCCTGTATGTTCACCAGCGGGCTGCGCAGGTCGTGCGTGGTGATATAAAGGAAATTTTCCATTTCCTTGTTCTTTTCCGCCAGCGCCGCGCCAAGTTTTTCTTTTTCCGCCTCCGCCTGCTTGCTTTGCGCGAGCGCGCGGGCCAGTTTTATTTTCCCATAGCTCAAGCTGGAGATCAGGTCCGAGAACCGCCTGTAGAAACGCATTACCACCTCTACCCTTTCCCTGCTGAAACGCGGCATGCGCTCATAGGCGGCGAGGTATTCTTTCTCGTCAAAGCCATAGCGCCGGGCCTGTTCGCGGAATAAAGCGTGATCACGAGGCTCGTCCTCGTAGAGGAACTGGCCCAGGAAAAGATTCCCGACATGTTTCCCGCCGACCATGATAGGCGTCGCGATATCCCGCAGATTGTTCCTGCACAGGTATGTCCTGCACGTCCCCGGTTCAACGCCTTTCGTAAGAACAGTATCGCTCTCGGCGCAATTCCGTGCGGTTTCAGGCTGGACACGGTGGAACTTGGTGCAGATATCCTGCCAGCCGGTGCCCACCAGCACTTTCCCGTCGATCCCGATAATGCCGATACCGATGTTCGTCAGTTTATAGAATTCGTCCATTATCCGCTGGATCGCGGGGATATCGAATATGTCCGCTATTTCCAGCGTCCCGGTATCGCCTTCGGGAGCCAGCATAGCCTTCAGTTTGGCGCTAACTACGCTTTCGCTTGCCTTCAGCTCGGCTGTGCGCTCATTGATCCGTTGTTCCAGAAGTTCACCGGCCTCGCGCAGTTCCCGCTGCTGCCGGCGGTTTTCCAGCGTCAGCGCGAAACTGTTTGCCAGGTTCTTCAAAAAAGGCTCATATTGCCCGAAGTCGGCGGCATTGCCTATGTTCAGGATAAGATAGCCGTACAGCCTTGTCACCGTTTCAAAAGGATAGGCGCGGATATTATCCGTCCCGGCAAGCCCGCAGGGATACGGCGCCTCGCCGCCGTTCCGTTCACGCCGCCCGGCGCAGTCGCGGCATTCCCCGGCGCCGCCGGCCGGGCCGGCTGAATGCCGGAAACACACCTCCGCGCGAAGGCAGCCGGGAATGCCCGCCAGCAGCGGCACGAGGAATTCGCCGGCCTTTTCCTCGGAAGGAAGAACATGCAGCAGAGCGATGGAGGAAACCAGCTGCCCGATAATTTTAAGGTCTATTTCACGGTTCATTTCGCGGCCAGATGAGTTTTAAGAAAGTCCCGCGGCTTCATGTAATAAGGATTCTGCACTATCTGGCCGTAAACTATCATCATCGGGTGCACTTTCAGCACGTCCAGAATACTGGCCCCGCTGAATTTATTCACGTCATACTGGCAGATGGCGGTTACGGGATGCGTCAAAAGCACCTCGTTGACCAGAGCCTCGTACTCCATAAGGCGTTCAGCCCCGGGGATGCGCTTTAAAGCCCAGGACATTTCGCCGCTTACCCGGGCGGCGGGATAGCCGTCTTTTATCGCCCGCTCATAGAACGCGCGCAGGGTATCCAGCATTTTTTCGGGGACGAAGGTCCCGTCGGGACAATAGGTTCTTTCAGCGGCCAGTATGGAAAAGCCGTCGCTTTCCGGGAGCGTTATCCCCAGGTCCAGCAGCCAGGCGCGGACCTCCTCCGGCTTCATGATATCCGCGAAATACGAAACTTTTTCTCCGCCGAGTATCCCGCTCTCGAGGAACTTTCCGATTATTTTGCGGCGCTCAGCCTCATGCGTGTAGATCATGCACATGTGCGTGCCGGGCGGGAAGGCTTGCTGAGTAAAACCCATCGCACCCGGCTTTTCTTTGTGATCCATATCGTTTTCCTTTTTACTCCTGCCTGCTTTTGACCCGCAGCGGACCTATCCGGGACTTTTTAAAAAGTTCAAAACCTGTATCCTTTCCGCGGAACTGAACGCAGAACTGCCGCCTGGCGGCAGGAAAAGCCAAAGCCCGGCGCCCCCGCCGGCACTGACAGCGCACCACTACCCTTTTTACCGGAGAATTCTCTCAGTAAAAGTTAAATAGGGACGGGCCTTTGAATGCAGCAATTATCGGAAATACCCCCCCTTCCCACATAATAGCAAAAGTTTGCGCGTTTTTACCCGGCTGATACCGCCTAAACTATGCGCGCGCGTAAAAACGGCTTTTTATTTTCCCGGCAGCGCCTGCAGGGCGCGCAGGCCGGCGGCGGCTTCTGCGTAGTCCGGCTTAAGCTCTAGGGCTTTTTCGTAATGCGCCCCGGCTTTCAGGAAAAGCCCGCGGGCCTCGGCTTGCTGACCCCAGGCATAGACCACCTCGCCTTTCTGCCTGCAGGCCAGCGCCAGGTTGTAATGCAGTTTTACGGCCCCGGGCTCGGTGAGCAGCGCCGTTTCAAAGGCCGCGATGGCGCCGTCGTAGCGCCGCTGCCGCGCGAACACGATGCCCAGGTTCACCCGCGCGTCCAGGTCGAGGGGGTCGCGCTTCAGCGCCTCCCGGAACGCCAGTTCCGCCGCCGTCAGGTCGCCCTCGCCCAGGTGCGCCAGGCCCAGCGTGTTATAAGGCAGCGGGAACTTATCCGTGACCGGAGAGAGCCTGAGCGCCCGCAGCACCAGTTCCCGGGCTTCCGCGAATTTTCTGCGCTCCACCTGTGCCTGGGCGGCGTTGACCAGCGCCCGCACGGAAGCTGGCGAGGTGGCGGCGGTCTTCACGAAAAGTGCGTTGTCGTCCCGCCAGTCGCGGTTGCGCGTGAAGCTGCGGCCGGCGTAAAGGCAGAGCAGCAGCGCGGCGGCCAGCGCGGGCAGCGCCCCCCGGCCCCTCGGGAAGGCCATAGCCGCCAGCAGGCAGAAACCCGCGGACGGCAGATACAGCAGCCGCTCCGCCATGATAGTGCCTATGGGGAAGGCCATATTCGAGACGATAGTGAAAGTGAGCAGGAAGAAGCCGGCGGCGAACAGGACCTCCCGGCGGCGCCCGGCCCAGCGCCAGAGCAGGCCGCCCGCGGCGGCCAGGCCCGCGGCGGCGGAAAGGTTCCGCAAAGACAGCACGCCGAGCAGCGGGATGGCGTTGGGCGAATAATCGGCCGACAGGGTGCCGGGATAAACGCAGAGCAGGAGATAGCGCCACAGGATATAAATAGCGTTCGAACACCTTTGAAAGAACGGCAGGGCGGCCAGCGGGTTATCCAGTTCCAGCGCCGCGCCGCCTACGGGAACCGCCGCCGCGCCCGCGCCCGGCACGAAAGCCCCGATAGCCAGCCGGCGGTAAAGGATGTACGCGCCCGTAAAAACCGCCAGCAGCAGGCAGCAGCGCACAACGCGCCGCCAGCCGCCGGCGGCAGGCTTCAGCCAGGCGAGCGCGGGAACCAGCAGTATGAAAGTGGCGGCGCTTTCCTTGGAAAGGAGGCCGAGAACAAAGAAGCCCGCAGCCCAAAGGCGCCGCCCGCGGCCGTAAGCCAGGCAGGCCAGCAGCACGAACAGCGTAGCCAGCAGGTCGGCCCGGCCCACTATGGAATTGAGCGCCTCGGTGTGTATGGGATGCAGCGCGAACAGCAGCCCGGCGAGCATCGGTACCGGCCCGGCCAGCCCCATAAATTCCGCCAGGCGTACGATAAGAACGCTGTTGGCCGCGTGGAGCGCAAGATTAACCGCGCGGAAAGCCGCGGGGTCCGGCCCGCTAAGCTTCCAGTTAAGGGCGAAGCTGGTAGAGGTAAGGGGCCGCCAGACAGTATCGTCCTTGTCCGGGAACCAGGAGGCGGGCTCCGTCCAGAGCCCCTTAATATCCGCCCGCGTCACTTTCCTGTTCTCGACTATCACCCGCCGGTCGTCGAAAACGAAAGCGTTGGGCAGGGAATTGCCGAAAGCGGCGGCCACGGCGGCCGCCAGCACGCAGGCTTCCAGCCAGCGTTTAAGCTTCCAGCCTCCCGCTTTATCCCCGGTGGTCCGCGGCATGACAGTTATTATAACTTTCTAAAGATAAAAAGCGGCGGCGGCCTGCAGCAGGCCGCCGCTAAAAAAACCGGGCAGCTATTTCGCGAAACCTTTCTCAATAAGGTCCACGAACCGGTTCAGGCGGCAATCTTCCCCGTAGGCGCTCCAATAGAGCTCCCCGGACTCGACGTCCGCCAGTTTCGCGTGATACGCGCATACCTGGCCGCCTGAGGCGGTGCCCACAAGCACGGCGCGCAGCCCTGCTATCTTCCCCAGCCGGGCCATATCCTGCGCGCGCGTGACGCCGGTAAGCGAGATCTTCTGTTCCGCGAGTATCTTTTCCAGCTGCTGGCGGTCAACCACGTCGTAACCGGCCCTGAGCAGCATGGCCGCGGCCTTATCGGCCCAGGCGCCGCCGTCGCCGTTGTCGTTGCCGCCGGCGAAAGCGTACACGCCTACGCGCATCCCTTTTTTCGCGCGCAGCTCCGGGTTAAAAGCTATTTCCGCTTCGGAGGAGCTTTCGCGCACCGGCCTGCCGGTTTTCCAGCCGCCGTCCTTCAGCGCGCCTTCCAGGGAGCTCCTGAGCTGCGGGTTCACGGCGCGGCCCTCCCGCGCCACGCTGAGCGCCTCCGACTGTTCTCCGGAAACGTTCCAGACCACGCGCGCGGTGGCGGTTTCAACAAGCTTCACGGAAACCGGCGCGGGCTCCGAGAGCCTCGCCATGCCGGTCATGGTGTAGGAATAATACGGATCGCGCGGATTGGGGCGGCCCAGCACCAGGCCGTCCACGCCAAGGAGCTCGCCTATCCGGGGAGCTTCGGACGGATCCACTATCCCGTTCACGGAAAGCCCCTGCTCCCTGAGCAGCGGCTCGATATTGTCCCGTTCAACTACGCGGTACCCCAGCGAAAGCAGCAGCGTTTCCCATTCGCCGGTAATGCGCGCCTGCGCCGGAGCCGCCCCGAAAGGAACGACGGCGATCTTTCTCACGGAGGAAAGTCCGGCGTTGGGATTGCGCGTTATCTGAAGGCTGCCGCCGCAAGCGCACAGGGCCGGCGCCAGGAGAACAAGCGCGGCCCCGCGCAGGCGGCGGGGAAGATCGGCGTTCATTCGTTCTATTCGAGGGCGCCGGCGTCGGTCTTTATGGCGAAAGCCTTGCCCTGCACCGTGGCGCATTCCTCGCGGTAGAACAGGGGAAAGGAATATTTCCTTTGCGTCCTGATCCTCACTGAAAGCAGCGCGTCGGCGCCCGGCACTTTTTCAAGCGCTTCGTAGGTGGCTTCCTGCACCACTTTCTCCTGCCCGCCGAAAAAAGTGCCTATTATAGGAAGGGAAGCGAGGAAATTGCCGCCGCCGCCCTCGGCCCCGGCCACCGTCTTGGAGGGAGAACCGCTGAACCAGGGCAGCTTGCCGCCTAAAAAATACTTGGCGCAGGCTTCGGCCTTGGTATCCCCCATCACCTTATATTCGTTCCTGTTAAGCGGCATGATCTCCACGCCGGAGCTCAGCCGGTTGACGGGATAGGTTTTGCTCATGGACGTGCAGCCGGCCAGGCCCAGCGCGGCCAGGCTTACGGCCGCCAGTATAAGTTTTCTGTTCATTTCTGTTGTTCCTCCATCTTGTTTTTAGATCCGTTTCCCGCGTTAAAATCCGAAAGAAAGGCCGGCCCCGAAGCTGTCCACGCCCTTGAAAGACCCGGCCTCCTGAATAAATTTGGATTCCCCGAAGATACCGAAGCCGCTGGCGGACCTGAACGCGAAACCGACGCCCGCCATCACAGTGGTAGCGGACCCGCTTTTCTTCGCGTCGAACGTTCCCGGCGTTGAGGTGTCGTTAAGGTGATTGCTGAAATCATAGTGGTCGATCGTACTTACCCCGGTCTCCACGTTATCGCAACTCACCATAGCCGGCCCGACAAAAAAGTAATAAGAGAAATTCTCGATAGGCAGGGACAGCACCAGGGAGGCATACACCACGCTGGCGTCCGTATTGCGGGTTCTCACGCCGCTGGTGACATCCATGGTGTTACCCGACTGTATAAGGTCCTGGACATCCTCGGTAACCGTTTCTGAAAAACTCAGGTAACCCATATTCCAGGAGACCCAAGTTCCGGGCTTTATTACTCTCATCTCGATGTACGAACCGGTCTTAACGTCCGTGGCGTCAATGTCATCAAGCTGGGCGTAGGGCATAATATCGAAGCGCGTGCCCGGCATTTTTTTCACCGCGCTGCCTCCGTGTAAGCCGGAGGGTTTTCCGGCTACTCCCGAACTCACCGCCCCGAGGCCGGGGACGTTGTCCTTCTCCCTGGCATAATACAGCCTGGCTTTGTTCGGATTCTGCCATTTAAAACCGAGCATGGTCTTTGCGCTATAGCGCGCGGCCATCCACTCCATTAAATTATCGGGCAGCGCTTTCGGGGCTGGAAATTTCAGCTGGCCTTTTCCGGCGGCTTCCTGCAGAATGGCGCCTTTTCCCGGGGCTGCCGCGGCGGCAACTATTTTCCCCCCGGCGGCCGGAGCCGCGGCGCTTTTCTCCGCTGCAGCCGGAGCCGCGACGTTTTCCTCGACGGTCTCCCCGGCCGCGCCGCTTTTTCCGGAGGCCTGCGCCTCGTCGTTCTCTTCCGCGTCCGCGCCAGGTCCGCCGCACAGGGATGCCAGGATATCCTCGTTGGTTTCTTTGTCAAAAACGGAGCTTATCTCCGCGGCACTTATCCTTTTTATTTTGCCGTTCTTGAACCTGATAAAAACAGCGTCCTTACCATAGGCCGCAAGCTCGCCTTTGCGCTCTACCCCGTTCTTCAATACGATCGTTATCTTGGCGTTCTTTTTAACTCCGGGCGCCAGCGCGGCGGAGGTTTCCGCGGCGGCAGACCGCGGGGCGGCAGGCTTTTTCGCCGCCGAAGGCTTTTCCTTGGCGGCCGGGGTTTCTTCCGCGCCGGATTCTTCCTCGGCCGCGGTGTCCGCGCTCTGGAGGGAAGGCAGGATATCCTTTTTCGTTTTCCGGTCCACGACCGAATCTATTTCCGCGATATTTATCTTTCTTATTTTGCCGTTCCTGAACCTTATGGAAACGGAATCTTTATCCGAGGCCGCAAGCTCGCCTTTGCGCTCCACGCCGTTTTTCAGGACAACGGCCACATCGCGCGAATATCCCCGGCCGCAAAACAGCGCCGCCAGCAGAATTGCAAGAAATATCGTTTTTGCAGAAGTCCCCATATGTAACCCTGCGAATATTATACATATAATCTTCCACGCGCTGATTAACAGCCGGCTCCGCACCGGTGGCAGAACGGCAAAGCTGCCGCGCTGTGAACAGGGAAACCGGTTCGCCCGGAACAGGCATTCTTACCCGGCGGCAGGGCGTCACCTTTTTGCAGACCGGTTCTGGCGGCCCGGCATAAGCTCACCTGTTTCGGGAAAGATAAGGGGATAACGCCGCAAAAAACAATTCGGCTAGAAGCCGCGCACCGCGCAGGTTCGGATGCACTCCGTCGGTGGTCAACCGCAGGCCCCGCCGCAAAGCTTTCAGTTCCGCTTTTTCCGGCGTATGGAACACGGCGTCCAACAGCAGCGCGGCGCTGCCCGGCATGTACGCCGAAGGCCGCGCAGGCAGGCGGGCAAAGAACGGTTTTCTCAGGTCCAGATATAAAATGTTCCGCGCGGGGTCGGCCAGGCCGGGCAGCGCCGCGGCCAATTCTTCCAGCCGCCTGTTCAACGGGTTAGCCGGGTCCTCCCCTATGCATAAAGGGGACACCAGAAGAACGCGCCGCGCTTTAGCGCGGAGAGCGCACACCGCCTTTTCATAATACGCCAGAAATTCTTCCGCCGTTCGCGCCCATTGCCCGAAAATAAGTTTTTTGGGGAGCGCGGGCCAGGGTTCGCGCCGGGCGGCCAGCACGTCGTTGACGCCCACCCACAGCACCGCGATATCGTGGCTTTCAACGGCGGCCGGCCCTTCCAGCCGCCGGCATAGAGTTATCACGGTGTCGCCGTTGCGCCCGCGGTTCAGCAGTTCGTGCCCGGGCAGTTTTTGCCGCAGGTCCCCGACAAAGGCCGCGCCGGGCCGGCCCAGCGTCAGGCTGTCGCCCCAGAAAATTACTTTCATTTTTCCAAGTACCGCCCGTAGTCGGAGGCTCCGTCGCCGTCCTGCGGCTGGCGCGCGGCTTTCCAGCCGTGTTTACAGACCAGGTAAACGAAGCCGCGCGCTATCCTGAAGAACGTCCTGAGCCGGAAAGCGCGCGCCGTCTGCGAGCCGGCGTTGGGGCCGGCGGCCTGCAAACCCCGGCGCAGCCCGCCGTGAAAAACGAAAGCGTCCGGGACCACGGCCAGCCGCCAGCCGGCGCGGCGCGCCCTGACGGCGTAATCCAGCTCTTCCAGGTAGCCGAAGCCGAAGCCCTCGTCCAGCGGGCCTATTTCCTCCACTACCTTCCTGCGGATCAGGGTACAGAAGCCCAGCAGCCAGGCGGCCTCCACGGGCGCGGCCGGGGCCGCGGCAACGGCCCGCCCGAACACGTCCAGCGCGGCAAGTTCGCCGGCGGAGAAAGAGGCGAGGGGCCGCGGCAGCCGGGCGCACTGCTGCAGTTTGGCGTTGAACGCGCTGTTGCTAACGGGACCGGCCATGCCCAGGCGCTCGTCCGCGTCCAGGGCCGCCTCAAGGCGGGCCAGCGCCAGCGGCGCGAGGCGGGTATCGCTGTTGCAGACCAGCAGCCTGTCGCCGGTGGCGAGCGACAGGCCTTTGTTCACCGAGCGCACATAGCCCAGGTTGACGCTGTTTCGGTAATGTACCACGTCGGCCCACTGCTGCGCCGCGCGCGCCAGCGCCTCCGTTTCCCGGCCCAGCGGCGAAGCGTCGTCTATCAGGACCAGCTCCACCCTGCGCCCGGCGTACAGGCGCAGGCCCGGCAAAAAAAGCCGTTCCAGCATTTCCAGCAGGTAGGCGTCGGCGCTGTAGACCGGCACGATAACGCTTATTTTTTCTGGAGGCATGGTCATGGTTTCATCCTGGCAGGCGCAGCGCGCCTATGCCGTAGCTTTTCTGCGAACTGTCGGCGATGAACTCGGCGCGGGCGCCGGGCAGGGCCGTCTCCAGCCAGAAGCGCCGCACCGCCACGCCGTGCTCCTCGAAGCCGGGCTGGATGTCGTGGAAGGCTATCACTCCGCCGGGCTTGACGAAACCGGCGTAGTTCTCATAATCGGACTTCACCCCGTCCCAGGTATGGTCCCCGTCTATGAACAGCAGGTCGAGCTTGCGGCCTGCCAGGGCCGCGCGGAACTTTTCGCGCGTGGCCGGCAGTTTAGAATCCCCGTCTATAAGGCGCAGTTCCTGCCCTGGGCCGGCCATCGCCCTGAGCAGCGGCGCGCGCCAGGCGCCCTTGTTCAGCAGCGGTATGAGCCCGCTGAAAGCGCCGCCGGGAAGGTCGAGGCTGACTACCAGCGCGCCGGGCGCGGCCGCCCGGCACAGGAGGGCCAGCGTGCCGCCTTTCGCGCGCCCTATCTCGGCCACCGCCGCGGGCGGCGCGGGAAAAAATTCTTTCAGGAACGGGATTATCTCGGCGCGGTGCTGCAGCGCCCCCACCAGCGGCCGGCCGGGGCCCAGCACGAAATCCGCGGTTTCCCCGATGCCGCCGGAGGCCAGTTCCGCCAGCCTGCGCAGGCAGAAAAAATAATAGGCGGGCGGCAGCAGCGCCGCCGGCAGCGCGGCCAGCCACCGCGGCCAGCCCGGCACGCCCGCCGCCAGAAAGCCGGCCGCGCCCAGCAGCAGCATGGCCGTCAGCCTGAAATACAGCTCGGCGCGGCTTTTTTCCCCGTCTTCGCTCATAAGCAAGGTCAGGCCGGCGCCTCAGCGCCGGTCTTTCTCCGTTCTCCCGCGCTTCATGGCGTCCAGCACCCGGCGCATGTCGTGGAAAGCCCGGGGCAGGCGCGCGGCCTTGCCGGGCGGCACCGCCACCGTGGCGCCGCTCCGCGCCATGCAGCGGCGGCAGATCTCGAAGATCCATTTTCCGCCCATTATCTTCCTGCGCGCGGCCAGGAAAGCGGGGGCGTTCCAGATCTCGTAAAGGTCCTTTTCTCCGACGTTGCCGAACACGTAGGAGGAGGTGCAGTCGTTGTTGCAGAGCAGCACGTTGCCCAGGCAGTCCACCGCGGCCGACTCCACGTCGCAGCAATGCAGGTAAGGGACGCGGTTCACGTCGGCCAGGCCGCCCTTGTTATTAAGCAGCCCTACGTTCTCCCACCACACGTTGTACTGCCTGTAATAATTGACCACCCAGAAATCGGCCAGCTTCGGATAGTCGCGCTCCAGCGCGCGCAGCGCCGCGGCCGTCGGCGCCGGCAGCGTTGCGGAATGCTGCGAGATGGACAGCACGTCCATGCCCGCTTTTTTAAGGCTGAGAAATCTTTTGACGGTGAGCAGGTCGCCGTTGGTGAACACTATCAGCTTAGCCCCGGGCAGCCGCGCCCGGGCCAGGCCCAGCCATTCCTCAAGCCGCTCGTCGGTAAGCGGCTCGCCGTAGATATTGAAAAAGATCTTTTCAGTGTAGCCATGCGCGGCCAGGGAGTCGAGCACCCTGCGGTAGAGCTCCGGGGCCATCCGCAGGCGCGGGATCCGCATGGAAGAGTGGGGCGGGCAATAGGGGCAATTGCGGGTGCATTCCGTGGTGGTTTCCAGCGCCACCATCCTGAAAGTCAGCGGGTCGCGCAGGAAAGGGACCAGGCCGAGCGCCAGGTCATAGAGGCGCCGGCCCAAGCGGAATACCTGCATTTCCCAGGTAAGTTTTCTGACTGGGGACATTGAGCTAATAATACAAAATTGCTGGGGGAGGGGACGCTTTTACTGCTTATAGATCTCCAGCGCGCCGCCCGCCAGCCTGAACCCGTAGCCAGTTTCGAAGGACGGAAAGCTGACGCCGGCGGAATTTATTTCGGAAACGCTGAAAGTGTAGGAGGAACCCCTTTCCACCACCGGGAACTGGATAAGCAGCACCATCAGCTTCGGGCCGAACCTGGCGCCCTCGGGGCCCTGCACGATCTCGCTGCCGTAGGCCAGTTTATAAGGCAGGGAAAGCTGAACATCGGTGCTCTTCTGCGCCACCGCGTCCGCCACTTTCTGCAGCGTGGAGCTCAGCGCCACGCCGCGGGGGCCCTTGATCTCGAGCTTGCTGCTCTCCGGGCTGGAAACGTTGGCGTAAGCTTTTACAACGTACGCCTCGCCGTCTATCGTTACCGTCCTGGAGCCGTGCATCAATATGCCCCAGTTCAATATTGCCATGGCCGGAACGAAATAACTCTCGTTGTTCTCCGTGGTAAGCACAAGGAAGATCCTGTCCTTGGTAGCGCAGGAGCCGCCGCCGTTGGGGCAGTTCGAGGCCTTGTACGTGCTGACGTACACTTTCTTGCCGGCGCCGGTGGTAAAAAAAACATCGGGCTTGAGATAGGCGTTCTTTATGGACTCCAGGTTTATGGAAGCCGCGGCTCCTTTTTCTATCCCCTTTAGTTCGTACTTCACGGCTTTCATGGAAGTTGCGGCGGTATCGCCGTAGCCGAAGCAGCGGAAAATATCCGGGAGCGCAGCCTGCCCCGCGGCGGCCGCCGGGGCGGAAACTTCGGGAATGGAAACGGCCTCGCTCCGGAGGCCGGCGGAGCTCAGCGCTTTGTTTTCCTGCGCTGAAGCAGGGAACATAAAATTTAAGGATAACAAACCAACTGCGGCAACCTTGGCGATATTTTTCAAGCTACCCTCCCGCGTTAACCGTTCTACCGTCATCATGTTATACCAGCGCGGACGGCACGGCTCAAGAACCATAAGGCCCGCTCTTTAGAAGTAAGCGGCCTATAGGGCTATGGGCACTTGAAGACCCAAATAAAAACCCCGCTATCTTCAGCGGGGTTTTTCTATTACGGCGAGCAGGCCCGGGGCCGCCGCCGGCCCCGCAGCCGCCTGCGGAAGTCTTCTCAGCGCTTCTTGATATCCACGCTGCCGGCGCCGGTCTTTACGTCCAGCTTAAAAGCGGCGGCGCTGTCGCTGGCCAGCTCGCTGTTGAAGCTGCCGGCCCCGCTGCTGTGGCTGATCTTTAGCTTGCTGTCGGCCGGGAAAGCCAGCTTTATGGTGCCCGCGCCCGACTTTATCGAGGCCGAGCCGGCCTTGGGCGCCCTGGTCCAGGCCAGGTCTACCGTGCCGGCCCCGCTCTTGCACTGGAAAGCTTCGGAGTAGATCTCGCCGGAGATCCGCCCTGCGCCGCTGGTAAGGTCCAGCGCCCCGGCCAGCCCCGCGAACTTAACGCCGCCGGCCCCGGAGACGACCTCCGCCCCGGCGGTGAAAGCCCCGGCCTCTACGCTGCCGGCGCCGGTCTTTATATTAAGCTTCAGGCCGGCGGGAGCCGTCACGGAAAAACCGGCTTTGCAGCCGTCCATGCCCAGCTTGAACCATTTAGCTTTCTTCGTTTTCGCGGCAAGGAAAACCACCCCGCCGCGGACCTCGGCCGTTATTTCGCATTTATCCGCTTTATATTCGCCTGTCTGCTCGGCTTTTACGGAAGCGCCGGCCGCCGGAATAAATTTAAGGTCACCCGACTCGGTCTGCGCCTGCACCGCGGTTATTCCCGCCGCGGGGAATTCCCAGTTTCTGGCCGTTTCGGCCGCCATGCAGTTACCACTCAGCATCATCAGCGCGCACACGATAGTTTTCATATGTTATATCTCCTTTAACTAATAAGCCGCTCCAGCAAGGGGAGGGGACGTATTTGACTATTTGACTATTTGCGGGCGAAACGTTGGCTTTGTTAATAAATAGTCAAATAGTCAAATACGTCCCCACCTCCTTAAATTATTTTCCGCAGTTCATCCAGGATGAAATTCGCGGCGCAGGCCCGTATATAGGCGCGGGTCTTGAAAAATTGCCGCCGGAACACTCTTACGCCTTTTTTTCCGGCCAGCGCGAAAAATACCAGCCCCACGGGCTTCGCGGCCGTGCCGCCGTCGGGCCCGGCGATGCCGGTCACCGACAGTGCGTAATCGCTTTTAAAAAGTTTCCGCGCGCCCAGCGCCATTTCCCGCGCGCTCTGCATGGACACCGCGCCGTATTTCTTCAGCGTGGCGGAGCGCACCCCCAGCAGTTTTATTTTAGCGGCGTCGGAATAGGCAACCGCGCCGCCCTGCAGATAGGCCGAACTGCCCGGCACGGAAGTAAGCAGCTCCGACACCAGCCCGCCGGTGCACGACTCGGCCGTGGCTGCGGTCTTTCCCGCGGCGGAGAGTTTTTTCCCCACGGCGGAAGCCAACGTTTCGTCTTCAAAGCCGTAGATCCTGTCCGCCAGTATTTTCACGGCTGCCGCTTTTATTTTTTCCGTCAAACCCGAGCCCGCCGGCGCGGCGGCTATGAATTCCACGGTATAAGGCCCGGCCAGGATGGTGTACGCAGCTGTCGGGAATTTTTTCATCACCGGGCGCAGCAGCGCCTCGGCCTGCGGCTCCCAGAGGCCGGCTATCTTAAATTTCACCGAGGCCACGGCCGGCGCGCCGGGGAACGCCGCCTTTATTTCCGCGTTCAGGCACTGCCCGAACATAGGCTCCCATTCCAGGCGCGGCCCCGGCAGCAGCACCATCAGCTTGCGCCCTTTGCGCAGGAGCTCGCCGAAAGCGGTGCCGTTGTCGTTCCTGATATATTTCGCCCCGGCCACCAGCCGGCACTGGTCCTTGAGATTGGGCAGCCGCACGCGCGCCCCGTATCTCTCGCGCAGTATGCCTTCGCATTCCTTCGAGTGGTAAATGGAGCGCCCGAGCACCCGCGCCGCGGCGGCCCGGGTAAGGTCGTCGAAAGTAGGGCCCAGCCCGCCGCAGACCAGCACCAGATCGGCGCGCGAGAGCGCGCCCCGCATGCAGGAGGCTATGTCCTCGAGCCCGTCCCCGCAGGATTGTTCGCGCGTTATAGCGAAACCCAGCGGCGCCAGACGTTCGTAAAAAAGGGGCACGTACAGGTTAAGTTTGCCGCCGAGCAGTTCCGAGCCGGTGCAGATAATTTCAGCCTTAAGGCGCGCGTTCATAGCAGAAAGGGTACCAAATAGATAAGATGAATGAGCCAGCGGCCCCCAGTAGGTTATAATAACGCGGGTTATTCCGGCGAACCGGAACCTATCCGCATATAACACGGAGGCGCTGACTCATGAATAATTATACTACAGTCGTTGGGCTGGATGTCCACAAAGAAAGTATTGTTGCGGCGGTGCTGCCCTACGGGCATAAAGATGTGGTTGAGCAGGTAAGCATTGCGAACAATCCCAAGGCGATTGAAAAACTTATCAATCGCCTGACAAGGCAGGGCCCGACAGAATTTGTATATGAAGCTGGACCCTGCGGATACCAGATACAGCGGCAAATTGCAGGATTGGGGTACCGCTGTGCGGTAATCGCACCATCGCTGACGCCGGTGCGGCCTGGCGACCGTGTAAAAACGGATAAGCGCGATGCGGTAAATCTGGCACGATTTTATCGGTCCGGTGATTTAACGGAGATCCATATCCCGACGTGCGAAGAAGAAGCTGCCAGGGACCTGCCGCGTGCCAGAGAGGATGTTCTTAAAGATAGATTGCGAGCCCGGCACCGGTTGTCTAAGTTTTTGTTGCGGCAGGGGCGAGTATTTCAGGAAACAAAATCCTGGGGCACGGCTTATAAGGCATGGCTAAGAACCCAGAAGTTTGAATGGCCTGCACTGCAACAGACTTTTGAAGCCAATATGAGGGCGCATGAGGAAGCGGAAGCCCGCCTTGAGCTGTTGGAACAGCAGACATATGAGCTGGCTCAGCAGCCAGCGTATCAAATGGCGGTAAATTATTTGCGTACGCTCAAAGGCATCGACACCTTAGGGGCGCTGACATTGGTGGTTGAAGCGCAGGATTTTCGGCGTTTCAGTAAGGCCAGCGAGTTTATGAGTTTCACGGGATTGGTAGGTTCAGAGAACAGTTCTGGCGAGAAGGTGCAGCGCGGTAGCATTACAAAGGCCGGCAACGCGCACATCCGGCGTGTTTTGGTGGAGGCGGCCTGGTCGCAGCGTTATCCTAATGTGATGAGCTTGCAACTGGCTGAACGGCGCAAGGGCTGCCCACCTGAAGTTCTCAAGATAGCGAAGAAGGCACAGGCACGGCTGCACAGAAAGTTCCTGCGAATGACTAGCAGGAACAAACTGCACCAGGTAACGGTAGTTGCGGTGGCGCGGGAACTGGCCGGCTTTGTGTGGTCCATCGGTCAGCATATTCCTGCTGCGGTGGCGGCCTAAAAGCCGAAGCGTATATGAGGAGAGTCATGATCCCGGAGGCGAGGCAACGGCACGGAGAACCCTCGTCGTCCCCTTGTGCAATGGACAAGAGTACGTCCATGACGCACGCGAATAGATTGAGGCAGCTCCCGACGAATCATAATCATGCGAGCTCTGTCCGCCTTCGGCGGATAATCCGCGAATATCAGGTTGATTCACCGTCGAGAAACGCCTCGCTTTCGGGATCATGGCTTTCCAGGAATGGACCAGGAAGTAAAGCGGTGTAATTCGCAATGGGCTTGACTGGCTCATTCATATCAGGGGACGCTGATGACGATATGATTATTTATCAACACAGAAAATGGATTGTTAAGAATAAGTCATATCGTCATCAGCGTCCCCCTCTAAACGCAATTCGCCAGTGACCCCTATCCCTTTAAGGAAAGTAAGGTCGTGCGAGATCACGAGCAGCGCGCCCTCGAAACGGGCCAGGGCGGCTTCCAGGAATTCAAGGTTCACGATATCGAGATTATTGGTGGGCTCATCGAGGATAAGCAGCTGCGGCGGCGGGTCCGAGATAAGTATTTTGGCCAGCGAAGCCCGCAGCCGCTCGCCACCGCTTAAAGTGTCCACGCGCTGAAGGGCCTTGTCGCCCTGGAACAGGAACTGGGCCAGGAGGTTGCGCACCTCCGCCTCGGTCTTCCTGGAACCGCTCCTAACATTCTCCAGCACGCTGCGCCCGGCGTCGAGCAAGGTGGAGTTCTGGTCCACGAAGCCGTACGCCACGCCGCCCAGCTTCAACCCGCCGGAGATACAGCCTTCCAGCTCCCTGAACCCGGTGAGCAGGTTGAGCAAAGTGGTCTTGCCCGAACCGTTGCGCCCCGCTATGGCTATGCGCGCAGGCCCGTGCATTTCGAAAGTCACGCTCTGCCCCCACAGATTCCGGTCCATTCCCGCGTACCTGAAGTTCAGGTCGCGGGCGGCGAACACCAGCTTGGAGGCGGGCAGGGCGGTCTCCGGGAACTCCGCATAGATGACGGGGTCCGTCTTCTGCCGCTCGAAGGCGCTGCGGGCAGAATCCACTTTCACCTGAATGTCCTCATCGGCGGCCGAGCGTATTTTGCTCATGGTCTTCTGCGCGCGCATTTTTTTTCCGCCGAGCAGGATCTTCGGCGCCCCGCCCTTTTCGGCGGCCTTCTGCCCGCGGCGCATCCGCTTTTCCTGGGCGCGCAGTTTGTCGGCCCTTTCGCCGGCCGCTTTGTCGCGCTCGCGGGCGGCCTGGGCCAGGTCTCCGGCCAGCCGGGCCCGCTCCCGGGCGCGCTCGCCTTCGTAAAAGGTCCAGTTCCCGCCGAAAACGGCCAGCCCCTGGTTGGACAGCTCCAGGATGGCGTCCGCTTCGTCCAGCAGCTCCCTGTCGTGCGAAATTATAAGCAGCCCGCGGCGCGTAAGGCGGACGAAAGCCAGCACGCTTTCCCGCGCCTGCCTGTCGAGATTATTGGTAGGCTCGTCCAGCACTATAAAGTCGGCCCCCGACGCCAGCTGTTTAAGGAACCGCACCCTGGTCCACTCGCCGCCGCTCAGGGAGGCGCAGGAGGCCGCCGGGTTTATATCTTTCTGCAGGGCCGCCACCGTGCCGGCGTCGGCCGGGGCGATGCCGGCCCACAGCCCTGAAAGATATTCGTCCACAGTTATATCCGGCGGGGGCTCTATCTGGTCGAAATAGGCCACCTGGGAATCTTTTTTTATCCGGCCGGCCGCGGGAGAAAGCTTGCCTTGCGCCAGCCGCGCCAGCGTGGATTTGCCGATGCCGTTAGGGCCGATGAGGCCATACTTCCGGCCCGACTCCAGCGAAAGGCTCAGGCCTTTGAAAACCGCGCTGCCGTTCGGCCATTCGAAATCCACGGAGTTGAAGATTATCGACATAGGGGGTATCCAGGTAGCCTATACAATTTTTGCCGATTATTCAATAATTCGAAAGCAGCGCCAGAACCGCCTACACCTGGTACGCTTCCCCGGATGGCACCATACATTGCACCACCCCGCTTTAGCTCTTCACGAAATATTGTAGAATTGTCAATGAGAAATGCCGACGTAGCTCAGCGGTAGAGCAACCGCCTTGTAAGCCCGCAGAAGCATTCAGTTGGAGTGAGCCCGGCTCAGTTCCCCGTCGTAAACCCAAAACCTAATTTCGCCAGAGTAAGCCTGATTACGTTGGATTCAGTTGGCCGGATTGCACCAGGAATTGCACCACACTTGCCACCGTCAGAACTGGCCTAAATTACGGAGAGGGGGGACGGTCAGTGGTTAAGCCAGTAATGAGCGTACAGTAACCCCGAAACTTACGCAAGAGAATTCATCGCACCACCGTATACGGTAAAAAAACGCTCACTTGTTTAATGGAGTGCCTCCTGTTTTTGTAAATTTTATCACCGTGCCATGTACGCGGATTGTTTGCCGACACCAAAACGGGGGAAAAGCCCATGTCTCATGTTCCGCAACAGTATTAATAAGCGCATCCCCCTTTTTTGACTCAACCGCCACGTCGATAGCCTCCCCTACTGAATAACTCGTGTCCAGGCTATCGCTTATAGGGATTACACACAAAAAATATCCACGGCTACTCACACCCTTACCTGTCCCCAAGACTTCCATAGCGTCGGAAGAAAAGTTCATACTGGAAACCATTGGGGTCACATGTGTACAACCGGATAGCAATAGGCAACAGATTATAAAACAATAACCTAAAATATTTTTCACTAATGAGCCCTCCTACACCGGAAACCTCTAATACGATATAATATAAAAAACCTATTAGGAAGGCACTCTCCTACAGCATAGTATTGGGCGAGTTTGGTTGCCACGAATGAACTAAACTTTTTTCGCTTTTCCCATTATACGGGCAACATTTCCTGGCCCGATTGTTGTAAGGACAAGAAGGAGCCCTAGTAAAAGCCAGAAGCCCGAATCCAGTCGCACGTTTATGTCGCAATTAATCGGCATTTTTAAATATTCGGCAAGGGCTTATTAAACACCCCGGTGTTTCCGTGTTTGCCGCCTCCAAAATAACTTCCGGTTTTGCTTCCCGATTTTCCACAAATGAATTTGCCATTATTTCTATGGCTTTCATTTTGGGAATGTTCATTTTCTCCGACATTTCGGAAAGAATTTTATATACGCTTTCCGGAGCTTGAACTGCATACGTTTTTTTTCTCATAATCACCTCCGCCAAACATTATGTTTGTATATTAAATTACCAACAAACATTATGTCAATAAGGATTTTAAAAGGCTTACAACAACCCCACACAAATGCGGCCAAATCCATATTCATTAAATTACTTATTATTTTAAAACCCCAGTTTGCAGACAGGCCTCTCAATGGTCACAATTTAGTCGGTGGGCACAAGCACAAGCCCCATAATCCGGAACCAAGTAAAAAAATAGGTAGAATATATACCATTGGGGAAATATAAGATTAACAATCTTGGAGTTTGTGTCCCAAGAATCAGGAGGAGGGATAATGAAAAAATTCTGGATAGGGGTTTTGTTCTTGGGATTGGTCGGTTGTGCTACAATGCCCGACGTGATGCTAAACACTCCATCTGGTAGACCAGAAGTAAGTATTCAGAATGCAACTAAAAAACAAGTGATGGATGCTATTATAAATCGGGAATTGTCTAAGTCCTGGGATTTGAAAAGCCAATCAGATTCACTTCTTGTGTTTTCTCACAAAGTTACGGGGTTTGCTGCGGCTTTAGCTTATGGGTCACAATATGACAGTACCCCAGAGCAGCGTGGGACATTTACTTTAGTTGATTCGGGAAATGTAATTAGAGTTTTGCTTAAAGTTGAAATGGTAACAAATCCTGGCAGCGCGTATGAGCGCACTAGTGATGTGACACTTGGGAAAAATGCCGCACCGTTACAAACTACTTTAGAGGAAATAAAAGCTTCTTTAACACCTTTAAAAAAATAACCCACGACAGCAATATACCCCCCATGAGTCTGTCCGACATAAGCCCAAGTTTTGGAGTTATGTCAGACAGGCTCCTAGGTCGCCGCGACCAGCGGTTTTATTGCCGGTGCTTTCTTTTGTCTTTGCCATTGAGGGCCGCCTTTTGAAGCCTTATTTGTTTTTGCAAATAATTGGAGTTAATTGAGATAACAGGCTATAGACTGGCAATGAATTACATCATAATCTTATGACACTTGAACCCAAAATACTGGCCTGTATTGATTGTCAATACCTCTCACAATTACGGCGCGGGGAAATGACCACAGCAGGCCCCTATAATGTCAATCCGGATGTGCGGACACAAATCCGGGACAACGCTTATAATTGGCGGGACAACAGCTTCTATTTTTATTGTAGACGTGGGGTATGGGTAGAGCGAACGAACGCCAGGAAAGCAGCGCGGCGCAAATTGCGAAGTGTAATAGTAGAGACCGACCAGGGGATCAAGCAACCCGCTTCCTGCGTTTTTAGTTTTTATACCCCGCGAATCAGTTTTCCGGACATTATTACTTCCCCCAAAACGCCCACTCCATTAGCGTCCGGGGAAAAAATTAAATTGCGTTCTCAAAAAATCAGCTTTGACGACGAAACCGCAACAATAACAATCGGGCAGTCCAAAATAAAATTACCCCCAAATAAATTTGAACATTGCTTTTGCCGCGTGATGTTTTCCAAAAAAGTCAACAAGGCCATTTCCTGGGAAACTGTATATGAGAAAGCAATAGGGAATGACGACGCCGTAATGGTTGGGCAAGCCATATCCGCCCAACAACAATGGCATCGAGTGTATGATATTGCCAAAGCAATTAATAACCGAATAAAAAAGGAAATGCACACCGATGACAAGTTGTTTACTTGCGGGGAAGATGCCATAGAAAGAAACTTTTAAATATTGACTCTACTTGAGTCAACTAACGGTTTGTCATACTAAAGCCAGAGCAAAAACATGCTTTGGTTTTTTTATTTTATGTGATGAGCAAAAAAGAATAGGTTGCGGTTATAGAAAAGGAAATTATGTCTAAACGCTTCACGGCAACAGATAAATGGGACCACCCGTGGTTCTCCCGGCTTTCAGATGCGGATAAGCTGTATTGGTTCTACCTTTTGGATAAGTGCGACCATGCCGGGATATGGCGGGTCAACTGGCCCCTGGTAAAGTTTCATATTAAAGGGAAGATAAACCCGGATGCTTTCAAGGATAGGGTTGTTGTGCTAAGTGCAGAGAAGTGGCACATCCCTGAATTCATCGCCTTCCAATACGGTGAGCTTAACCCTCAAAACAACGTCCACCGTTCTGTTATCTCTATACTTGAGAAAGCAGGGGCTGCCCAGCCCCTACCTAGGTCCTTACAAGGACCTATGGATATGGATAAGGATAAAGTCGAAGATAAAGCTAAAAATATTAAGAATAAGAGAACAGTAGCCCCTTTTACTTTGCCGGATTGGGTCCCCCCCGCTGCCTGGCAAGCCTACGTGGAAATGCGCACAAAAACCCGGAAGCCGATGACCGAGACGGCTATGGGTATAGCAATTAATAAATTATCTGATTTGAAGGAGCAAGGCTACGACCCGCAAAAGGTGTTAGAGCAGAGTATCTTCAATTCCTGGCAGGGGCTTTTTCCTTTAAAAGACACCGGACAGCACAAGAGTGCGGCGGCCCCGATACCGGGGAAGTATGACCATGTAAGCATAAAAGCAGGAGGAAACAATAATGGAAAACGCTAACAAATTCGGCGCGGACTTCCTGGAACGAATGGAAGAGAGATATAGAGAGAGGCGGGAGTTGGAGGCCAAAGCCCCAAAGTGCCCGGTATGTAACGGCCCCGTGTTGGATGGCGGCTGTGACTTATGTGCGGAAAGAGCCGAGCAAAAGCGCCGGAAGCAGGAGCAGGATGCGGCACAGCGTGCACTGGATATACGGCGATTAGGCGGAGAGAGGGCTTACCGGGAGTTTACCCTTGAGGGGTACAAAAATAAACATGTCATTGACTTGTGCAACAGTTACCCGGCCAAAAACCTTTATATCTGGGGGTCGCCTGGTGTGGGTAAGACCCATCTTGCCACAGCCCTTGTGCGGCAGTATCAAGACGCGCGTGTGGTAAAGCCTCAGGACATATTCTGGGACTGCCGCGCCGCTAAGACCGTGGAGGAAGAGAGGGCGGTTGTGCATCGGTTTGTAAAGACGGGGCATCTGGTAATTGATGACCTGGGCATAGCCAAGAATACGGAATTTAATTCCTCCATCCTTTACCTGATACTGGACGGGCGCGACATGGCCGAACGCTCAGGCCTTATCATAACAAGCAATCTTTCTCCGGGGGCTTTGTGTGCCCGCCTTGATGATGACCGCCTTCCATCACGCATCTTCGGAAGGGGCACTATCGCAATAGACCTGATGGGTGAGGATGGAAGGCTATATTCCAACAACAAACCTACTGGGAAAAAACTTGAGTTATAAAATGAACCAGCACAAGCTGATTGAAAAAGCATGCGAGATTTGCGGGCGGAAGTTTCCGGCCAGGGCTTCTGATAAGCGGGCGAACCGAGGCCGGGCATGCTCTTTTAGGTGCTCGGGGCGGTTAGGGGCCACCGCAAAGAAAAACCTCAACAAAGCGAAGCCGCGCACCCCTTACGCGCCGCTTTAGCGAGCGATTGGCAAAGTCAACTAGTAGCAGAAAAAGGAGCACACTATGGAAAACCGGTTAATCGACATAAAGGAACTGTCGGCGTATATAGCAACGCCCGTAACTACGATATATGGTTACGTATACTCAAAAACAATTCCGGCCGACTGCATTATAAGAATCGGCAGGAGGCTAAAGTTTGATAAGGCGGCGGTGGACCGGTGGATTAGCGGGATTGCTGCTGCTCAAGCCAACGCTCCAAAATGAACTCAATTTGAGCGTTAAGGGTTCGATGCTCTTTTTGCGCGATAGCGGCCAAGGCTTTATACGTTGTCGCCGCAATTCTCAGCGGATAGGCGCTTCTCTTCGGCTTTGTCGGCTTAGTCTTCGGCGTGGTCATACAAATGAGTATATTTTATTTTAAATATCACCGCAATATCACCTTGACATTCACCTTTGTTGGCGTTATACT
Source organism: uncultured Elusimicrobia bacterium (assembly GCA_903879915.1). Lineage (GTDB taxonomy): Bacteria > Elusimicrobiota > Elusimicrobia > Elusimicrobiales > UBA9959 > UBA9959. The sequence continues at coordinate 41,197 of CAIRNJ010000052.1, forward strand.
ATATATGTCTGTTTGATATCACTTTGTATCATATCAATATGTCCGTATTTAAGAAGCGGGGGAGGTGGTGGATTTTATACCGGCTTGCCAACCGCAAGTGGAGACGGGAGCCTGTCGGCACGAGTTATACTTTAGCCAAACAGGTTGAAGCGAAAAGAAAAGCCGAAGTGGCGGAAGGCCGTTTTTTCCCAGAGCGCAAGACAAATAGACAGAACTTTCAGGAAATATCGGACAATTACTTTAAATTGCACGGCCAGAACCTACGCTCAAAATCATGGAGCCAGATGATGCCCCGCATTATCGCCGCCATTGGAGCAAAACCCATCGGCAACATAACGCCGCAGGATATTCAAGCCTTCTATAATCAACTGGAATCCACCTCATCGACCTCAACCGCGAACCGGCACTTGACCCTTATTAAGGCTATTTTCAACAAAGCCAAAGCGTGGGGCACTTTTCATGGGGAAAACCCTTGCGCGGCAGTAAAGAAGAAACGGGAGCCGAACCACCGGCTAAGATACCTGTCAGAACCGGAAATAAAAACCCTGACGGAGAACTGCCACCCGCGCCTATACCCTGTTGTAGCCTGTGCCCTCATGACCGGCATGAGGCGGGGAGAACTACTAAATCTGGATTGGCGGGATATAGACTTCGGCAGCAACGTTATACAGATACTTAAATCAAAGTCCGGAAAGCCGCGAGAAATACCAATGATGCCGACCCTGCGGGCTATTCTAGAGAACCTCGGTACCCCCCACACCGGAAACGTTTTCAACCTGCCCGCCATAATGCTCAGAAGGTACTTCGCAAGGGCCTTGGCGGCCTCCTCAATCACTTCTTTTCGTTTCCACGACCTTCGCCATACCTTCGCCTCTCATTTCGCCATGAAGGTCAAGGATATACCCGCCCTGCAAAAGATACTCGGTCACGCGAGTATTCAGATGACCATGCGATATGCCCACCTGAGCGACACCCACACGGCCGCGACGATGACTCAACTATCAAAGTCCATGCCGATTGCGCCTTGCACCACGCCTACCCAAATTGCACCCCGGATTGCACCACCCCTAATTAACGCGCCGATAAATTTTGTAGAATTGTCAATGAGAAACGCCGACGTAGCTCAGCGGTAGAGCAACCGCCTTGTAAGCGGTAGGTCGAGAGTTCAATTCTCTCCGTCGGCTGATTTTTTTTGCCATAGCGAACCTCCGACAAGGATCAGCTCCATGAACAAACTTCTGCTCTCCGCACTGCTGTTTTTCTGCGCGTCCGGCCAGGCCGCCGCCGAAGTCACTTCCAAGTTCAAGGTAGATATTTACGGCTTCATCAAGACCGACCTTATCTATTCCGACCACGGCACCGGCACCAACGAATACCGCACCTACGCCACCACCCGCGCGGACAAGGCGTTCCGGGCTTCGGCCAGAGGCACCCGCTTCGGCATGAACATAAGCAGCGGCTCCGGCATGAACGGAAAGATAGAGATGGATTTCCTGGGCCTGACAGAAAGTCTGGGCGGCACGGCCGGCACTACCGCCGACGTGCGCCTGCGCCACGCCTATGTGGCGTTCAAAACGGGCAAGACCGAGATACTGGCCGGCCAGACCTTTTACCCGATAACCGCCGACATCCCCGAAACCTATAACGATTATTTCCTCGGCCATTCCGGTGCGCTGTGGTCCCGGGCGCCGCAGCTGCGCGCCACCTACGTCCCGGTAAAGAAACTTAAGATCATAGCCGCCGTGGTCCGCCCCTCCGCCAAGCTTACCGATGCGGAAGGCACCCGCTCCGCCCTGCCCGGCGTGCAGGGCAAGATAGAGAAAGAATTCGGCAAGGCCAGGTTCAGCGTGGCCGGCGCGGCCGGCGTCTGGAAAAGCACCTTCAGCGCGCAGACCGCGGACAGCTCGGTGCTGGTAGCGGGCTTCAATGTGCCGCTCTCGCCCTTTACCGTTTACGGCGAAGCCTGGGCCGGCCGGAACCTTTCGGATTTCCTGGGCGGCCTCGGCAATACCGGCTACGGCGCCAACGCCGTACCCGGGAAAGGCGGCTACCTGGCGCTTAAGTTCAAGCCGAAAGATACGCTCTGGTTCAACCTGATCTACGGCGTGGACGACCCGAGGAATTCCAAAGTGCTGACCAAGGGCAAAACGAGGAACTCCACCGCCATAGCCAACGCCTCTGCTTTGTTCTACGACTGCGTGGAAACGGGCGTGGAAGTTTCGGCGCTGAACACTGAATACAAAGACCTTCAGAACAGGTCGGCCATGACCTACCAGCTGACCGTAAAGCTGCTGTTTTAACCCGGCCACACAAACGTGGGCGGGGTATTTGATATAATTTACAGGTACGGCCCCTTCGTCTAGCGGTTAGGACGCTGCCCTCTCAAGGCAGAGATCACGGGTTCGAATCCCGTAGGGGCCGCCAAA
>CAIRNJ010000053.1 GCA_903879915.1 uncultured Elusimicrobia bacterium
CGCAATGGTCGGCGGTTATCACGAAAACGGTGTCCTTGAACCACGGCTTACCAGCGGCCGCGGCCAGGAAGTTGCCTATGGCGTAGTCCGAATATTTCAGCGCGCCCTTCCGGCTCATGCCCGAGGAAGGGATATCTATCTTGCCGTCGGGGTAGGTGAAAGGCCGGTGGTTGGTGGTGGTCATCACCATGTAGAAGAAAGGTTTTTTAGCCGCGAAGTCGGCGTCGGCCTCCTTCAGGGTCCTGGCCAGCAGGTCGCCGTCGCAGACGCCCCAGACATTGGCGAAGGTTATCTCCTGTTTGGAGAAATTGGCCCGGTCCACTATGCCGAAGCCGTTGCCGGCGTAAAAGGCGTTCATGTTGTCGAAATAGCCGTAGCCGCCGTAGATGAACTTATTGGCGTAGCCGAGACCGCGCATCACCGAGCCCCATGAAAAAAAACCGGCGTTGTCGGGGCGCTTCACCAGGGAAGTGCCGGGCAGCGGCGGGATGGACAGCGTTATGGCCTCCAGGCCGCGCACGGTGCGGGTGCCGGCGGCGTAGAAACGGCGGAAGAACAGCGACCTGCCGGCCAGGGCGTCTATGTTCGGCAGCGTCCCTTCGCCTTTCGCCGCGCCGAAAGCCGCCAGGTATTCCCCGCTCAGGCTCTCCTCCACCAGAACCACCACGTTCAGCTTTTTCAGCGGCCCGCGGGGTTTTATCTTCCGGGCGATATCGAAGCCTTCGCCGGTAAAAGCCGCCGAGGGGGCGGCCAGGGCCGCGCGCAATTTTTCGAAAGCGCCGGCAGGGGCCATGGACGCGTAGAATTTGTCGTACGGGAGCTCGTTGTTAAGGAAAGCCGAGCCGAAAGAATACAGCCCGTTCATCGCCACCTCGTTAGCGTACTCGTTCTTCGAAACCCGGGCCAGCCGCCCGTCCAGCAGGAAGAAACACAGCAGCGGCGCGGCCAGCGCCGGCAGGGCGCACAGAAGCCGGCGGCGCAAAGGAAGCGGCGCGGCGAAAGAAAAGGCCAGCCTCCGGCCGAACAGCCACAGCGTCCCCCCCGCCAGCGCCGCCACCAGCGGCAGCACCACCGGCAGGTTGTACGATTCCCGGATATTGCCCACCACCTCGTTGGTGTAGACCAGGTAGTCCACGGCTATGAAATTGTAGCGCACGCCGAACTCGTAGAAGAAATAATACTCCGCGGCCAGGTTAAAGGCCAGCAGGAAGGCCGCGGCCAGGAAAAGTCCGTAGACGAAAAGCCGGTGCCAGGCGGCCGCGTAGAGCCTTTCAGGCAGGACGAGCAGGTACAGCGCCAGCGCGGCGCCGGCGTAGGAAAAAGCCGCGCAGTCGTAGAGCAGGCCCGCGGCGAAGATCTTCAGCAGCGCCCACGGCCCGCCGTCCAGCTCGGGCCAGGCCATGACCAGCAGCGTAAGCCGGGTGAGCAGGGAAAAACCCAGAAATAAAAGGAAAAAGTTCAGGAAAAGCCCGCGCCGGTCTTTGTTCATCGGTATTATTTTACAAAATACCGCCCGCGCCCGCCGAAGCAACGGGCCGGCCGGCCTTTATTTTTCCGGCACCAGGGCGGGCAGGAGCTCGCAGGCGTCGCCGTCGAGCTTGATATCCGCCGCCTTGTCGTGCGCCGTCGGCCCGCGGTTAACTATCAGGTAAGGCTTCCCCCCGGCCTTGGCCGCCATGGGCACCGAGGCCGCCGGCTCCACCGACAGCGAAGAGCCCACCGAGATAACGAGGTCGCAGGCCTCCGCCGCCTTGAAAGCTTTTATCAGGCTTTCCCGCTCCAGCGGCTCGCCGAACATGACCACCGCGGGTTTCAGCCAGCCCCCGCAGGCGCACTGCGGCGGGGCGCCGTCGGCCCTGAATTTCTCCAGGGCCTCCTCCATGGAAACCCAGGCGTAGCAGTCGAGGCACTCGGCGTAAAGCCCGGAGCCGTGCAGCTCTACGAGCTTGTCGGTGTGCGTGCCCGCCGAGCGGTGCAGGCTGTCTATGTTCTGGGTCACCAGCGCCAGCAGCCGGCCGCCGCGCTCGAGTTCCACCAGCGCCCTGTGCGCCGCGTTGGGCGCCGCCGCCATGAAGGCCGGGAAGGTTTCCGCCTTATAGCGCCAGTAGTCCTGCTTGGCGCGCGTAGACTTGATGAAATCGCCGTACAGCACCGGCTCCCGCCTGGTCCACAGGCCGCCGGGCCCGCGGAAATCCGGTATGCCGCTGCCGGTGGAGATGCCGGCCCCGGTGAAAACGAGTATTTTAGAGGCGCGCCGGATGAGCTCCTGCGCTTTGTCTTTATCGCTGTTCATTTGTGGAAAAACATCCGGCCCCGGGCGTCCCGGGTCACGGCCGCAGCGGCTCCAGGCATTCGGGGGAATTGTTGGCTGGGTCGTTGATCAGGTCGGAGACGCGGTAGCCGTGCATCAGGGAGGAGTCGTAGCCGCGCAGCAGCGGCAGCAGCACCTCGCTGTCCCGCATCCTGGGGTCCAGCCAGAGCGCCTCATGGCGCCGCTCCAGTATGACGGGCATGCGGTGGTGCACCCCGCGCACCAGCGCGTTGGAAGCCGCGGTTATTACGGCGTAAGTGCCGTGCTTCTCCTCGTAAACACCCGCCATGGCGAACATGCTCTTGTCGCGCAGCTCGAAGCGGAAAGGCGTTTTTTCGCCCGCCGAGCGCTGCCATTCGTAAAAGCCGTCGGCCGGCACCAGGCAGCGGGTATAGTACAACGCCGCCCTGAAAGCGGGCCTGGAAGCTATGCCCTCGGCCCGGGCGTTGATGAAGCCTTCGCGCGCCTCGGTGTCGGCCTCCGGCACGGAGGTCTCCGGCGAGAACTTCCGCTCCAGGGAATTCCCTTCCTGTGGAAGAGCGATATGGGCGCCGCCGCTGTCGGCCCAGCCCGGCAAAAAACCCCACTTGAGCAGTTTCAGGCCGTCGGCGCAGACCACCGGCCGCAGGGCGCCGGGGCAGATATTGTATGAGGGTCTGGAGTTGAAAGGGGGCGGTTTTACGGAGAACCGTTTTACTACTTCGGCCAGCTCACGCGTCTGTGAATAGCGGCCGCACATATCAGGCGCCGCGCGTCATACGCCGCCTAGCTTTTCCGCGACTTTGTTTATCTCGGCCGTCAGCTTGTCGAAATCCACGGGTTTGGTGATGATCGGTATTTCCACGGGGATGCCGGCGTCCGCCAGCTCCATTTGGCTGGCGCCGGTAACCATGATCACCGGTATGCCCGCCAGGGGCGGATACATGTCTATCATGGCTATCATCGAATCGCCGGTCATCTCCGGCATGTGCATGTCGGTTACCACCAGGTCGGGGCGCGACTCGAGCGCGAGTTTCACCAGCTCCTGTCCGTTCTCCACGGACATAACCTCGTGGCCCAGATCGGAAAGGAAATCGGTCAACAGGTTGCGCACCGGTTCATCGTCTTCGGCTAGCAGTATTTTCATATATATCCCCTAATAAGTGAATTATAGCAATTCCCCCGCAAAGCGCAAGGGGGGTCAGGCCGCCTTCAGGCGCGCTATGCGCTCCTCCAGCGGGGGATGCGTGGAAAAGAACGCCATCAGGCCGCGCGGCTTGCCTGCTATCTTGAGCGTGGCCAGAGATTCTTTGTGGGTAAGGTCGGCGTAGTTCACGGTCTTGCGCAGCGCTTCCAGGGCGCCTATCATCTTCTGGCGGCCGGCCAGGCCCGCGCCGCCGGCGTCGGCGCGGTATTCGCGCAGCCGGGAGAAAGCCGAAACCACCAGCATCCCCAGCACGCTCAGCGCCAGCTCCAGGGCCATCACCAGGAAGTAGCTGGGCGCGGCGCCGCTCTCGGAGTCGCGGCCGCGGCTGGAGATGAAGAAAGCTATGACGCGCGCGAGGAACATCACGAACGCGTTTATCACGCCCTGCACCAGCGTCATGGTGACCATGTCACCGTTGGCCACGTGGGAGATCTCATGGGCCAGCACGCCCTCTATCTGCTCCCAGTCCATGGCTTCCAGCAGGCCGGCTGATACGGCCACCAGCGCGCGGCTTTTGGCGGGGCCGGTGGCGAAAGCGTTTATCTCGGGGCTGGGGTAATAGCCCACTTCCGGCATGGCCGGCAGGCCGGCCGCCCTGGCCAGCCCGTGCACCAGCTGCACCAGGCGGGCCAGCGCGGGGTCGGTGGTGCCGGGATCGACCACCACCACGCCCATCATCCACTTGGCCATCACGCGAGACAGCGCCAGCGAAATGAAAGCGCCGCCCATGCCCCAGACCAGGCAGAAAACCATCAGCGACTGGTAGTCCATGCCGCGGGCGCTCAGATAGGGCCGCACCCCCAGCAGGTTAAGCGTAAAGGAAAGGGTTACCAGTATAAGGACGTTGACCGCCAGAAAAAGAAAGATCCGTTTTGCCATCCGCATAGCTGTTCCTCCTCGGAAATACCCCGCTGCATATATTTTACATAAAACTCCGCCGCGCGTCAGGGCCACGGGGGCTGGGTGAACGCCGACCCCTGCTTTTTAGCCAGCGCGAGCCCGCGGTACCGCTCCTCCCCCGGGCCGGCGGGAGAAGGCTCAGGGCTTGTTGCGCGGCCATAGAGCAGCGGGAAGATGGCGCGCCGGCGCGCCGTCTCAAGAATACTCTCTGCGCGGGCGCGGCGCTGCCGCGTGAGCGGGGACACGCCCTTAAGGCCCGCCGCGAAGGCTTTCAGCTCCTTCCGGGCGGCCTGGGCGGCCTTAGTGAATTCGGCGTCGCCGGGATATTCCTTGCAGGCGCCCCCGCGGCGGCAGAGCTCGGCGGTGCTGCACCTCATCCGTAAGCGGATATAAGTTCCCACAAGGCTGAGGTCCGGCTCGGGGCTCCGCCCCTCTTTCTGCTGCGCCGCCAGGCCGTTGAGCAGGTCCCAGAGCGCCCAGGCCGCGGCGTTGTTCGAGCGCACCGCGTCGTACGCGTCGGCCCCGGCCTTGAGCGCTGCGGGGCGTATAAAATCCGTCACCGGCATCGTTACCAGTTCGGCTATGCCTTGGGCCTGTTCGGGCGTCAGCCCGCTTTTCGGCTGTTCAGCGCCGGCCCCCGCGGCCGCGCAGAGCAGGAACCCGGCAAGCACCGGGCATGCAAAATAATTTTTCATATGACCTTCCTGTTAAACCGCTCCGCTTACTATAGAAAATTAAGCCGGCCGGGGAAAGGCCGGGGCGGACTTTATTGAAAACGGCCGCACAAACAGTTAGAATATGCCCAGACATCATGAGCTCAAACATTAATTCCGTCCAGCTGGACTGGGCTTTCTACCTGACCGCGGCCGTGTTCGCGCTCGCTCTGTTCTTTCTGGTGTTCTCGATAAGGAAATATCTGGAAACAGCGGGCGAGCCGGAGCCTGCCCCGGAGGAACCGGAAGCCGCGATCACACTGGTCTGCCGGCCGGCGGAAGCCCCGCAGGAAGAGATCGCTCCGGCGCCGGCCCCCGCTTCCCGGGCGGAGGAATTCGTGAAAGGCCTCTACGACCGCCTGCTGAGCCTGGACGGCCGCGTAAAGAACATCGAGACCGATCTTTCGTCGGGGCTGAACCGCGATTTCACCACGAAATTCCTGGAAGACCTGATAGCGGATTTCGAAAGCCTGGATAAACCCACGATCAGGTCACGCATAGAATACCTGCTGACGGACATGAAAAAATCGGGTTAAACGGAAGCTCTCCGGATTAACCCATAAAAAAAGCCCGCCGGACCTCCGGCGGGCTTCTTCTGTATTTCCTCTTACTGGAAGAAGTACATGTTAAGCAGGTATTTGAAGGTGAGGTTGCCCGAGGTGAACGGCTCGTCCAGCTTCAAGGTCCTGGAGGCGATGAACTCTTTCTTGTTCTCGGCCAGGAATTTCTTGTAGTTCGTCAGCCCTACGGCGGCGGCGGCTTCGTCGGTGGCCAGCTTGGATTTGAACCCCAGCAGCTTGCCGATATAGACCATAGAGAACGCGGCGTCCTTCTTGACGAGCGTGACTGAGTTGGAGAGCAGGTCGAAGTCGATGTCTTCGCCGTTCTTCAGCTGGCGCAGCTGCAGCTCATGGTCCTGGTTCTCCACCGGCTTGGTGAGGTAATAGAGCATGAAGGTGGGCCTGAAGACCTCGTTCTTGATGTCGAGGGCGGCGATGGGCGTCATGCCGGCCTGTTCCAGCGGCTCAAGCAGTTCGTGCTTCAGCTTGTTGATGGCAACGGGGTCGAGGGCGTTGTAGTCCATTTTCTCGGCCAGAAAATCGCGCACCACGTAGCCTTCGGGGGATTCGTACGTGAGCGTGCCGAATTCGTTCTTATATTCGGTGCCGGTTACCTTTATGCCGAACTTGCCCAGGATGGGCGTCCACATGGCCACGAATTCCTTGAATTCGGCTTCGGTCTTGGCGGAGGTGAAAAGGATGTTCTTGGAGGTCTGGGCGAGCAGGTACAGCTTGGTGGTTATCTCTCCGGAAACATGCCCGCATTTCAGATCGGTCCCTACTTTCTGCAGGACCGGGGCCGGGGCGGTTATTTTGTAAGCGCTGACGTCCCCCGCCGAAATATTAGTAAGCTCGGCCGCCTTTACCGTTGAAGCACAGAACACTGCCGCCGCAAGGATCGCATATTTTTTCATCAAGTCGTCCTCCCTGTCAATATCCGCTGCTTAAAGTGTACTTCATTAAAAGAAAGCCGGTAAGGGATAAAGGATACCCCGCGGCATAGGACATAAGACCCATGATATCCGTCAAGCTTCGCCGGGCGGCCCGGCGGCGTCCCCGGCGGCGGCGCCGGGAGGCCTGAGCAGCAGGGTGTTGTAGATCCTGGCCATGGCCATGTGCAGCCAGGGCAGGAAAACGAAAGTTTTAAGGCAGAACGCCGTTAGGACCCAGGGCGTTGTATCCAGCCCGACAACAGGCTGCAGCAGCGCTCCGGTTACATAGACGGGGTTCGGGGCCAGGATATCCATCATGACGGTAAGAACTACCAGGAAACCGATGATGCCCTTCCAGCCATGGGTCAGCCGGGCGCTTAGCCTGAAGGACTCCCTGATGCCGGTACGGCGGTCCACCACGGCGTACTCGCTGAGGCAGTAGGTGGAATAAATTACCAGCCCCGGCAGGATGAAGAGCAGGGTGCCGCAGACGGTGATGAACCCCAGCCACAACGCCACCACCAGGGCCCGGTGATAGACCGGGAAGGCGCTGAACAGCGCGGCGAACGTGGTGCGCTCGCCCCGGGCTATTTTTATGTAGACCAGGTTGGAACCGGTGGCCAGCGGGGCCAGCACTAAAAGCACATAGGGCAGCGCGGGCAGATAGGAGTTGTAGCGGTCTATCAGGTAGAAGACCGGGGCGTTGAGCACCGTCAGCGTGAGCAGCACGGGGAACAGCACCGTAAGCCCGTCAAGGTAGTCGTTCCAGGCCAGCCCCAGCCAGTCGTACCTTATTTGCGGGCTTTCCGTTTCCGGGAAGGGCATTCAGCGCGCCCCCGCGGCCTGCGCGTACAGGCGGCTGGCCCGGTAGGAGCTGCGCACCAGCGGGCCGGAGAGCACCGCTTTGAAGCCGGCGGCTTTCGCCTTCCCGCCCCATTCGGCGAATTCTTCCTCGGTGTAATACTTCATCACCGGCCTGTGGTCTTTGGTCGGGGCCAGGTACTGGCCCAGCGTCAGCAGGTCGCAGTGGTGCGCCACAAGGTCGGCCAGCGCGCGCTCCAGCTCCGCCGGCTTCTCACCCAGCCCCAGCATGATGCCGGATTTAGTGAGAATGTCCGGGCGCAGTTTTTTAGAATTGGCGAGAACGCTCAGCGAACGGTTATAGTCGGCCCCGGCGCGCGCCCCGGCGTAAAGGCAGGCCACCATCTCCAGGTTATGCCCCAGTACGTCGGGATTGGACGCCAGCACCGTCTCCAGGGCTTTAAGGTCCCCCTGGAAGTCCGGTATCAGCGGCTCGGTCCTGATGCCGGGCGAAAGTTCCTTTATCAGGCGGTTGGTCTCGGCAAAATGGGCGGCGCCGCCATCGGGCAGGTCGTCCCGGGTGGGCGAGGTGAACACCACGTATTTCAGCTTCCATTGCCGGCACAGCTCGGCCGCGCGCAGCGGCTCGCCGGGGTCGGGGGGGTTGGGCGCGGCCTTTTTAACGGCGCAGAAGCCGCAGCGGCGCGTGCAGATATCGCCGAGCAGCAGGAAAGTGGCCTCCCCTTCGGAGAAGCATTTGCCTTTATTGGGGCAGCGGGCCTCGTCGCAGACGGTGTGCAGCGCGCGCCGCGCCAGTTCGGCCGCGGTGCCGGCGGCGGCGCTGCCGCGCAGGCCGGCTTTGTTCACGCGCACTTCGTCTACTATCCATTTGGGGAATCGGGGCATTTAAGTTGGCGGCGGCTATTCCAGGCTCACTGCGTGATCTTCAGGTGCAGCTCTTTCAGCTGCCGCTCGTCTATCTTCGACGGGGCCTCGCTCATCAGGCAGGCGCCGCTGGTGGTCTTGGGGAAAGCTATCACGTCGCGGATGGAGTCGGTGCCGCAGATCAGGCCTATCAGGCGGTCGTAGCCGATGCCTATGCCGCCGTGCGGCGGCGCGCCGAAGTCCATGGCGTTGACTATCATGCCGAAGCGGCGCTGCACCTGTTCCTTGTCGTAGCCCATCAGGCCGAAGATCTTCTCCTGCATGGCGCGGCTGTGATTGCGCACCGAGCCGGAGCCCAGCTCCACGCCGTTCAAGACCAGGTCGTACTGGCACGACAGCACGTTGCCGGGGTCGGTGTCGAGCTTCCCCTCCTCGGCGGGCAGCGGCGCGGTGAAAGGGTTGTGCGTGAAGGTCCAGTTGCCGCTCTCGGCGTCCTTCTCCAGCAGCGGGAAGTGGCGCACCCACAGGAAAGCCCATTTTTTCGCCGGGACGGGCTTGAGCCGGGCGATAAGCTCCAGGCGCAGCGCGCCCAGGCAGGGCGCGGCCACGGCGGGCTGGTCGGCGGCGAGGAACACCGCGTCGCCGTCCGCCACCGCCAGCCGCTCTTTGAGGGCGGCCAGTTCGGGCTCCGTCATGAACTTAAGCGTGGGCGATTCGAACTTCCCGTCCTTGAAGCGCAGCCATACCAGGCCTTTGGCGCCGTGCTTCTTCACCAGGTCGGTGAGCTTGTCCATGTCGCCGCGGCTGAACGCCGCGGCTTTCCCGCCTTTTATGGCGCGCACCACGCCGCCGGCGGCGAGGGTTTCTGAAAAGACCTTGAAGCCCGACGTTTTAAAAATATCGGAGCAGTCCTTTATCTCCAGCGCGTAGCGCAGGTCCGGCTTGTCTATGCCGTACTTCAGCATCACGTCGGCGTATTCCATCTCCGGGAAAGGGGCGGCTATCTCGTCGCCCAGGTAGGCGAAGATGCTTTTCATCAGGCCTTCCGCCACGCGGGCCACGTCCTGCTCGTCAACGAACGACATCTCCAGGTCTATCTGGGTGTGCTCGGGCTGGCGGTCGGAGCGCAGCTCCTCGTCGCGGAAATTGCGGGCCAGCTGGAAGTAGCGGTCCATGCCGGACATCATCAGCACCTGCTTGAACTGCTGCGGGCTCTGCGGCAGGGCGTAGAATTCGCCGGGGTTATTGCGGGACGGCACCACGAAATCGCGCGCGCCCTCCGGCGTGGACCGGGTGAGCAGCGGGGTCTCGATCTCGTTGAAGTCCAGGCTGTAGAGGTAGTTGCGCACTACCTGCGAAAGGCGGCTGCGCAGCACCATGTTCCTGGCCATGCGCGGGCGGCGCAGGTCGAGGAAGCGGTATTTCAGGCGTGTCTCCTCGGAAACGCCGGCGTGCTCGTTGAGGTCGAACGGCAGCGGCTGCGACGGGTTCAGTACGGTTATCTCTTCGGCCTCCAGTTCTATCTCGCCGGTGGGCATGTTCTTGTTGGCGTTGGCGCCGGGGCGCAGCGTAACCTTGCCGGTGACGCGCAGCACGTATTCGCTCTTGGCCTCTTCGGCCGTTTTAAAGACGGGGCTGCCGGGGTTGGCCACCACCTGCGTGACGCCGTAAAGGTCGCGCAGGTTTATGAACAGCACGCCGCCATGGTTGCGCTTCACGTCGTTCCAGCCGGTCAGCGTCACTGTCTGCCCGGCGTTGGCGGCGGTAAGTTCGCCGCAGGTATGGGTGCGCAGCGCGGTGTTCTTCGAAGAGTTGGTGGTTGTCATAGGTTGTTGCCCGCGTTCAGCAGTTCTTTCAGCTTTGCGGGCGCGTCGGCGGCGGGTACGGTGAACTGTTCGCCCTGTTGTTTCAGCGGCTTTATGGCCACGGTGCCGGCCTTGAGTTCGTCCTCGCCTATTATCAGCGCGAAGGCGGCCCCGCTTTTTCCGGAGGAGCGCATCTGCGACTTAAGGCTCAGTTCGAAATTGGAGAAGTCCGAGCTTATGCCGGCGGCGCGCAGCGCGGTCATCAGCGCGAAGGTCCTGTCCCCGGCTTCTTTGGCCGCGGCTATCACAAATGTTTTCGGCGCTTTGTCCGGCGCGGGCCGGTCCTTGAGCAGCATGGCCATGCGGTCCAGGCCTACGGCCCAGCCTATGGCCGGCGCCGCGGGGCCGCCCATGGATCTCACCAGGTCGTCGTAGCGGCCGCCGCCGCACACGGCGTCCTGGCTGCCCAGCGCGCCGGAGCGTACCTCGAAGACCGTGCCGGTGTAATAATCCAGGCCGCGCACCAGGCTGGTGTTCACTTCGTACGCTACGCCGGCGGCGCCCAGCAGGCGCTGCGTGGCGCTGAAATGGGCTTCGCAGTTGGGACAAAGCGTACGCTTCGGGGCTTCCTGCGCCAGCCAGGGGCCGTCCGTTTTACAGTCCAGCGCCCTGAGCGGGTTGCGCTCGATGCGGCCGCGGCAGGGTTCGCAAAGCTTCCCGGCCTGCCCGCGCAGGAAGCCCAGCAGGACCTCCCGGTAGGCTTTGCGGCACTCGGCGCAGCCCAGCGAATTAATAACTACGGAGCAGCCACCCACGCCGGCTTTCTCCAGCAGGCGCACCAGCATGGAGATGCTTTCCGCGTCGGCGGCGGGGGCGGGGTTGCCGATGTATTCCGCGCCTATCTGCGTGAATTCGCGGTAGCGGCCGGCCTGCGGGCGCTCCGCCCTGAACATGTTGCCGATATAAAAGAACTTCCCGTTGCGGCCGGTCTGGCCCAGGTTATTCTGTATGTAGGCGCGCACTACTCCCGGCGTGCCCTCGGGGCGCATGGCCACTTCACGGCCTCCGCCGTCGGTAAAAGCGTACATCTCCTTCTCGACTATATCGGTGGTGTCGCCGGTGGACTTTACAAAAAGCTCCTTCTGTTCCAGCGTGGGGATGCGCGCTTCCTGGTAGCCGTAAAGGCCGAACACCTCCCTGGCGGCGGCCTCGATCTGCGCGAACAGTTCCGACTCCGGGGGCAGGATATCGCGGAAGCCCCTTAAGGAAGTTGTCACTGGATGTTCCCCGCCATGGATTTCAGTTTCGCGTGGTTGAGTATGATGATCTCCCCCCGGCGGTAATCTATGGTGCCTTCGCGCTTGAAGATGTTTATGGCGCGGCAGACCGGCACGCGGGTGGTGCCCAGGTACTGCGCCAGCTCGCTCTGGTCAATGGCAACTTTCGTGGGCGTGGCATGGCTTTTCTTCGTGAGCTCGAGGATGGCCTCGGCCAGGCGGCCGCGGATGTTATGGAACAGCATGGACGCTATTTCGTTGTCGGCCCTGGTAAGACGGTCGGCCAGCGTATGCAGGAGCTTAAGCGTGAACTGGTGGTTGCCGGCTATGAGTTTGGCGAAGTTCCGCTTCGAGATCACGTAGAGCTCCGTGTCCTCTGCGGCCATAGCGGAGGCCGAGCGCACTTTGCCGCCCAGCAGCGACATCTCGCCGAAGAAATCCCCGCGGTTGAGGAACGCGAAGGTCTTTTTCTTGTCCCCGCCGAGGGAGGTGAAGATCTTCACCTTGCCGTCCTTGACGATGAAGAACGAGTTGCCAAGGTCCTCCTTGCGGAAGATGATATCGTTCTTCTTGTAGCGGCGCGAATGGGCGATCTTTATGACCTGCATGATCTCCGTGTCGCGCAGCCCTCTGAAAAAAGGAACTTTTTTTATTGCGGTCCAGACATGTGTCATAATTCTCCTGCTGCTTCCCTGTTTATTTCTTCTCTACCATGGCCATGCCGCACTTGGGGCAGGGGCCGGGTTTATCCGAAACGCCGCCGGGGCAGTGCATGGGGCAGACATACTTATGAGCGGCTTTGGCCTCTTTCGGGCCTTCCTTGGCGGCCGGGGCTTTCATGTGCTCCCTGGCGGAGGCTTCCTGTATCTTTTTAATGATGCCGGGGAATTTGCCGGTTATCAGCACTTTTACGCCGTCGGGGGTGTTCTCGATCTTCGTCTCGGCGCCCTGTACGCGGGCCGGGCAGCCTGTGCACATATTTTCCTTGCCGCTGTAATGGACCAGCGTAAGTTCCTGCACTTTCGCTATGGTTTCCTTGTCCTTGGCGGTCATGGTTATTTCAATGCCGCCGGCGGTGTTCTTTGAAACGGTCTCTACGCCGGGCAGTTTCTCCGGGCACATTTTACCGGCGCATTTTTTCGCGGCTGCCTGCTTGTGCATGGGGCAATTCGCGCAGTCATGCTTCGGGGCGGCGGTTTTTTTGGCGTTCTGCGGGGCTTCGGCGGCAAAAGCCGCTCCGGCGGTCACGGCCAGGGCCGCAACGGTGATCAGAAGTATTTTTTTCATTTTATTCTCCCTCGTGCAAAAAACGTTATGACCGAACTTAAATTATATAAATAAAAGGGGCGGCTGTGTCCTGTTGTGCGTTTACCGGCTTAATTGGTAGATTAAAGCTGACGAGTTATTGGAGGCGGACCTATGAAGCTGATCATCTGTTTTCTTATGCTTTCCCCCCTGCTGGCCTGTAAAAAGCCGCCCGAACAGCCCGCCGCTGGCGCCGGCCAGGCCGCCTCAGTTCCCGCTGACCCCGGCCCCGCGCTGCTGGCGCCGGCCGGGGACCGCAACCAGCTGCCCGGGGGCGGCTGGTTCACCTGGAAATTCTCGGAAAAGCCCAAGCTCGGCACGATAATAGCCAAGGTACAGGTCTTTACCAGCTCGGGAGAGCGTGACACCTCCTATGAAGTAACGGGCGAATCCGGCATGCCTTCCATGCGCGACCACGACTCGGGTCAGGTGAAATTCCAGACCAACAGGAAAGGCGATTACCTGCTGCCCGTGAACATCGTAATGGCCGGAGAATGGCGGCTGCTGATAAAACTGCAGAAAGATAAAACGGAGGCATATGCGGGCAAAGTGCTTTTTAGCATTTAGCCTGCTGGCCCTGCCGGGCGCCGCGCAGGCCGGCGAAGGGCTGATGTACCTTGAGGCGCAGGGCGTGGCCGGCTATTCCTCCGTGCGGCGGGCCGCCGTTTATCATTCCATGAGCTCCGGCGAGCCGATGCAGAAAACCTCGGCCGGCTTCGACCTGCTGCGCAAGTTCTCCACGGCTACAGGCGACGCCGGCACGCTGGCCGTGCAGGGCCGCCTGGCCTACGACCCCGACGCCCCGAACCGGCTGGAACCGCAGTTATACAACGCCTATTACCGGGCCAGGACGCCATACGGCTATTTCTGGCTGGGCCATAACAGAGCGGCCGCTGGGCTGGAATCCTATTATGACACTCACGGCGCGCTGCTGCAGACCTTGCCAATGTACGGCTACGGCTTCGACCGGGACTGGGGCCTGGGCGGCGCGCGCGACCTGAACTGGGGCGACGCGGCGTTCTCGCTGACCACAGGCTCCGGCATGCGCCTGCGCGGCGCGGGCGGGTACCTGGGAGCCGGCCGCGTTTCCAGAGGCGTACTGAACCGGGATAACTACACGGCCGGGGTTTATTTTTCAGCCGGGGAAATTCCGGCCATGTCCGGCTACACTGTTATGGACGGCGCGGTCAAGCCGTATTCCGCCGTAGGTTCCGACCTGGCCCTGCTGTGGAACAGCTGGGAGTTCCGCTGCGATGTGCGCGGCGGTAATATGCGGGGCGCGCGCTATTTCGCCGGCCTGGGCCGGGCGGGCTACAATTTCCTGGGCGAGAACCGCCTTAAGGTGGAAGCGCAGGCCGTTTATTCAGGCCTGCAGCGCGCGGAGAGCTGGACTTCGGGCCTGGGGGTTTCTTTCGTGGTAACGCCCGACCTTACCTGGCGGGCGCTGTTCGAATACGAAGACGCTATGAACGACAAGCGGCTGGTCACGCAGCTTTATTATTATCTGCCGCTATAAGGGATTATGTTTAAAAAAATATTCTTGTTCCTGGTCCTGTGCCGGTTCGCGGCGCCGGCATGCGCCGCGGTGGGCTGCGACCTCAACGATCCGGACCGGGACGTGGCGCGGCTGTTCCCCGGCAACACCGGTTACAAGACGCGCTATCTTTCCCTGAAAACCCTGGGCGGCCAGCCGCTCTTGGACCGCGTGGAAAAACGGCTGGGCGACAGTTTTCACGGCCTATACGAGACCATAGAGGTGCCCTATACGCTCTACGACATCTACCGCGGCACGCAGACCATCGGTTATATTCACGGCGTGAACCAGAAAGGCGAATACGGCGGCATACAGGTATTCCTGGCGCTGGACGCCGCCCGGGCTATAAAAGCTTTCTATATACAGAAGCTCACTTCCCGCGCCGCCAAAGACCTGCGCTCCAAAGACTTCGGCGCGCAATTTGAGGGCCTGGCGCTGAAAGACTTCGCCGCTTACGACCCCGTAGCAGCTAAAGCCCCGGCCGCTTCCCCCGCCGCGAGGATAAAAGCCCCCGCCAAAGCCGGCCAGGATTTCAACTCGGTGATGCGCGCTGTAAAGAAGAACCTTATACTGATGGACGAATTCGTGCCCGCGAAGAAGGAAAAATGAACATATATTCCATAGCCTATAAGAACCTGCTGCGCAAGAAAACGCGCACCGCCCTCACCGCCGGCGGCATAATGCTGTCCACCTGGGTGCTGGCCACGCTGCTGGGCTTCAACCGCGGCTACCAGCAGGGCCTTAACCGCGATATAGACAACATGGGCTTCCAGGTACTGCTTACCGCCAAAGGCTGCCCCTACGAGGCCGCCACGCTGATGCTTAAAGGCGGCACGGGGCTGCGCTACATGCCGGAGAACGTAGTTAGTACCGTTTACAAGAACCCGGAAGTAGAAAAGGTCACGCCCATGCTGATGCAGGGCGTGTTCGACCCCAACAAGGGCGAGAACGGCGCGGTGGCGGCCTACCTGGGCGTGGACGCGGCCACTTTCCCCGGCATGAAGCCGTACCTGGAGTTCAAGCAGGGCGGCTGGTTCACCGACAACAAAGCTTACGAGGCCGTGCTGGGCTACGAGGCGGCCGAGCTGGAAACCCGCGAAGTGGGCGACAAGATGCTCATCCCCGGCGTGGATAAAGAAATAAAAGTGGTAGGCGTGCTCAAACGCTCTGGCACGCAGGACGACGGCACGATCTTCCTGCCTATTACCGCCGTTCAAAACCTGTTCGCTAAACAGGGCAAGCTGACCGGCCTCGGCATTAAAGTTAAAAAAGAGGCGAACCTGGACGCTTTCGAGAACAAGCTGTACGACCTGCCCGACGTGCAGGTGGTTTCCATGGCGCAGGTGAAGACCACTATAATGAACCTGGTCAACAGCGCCCGGGTTATCGTAATGGGCATTGCGGGCATTGCGCTTATAATAGCGATGGCCGGGGTGATAAACACCATCCTGATGTCCGTGATGGAGCGCTACGCCGAGATAGGCATTATCAAGAGCATGGGCGCCCTGCCGCTGGACGTGTTCAAAATGATCTGGGTAGAGACGGCTATTCTGTGCGGGCTGGGCGGCGCGGCCGGCATAGGGCTGGCTTTCCTTACCGCGCGGCTGGCCGAGGCGGCGGTGCGCTATTTCCTGCCCTACGCCCCCAACGGCGCGCTGGTGGCGCTGGACGGCGGCATAACCGCCTTCTCGTTCGCCCTTATCCTGTGCGGCGGGCTCCTGAGCGGAATTTACCCGGCGTGGCGGGCGGCGCGGGTGCGCCCGCTGGAAGCCATACGCAGCGAGGGAGAATAAGAATGGAGAACAATATCATTATTTCCGCCAACGACCTGAGCAAGGTCTACCGCCGCGGCGCCGAGGAAGTGCGCGCGGTGGACGGCATAAGCTTCGAAGCCTTCGCGGGCGAGATGGTGGCCATCACCGGCCCGTCGGGCTCCGGCAAGACCACGCTGCTGAACCTGCTGGGCTGCCTGGACAACCCCACGTCGGGCACGCTCAGCGCGGGCGGGCGCGAGGTTTTCGGCGGAGGCCGCGCGCCGGGCGAAAGGGAGCTTACGCTGCTGCGGCGCGAGTTGTTCGGCTACGTGTTCCAGAAGTTCTATCTTATCCCGACGCTGACGGTGGAAGAGAACATAATGCTGCCCGGGGCCTTTTACGAGGCGCCGGGCGCGAAGTCCGCGCTGGACGTTATGCGCCTGCTCGGCATAGAGCGGCGCTACAGGCATCTGCCGGGCGAATTGTCCGGCGGCGAGATGCAGCGCGTGGCCATAGCGCGCGCGCTGATAAACAGCCCCAAAGTAGTACTGGCCGACGAGCCCACCGGCAGCCTGGACAGCCGCCGCGCCGGAGAAATAAATGAAATTCTGCGCAGCCTTACGCGCCGGGGGATCACGGTGATCATGGTCACGCACAACCTGGAGCTGGCCGGCCTGGCCGACCGCCGGCTGGAGATCCGCGACGGGAAGATCCACGCGGCCTGAGCTGGCCGCGGGCGGGCCTACCCGCCCCTGTTACCCCACACTGTCATAAACGCGCCGGTCGTCGTCCGTCAGCGGGTCGGCCCCGCGCCGCAGCGGCGCGCGCGCCCTGCCGTAGTAAAGTATCTCTATCCAGGTCAGCGCGGACGTGCAGGCGATCACGCCGGCCAGGCCCAGCATTATGACCGTAAGCCCTACGTTGATGTAGCCCTGCATATCGCCGCGCGGCAGGTAGTTGCCGAAGATGTTCATCACGCCGGCGGTAGCGGTGGTGGAGAGCATGAACAGGAAAGGCACGAAAGTGACCAGCGCGTAAACGGGTTTTCGCCGCCTCATTATGAAGGTAGTCCCTACGGCCAGCGCTATGGCCGAAAGCAGCTGGTTGGCTACGCCGAACATGGGCCAGATGGTGCTTACGTTGCCGGCCAGCAGCATGCCGCCCCAGGCCGCGCACACCAGCGCGCTGGTAAGGAAAACCCCCGGCCACCAGTCGCAATTCGCGAACGGCCGGTATACGTTGCCCAGCATTTCCTGCGTAAGGTAGCGCGCCACGCGCGTGCCCGCGTCGATAGTGGTAAGGATGAACAGCGCCTCGAACATGATGGCGAAATGATACCAGTAGGACAGCAGCGTTTTAAGCCCCGGGATGGACGCGAAGATCTGCGCCATGCCGACGGCCAGCGAAACCGCTCCCCCCGCCCTGCCTTCCAGGTGTTCCCCCACGGCCAGGCTCATGGCCGGCAGGTTGGTCACCGCCAGGCCCATTTTCTTGAACACTTCCGGGGACACGTTGATGGCGAAATAGTCGCCGGGCAGCAGCACGCAGGCCGCTATCAGCGCCATTATGGAAACGAAGCCTTCCGTGAGCATGGCCCCGTAGGCTATCATGCGGATGTCAGCCTCGCTGGCCAGCAGCTTGGGCGTGGTGCCCGAGCCGATAAGCGCGTGGAAGCCGGAGATGGCGCCGCAGGCTATGGTGATGCAGATATAGGGCCAGACCTTGCCGGGGATGATGGGCCCGCCGCCGTGTATAAAACTGGTATAGGCCGGGACGGACAGGTCGGGCCTGACCCAGACGATGCCCAGCGCCAGCAGGGCGATGGTGCCTATCTTCATATAGGAGCTGAGGTAATCGCGCGGCGCCAGCAGCAGCCACACCGGCAGTATGGAGGCCAGCATGCCGTAAACCGCCAGTATTATGGAAAGGTGCGGCTTGGTGAAGATAAAATAGTGAGCCCAGGAGCTGCGCGACAGCGGCTCGCCCAGCGCGATGCACAGCACCACCAGCGTAACGCCTATTATGGAGGCCTCGGTAATTTTACCGGGGCGCAGCTTGTTCATGTACATCCCGACGAAAATGGCTATGGGGATGGTCATGGCTATGGAGAACGTTCCCCAGGAACTTTCGGCCAGCGCGTTGACCACCACCATGCTCAGGCCCGCCAGCGCGGTTATTATTATGAACAGCACCGCCAAACCGGTGGCGCTGCCGGTGACGCGGCCTATCTCGCGCCGCGCTATCCTGGTCAGGGACCTGCCTTCGTAGCGCACCGAGGCGAACAGGATCACCATGTCGTGCACGCCGCCCGCCAGCACGCTGCCTATCAGGATCCAGAGGAAGCCCGGCAGGTAGCCGAACTGCGCCGCCAGCACCGGCCCCACCAGCGGCCCGGCGCCGGCTATGGCCGCGAAATGGTGGCCGAACAGCACCCACTTATTGGTGGGCTTGTAGTCGTAGCCGTTCTCCAGGGTATGGGCGGGGGTGGCTCTTTTATCGTCGGAAACCAGTATTTTGGCTATTATGAACCCGGCGTAGTAGCGGTAGGCCAAAGCGAAGACCAGCAGGGCTATTATCAGCAGCGGCAGGGCGTTCATGGTGCATCTCCGTAAAACTGGCGGTACTCTTATCCTAGAATATTTAGCCCGCCTTTTTCAATTCCGCCTGCCCCGGCCTCAGGCCATGAACCGCGCCGCTGCTCAGGCCTTTCCGGACCTTATTTTCCTGGTGCCGCCGGCGATCATGAAATCTTCCCCGCCGCGGTGATGGATGGTCCTGGGGTTCTTTTTGGAGGTATCCACCCAGGCTTTGACCACCTTGAAGATGAACAGATCGTATTTGCCCGACAGCCGCGCGTCGGCCAGCTCGCATTCCAGGCTCGCGTAGCATTCTTTTATCAACGGCGCTTTGACCGCCGCCGCTTTCACCGGCGTAAGGCCGCAGGCGGCGAACTTGTCAATTTTCCTGCCGGAGCAATTTCCGCAGGCAACGGCTTTGGCGGCTATCTCTTCCGTAGGGATATTGATGACGCATTGCCTGGTTTTCTTTATGATATCGAAGGTATAGTTGCGGTCGCTGATCACGCAGCCCACCAGCGGCGGGTTGAAGTCTATCATGGTATGCCAGGACATGGTCATTATGTTATTGCGGCCTTTATCCGCCGTGCTTACCATAACTACCGGGCCCGCTTCCAGCAGGCCGTAGACCTTGGACAAAGGATAGGATTTTTTCATCAGGTATCTCCCCGGCCGCCCTCAGGTGGCCTCGTGGAACGTAGTGTCGCCCACCACTTCGCAGCGGATGGTGTTGGTGGGGCGGCGCTTGCCGAAGGGGCTAGAGGCCATGAACACCAGCTTCTCGCCGTTCTCTATAGCGCCCTGTTTCAGCAGATGGTCTATTATTTTCTGCGCCACTTCGCTGAAGCGGAGGGTTTCCGGGTTCTCCATCAGGAAAGGCACCACTCCCCAGTTCAGCGCCAGCTGGTGGTAAAGCGTCTCGTGGTGGGTGAAGGCGTAGATGGGCACGCCCGGGCGGAACTTGGACAGCGCCCTGGCGCCGATGCCGCTGTCGGTGACCACCGCGATGGCCTTGGCGTTCCAGTCGTGCGCCGTATTCACCACGCTGTAAGCCATGATGTTGGTTATCTCGTCGCGGTTCACATAGTCGTGCGTGATGCGCGCCAGCGTGTGGTAGTCTATGGACGATTCCGTGCGGTCGATGATGCGCCCCATCATGTTCACCACGCGTTTGGGGTGCGCGCCCTTGGCGGTCTCGCCCGAAAGCATCACCGACGAGGTCAGCTCCAGCACGGCGTTGGCGATGTCGGTGACCTCAGCGCGGGTGGGATACGTCATCTCGGTCATGGATTCCAGCATCTGCGTGGCCACTATGACCGGCTTGCCGGCCAGGTAGCAGCTGTTGATGATCTTCTTCTGCAGGCCGGGCAGCTCTTCGATAGGCAATTCTATACCCAGGTCCCCGCGCGCCACCATGATGCCGTTGGAATCACGGATAATGTCGTCGAGGTTGGCCAGGGCCTGCTTGTCCTCTATCTTGGCTATCAGCTTAATGGGCGAATCCGGCCTTACGCCGCGTATTATCTCACGCACGTCGGCAATGTCTTTAGCGGTGCGCACGAAGGACAGCGCTATGTATTCGAAGCCGTTATCCACGGCGAAGGCTATGTCTTTCTTGTCTTTTTCGGACATGAAAGGGATGGGGTACTGCACGCCCGGGATGGCCAGGTGGGCCTTGTCCTTCAGCTTGCCGTCGTTGAGCACGCGCAGGCTTACCGCCCCGGGCCATTCGCCGTGCAGCTGGGTCACTTCCAGCTCTATAAAGCCGTCCTGCAGCAGCACGCGCGTGCCTATCTGGCAAAGCTTGTCTATGCGCGGCAGGTTGGTGAAGAAATGGCGCTTCTCGGGAGGCAGGACGGGGATGTCCTCGGGCTGAGCCTCGGTGCTCTCAACGTAAAGGGTATCGCCTTTGGCCAGGAGCACGGGCTTGCTGTAGCCGAACATGCGCACTTCCGGCCCCTTGGTGTCCAGCATGATGGCCAAAGGTACGCCCATCTCTTTGCGCACGGCGCGCAGTATGTTCACCCTGTTTAGTGCTTCGTCATAAGCGCAATGGGAGAAATTTATGCGGGCAACGTTCATGCCCTCTTTAATAAGGTCGCGGACGCAGTTCTCGTTCTCGGAGGCAGGGCCGATGGTGCAGATTATCTTGGTCCTGCGCATGTTGTTCATTTCGTTTTTCATGCCTATATTATAGGAAATACAGCACTTCCGGCATCTGACATTGGACAGCCCGGCCGGCGGACCGCCCGGCGCAGGCGGCTTTAAGGAGCGGCAGGGGGCCGGAGTTTTGTAAAATTAAGGTATAGCGCTTTCAGGGAGGCAATATGGCTAAATTTATTCAGAAACCTATGATCGTCCGGGCGGCGGGCAACAAGCCCAAGATCATAGAGGAATATATCGGGCGGGTCAATTCCGGTTCAACCACTATCAGCGTGGCCCGCATGGTAAGCCCCGGCGGCTGGGAAGAGCCGCCGCAGTCCCCCCGCTTCTCCGAATACACCCTGGTACTGAGAGGGCTGCTGAGGGTGGAGACGCAGACCGAAGTTTTTGAAGTGCGCGGCGGCCAGGCTATAATTTTCGAACCCGGAGAGCGGGTGCGCTATTCCACCCCGGCCCCGGAAGGCGCGGAATACATAGCCATCTGCCTGCCGGCCTTCTCGCACGAGACCGTCCGCCGCGAAGGCTGAGCATTTAATAACTAGACGGACTTGAAGCGGCGTCCACGTCTCACTGCACGGTTATGGCCGTGAGACCGTCTTAATAAAATTCCTGAACAATAATACGCCCCGCCGCCCCGGCGCCGCCGGCATACGCCGATCCTGTGGCGATCGTCGCCGCCCCGCCGCCGCCGGAGCCGGTATTGGCAACGGCCGCGTTTCCCGCCCCTGTTGTGCTGGCTCTCCCCACACCGCCGCCGCCCAATGAAGTTGAACCGCCGAAGCCTGAGTTGACTATAGTGTTGCTGTTCGTCTGCCCGTAAGAGCCGGGCATCCCGGCGCCGTTAACAGTGCCGTTAGCGGAAACTGCGCCGCCCGCGCCGCCGGCCATGAACTTCACGCCGTTACTGCCGGCCGTATACGCCCCGCCCGCGCCGCCGTAAGCGGTTACAACGGTCGCCCCGTTAGTGAAGGTAGTGTTTGTCCCCGCGCTCCCGGCCGCTCCAGACTTGCCCGCGCCGCCGCCGCCGATGGCGACGGTATAATTCGCATTGACGACGCCGGTAAAAGTATAACGCGCGTAGCCGCCCGCGCCGCCGCCTCCGCCCGCGCAACCCGCCGCGTTGTTACATCCGCCCCCGCCCCCGCCGCCGCCCCAAAGCTCCACAATTATGCGGCCGGTTCCCGCAGTGGGAGTATAAGTTGTGCCGGCGGTTATTGTCTGAACGCCTATCAGTTGCCCCCTGTTAACTACCGTCCTTATGCCGGTGGCGCTGGTCGAGAATTCCAGATTAGCCCCGTCAAACTCCATCGCCCCGGCTTCGGGTGCAGCAAGATCTATTCCGGAGGTAAACATCAACGGAGCCGTATTGGCGGCAGCCGTTCCTGCCGGCAGATGCAGCCTGGCTGTAGGAACCGTTACCCCGATACCGACATTGCCTCCTGCTCCGGGCATGAGAGCCAAGTCGACTCCGGCGGCGGTTATTACCTGGTTCGGCCCGGTGCCGGTAAAGGTGATCCCGGCCCCGTTGCCGGTCAAGTTGAGCGCCGCGGCAGCGGCATTTGAATTAATCAGTTGGCTGCTGAACGTCTTTACCCCGGCAAAGGTCTGCGCTCCGGTCGTAACTACGCCGCCATTGGACGCATCGGCCGGCTGAAGGTTCAACTGCTGCCCGGTAAGTGTCATGCCGTTGGCATTAGGCGCTGCGCCTATGGCCGTGATAGTCAGCGGGGCCTGCTGGTCCAGTTGGTATCTTGTTCCCGCGTCAGCGGCGGTAAAATAGAGATGGCCCCCGGCGAACTCTATCGCCCCACCTTCGGTGGCGGTAAGGTTAGTCCCAGAAGTAAGTTTTAGCGGGGCGGTGCCGGCGGCGGCCGTACCGGCCGCGAGCTGCAAAACGGCTGTGGGAGAAGTGTAGGAGCCGACGGCAAGTTTATTCGCGACGGCCGCATAAGCATCACCGACAGCCAATGTCGGGTTATCCGCACTGAGCCCGCCGATGTGAAAAGACGGATTGCCCGCCCTGGACATAGCTGCTCTCGCTTCGTAACGGAAATTTCTCTGGTTAGCGGAGGTTTTAAAAATATAGTCGACTAAAGTCGTAGTCGGGTCGGTGGTTTCGAATATAACGCCATTTTCCGCGTTCCTGTTCCTCAGCCTTAAGATAGAGGGCCCATAAGTGTCTCCATCCTGGCGCAAAACCAGTTCCTTGGTGGCACGAATTATTCCCGTCGTGGCCGACCCTATTTTCAAGTTGCCGTTTACCTCCAGAACTTCCCCGGGGTTCGCGGTGCCGATACCAACGTTGCCTGTTGAAACGATTACACCCGATGATATTGTAACCCCAGGCACAGAAGCATTCTGCGCGGTGAAAGCCGCCGTGGCCGCGCTCACCCCGTAAGCAACAAAAATCCCACCCTCACCCATGATAGTAACCGAGGAGTTGAAGATAGATGTCACGGGAAGTATATCCTGGTCAACCCCGTTCATTATAGCCCGCGCGGGGGCTACCGCCGCCAGCCAAAGCAGGGCCGCCGCGAAAAACCGCGGCTCAATGAGACAGTAACTCAGTATTTTTTTTCTCATGTTGTCTCTTCCATGCCGAGCGTTTAAAAAACAGTGTCCGCAATTATAACAAAATAGTTTTTAAGTGCACGAAAGACAAGAATCTCCCGGCCAGATTTCATTAGTTTGTGACTTCTAAAGCGGCCGGTAATCCGGAGATGTTATATGCAGTTATTCGATCTTATTCAGCTCCAGGGTAGAATCCGCCATTATTTTCACCGCGCTGGCGGCAACTTCCGACCCGAGTTTCAACTGAAGGTCCCCCGTAGCTGTTACGACGATGAGCCCTTCCAGGACCGCCAGGATGTCAGTATTGGCCGTGTCCACGCCGGCTGACGCGGACCCGATGACGGCGTTGAGCGTCCCGCCCGATTTTCCTTCCACAAGCTGCCCCGCGTTGGTTGCAGCTACACTATCTCCGACGCCGGTCGCGGCCGCGCCGCCGGTAGTGACGTTCCTCCACATAGCCCGCATTTTCCCGACAGTGCCGGTGTGGTTGAGCGCGAAGGATATACCTGTATTAACGTTTGCTGTCTGGTAAATAAGCGTATAAACGAACTTCCAGGTTCCCACTCCTACGCCAGTGGTAGTCATTACCGACGCGCACAGGGCAACGGTATTGCAGGTGGCCGAGTCGCCGGTCAGGACCTGCCAGGTCATAGCCGGCCCGGCAGCGCCGGAATTGCCGGAGATCCGCTGCGGGTTCTCCCGCCAGACTGTCCCATCGTACCATTTCAGCGTATTGTTATCCCCGGAGTCGATGACGATATCGCCTGAGGAGGGGCTGCCCGGGAGGGCGGCCGGAGTCACCAGTAGCCCGCCGCTCATAGTCTGCTTTCCGGTGAACGTATTGGCGCCGAGTATGGCCGCCGTGCCGGCTATTTTTGACGGAGTTATCGCCGCCACAGCGCTGATATTCGCGTCCACAATAGCGTCAACCGCTATGGACGAGGCTATTACGCTCCCGCCCAGACTGCCGGCGGATATCTGTGTGGTGAAGATGTTGCCGGTTAAATTGGCGGCGGTAACTGCGTTAGTCGCATTTACAGCGTCGCCGGCGTTGACAGCATACGCGGCAGTGGCCGCGTTATCGGCGTACATCGCCGACGACACCTTTACATCGTTAAGGTAA
>CAIRNJ010000054.1 GCA_903879915.1 uncultured Elusimicrobia bacterium
CGCGTATAATTTCATATAAGTCCCCTCCTTAGCTGTTTGCAACTGCTTCTTAGACAAAGCAATGTTACAAACTGCGGGAGGGGACCCTCTATATGATTATCGGGTTGCAAAACGGGAATTTCCAGCTTTTTCGCCGGGCCAGCCTTGTTAGCGGCGGTGTATTTTTATAGAGTATGCCTATGCCGCCCGTTATAAAAGCCGCCGGACTGCGCAAGAATTACGACGAACTGCGCGCCGTGGACGGCATCGATTTCGAGATAAACCGCGGGGAATGCTTCGGCCTGCTGGGGCCCAACGGCGCCGGCAAAACCACCACGGTGAAGATGCTCACCTGCGCGCTGCCCGTGAGCGGCGGCGATATTACCGTGGAAGGCATGAGCGTGAACACGGACCCGCGCGGTATTAAATATATCCTGGGCGTGTGCCCGCAGGACGTGAACCTGGACCCGGATTTCTCGGTGCTGAAGAACCTGATAGTTTATTCCCGCTATTTCGACATTCCTTACGCAGAGGCAAAAAAACGCGCCGAAGAATTGATAGAGCGCTTCCATCTGCACGACAAGCTGGAGCGGCCCATAGAGGACCTGTCCGGCGGGCTGAAGAAGCGGCTGCTGATGGCCCGCGCGCTGATAAACCGGCCCAAGGTGCTGGTGCTCGACGAGCCCACTACCGGGCTGGACCCCCAGAGCCGGCGGCAGATCTGGGAAGAGATACGCGGCATGAAGGAGAACGGCCTTACCACGCTGCTCACCACGCATTATATAGAGGAAGCCGAGCTGCTGTGCGACCGGCTGGTGATAATAGACGCCGGGAAGATAATTGAGCAGGGCACGCCGGCGCAGCTTATAGAGAAGCACCTTGAGGGCAAAGGCAACCTTGAAGACGTGTTCCTGAAGCTTACCGGCAAACATTTACGCGATGAATAGATCCTGCCTGCTGAAAAATATCTCGTACCGCGCCTGGTATATGTGGCGGCGCAACGTGGACGTGTCGCTGGTCACCTGGAAGACCAACGTGCTCCCCCCGCTGCTGGAGCCGGTGCTTTACATCCTGGCCTTCGGCATAGGCCTGGGCGCCTATGTGCAGCAGATCAGCTACGCCGGGCAGGCGTACAACTATATAGCTTTCATGGCCCCCGGTATGGTGGCCGTCGGCATAATGTTCCATTCCACTTTCGACACCATGTACGGCGCGTTCGTGCGGCTGCGCTACCAGAAAACTTTCGACGCCATCATCACCACGCCGCTGTCGGCCGAGGACATCCTGGCCGGGGAGATCCTTTCCGGCGCCACCAAAGGCACCTTCGCGGGCGCGGCCATACTGCTTATCATCACGTTGTTCGGCCTGGCCGCCTACCCGTCGAGCCTGGTCATCCTGCCGCTGGCGGCGCTGGCGGGCGTGATGTTCGCGTCGTTCGGGCTGTACTTCGCTGCCCTGGCGCCCTACATCGATAATCTGAACCTGCCTATTTTCCTTTTTATAAATCCGATGTTCCTGTTCAGCGGCACTTTCTTCCCGCTGGACGGCATGCCGGTCTGGGTGCGCTTCGCCGCCAACCTTCTGCCTCTTACCCACCTGGTGAACCTTACGCGCGCGGCCACCTTCAACAGGCTGCACGCCGGGCTGCTGTGGGACCTGCTGTATATAATGGTTTTAACCGCGGCCATGGCCTACATAGCCATCCGCAAAATGAAGACCCGCCTGATAAAATAATTAATTCTGGGGAAGGGTGTACGAATAACCGGCCGGCGCTTGGGGCGCGGCGGCAGCGTTCAGCGTTACAGGGTTCCACAGCAGCGCCGCGTTGTTCCTGAGCCATTTACGCCGGGCGGCGTAGTCGGGGCAGGTTCCCCGCACCAGCGCCCAGAACCTTTTGGAGTGGTTCATCTCGCGCAGGTGGCAGAGCTCGTGTATCACCACGTAATCCAGCGCCTCGGGCGGCGCGGCGGCCAGCCGGCAGTTGAAGTTAAGGTTCTTCTTGCCGGAGCAGCTGCCCCACAGGGTGCGCTGGTCCTTCACGCAGATGCGGTTGTACTGCAGGTTCATCAGCCCGGCCCAGTGCTCCACGCGGGCCCGGATGATCTCTTTGGCCTGCCCGCGCTCGGCCGCGCTCAGGGCCGCGCGGCGCCTGCGCGCCGGCGCGTAACGGCGGTAGACGGGCCGCGGGGCTGGAAATATTTCCGGGAGCTCCCGCGCTAGTCCGCGCAGGAACTCCCGTACATCCCGGCAAACGCCGTTCATAGACATAGCATCCGGGTCCTTACACTAAAACTCCGGCCGGGGCTAGAACGGAACTTCGTCCATCCCGTCGCCGCCGCCGCTTTTTTTCGACTTGCCGGCCGGGGCGGGTTCTTCCGCTTCCGGGCTGCCGCCGGGGCCTTCTTCGCGCCGGCCCAGGAACTCGACTTCGTCCACGTACACTACCATCTTGGACTGTTTCTTGCCGTCTTCCTTGCCGGCCCATTCTTCCAGCACCAGGTGCCCTTCCACGTAGGCCTGCTGGCCTTTGCGCAGGTATTTCTCCACCAGGTCGGCCAGCTTGCGGCCGGTTTCGCGGTTAAAAGCTTTCAGGTCCACCCACACCGGCACTTCTTCCCACTGCCCGCTCTGCTGGTTCTTGCGGCGGTTGTTCACGGCGAAGCCGATATTGGCCACTTTGCCGCCGTTGCTGAACGTTTTTATTTCGGGATCGCGCGTAAGGCGGCCGATAAGCATTACCTTGTTCAAGTTTGCCATATAATTATCTCCTTAACTCCGGGCTAGCGTTTACTGTTACCGGGAACCGCTGCGGGAACTGGCCGGCTTGCCGGCTGCCGTTACCTTCATAATACCAAATACCCCGCTGCCGAAGCCCGCCATTCGCCGCCCGCGCGGCCCGGTTGACCGAAATAGTCTAGCAGACGAACCCGACAAAGGCGTGTCGCTCATTAGAGGGTCATTTTTCAAGAAAAAAGTTCCCTGCCCACAGTTTTGTGGCATATTTTTATCTAAAATCCGTTACGACATCCCTCCGTTCAAGGCGTTTACGCTACCGGGTTCTCTCTTATTTGACGTCGGACGAAGCCGCGCCAGTCACTCATCAGGA
>CAIRNJ010000055.1 GCA_903879915.1 uncultured Elusimicrobia bacterium
CATCTGGCCTGTGGGCTCATCATAAAAGTCTCCCGGAAGGGCATAGCCCCTTCGGTAACATCTTAGATGATTCAACGATACCCGCTTCGGTAACATTTTAGTTGATTGAATACGCATCCTTGCGCATAGGCCTTATGGAAGCTAGACTATAAACGGAGGACATATGAAAATAATAAAAACAACCATGGCTCTGGCAACGATACTTTCAATAGTTCCCGCCTTCCTCTCAGCGCAGGGGGAGCAGTTCTCCGAAAAAGATTATTATACGGTCAAGGACTCGGCCGTCACGCTTACGGCCTCAGAAGCGGGCGCAGCCGCCGTCCCCCCCGAACTTCCCGTCCTTACCCCGCTCAAGGGCGCGGAGGGCGGCTTAGCCAACGCCGGGCTGGCCGCCTGGGGCGTTATTACCAGCGGGGCTCCCAGCGCCGGCTACGCCTCCGCCTACGCCAGCGCCATCCCCGGCTTCTCCTTCAGCTGGGGCAACATCACCGGCTGGCAGGGCCCCAAGCAGATGGTCTACCAGTACAAGGTCACCAACCTGATGGGCGTGGACGTGATAAATGTAAAGTACAAGATCTCTTTCTTCTACGGCGGCACCGAGGATTACAGCGGGAAGGAGGACTCCCGCCTGGATAACTATGTGGCCCAGGCCACCGGGCAGGCCCCGACGAAAGACGACAAGATACACGGCCGCTATATCACCAACTTCACCGTGCAGCCGGTCAGCGTGAACGTGAAATGGGGCTGGAAATTCGACCTGACGGTCAGGATGTCCGACCCGATGAACATCGGGACCAAGATGAACCCCGTGGCCGCCCTGCAGGCCTCCCTGAACTGGACGCAGAGCACGCCCTTCTCCACCAACGGCGGCACCCTCACCTACAACGTCGATGGCCTGGGGAATTTCAAGGACCTGACCAAAGAGGAAATGGACCGGACCGGCGAAATAGGCCCGGTGCAGGTCTCGAAAACCGCGAAGGTCACCTGGAACTAAAGGAATTATTAAGTAAATAAAAAACCCCGGGGCCGCCCGGGGTTTTTTATTGCCCGCCGCCGGCCTTCAGCCTTCGGCCTTTGTGCCGCAGCATTTCTTGTATTTCTTGCCGGAACCGCAGGGGCAGGGCTCGTTGCGCCCCACTTTCGGCTCCTCGCGCCGCACGGTCTCTATCTTTACCGCCTCTCCTCCCTGCAGCACCTCCGGATGTTTCTGCATCCATTTCTTAACTTCCTTGTCGTCGTTTATATCCACCTTGGCTACAAGCATCTTGCGGTAGATGCTGATGATCAGGGCGCGCTGCTGCGGGGCTTTTGCCTGCGCGAGGATGTGGGGAGAGATCTTGTTCAGCTCCTCCGCCAGCTCGTCGTTGGTTTTTTCCTCGGGGCTCTTTGCCTTCACTACCGCCGGCCGCTCGGGCGCCGGGGCGGGCGCTGCCGGCTTCGGCGCCGCCGGCGCCGGGGCGGGCGCGCCGGCTTTCTCCGGCGCGGCGGACAGTACGGCCGCCTTGGCGGCCTCATCCTTGGTACCTACGAGCTTTTTAAGAAAATCCCATGCCATATATAGATCCTCCTGGTAATTTCCGAAGCCGGCGGTCCTCTTAGTTTACGGCCACCTTGGCCGCGTCCTTAAGATAACACGCCAGCGCTATAGAGTGAAGTTTGGTGACCGGGGAATCCGTCCTGGACGGCAATATCACCGGGATATTCGAACCCGCCAGCAGCGTGGCCGATTTCATGCCCGCGCCGAAGAAAGACAGGCACTTGTAGACCGGGTTCGCGCTGTCCAGGTCGGGGAACAGGGCTATGTCCGTATCGCCGGGGACGCTGGCGCCCTTGATGCCTTTTTCGGCGGCCAGTTCCTTGGAGAACGAGATATACACGTCGTAAGGCCCCTCCACCACGCAGTTCTTTATGGAACCCTCCCTGTTCATTTTCACGAGGGCTTCCGCGTCCAGCGTGCTGGGGATACTGGGGTTCACCTTCTCCACGGGGCAGATTACGGACACTTTCGGCGTTTCCACGCCCAGCATCCGCATCATGTCCACGGCGTTGCGCACGATCTTGGCCTTCTGCTCCAGCGTGGGGCTGATCATGATGGCCGCGTCGGTGACGGCGAAAAGCTTGTGGTAGTTGGCCAGCTCGAACAGCACGAAATGGCTGAGCACGGTGCCTTCCGCCACGGCGCCCACTTCCTTGCGCAGGATGGCCTTCATGTAGAACTTGGTGTCCACCAGGCCTTTCACCAGGAAATCCCCTTTGCCGGCCTTCACCAGGTCCACGGCCAGGTTGCACATCTCCGCGTAGTCCGACTTGTCTACCAGCTCGAAAATATCCAGCTTAAGCCCCACCTTGGCGGCCATG
Organism: uncultured Elusimicrobia bacterium; assembly: GCA_903879915.1. GTDB lineage: Bacteria > Elusimicrobiota > Elusimicrobia > Elusimicrobiales > UBA9959 > UBA9959. Next base: position 2,359 of record CAIRNJ010000055.1, read on the forward strand.
GCTTCCACCTGAGCTTTGGGCCCGATAAGGATGCCGCCTGAAATTATATTGTTGTCCACGCCCATCTTGCAGGCGGTAAGCACCTCGTCGTTATTGGCGCCCGGCACCACGATGCGGTTGGTCTTGCCGCGCACCAGCCCCAGCAGTTCGTCAAAGTTCTTGAATTTCATTTATCCTCCGGAGTCGTTCAGATTGCCGCAAATTCAATATTTCTTTATTTTCGACGGGTGCCTGAGCGCTATCTCGGCCGCCGCGCGCAGCGCCGTCATCTCGTCGCCGCCGGGGTAGGAGAGCACCTGCGCTATCCAGCCCACGCGCCGCTTGATCTCGGGCACCAGCACCTTGTCGTAGGCGAGCCCCCCGGTCAGCACTATCGCGTCCACCCTGCCTTCCAGCACGCAGGCCATCGCGCCTATCTCCTTGCAGATCTGGTAGCCCATCGCGTCCACCGCCTCGCGGGCCTCTTCGCGGGTCATCTTGTCGGGGTCTATGCCGGAGCCGGGCTTGATCTCTCCGGTCAGGATATATTTCTCCAGCGCCACGCAGTCGGACGTGCCGGTGTAAGCCACCAGGCCGCCGCGGCCCTTGAGCTTGAGCATCATATCCTGCTGGCTGTACTTGCCGCTGAAGCACATCTTCACCAGGCCGCCGGCCGGCACGCCGCCGGAGCGCTGCGGGGTGAACGGCCCGTCGCCGTTGAGCGCGTTGTTGACGTCTATGACGCGCCCGCCCATGTGCGCCCCCACCGAGATGCCGCCGCCGCCGTGCATGACGATCAGCCGGCATTCCTCGTACGGCTTGCCGAGCTGGCGCGCCGCGTGGCGCGCGCAGCGCTTCTGGTTCAGCGCGTGAAAAATGGAGATGCGCGGGTTCTCCGGCATGCCGGAGTAGCGCGCGAGCGGCAGCATCTCGTCGACCACGACGGGATCGGCGATGAAAGCTTTTATGCCGTTGGCGCCGGCGATGTCGTGCGCTATGATGCCGCCGAGGTTGGAGGAATGGTCGCCCAGCACGCCCTCTTTCAGGTCGGCCAGCAGCGCGTCGTCCACCGCGTAGACGCCGCCCTCGATGGGCTTCACCAGACCGCCGCGGCCGATGACCGCGTGCAGCTCCTTCACGTCCACCCCGTGTTCCTTCAGCGCCTCCAGCGCCATGCGCTTGCGCAGCTCGAACTGGGCGGTTATCTTCTCTAGTTCGTAAGGCTTCAGGTCTTCGGGGCTGTAGCGGACGGTCTTATGGAAGACCTCAGCCTCGCCGCGGAAATAGCTTACTTCGTCCGAGGTCGACCCCGGGTTTATGACGAGTATGTTATAGTCGGCCATGTTCTCCCCTATTTGAAGTTTATTTCGTACAGGTACGGCACGTTCTTCTTTTCCAGCGTGAGATAGACGGTCTGCCCCTTCCGGGCGGCGAAGACGGCGTGTTCTTTAGCGCCGTCGCAGTATTCTTCCTTTTTACAGGCCAGCAGCCGCTGGGGGTCGCTCCACGGTCCCCAGGGATAGGAAGCGGTCCTGGCCAGCACGCCGCCCGAGACCGCGTCCGTGTACACGGCCAGGTAGCTCTTCAGGAAATCATTGTAGGAGACGGAAAATTCCTCCGGGGCATTGTCCAGCACGGGCGAAGCCTCGGAAACGTCCTCCGTCCAGGAACCGGCCGGGACTTCCAGGCTGTAGTACGAATATTTTTCCCGCGAGGAGAGGTCCTCCGGCTTTACCCTGGCCAGTACCGCGCCGTATTCCCCGGGGGCGTTCATCGCGCGGCCGTACACATAGATCCAGCCGTCCTCGTCGGCCCATGCCGCGCTGCCGAACGCGGGCTCGATGTCGTCCCAAAGGCAATAGCCTGCGGCGCTGCGCGCTTTCTGGTAGGGGCCGCCCGGTTTTTCCGCCCGGGCCACTCCCTGTCCGACGCGGAAATAATCGTAAAGTTCGGGGCCGTAGTTGTTCAGCACCGAATAAAAGAAATAATACCTGCCGCCGGCCGTCACGCCGGCCCTGGGCCGGAATTTGCGGGCCTGGCTGTACTCCTTCATCTCCGCGGAAAGCAGGGGCAGAGGCCAGCCGTTCTCGTCCTTAATGTAGCCTAAAGCGCCGCGCTGCGCCTCCGGGGCCGTGCTTTGCGAGATAGCGGCCGCCCCGTCCACTATCCCCCACACCGCGGCCTGGCCGTCGTCCTTCACCTCGCCCAGCCATACGTTATTGAGCAGCCACAGCACGCCGCCGTCCGGCAGGGGCAGGGTGTAATTCCCACCCTGTCCTACGACCGCGGCGGTAGCCGCCGACTGCGTGAGCAGGGGCGTGCCGCTGGAGATCTCAAAGGGGGGCAGGGCCGCTGTTCGCTGGGCGAAGGCCGGCGCCGCGCAGAACAGCGCCAGGAGCAGGGCGAATTTCCCCGCCGCGCGCCGCCGGCCGCGGCTGAACGTCGCGTCTGGGTTTATCATTTTAATTTTCATCCGCTGGTGACCTCTCGGGAATGCCGGCTGCGGAAAACGGTCAGTGCAATGCGTCCGTGTAATTTGAATTATAATATAATAGAAACCGCGGGACATGCAACAACGCCCGCCAGACGCCGTATTTTCAGCGCCGGGACGCGGCCCGGGCAGCGGGCGGCGCGGGGCGCCGTAATATAATTGACATTGATTTCTGCGAAGTTTCTGGTAAACTGTAATATGCCGTCATGTGGAAAAACCATCAAGCGCCTGGCTTTTGCGGCCCTGCTGCTTTGCCCCGCGCTGACCGCATCGGCGCTGACCGACCTGCGCCCCACCGTCCCGGACTATACCGCCAGCTCCATCACCTTCTCCTGGAACTCCTCCGGAACTTTCGTGGCGGCCATCTCCACCAATTCTAATTTTTCCACGCTGATAGCAACCGGCCCGCTGACGCGCAACACCACTGCTTATACGAACCTTAACCTGAACACCACCTATTATTTCCAGGTAAAGAAGCAGTCCGAAGGCGACGCGGCCTACGCGCTGAACCGGGTCACGGTCTCCACCTGGGCCGCCGCCCCTTCAGCCCCTTACTTCGAGCCGTCCCGTTTTTCAGCGGTCTCGTCCTCACTGGCCGTGGCCGGGCTGGGCTGGAACACGGGCGGCAACCCGGACTGGACCATTTACGAGGTGCAGTACGCCTCCAACCCCGCTTTTTCCGGGGCCCTGGCGGCCGACTACCAGCTGGCGGCGGTATCCATAGACGTCGGAGGGCTCGACGCCAATACCACCTATTATTTCAGCATAAGGGCGCGCGCGTTCCGCGGCGCGTATTCTTCGTCCACCACGGTTATTTCCACCGCCACGATGGCGCTGGAGCTTTCCGGGCTGAGGGAAACTTTGGCTGAGACCAGCGTCACGGTGAACTGGGCCCCTGTTTCGGACACCGTACAGGCCCTGACCTCCGAAGGCTACCGTATACTTTATTCTGTTTCAGAACTGATGACCGGCCCGACAGAGCGGCTGATAGCTGACGCGGCAACGTCCTCCGCCGTTCTCACCCCGCTGACCCGCAACACCACCTACTATTACCGGGCGGGCGCGCTGAACTGGAACGGCGCGGCCAAGCTCTCGGACAGGCACACCTTTACCACCCTGACCGCGGCCCTGCTGAACTTCCAGAAGCTGTCCGTAGCCGACTACTCGGCGCGGCTGGGCTGGACGGCGCTCCCGTCCGCCCCGGTCACGGCCACCGCCGCGGGCTACAGGCTCGAGGCTTCCACCAGCGCCGCTTTCGAGACTTACCTTTCCTCCGGCACCCCGGACGTGCTCTTAAGCACGCTTACGGTCTCCGCGCTGGATTCGAACACCACGTATTATTTCCGGGCGGCGGCGCTGAACGCGGCGGGGAACCCCAATTATACCGCCGTCGTAGATTCGGTGACGCTGGCCGCGCCGATCCCCGAGAACCAGACCTACACCGTGCCGGACACCATGAGCTTGGAGGTGTTCTTCAACCCGCTGCCTCCCGCCCCCCCGGGCATCTCCTGCGAAGGCTATCGGCTCGAGGCTTCCACCCTGCCTTTCGGCGCCGGAGGGACGGTGATATCCTCCGTTACGCACGACAACCAGCTGGACCGGCTTGTGGTCCGGGGGCTGGCTTCGAACGTGGACTATTATCTGCGGCTGGGAACGCTTAACTGGCAGGACATTCCGAACTACACCGACCTGGACATCACGAGGACGCTCCTGCCGCGGAGCTTTTCCCGGGCCGTCCTCGCCAGCGTGTGGCAGTCCAGCGCCGCGGCGGCTTTCAGCCCCGGGGACGAAACCCCGGACGGCTTCGTGGCCGAAGCGTCGCTGTACACCTTCCCCAGCGAATTCTTCACCGGGATCTTCGCCAGCTCCGTCACCTACGACCCGCAGGTCTCCACGCTGACCATCACGGGCCTGCCGCACAATAAGAAGTTCTATTTCCGCGTGGGAGCGCTTTTCAACGGAGCAACCGTCTATCTCAACACCACGCCGTCCCGCGGCTACACGCGCGCGCCGCCCCTGTCCGGCGTCATGGCCGGCGGGGTCTTCTCCTCCAGCGTAACCGTCACCTGGACGCCGCTGGCCTCCACGGACTCGAACCACTACCTGCTCGAAGCGGCCGCCGGAGAGGATTTCTCCCCGGTGCTGTTCTTCTCCTCCACCGCGGTAAGTTCGGAGCCGGGCCTGACCATTGACGGGCTTGAGCCGAACACCAGCTACTATTTCCGCGCCGGGACCTTCAACGAGGAAGGGGACGTCACCTATGTCGTCACCCCTGCCACCTCCACCCTGGCGAACGCGCCGGTGCCGCGGCCCTTCGGCATCAGTCATTCCACCCTGACGCTCAACTGGCTGCCCGACTCGAACCCGCCGGACACGCTCTACCGGGCGGAGCTCGCGGACAATTCCGGGTTCCTCTCCCTCTCCTCCTCCGTCACCGCGCTTACCTCCACTACTTTCGAAGGGCTGGCGTCCAACAACCCCTACTGGTCGCGCGTTACGGCCGTCAACCGCCTCGGCCGGGAAACTCCGACGGTGAGCTTCTCTTCCATAGCCACCGCCGCCGACTTCCCGGGCTACGCCGCCTATTCGGACGTAGGCGTCACGTCGGTCACGGTCAACTGGACCCCCGGCCTTAACCCGGCGGGAACTTCCTACCTGGTGGGAGTTTCCACGAACACTGATTTTTCCGCCGTAATCGAAACCACGACCCTCAATTACCAGGCGTCGTTCGGCGGGCTCATTTCAAATGCCAGCTACTATCTGCGCGTAGGGGCCCTGAACCTGGACGGTCTGGCCACCGATCCGGCCACGCCGCTGGGCACCGCGCTGACCCGGCCCGCCACCGCTTATATTTTTCCCGTTACAACGCAGACGTTCACGGCTTTCATGATAGACGGCTTCTCGGTCAACTGGGGCGGCAACGGAAACTCCCCTCTTACGCGCTACACCGTGGAGATCTCCACCATGCCGGAGGCTTTCTTCGTCATGTACGCCTCGCGTTCCGTAACAGCCGAAACCTGCCCGTTCTCGGACCTGCCCATGAACACCACTTACTGGGCGCGCATCCAGGCCGAGGGGCAGAGCGGGCTCCTGTCCGACTTCGTCTCCACCGGCACGGCGCGCACGCTGATGGTCTCGCACCTGCATGCGGTAGCGCAGAAGGACAATACTATTTCCCTTGCGACCTCCTACGGCACCATCTCGGTTTACCTGCCCAGGGGCTCGCTGGGCAGTTCCACGATAATAGACCTCAGGCCGGTTTCCGTCTTCGCCCCGCCCGCTTCCGCGGTGGCGGACCTGCGGCCCACCGGCATCGGCATCTCGATAACGTACTACCCGGCCCCGCTGATCCTCAACTCCATCACTATTACGCTTCCTTACAGGCCGGGAAACCTCCCCGGAGGGACCGACAGGGCGAAGCTGGTCATCGCGCTTTACGACGAGATAAGCGGCATATGGGTGCCGCTGCCTTCCGTTTCCGACACCGCCGGCAACAGGGTGGTGGCCCAGACCTGGCATTTGTCCACTTTCCAGCTGATGGAAGCGGTTTCACAGACGGCCCTGGCGGAAGCCAAGATCTACCCTAACCCGTACAAGCCGAACACCACGGCCGAGGTGATGCACTTCACCAATATGACCCCGTACGCAAAGGTCAGGATCTACACTTTCCTGGGCGAACTGGTGCGCGACCTGAAAGCGGACGTCAACGGCATGGCTTACTGGGACGGGCGGAACAACGCCGGAGAGAAAGCCGCCAGCGGCGTCTATATCGCTTACATACGCAGCAGCGACAAAAAGAAAGACAAGACTTTCAAGATCGCGCTGGAAAGATAAAGGGACCGGGAATCGGGGATCGGGAGTCGGGCGTCGGGGACAGAAGACGGGAGCTTATGAAAGGATCGAAGAAAGGGTTCGCGGGCACATTCGCGGCTTTACTGCCGTGGCTGCTGCTCTGCGCCCCGCTGTGCCCGGGCCGGGCGGCCGCCAGCACCTTCAGCTCCGACTCGGCCGGCACGGCCGGGGTGCAATTCCTTAAGATCGCCTCGGGGGCGCGGGGCGCGGGCCTGGGCGAGGCCTATTCCGCGTTCGTAGACGACGCCTTCGCGCTGGACTGGAACCCGGCGGGCCTGATAAACATAGAGGCCCAGTCCCTGGTCTTCATGCACGCGCCTTACCTGGCCGAGACCTACCTGGATTACTTCGCCTACGCCGAGAAGGCCGGCGAGGTTGGGGCCTGGGGCGTGTCCGGCAAGTACATGAATTTCGGCGAGCTGCGCCATACGGATTCCAGCGGCCTGGACATGGGGGCGTTCACCCCTTACGATATGACCATGAGCGTCGGGCTCGCCTGCTATATCACGGGGTTCAACAAAGACCCCGACGAGCGTTTCGTGCTGGGCGCCACCGGCAAGTTCGTGCGCTCGAAGATAATTTCCGCCGACAGCACTCTTTCCGCCGATATAGGCCTGCTTACCCCGCTGATGCTGGACAAGACCTTCCGCATGGCGCTTACGGCGCAGAACATCATGGGAACGCTGCGCTTCGACAAAGAGGAGACCCAGCTGCCGCTCGTCCTGCGGCTGGGCAGCCTCATCAGCCTCTCCAAATATCTCAATATTACCGCCGATATCGTGGCGGCGCGCGACTACCTGCCTTACCTGGCCGCCGGCAGCGAGGCGCGGATCCGCGCCTACGAGGATATGGACCTTTTCCTGCGCGCGGGCTTCAACACGCGCGCGGTGAACGACACTTCCGGCGCCCGCAACGTCACCTTCGGCGCGGGGCTGCGCTTCAGCAGCTACCGCCTGGATTACGCTTTTTCCCCTTTCGGCGTGCTGGGTTCGGCGCACCGGATCTCTATTTCCATGATCTTCAGCAGCCCGCAGTACAGGCGCTGAGACCGCCTACCCCCCGGCCGCGGTCCGGTCCTTCGACGTCAGGGGGAAAGAAATAATAAGCCACGCGGAAGAGAATACCAGCCCCAGCGCCGGATAGAAGTTCGGCGTCACGGTCCCCGCCGCCTTGAGCGCGGAAACCCAGGTGGCCGTAAGCCCCTTTGCGAACCGGTAGGTGAAGGCGTCCGCCACCTGCTTGGCGCGGTAGCGCGTATCGTAGGAGAACGGGATATAAAGCGTCTCCTTGGACGCCCTGAAGATGGAATAGTCCATGCCCTTGAACAGCAGCAGCGCCGCGGAAGCCACGCCCAGCGCCGGGTAGACGAACAGCAGCAGGCAGGTGACTATATGCACGGCGGGGATGGCCGTGAGTATGCCGCGCCGCGGTATATAGCGCAGCAGCAGCGGGGTCAGCAGGAACTGCATCGAGAACGAGAAAACGTTCACGTACATCCAGAAATGGCCGAAATAAGCGGTGCGCTGGTCTTTCAGCGGCATATAGTCCTGCACCAGCTGCGTCCAGCGGAAATCCAGCGCCGTGGCCACTACCTGCGCGGAGAAGATGATGAAAGCGATATACAGCACGGTCCGGTTCTCGGCCAGTATGCTCAGGTGCAGGTGGCCTTTTTTGCCGCCGGCCTCGTCCGCCGCCGGCTTGGGCTCCCCGGCGTTGTTGTAGCCTATCCAGAACAGGACGACGGCCGGGAGGATGACCGCGGCGGCGAAAGCGATAAAGATCTCCGTGCCCAGGCCAACCGCGAACCGGCCCAGCAGGTAGCCGCCGGCCAGCGATCCCAGCGCTCCCAGCCCGGCCACCGGGCCGTTGAACACCTTCCCCTCCTCGTCCTTCAGCACGCTGTTTATGAAAGACCAGTACTGCTCTGAAATGATCACTACGTAAGATTCCTTGAACACCAGCAGCAGGAAGGCCAGCCACCTGCCGGCATGCCCCAGGCCCAGCCAGGCCAGGAAAAAGAAAGCGGCGCTGCCCAGCATCGAGACGGCCATGGCCTTCTTGGCGCCCGCCGCCGAGAGCAGGCGGCCGTAGCCGTAGATCATGGCGGCCATCATGAACGGCACGCAGGCTATGGCGTAGGGCTTGGCCCCGGCGCCGTACTGGTCTATGAAAATGGATTCCGCCGGCGAGCGGATGAACTCGTAACCGCAGAACAGGAAAGAGGCCGAAAGCCCGGCCATAAAAACTGCGCCGGCCACATGCCTGCCCCGTTCGGTCTTAAGCGCGGCTTGAAGTGTGGACATAGTTGTACCGGCTGAACTGCGGATGGCGGACCTTCCGGCGGCCCGGCGCCGTCAGCACTTGAACTGGCCTTTCTCGTATAGCGTGAGCTTTTTGCCGCTCTTCAGCGTCGCGGTCACTTTCTTGTCTTCGGTGTTTATCAGGTCCCAGTGCACGGCCGAGCTGTTGTAGCCGAGCTTCTCTTTCTTTTCCTTCGTGAGCTTCGAGATGTCGCCCGCGTAGGTGTCCGAGTAGGAACTGCCGATGGCCACGTGGCAGTTGCCGTATTTGCCGCCATGGTTCTCGTCGAACAGCGTGTCGGCCATGAATTTGTCTATCCGGGAGAAGCGGCGGTCGGTCAGCGAGTATTCCCCGAGCTGCGCGGCGCCCTTGTCGGTGGCCATGATCTTTTTCACGTACTCTTCGCCTTTTTGGGCGGAAACCTTCACCGCGCGCCCGTCCTTGAACTCCAGCCGCACGTTCTCCACGTAATTCCCGCCCCGGAAAGCCGGCAGGTTGGCGAAATACACGCCGCGGGTGCCGCGCCGGTCGGGCGAAGTGAAGATCTCGAACGACGGGAGATTGTGCCCGCTTATCCCGAGGAATTTGCGCCTCTCGCCCATCTTCACCTCAAGGTCCATGGAGCGCGACTCCGTGCGGATCACGTCTATGTTCAGGCCGTTAAGCCATTTTTTTATGGCCGTGGAATTTTTATAGACCTCGGCCCATTTTTTGGCCGGTTTTTTTTCGTCAAGGAAACAGGCTTTGGCTATCTGCCGGGCGTATTCCTTCACGGACATCCTGGCCTGGCGGGCCAGTTCCGCGGTGGGGTAGGTGCACAGCGTCCAGCCGAATTTGCCGCGCTCCTCGTTCTTCGTCATGATGTCGCGCAGCGTTTTGCGGGTTATGGCCACCTGCGCCTGGCGCCGGGTGTCTATGCCTTTAAGGTGCGTCAGCGAAGCCGGCGCGGTTATGTAGATGTTGCCGTTCAGCGCGCCGAACAGCTCCTTCTCCCCCGCCGGCAGGAAGGCGCGCTGTTTCTCGTCGGAAAATTCGTAGAAGTCGCGCTCCAGCCGGGGGCTGGGCATGAACCGGAAAACCACGTTGCGGCCGGCCTGCACGAGCTTGCGGTGCACCACTTCTCCGAGCTCCCGGCCTTCCAGGTCGCAGCGCACGAGCACGGTGTCGTACCTGGCGGAGCCGGGGCGGGCCGTGGTCAGTCCCCAGATAAGCGCGTCCGCGTATTTCTCCAGCTGAACCCTGGTATAAATGCTCATGCCTTTCTCCTTGGCCGCCTTGCCGACCTTTTAATTATATTTTATTTCGCGGGCATTTGGCCCTTGCCGTATAGGTCCTTTGGCACTTAATAAACACTGTGGTTCAGCTACAATTAAGTATGGACCATCAGGACCTTGCCGTTAGCCGGTTCTCAACTATGATAAAACTTATTTCTCTCGCCTCGGTGCTCCTGCTCGCCTCCTCGAACCTCCGGGCGCAGCTCAATGTCTATTACGTGGATGTCGGCCAGGGCGACGCCATTTATATAGAGCTGCCCAACCATCACAATGTTCTCATAGACGGCGGCCCCTCCGGCGAGCCTATTGCGAAGTTCCTCAAAGAGAAGGGCGTGACCACCATAGACCACGTGCTGCTCACCCATCCGCACAGCGACCATTACCGCGGCCTGAAAAAGGTCTTTACTGCTTTCGACGTCAAGAATTATTACGATACCAAGGCCGAGAACAGGGACGCCCAGGGCGACAACAACCTGCGGGACCTGGCCGCCGCGGAGCCTGGCTGCAAAACCCATTACCCCGAGCCCGGCGAAACGCTGAACTGGGATTCCAGGGTAACGGTAAAGGTACTGAACTCCTGCTATGAGCCGGTGATAACGCACAACAACGACGAAACCAACGCCTGCTCCCTGGTGATCCGGCTGTTCTACAACGGCACCGGGCTCCTGTTCATGGGCGACGCCGATGCCGCTGTCGAGAACGCGATGACGAGGATCTTCAAGTCCGGCCTGCAGTCTTACGGGCTGAAGGTCGGCCACCACGGCTCGCGCTATTCCTCCACCGACGCGTTCCTCGCCCGTGTTCAGCCTAAAGTAGCGGTTATTTCCGTGGGCGTCGACAATGTTTACGGCCACCCGCATAAAGAGGCCATCGACCGCATCAGGGCGACCGGCGCCAAGATCTTCTACACTACCAGCGGCACCCAGACGCTCTTCATCCCTGCTCCCAAGAAAGGCGTGGAGCCCGTGCTGCAGGGCCCGGTGCCCTATGACCCGGGCGCCGCCGCGCAGCCTCAGGCCGTCAGGGACGTGGTCTATACCCCCGAAGTGCAGGCGCCGGTCAGCGTGAACTCGCAGGCGCTGGACCAGCTGACGCAGCAGGCCGCGGACCAGAATTAAAGGACCGGGATAAAGCAAAAAGGCCGTCCGCCTGAAAGCGGACGGCCTTTTTTGCGGGCCGGGACAGTGAATTACTGCTGCTGGTTCAGCTCGAATCTCCTGGCGGCGGCAAGGCTTTTCATGTAGGCCACAAAATCCGGGTTCCCTTTGGCCACCTCGTTGAAATGCTCGGCGAGCAGCACGAAAACCTTGGAATCCTCCTCGCAGTCTATGGTAGCGGTCCGGGGCGCTCTATCCAGCAGCGCCATCTCGCCGAAGAAATCGCCGGAACTGAGCGAGGCTACCTTATGATTAGAACTGAAAATACCTTTTTTAATGCTGACGTTCAGCTTCCCGGAATAGACCAGGTAGAACGCGTCCCCCGGCCCGCCCTGTTTGCATATTTTTTCGCCTTTCTTGTACTCGAAGAGCATTACGAACGCGAAGATCTTCTCGAGCAGCCCCACGGTCATCTGGCTGAAAAAGTTGACCTTGCGGGCCATGTTCGTGAATTCCGCGATATCCGCGTCGGTAGCGTTGAGTCTTTTCATAATCCCCTAGCGGATATTTTACCTTATTATTACTAAAATTTCGCAGGCGGCGGCCCGGCCGGGCCGGCGGAGAGGTCCGGCAGTTCCCGCACCTCCAGCTGCACGCGGCGGCCCAGCGCGGCCTGCCCCGCCACGAACTCGTTGAATACGGCCAGGCAGCCCGGGCGCAGCTTCACGCAGCCGCTGGTGTCCCTGAAGCGGAAATCCTCTAATTCCGCCCTGCCGGCGAACGCGGGATCGGCGCGCTTTCCCGCGTCCTCCCATCTGTCCGTATGTACGGCCCAGCCCGAGCGCCCGTAAGGCCCGTAATAATAGCGCGGGTTATGCGCCAGCTGCGCCTCCAGCCTGGCCCGCTCTTCCGGCTTTAGAACCTTGGGACGCAGCTCCAGGAAAGGCCGGCCCTCGCCCTGCGTGCCCGCCTGGTACTCTTCCGCCCAGGTCATGTCCACCGGCACAACGCGCACGTCGGCGGGATACCAGTGCTTCCAGACGGAGGAAAAGAACGGCTTGGGCTTTCCGTCCGGGTTCGCCGTGGCGGCGAGCACGGCCTCTTCGCCCTTGAGGTCCTCCGGCTTGCCGAGCAGGGTTATCTGGTAACGGTCGGGGGTAATATTGCGCAGGTCATAGACCCCGGGAACGGTGATCCCGTTCATAACGTCAGCGGGAGCGTAATAAATGGTGGTCCCGCCTATCACGCCCTTCAGCGTGCCGGGGAGCTGCCGCGCGTAAGTAGCGCCCCTGCCCAGCGCCTCGCACTGGTAAACGCCCGGCCGGCTGCCGCCCTCCAGCTCGAAGCTCAGCACCCCGGCGTTGGAGCGGTCGGCCGGCAGCAGCAGCAGCGCGCGGGAGAGCCTTTCGCCCTTCAGCCCTTCCATATTATTTAGCCCGAGGGTCTTGAGCTTGCCGCGCAGTTCCGCGGTAAGCAGGTCCAGGGCGGGCCGGTCATAGGGTATCTGAAAAGAAGGGAGCAGGGTTACAGCGCTGAGCGCGTCTTTCTTCCCGGCCCCGGCCGCAGCGCAGGACGGAAAAATTAAAAACACAGCGAGGAGTTTTAAAAGTCTCATTGCCGATATAATACAATAACTTGCCCCGCACTTTGAACTTCTCCCTCCCGCCGGGGGAAAAGAAAGAACCCGCGAAATCCCGTTTATAAGGGCCGCAGGTTCGAAAATATTCTAGCAGAAATATAACGGTTGTCAAGACCCAATTCAGTCCCCGTGCAGCTCCGACCAGCGGAGGAAAAGCGCCTCTACTTTGGCCAGCGCGGCGTCCAGTTTTTTATGGCGCGCGGCCAGTTCTTCCGAGTTGGTGGCTATGGCGGGGTCCTCCAGGGCCAGGCGTGCCCTGGCGGCCTGGTTCTCGGCGGTCTGCATTTCGGATTCCAGCTTGCGTATGGCGGCCTTGAACTCCCTGGTCTCTTTGGCCGAAGGCCCCTGCGCGGCGGCCGCCTCAGGGGCTGGCGCGCTGGCGGCCTCGAGCCGAGCTTCCTCCATCCGGTTCTCCCACTGCGAAAGGTCGGCGAAGAACCCGGCGTTGCCCCTGCCGTCCAGCGCCAGCAGCCTGCGGCTGACGCGCTCCAGCAGGTAGCGGTCGTGCGTGACCAGCACCAGCGCGCCGGGGAACTCGCACATGCTTTCCTCCAGCACCTCCAGCGACTGCAGGTCAAGGTCGTTGGTGGGCTCGTCCAGGAGCAGCACGTCGGCGGGCTCCAGCATGAAGCCGGCTATCAGCACGCGGGCCTGCTCGCCGCCCGACAGCAGCCTGAGCGGCATCTCCAGCTGCTCGGCCCGGAAAAGGAAGCGGGTGGCCCAGCCTTTGACGTGGATGGCCGCGCCTTTGTAGAACACGTGCTCGCCGTGGCCGCACAGCGCCTGTTTAAGCGTATGGTCGAGGTTGAGCTTCGCGCGGTGCTGGTCGAACACGGCCACGCGCAGGCCGTCGGCCCGCTTTAGCGTGCCGGAATCCGGCGCCAGCTGCCCGGCCAGCATCCTGAGCAGGGTGGTCTTGCCCGAGCCGTTGCCGCCCAGCAGGCCCAATTTTTCGCCGGGCCCCAGCGTAAGGTCCAGCGGCCCGAACAGCTTGCGTCCGCCCAGGCTTTTTGAGATATTCACGGCGTGGATAAGGCGGTTGGCCTGGCGGTCCCCGGCGGTGAAATCCAGGCTGGCGGTGCGGTTCTGGGCGTTGTGGTACTCCAGCTCGGAAAGCTCCTTTATCCATTCGCCCGCCCTGTCTATATGGGCTTTCTGCTTGGTGGTACGGGCCCTGGCGCCCCTGCGCAGCCAGGCTATTTCCGTGCGCACTATATTGCGCACTGACTCTTCACGCGACGCCTGCGCGTCGAAAAAAGATTCCCGGTTCTCCAGGAACTTGCTGTAATTGCCCACGCTGTTGAAATAGCCTTCCGGATAGCGCTTGTTGAGCTCTATCACGCGGTTGGTGACGCGCTCAAGGAAGCGGCGGTCGTGCGTGACCACCAGGAAAGGGAATTTATAGTCAGTAATGAAGTTTTCCAGCCACAGCACGCCTTCGATGTCCAGGTGGTTGGTGGGCTCGTCCAGCAGCAGCAGGTCGGGCTCGCGCACGGTGGCCGCCAATATAGCCAGGCGCTTGCGCCAGCCGCCGGAAAGCACGTTCACGCCCTGCGCGGGGTCGGCGAAGCCCGCGGCGGCCAGCCCCGCACTGGCGCGCCGGTCTATCTCGTAATCTTCCAGGCCCAGGCCGTCCAGGGCTTTCACTATCTCTCCGCGCACCGTCCAGCCTTCGGCGGCGTCGGTAAAACTATCCTGCTGCGCCAGGTAGCCCAGCCGCAGGCCGCGCCTTGGCGTGACCGCGCCCGAGTCCTGCGTTTCCGCCCCGGCCAGAATTTTAAGCAGCGTGGATTTGCCGGCCCCGTTGGGGCCGATAAGCCCCGTCCGCTCGCCTTCTTCCAGGCCGAACGACAGCCCCTCGAACAAAGGGCGCGAGCCGAAGCTTTTGGAAAGGTCCTGACAACTGAGCAGTATGGCCATAGGGGTAAGAGGTAAAGGGGATCTGTTCCGGCCGGGAACGGCGGACCGCTAAATTCTGTCGCGGTAATAATGCCAGGCCATGACCCCGGCGCCGATAAGGATTATATAAGGCGTTTTAGTGACAAAATACGGGAAGATCATCAGCACAACGCCCGTGCCTAAAGTAGTAAAGTCGCTGTTCCTTTTCCCGGCCCTGAAATAAAAATAGCCTATGGTGGAAAAGGCTATGCCGGCCAGCAGCGCCCATACGGTAAATCCGAACATCCCGTCCGAGCCGCCGCCGGCAGCCAGGTTAGTAAAAGCTTCCTTCTGCAGCTCGTTCATACAGTGATTCTACCAAATTCGACGGCTGCGCCCGGTGCGGGGGCCGGGTTAGCAAAACGCGGGGTCGGGCACACCGTGCCCGACCCTCATCGCCCTGTATGTAAATCAGGCCTTGATCCTTTTGTCTATGACCTTGCGGATCTTGCCGGTGCGCTGGACGCGCTCTATGGTGCCGGGCTTCAGGGGCTCTATCTCCGGGCGGTCCAGCCAGTGCATGCGCACGCTTTCGCGCAGGTCTTCGCAGTGGGTCTCTATCTCGCGCCACAGCAGGTCGGCCAGTTCGCCGGCCCGCGCCAGCGCCGCCGGGTCCTTCACTTCCACGCGTATCGCCAGAGTATCCTTGTGGCCTTTCTTGGCGATCACCACCTGGAAATTGAAACTCAGGTCCGGCACACGGCCCAGCGCGTTCTGGATGTCGTTGACGAACAGATGCGCCCCGCCGACATGGATGCGGTCGTCGCAGCGGCCGAGTATCTCGAACATCGGCTCCTTCCTGCCGCAGGCGCACGGCTTCAGGAGCCACCGCCCCAGGTCGCCTACCCGGTAGCGGATCACCGGCATGTGCTTCTTGGAAAGACAGGTCACCACCAGTTCGCCCACCTCGCCCTTCTTCACCGGGGCCATGGTGTCCTGGTCCACGAACTCTATGAACTGGCTGAAGGCGAAAAGATGATGCTGCCCCTTCACGCACGACGGGCACTGAAAGCCGATCACGCCGGCGTCCGCCGTGGCGTACCCGGCCGAACGAACATCCACGCCGGGGAACACGCCCTTAAAGAACTTGATCATTTCCAGCCCGACATATTCACCGCCGTAAAATATCTTTTCGACGCGGAGCTTATACTTGCCCGGGTTGGCCTTCACATATTCCGCCAGCTTCACCAGGAAGGAGGGCAGGCCGATCACCGCCGTCACCCTGAAATCCTCCAGGTACTGCACGATGTTCTCCAGCGGCAGGTTGCTGCCCACCGGCACCGAAATGGCCTTGGTATAGGAGATGGCCTTCTCCACCGACAGCCAGCTCGACCAGAGGTTCCCGGCGATGAACAGGTTCGCTATCGTATCCTTTTCATTGAGGCCGGCCGCCTCGAGCGTAAAAGCCAGCATCCGGCAGGTATGGTCGTACTCGTGCTGGTCGTAAAAAATATACTTCGGCTGGCCGGTGGAGCCGCCGCTGGCGAAATAAATGCCGCGCTGCACCTTGGAGGTGAGCAGGTCCGCGCTGTCGGGCGGCGTGTTCTCCAGCACGTGGTGCTTCTCCAGGAAAGGCACCTTCGCGAAATCCTCGATGTTCGTTATCCGGGGCACGTCCTTGAAATGCCGGCCGTAGAAAGGGCTGCGGCGCCTGGCATGGTCCACCAGTTCGCTGAGCCGGTCCAGCTGGGAGGGCTTCTCCTCTATGGGCACCCAGTTCACCAGCGACATCATCGGGAAGATGCCGTCGTGCGGGGAGCCGTTGGCCTCCTCCAGCATTTTGCCCAGCTTCACCACGCGGGCGATCCCCGCCGGGGCCAGCGTTTCCAGCACTTTCTTTCGCTCTATGGAGCCGCCCACGCCCACGGTCTGGATGTAGCCGCGCATAGGCATCAGCTTCTCTTTTACTTCCTCTATGCTCTCCACGGTCTTAACATACAACACGCGGTTGAGCGGCGAAACTCTGTAAACCGGGTCTTTTTCGTAGATCACGGTCCAGTCCGTCTTCGGCGCGGAACACTCGTAGCTCCCCGCGCCCAGCGCCGCGTCCACGCGGGCAAGCTGCCGCGCCTTGGTTATCTCCACCTGCTCGTCGGGGGACAGCCTGCCCTGCGGCAGTTCCCTGGCGAACCGTGCGAAATGCACCTTCGCTTCTTTCAGGAAAGAAGCCGCCAGCGCCTTGTGCTTGCCGGCCGGCGCTATCAGGTAAAGCGTATGCAGCGAGGAGCAGGCCGCCTGGTCCCACAGCGAAGCGTCCAGCGCCGCGCGGCGGGCCACCTCGGCCATCCCTTCGTTCTTAACGCAGCTCTCGAATACCACGCCCACGCTGGTCTTGGGGCCGAAACCCTCCACGCGCACGTCGATTGGGGCTATCTTGCGGTAGCTCTGCACCGCTTCGTACCCGCCCCAGACGAACACCGTGTTCACGTTCTTCAGCGCCGCCTCTTCCAGGCCCTGGCTGCCGCCCTTCCAGGTCACCACGGCCACGCACTTGGAAAGCACGCCCTTAGTATCCGCCTCTTTCAGCGCGTCCATGAACAGGTTCATGAACCGCGAGCCCGACGAGGAAAGCTTTATGATATTCACGTTCTTGGTGAGCAGCCCTATCACCATGGAATCCAGGATGCCCAGAAAAACGTTGCCGGCGCCCACGTGCAGCACCACGCCCTTGGGCAGCGCCCGCAGCAGGCCTTCGTAGCCGCGGCGCTCCACCGGGGCCTCCAGCGCGTAGGGCAGGAACAGCTCCATGTTCATGCGCTTGACCAGGGCGTGCTTGTCGAGTATCTCCGGTATCACGTCCAGGCTTTTGTCTATCACCGGCTCGGAGAAGGTTATGTGCTCTTTAAGGTGCTCCAGCGCCGCTTTGCGGTATTTGGTGCCCGGTGCGAACAGCTTGCCGGCCTTGGCCAGCGTGTCCGTTATGTATTCTCGCGTCACCCCGCGCAGCAGCTCGCGCGCTGCCTGCGCTTTCCGGCCCAGCTCTTCCAGCTCGGCGGGGGTCCAGGCGGTCTTGTCCAGGGTTTTTCCGAATAAATAGGTGTTGTGTATTTTCATAACATCGTAGCGGCCGAGATGGCGCAGCCTTTTAGTTTAGTAACTCCGGCCCGGCCTTTTATTTCCAGCAGCGGGCCCGGCAGGCCGCAGGCGCATTTGCGGCGCAGCAGCCCGAAGTCCGACGACAGTACCGACAGCGACGGGTAGCTGGTAAGGTACGGCGTGATGAACTGCAGCAGGCCGGGCTGGTCGTAGCCCAGCGGCTCGAGCGTCCCCGGATGGCGGGCTATCACGCGGCCGTAGTTGGGCACGTGGAAGTTCCCCAGTTTGCAGTCCACGTAAGGCACGCCGTGTTCCACCATGCCGAACAGGTCGCGCACGTTCTCCACCGGGATGCCCAGGTCGTCGGCCAGTATCTTGCGGTAAACTTTCTTATCCATGGCCTCGTCGGCCAGCGTTTTCCAGCCGCCGCCGGTCACTACGCTCGAGCCGGGATTGAGCCGCGGGCTGCGGCCGAACCGCTTCTTGAACTCCTCGGTCAGTTTCAGCGCGAAAGCGGGGAAGCCCACCAGCCGCACCAGGCTCTGCGAAGTTTCGAATTTCTTCATGGCCGATACCGCGCCGTCTATGTCGAAGTAGAAATCGTTCTTCGACCTGCTCCAGCGGAAGGTGTAGAAGATCTCGCCCTGTTTGGTGAAGCCGGCCAGCAGTTTGTCCGTCCAGGCCGTGCCGAGGTCTTTCGCCACTTCGGGGTCGTAGGTGAAGCAGATATAATCGTGCGCGTGTTCCAGGTCGGTGAGGCCCAGCCCCTCGAACACCTTCCAGGCCATGCGGCGCACCCGCATCAGGGAACCCTTGTCGAGCTGCATGCGGCTGCGCTGGCCGGAAGTGCCGCTGGATTTCAGTTCCAGTACGATCTTGGAATATGGCAGCGTGGTCAGGTCGCGCTCTTTGAGCGCCGACACGAACAGGAAGGGGATATTGGCGATATCCCACTCGGTCTTCACCGAGGCGGGGTCGAACCCTTCCGCCTTGTACAGCGCCTTGAGCACCGGGGAGCGCGCGCCCTGGAAAGCCAGCGCCGCGCGCATGGCGGCGCAGAAAGCTTTCGAGGTCTCGGGGGAATACCTGAAAGCCGGGGTTTCGAACAGCGCGTCCACCGCGGCCCGGCTTTTAAGCGGTCTATACACCGGGGGAAGACGGTCTTCTACGGAAAGGTCTGCCATGATTTTTCGCTCCTCCGGAGCCGTTACCTGGGCTCTGTCTTGAACGCCAGCTCAATATAGTTCTCCCGCCAAAGCTTCAGATATTCGCGCAGGAAGTTCTTATACAGCGAGATTATCTTCACGTTGCGGAAGTCGAGGATGTCGAACGTGCGCGAGAACACCACGCAGTCGTAGCGCCTGCCGCCCATGCGCTTGGCGCAGGGGAAATAAGCGCTCGGGATGTAGCGCGCGTCCAGCGCGTCGCGCTGTATGGCCGGGGAATAGGAGTCGATTATAACTTCAACGTAGGCCAGGTCCATCTGGCTGACCTTCTGCGCCACGCTCTCCAGCACCACGGCGAAGCTTTTTTCGTTGGTCACGCCGCCCACTATCACGCTGTACTTGTCCTTCAGGTTGTAGGTAAGGTACACCTCGGTGCCCTGGTCGGGGGTTATCAGGATCAGGTTCGGCTCGTGGAACGGCATCACTATGTGCTCGAAGAAGCTGTTGTGCTTCGTTTTGTGGTACCTGTTGCGCACGAACTCCGGCGCCGTGATGGCCTCGAAGTTCAACAGCGGGATCTTGATCTTATGGTCGCTGTAAAGGCCCTTCGCGTCCTTTACAATGGCCTTATCCATGGTTATCTGCCGGCGGACTATCTCGTAAAAAGGCAGTACTTCCGGTATGATGACGGGCTTGCGGCGGCGGCACTGCATGGCCCTGTCGGTAAAATAGGCCGTGAGGCAGTGCGTTTCGTTGTCCTGCACCTTGTGCGTGTTCGGAAAAATGCCGAGCTTTATGAAGCCCAGGCTTTCGGTAAGCCTTTGCGGCGCGGAAGAGGCCGTGCGGGTGGTGGCGTAAACCAGGTCCACCAGGTTGCGCTTCTTGGTTATGTCGTCGAGCACCAGCTTCATCATGGTGTAGGCCAGGTTCAGCTTACGGTACTCCTGGCTGACCACGGCCCCAAAGGCCTTGGAATTCCTGTACTTGTTGTCCAGCGCGTACACCAGGCTGCCCACTATACGCCCTTTGGCCTCGGCCACCAGCCAGTAATACTCGTCGTCCTCTATGGCGCTGCGCATCTTCTCCTTGTCCGTAACCATGGAGATGGAGTAGCTGCCGCCGTAAACTTCGGCGTAAAGCATCTGGATGCGCCGCATGTCCTGCGTCTTGGCCAGGCGCACTGTTATGTCGCCCTGGCCCTCGCTCACTATGATCTTGTCCAATATTCTTACCGCCATGAATTAACACCCCTTTCCCCGCGCCTTATCGCTCATGGCCGGGAAACCGCCTTACATATTATAATATAATAAAATCAAAGCCGGTCGCATGACGGCTGTCACGGTTTTCCCCGGACTTCTACGCGGACTGGCACAGGACTTTAACAATGAAAACACACAAGCTTTTACTGGCGGCGGCAGCGGCGCTCTCCGCCTGCGGCTGCGCCTCTTTTACTTCGGGCGACGTGCTGGTGGAAAAAGAAACGGCGCAGGCCATGTTCGACGATCATACCCTCGCCCCCTTCGCCGATATACAGTTGTCCTGGATAAATTACCCTTACCGCTCCCCTACCGATTCCATCGCCGGAGAGACCACCGTGGACGACAAAGGCCGGTTCACGGCGCAGCAGGCTGCGCCCGTGCAGGTCCCCCCGGAGGACCTGGTCAGGCTGGCGAAGCGGGCGCGCGGGATCTTCTCGGAAGCGGGGCTTTACGACAAGCAGAAAGGCCGCGGCACGCTGCGCCTGGCGCTCACCACGGTGAACCGCTGGACCTACGGCGAACTTTTTCGGTCCTATCTGGTGGACACCGGCTTTATTTTCCTTATCCCCTCTTCGCTGCGGGTCAATTACCTGCTCAGCGCTGAATTCGAGACTTCCTCCGGTACGGTGAAAGTGGAAACGCTGGGGCAGAACAAGACCACTTTCCACCTGCTGCTGGCGCCCCTTTACCCGCTGTTCGCTCCCGGCGGCAGGGAAACGGGCCTGCTCAAGCAGATGCTCTGGCGCTGCGCCACCGACACTTACTCCCGCCTGAAGCACGAAGGCCGGACCGTAAAAGAATCCCCCGCGGCCGCCGCGCCCCCGGCGCAGGCCGGCCCGGAGAAAACAGAGCCGCCGGCGCGGGGTCCCGTGCCGGCGGAAGAAACTCCCGACGATTAAACCCTAGTCAGGCTTAGCCGAAGCTTTCAGCTTCTCCACTTCCAGCTTTATCTGGTCGTCCATTATTTTCGCGAACAGCAGCGTGTCGTCCGCGCCCAGCGCCACATTATCCAGGAGGCCCGTATAGGGTTTGAACTCCGGGGCTTTGCCGTCCTGCGCCAGGCCCGCCTTGGCCAGCACTTTCAGCGCGGTGTCCGGTATCACGGGGTACAGCAGAATGGCCGCGTTGATGATGGCCCGCGCGGCCACGTTGAGCACGGTGCCGCAGCGCACCAGATCGGTCTTGCGGAGCTTCCAGGGCGCGGTATCGTTCACGTATTTATTGGCGGTTATGGCCAGCGCCATGGTCTGCGTCAGCGCCTGCCGCACCCGGTAGGAATAATAGGACTTGCCCACCTCGTCGAACACCGGGGCAAAGCTGTCCAGCAGCGCCTTATCCTCGGGCATCAGCTCCCCGGCCGCGGGGATCTTTCCCTCGAAATTCTTTTTCATGAACGAGAAGCACCGGTTCACCAGGTTGCCCAGCGTGTCGGCCAGCTCGTTGTTGCGCCCCTGGAAATCCTCCCAGGTGAACTGCGAATCCGAGGTCTCGGGCCCGTTGGAAGCGATGGCGTAGCGCAGCGCGTCCACGCCGTATTTCGAGAAGAAATCGGCCGTGTCTATGTACCAGCCGTCGGACTTGGAGAACTGCCTGCCCTCCAGGTTGTAGAACTCGTTGCCCGGCACGTTGTCCGGGATGATGTACGGCTTGTCCTGCCCCAGCAGCATGGCGGGCCAGACTATAGTATGGAAAATAATATTATCTTTGCCGATGAAGTGCACCAGCTTCGTTTCTTTATCGAACCACCAGTCCTTCCAGGCCTCCGGCTTGCCGGCCAGGCGCGCCCACTCCGCGGTGGCCGAGATGTAGCCGATGGGCGCGTCGAACCAGACGTACAACACCTTACCTTTGGCCTCTTCGAGCGGCACGGGCACGCCCCAGGAAATATCCCGGGTGATAGCGCGCTGCACCAGCCCTTCTTCTATAAGCGACAGCGCCTTGTTCTTAACATTGGCCTTCCAATCGCTCTTGCTCTCCAGCCATTCCTTCAGCCGGGGCGCGAACGCGTTAAGGTCCAGGAAATATTGCGTGGTCTGGCGTATCTCGGGCTTGCTGCCGCACACTTTGCAGGCGGGCTTGACTATCTTCGAGGGGTCCAGCCATTCGCCGCACTTGGTGCACTCGTCGCCGCGCACGTTGTCGGCGCCGCATTTGGGGCAGGTGCCGGAGACGTAGCGGTCGGCCAGGAAGCGGCCGCAGGTGACGCAATAGAACTGCGCTTCCACCGCGGGCTTGATGTGGCCTTTCTTGTGCAGCGCCAGGAAAAATTCCTGCGCCAGCGCCGCGTGCTCGGGGATGGTGGTGCGGGAGAAATGGTCGAAGCGGATATTGAGCTTATCGAAGAATTCCTTGATCAGCTTATGGTTGGCGTCAACGTAATCTTTGTAGGGCACGCCCGCTTTCTCGGCGTTGATGGTGATGGCCACGCCGTATTCGTCGGTACCGCAGATGTAGATGACGTCCTCCCCCTTCTGGCGCAGGAAGCGGGTGAAGATGTCGGCCGGCAGGTAGGCGCCGGCGATGTGGCCGAAATGTATGGGCCCGTTGGCGTAGGGCAGGGCGCTGGTCACGAGGTATTTTGACATGTTGTTATCCTTAATTCGCGCGGGGCCGCTCAGCAGCCCAGCGTTATCCCCACCGGGCAGTGGTCAGAACCCTGCACTTCCGGCAGTATGAAAGCGTCCTTAACCAGGGCCGCTTTTTCTTTATTGATAAAGAAATAGTCGATGCGCCAGCCCACGTTCCTTTCGCGGGCGCGGGTCTTGTAATCCCACCAGCTGTACTGGCCGGGCTCGGGGTGGAAGGCCCGGAAAGTATCCACCCAGCCGAGGCCGGTTATTTTGTCCAGCCAGGCGCGCTCCACCGGCATGAAGCCCGAGTTCTCAACGTTCTCTTTGGGCCGGGCCAGGTCTATCTCATGATGCGCGGTGTTCACGTCGCCGCAGAAAATAACGGCTTTGCCCGCCGCGCGCAGTTTTTCGATATGCTCCAGGAAAGCCCCGTAGAACTCCAGCTTATAGGCCAGCCGCTCCGGGCCCTGCCCGCCGTTGGGGAAATAAACGTTGAGCAGGTAAAAATCCTTGTACTCCAGCGTTATCACGCGGCCTTCGCGGTCGAAGCGCTCGATCCCGAAGCCGTTGACCGACGCTCTCGGCGCATTCCTGTAGAAGGCGGCCACGCCGCTGTAACCGGGCCGTTCGGCGCTGTTCCAGGCGGCCTTATAGCCCGCGAAATCCGTATCCTTAGGGGTAAGCTGGGCGGGACTGGCCTTTACCTCCTGCAGGCCAAGTATGTCGGCCCCGGAGCCCAGCAAAAAAGGCCCGAAGCCTTTTTTCAGCGCGGCCCGGTAGCCGTTCACGTTCCAGGAAAGGATCTTCAGCGTCATAAGAATACGTACCGCGCAGCGCTGCGTAAGAACGGCGGGCGGCGTACGGTCCTTGACCAGCGCCGCCGGCAGGCCAGGGCGCTCAGGGCGCGGCGGTTACGGGCTTCTCCCCGGCCGGCTTGGGCGTTTCCTCCGCGGCCGGCTTTTCGGACGGGAGCTTTTCCAGCGCCTCTTTGGCGTCCTGCAGGTAAACGCTCTCGGGGTTGCCGCTGACGAACTTCTCCAGCGCGGCTTTGGCGCCCTTGTTGTCCCCGTCCACCGCCAGCTGTACGGCGTCGGCCAGCTGCTTGCGCTCGGCCTCCAGCTTTTTCTGCGCGGCTTCGGAAACCCCTCCCTTCCAGTACAGGGCATGGGCGTCCGCGCCCTGCTTGGCCCCGCGCACGGCGGCCACGGCCGAGATCCTGTTCTTCGAGGTCAGTTTTTTCTCCACCTTGGCCCTGAGCCCTTTCAGCAGGCTCTCGTACCAGCCGCCGGAATCCGCCGCGTACGCGGCGTTGACGGAGAACAGCAGCGCCAGCGTTAAAAGTATTTTTTTCATATACCCTCTTATTTCTGCAGTTTATCGCCGATGTTCTTCACCGCGGGGTCCAGTTTGGCGGCCTTGTCGGCGAACGTCTTCACGTCGTCCTTTTTGCCCTGTTTGTCGGCGGTCCGCGCCAGGTTCAGCCAGATCTCGGCGTCGTAGGGGTCGGCCTTGGCCGCGGCGAAATACTTTTCGTTCGCCGCCTCGTACCTGCCCTGCTGGTACGCCATGTTGCCCAGGTTGTTGAGCGCGGCAGCGTTGAAAGGCTCTTTCTCCAGCACTTTGGCGAACGACCTCTCCGCGTCGGCGGTCTCGCCCTGCTTGGCGGCCAGTATGCCCAGGTTAAGGTTGGCGTCCAGGTCGTCGGGGTTCTCCAGCAGCACGCGCCCGAAGTATTCCTTGAAGTAATTGTAGCGCGCCTTCAGCAGGGCGGCCACGCTGCCCTGCACCCTGGCCAGGAATCTGTCCCTGTCGGGATAGCTCTCGTCCGTGGTCGTTTCGGGCAGCGTCACCGGCTCGAACTCGGCCCAGGATTTCCTGACCTCTATCACGTGCACGTCCGCTTCGTTCTGACGGTAGAAGTCGGCCGCGTGCTTGATGGCGTCGTAAAGGTCCTTGCCCACCATGGTGACCTCGAGCCCCACCCAGTAAGTGTTCTCGTACTTTATAAGGTACTCGGCCGGCAGCCCCGCGTCGCGCGGGTCCGTGGCGCCGGTGTCGAACATCATGGAAATGTGGGCCGGGTAATCCAGCAGGGCCGTGCGCACGCCCGACGCCTCGAAGATGGCCGCGAACAGCGCGGTCAGGTCGTCGCAGTCCCCGCTCTTGAGCTTCAGCGTGGTGCGCGGGAACTGCACCGTGTCCAGCACGAGTTCCTTGGTGGACTTGAGCACCGAGTACGGGTTCACCGGGTCGGCCAGGTAGCTGAGGCCCTTCTCTCCCAGCGCCTCCCAGACCATCAGCGCGGTAACGATGTTCTCGTTGAGGTCGGAGGCCGCCTCCTCGGTCTTGCTCTTTTCGTTGAGCGCGAAGCGGCTGAAGCCGAACACCGGGGTGTCCTTCGGGGTTATGAAGTTGGCCAGCCGGGCCGGCTTGTCCCAGACTATGGCGTTCTTCGAAAGCATCTTTATGGGCCTATTGAGCGTGGCGGTTTTCTCCGCCCCGTCCTGGTACCAGGTTACCGTGAGCTGGCACTGCACGGGTGTATCCTCGGTGATGCCCAGCACCCGGTTATTGAGCGTGGCCATGATATCCACCTCGGCCTTGGAATGCGGGGCGATGGAGCCCTCCACTATGGCGTCCGTGGGGAAGTCCATAAAATCCCGCAGGAAGAAGGAGACCTTCACGTTGCTGAATTCGTTGTTCGTGTTGTTCTGTATGCCGATGCGGCCCAGCGGATTTTTAAGGTAATGCTTATAGTTCGCCGAGAACACGAAGTTCAGCTCTCCGGGGAGTATTTCCATCGGGGCCAGGTTCTTATTGTCCGCCGCCGGTTTGGCCTTGGGGGCCTCAGGGCCCTGGAAATAGACCACGGCGGGGGCGGACAGGCCGCCCCTGACCCCGCTCACCGAAACGCCGGCCGCGTAGTAATAATAGGTGGTATCCGGAGCCAGCCCGGTATCGGACAGCTTAGTTTCCGTAGAGGCCCCTACCTCCTGAAGCTCGCCTTTTTCGCCGGCCGCCCTGTAAACCTTGACCCCGCTGGTCCAGGCGTTGGGCCGCGCGGTCCAGGACAGGTCAACTCTGGTCTTGCCGGCCTCCGCCTTCAGCGCCGCGGGCGCCTCGGGCAGATAGCTGATATCGAAAGCAACTATCCGCGCGTTCTCCAGGTCGGAGATATAGACGCGGTCGTTGCGGAACGCCAGGTTCTGCGGCGTCCAGAGCTCGCGCTCGCCGCGGCCCTTGGCGAAGAAGCTCGCCGTGAATTTGCCGGCGGCGTCGAAGATCTTCACGTTGTAGCTGCCCTTGTCCAGGACATAGAAAAAACCTTTATTGTCGTAGATCAGCGCGGCCGGGTCCTGCAGGCTCCCGGAGTCGTCCCACGCGCGCAGGAATTTCCCCATGGCGTCGGTCACTATCACCTTCTTCAGCACGGAGTCCAGGATGTAGACGTTCTTGTTCTCGTCGCAGCGCACCGCCACCGGGCTCATCAGCGTGATATCCCCGAACACCGGGCCCGCGGAGAACAGGAACATGCCGTCGGGACTGAACGCCTTTATTCTCTTGTTCTTGTTGTCGGCCACATAGATGTTGCCTTTGGAGTTAACGGCCACCGAGACGGGGTTCCTGAACTGACCTTCGTCCGAGCCGCTTTCGCCGAACATGTTGGAATAAGTGCCGTCGGGATTGAAGATCTGCACGCGGTCGTTGCCGGAATCCGCCACGTAGATCATGCCTTTGGGACCCACGAAGATGCCGCGCGGGTTCTTCACCTGGCCCTGCGCCGAGCCGGCCTTGACCAGCGTTCTTTTAGTATCGCTGGAGAACAGCACGATCTCCCTGGTCTCCGGCAGGTAGGCTACGATGCTGTTGTCCGGCGTCACGGCGAAAACTTCGGCTTTGAACGGATATTTCGCGGCCGGCCCTTTTACGGTGAACCGGTCCAGCACCGGCGCCCGCTCCAGCCTTACGCCGCCCTCGGCGCTCTCCAGCCGTATGGACACCACCTTCTTGTTCTCCTCGTCGCACAGGTACAGGATGCCGGCCTCGTCTATGGCGATGTCGGTCAGCTTCTTGAACTCGCTCTTGCCTTTGCCCCGGGTGCCGAAAGTCCCTATCACCTCGCCCGAGCCGGCCATTTCCCGCACTTTGCCCTCTTTGGCGTTTATGGTGTAAATGGTCCCGTTCAGGTCCGGGGTGGCCCCGTCGTTGGCCATGGGGTATTCCTTAATGAGCCTGCCCGTCCGGTCATACTTCTGCAGCAGGGCCTTGCCCGGGTCGGAGACGTACACGTCCCCGGAATAGCTCAGCTCTATCTTGGCCGGTTCGAGCTTCGTCAGCCCGTCGGCCCTGCCCGCCGGGAAGCCGTAGAGATAGACGCCGTCGGAGTTGAAAACGTCCACGCGCGAATTGCCGGTATTGGAAACGTACACCCTGTCGTCCGGCCCGTAAGCCACGCCGCGCGGCCCGGCGAGCTGCCCGGGCGCCTCGCCTTCCCCCGCGAAAGCCCACAGCGCCCTGCCTTCGGCGTCGAACACGACTATCCGTGAATTGCCGGTGTCCGCCACGTAGAGGCGGCCGCCGCCGAACGCCAGGGCCTGGGGCCCTTTCAGGCCGCCTTCGGCTTTCCTGAGCAGTTTCCCGTCCGCGTCGAAAATAAAGATGCAGTTGGCCTTGGCGTCCGCCACGTAGGTGCGGCCCTGCGCCACGGCAACGGCCGAGAGCTTCATGAAAGCCGGGTTCAGCATCTGGCTCCTGAACTCTATTTTTTCATAAGCGCCGGCGCCGGCCGCCGAAAAAGCCAGTACTGCGAAAAAGATAAAAGCGCGATTGGACATGCTGCCTCCAGGGAGATACTCTGCTTGTGGTATTTTATTATATTTAGACGCGCGAAAGGAAAGGGCCGCTATTTCGCGTATTATATTTGCTTATAACCCGTTAAGGAAAAGATTCTTGCCTTGCTGGCGCTAATTACCTAATATACTCCCATAGGGCCCGGCGGCGGACACTGCCGCTTTACAGGGCGCCGGGCGTATTTTCACGTCATTCGTTTAGGAGTCAAGTATGGATATCACTTTCATAAAGCGGTTCGCATTTACCTCTATCGGCAGGAAGGCCGTGATGGCCGCCTCGGGCCTGCTGTTGGGCGCTTTCATGCTGATCCACCTGGCGGAGAACCTGCTGCTGTTCAAGGGCGAAGCCTTCTACAACGGCTGGGTGGATTTCCTGCTCACGAACCCCGTAACCCCGTTCCTCGAGGCGGCCCTGGCGCTCATTTTCGTGGCGCACATCATAGCCGGCACCTGGGTACGCGTGGAGGACTTCATCAACTCGCCCGGCGGCTATGAAGCCCGCAAATGGCAGGGCGGCCGCACCATCGGCTCGGCCACCATGCTCTATACCGCCATAGCCATACTGGCCTACCTGGTCTATCACATGCTCACTTTCCGCCTGGTGGACCATTCCATGGGCTTTTTTCAGATGGTCACCTCGGCCTTCCGCCGCCCCGTGTTCGTGGCCGTTTACGTGGCCGGCTCGGCGGCGCTGGCGCTGCACCTCAGCCACGGCATGCAGAGCGCTTTCCAGACCCTGGGCCTGAACCACCCCAAATATACCCCGCTGATCAAGGTCCTCGGCCTGCTCACGGCCGTTGCCATGGTAGGCTTCGCGCTGATCTCCCTTTATTATCTGGCCGGCATAGACCTTAAAGCGGCCGAAACGGGCATCGAGATGGTGGTCATACAGTAACGCGCGGCGCTGCGATCCCAACAGTCGGAGGAAGCTATGAAACTTGACGCTAAAATACCCGCGGGGCCCATAGAAAAAAAATGGGACAACCACAAATTCAGCCTGAAGCTGGTGAACCCCAGCAACCGCAGGAAGTACGACATCCTCGTGGTCGGCTCGGGCCTGGCCGGCGCTTCCGCCGCCGCCTCGCTGGGCGAGCTCGGCTTCAACGTGAAGGTCTTCACCCTGCACGATACCCCCCGCCGCGCGCACTCCATAGCCGCCCAGGGCGGCATCAACGCCGCCAAGAACTACCCCAACGACGGGGATTCCGTCTGGCGCCTGTTCCACGACACGGTGAAAGGCGGCGACTTCCGCGCCCGGGAAGCCAACGTTTACCGCCTGGCGCAGATCTCCAACCAGATAATCGACCACTGCGCGGCCATAGGCGTGCCTTTCGGCCGGGAATACAGCGGCCTGCTGTCCAACCGCTCCTTCGGCGGCGCACAGGTCTCGCGCACTTTTTACACGCGGGGCCAGACCGGGCAGCAGTTGCTGCTGGGCGCCTATTCCGCCATGATGCGCCAGGTGGCGGCCGGCACGGTCACCGTGCTGCCCCGCCGCGAAATGACGGACGTGGTCCTGAAGAACGGCCAGGCGCGCGGCATAACGGTGCGCAACCTCCTTACCGGGGAACTGGAAGCGCATACCGGCCACGCGGTGCTGCTGTGCACCGGCGGCTACGCCAACGCTTTCTACCTGTCCACCAACGCCGCCTCCTGCAACGTCTCGGCCGCCTGGGCGGCCTATAAGCGCGGGGCCGGCTTCGCCAACCCCTGCTTCACGCAGATCCACCCCACCTGCATCCCGCGCTCCGGCGAGCACCAGTCGAAGCTCACGCTGATGAGCGAGAGCCTCCGCAACGACGGCCGCATCTGGGTGCCCAAGGCCAAGGGCGACCACCGCCCCCCCAACGAGATCCCCGAGGCCGAACGCGACTATTTCCTCGAGCGGCGCTACCCCGCCTTCGGCAACCTGGTGCCGCGCGACATCGCTTCCCGGGCCGCCAAGACCGTGGTGGATTCCGGCTTCGGCGTGGGCCCCACCGGCCAGTCGGTGTACCTGGACTTCCGCGATTCCATAAAGCGCAAGGGCGCCGACAAGATCAAGGAAGAGTACGGCAACCTGTTCGACATGTACTACCAGATCACGGACGAGAACGGCTACAAGGCGCCGATGCGCATCTACCCCGCGCCGCATTACACCATGGGCGGCCTGTGGGTGGACTACAACCTGATGACCACCATCCCCGGCCTGTTCGCGCTCGGCGAGGCGAACTTCTCCGACCACGGCGCCAACCGCCTGGGCGCCAGCGCACTGATGCAGGGGCTGGCCGACGGCTTCTTCATAGCTCCGGCCACCGTGGGCGGCTACCTGGCCGCCGGCAAGTTCGAGGAGCTCTCCTCCGGCGACAAGGAATTCACCGATTCCGCCCGCCAGGTGCACGACCGCCTCAACCGCCTGCTGGCCATCAGGGGCAAGCGGACGCCCTCCGAATTCCACCGGCAGCTGGGCAACGTGATGTGGAACGACGTGGGCATGGGCCGCAGCGAGGCCAGCCTGAAGAAGGCCCTTAAAAAGATCCCCGAGATCCGCGAGGAGTTCTGGAAGGACGTGGTGATCTCCGGCGCGGACAAGGATTTCAACCAGCCCCTTGAAAAAGCCATGAAGATAGCGGACTTCATGGAGTTCTCCGAGCTTTTCGTGCGGGACGCCCTGGAAAGGAAGGAATCCTGCGGCGGGCATTTCCGCGAGGAATCCTGCACGCCGGAAGGCGAGGCGCGGCGCGACGACGAGAACTTCTCGCACGTGTCGGTGTGGGAATACCAGGGCCCGGACAAGGCCGCCGCCCTGCACAAGGAGCCGCTCACCTTCGAGAACATCAAGATGGCGGAACGGAGCTATAAATAAGGCGCGCAGCCGGCCCAGGGAGAATTTATGACGAATAATTCAAAGAACTTTTCCGTGACCGTGCGCGTCTGGCGGCAGGCCGGGCCCAAAGAGCCGGGCAAGATGGTCTCCTACAAGGTGAAGGACGTCTCGCCGGACACCTCCTTCCTCGAGATGCTGGACATCCTCAACGACAATCTGCTCAAGGCCGGCGAGCACCCGGTGACTTTTGAAAGCGACTGCCGCGAGGGCATCTGCGGCTCGTGCGGCCTGGTGATCAACGGCGACGTGCACGGCCCCGACGAGCACTCCACCGTCTGCCAGCTGCACATGCGCAGGTTCAAGAACGGCGACGTGATCACCGTGGAACCCTGGCGCGTGAAAACTTTCCCCATCCTCAAGGACCTGGCCGTGGACCGCAGCGCGCTGGACCGGGTGATGAAGGCCGGCGGCTTCGTTTCCATCCCTGTAGGCTCCGCCCAGGACGCCAACGCCATCCCCGTGGAGAAGGACAAGGCCGAAGAGGCCATGGACGCGGCGGCCTGCATAGGCTGCGGCGCCTGCGTGATAGCCTGCCCCAACGGGGCGGCCATGCTGTTCACCGGCGCGAAGATCTCGCAGCTGGCGCTGCTGCCGCAGGGCGGGCCGGAAAGGGCGCGGCGCGCGCTGGGCATGGTGGAAGCCATGGACCGCGAAGGCTTCGGCAACTGTTCCAACGAATACGAATGCGAAGCGGTCTGCCCCAAAGAAGTGAAAGTGGCCAACATCGCCCGCATGAACCGGGAATTCCTGCTGGCGAACCTGGCCTCGAAACGCTGAGCGCGGCCGGGCGCGGGCGGCCGCGTTCTCCGCGAGCTTCAATGAACAACAGGTATCATCTTTTTCTGCCTGCGGCGCTGCTCCTCGCGGCCTGCTCGTCCCTGCCCAGGGCCGAAAAGATACAGAAGCCGCCATGGCTGGCGGTGGACGTGGACCACCACGAAACGCTTGGCGAATTCCTGGTGATCACCCCTTCGTTCAAGATCCTCCTGCCCGAGACCACCGAAGAGCGGCGCGCCTACCTTGAAGCCCAGGTGGCCGACCTGGACAGGACGAAGCTTTACAAGTACAACAGCTACGGCGCCGACAGGACCATCGTTACCAACGACGCGAAAAGCGTGGCCGAAGAGCTGGCCCGTTACGGCAAGACCGCGAAAGTCGTTCCGGCGGCGCTCACTATCTCCGCCAAGTACTTCTCCGGAAAAAAGCCGCGCATAGTGCTCACCGCCGCGCCCAATATCCTCGACGAGGACGGCACGCTGCATTTCTCGCTCGACGAACAGACCGCCCCCGGCGGGCCGAAAGCCGCGCCCAGAACCCCGGCGGCCCCGGCAGAACCCGCCCCGGTCACCGCCAAAGAAAAAGCCGCCGCCATACGCGCCTACCTGCTTGGCAAATACGGCAAGACAGCCAGGCTTAAAAGGAGCGGGACGGTGACCAGCGCCGCGGGCAAGCCGCTGGCCCTGGTGGAAGCCGAGCTCACGTTCTTCCTTGAAACCGCCAGGATGACCGTCAACGGAAGCGTCAAGAACCTGGGCGGCCAGAAGATGTGGGCGACCTTCTACCTGCCGCAGCTAACCTACCACAAGGGCAGGGACTGGTTCACGTTCTCCTCCCGCCAGTTCACCGACTCCCTCAAGGGCGAGGAACTGAAGCCTTACCTTATCTCCTCCGGGTCAGAAAAGAAATTCCAGTTCACCACCGACCCCGAGCTGCAGGTGCTGGTCTACGACGCCGCCCAGAACAGGATAGCGGCGCATAACGCGTTCCCGTCAAAGGACGACGACGACCTGCTCAAGCTGGAGATCCTGGAAAAATACCTGGCCGACAGCCCGGACGTAAGGTTCGAGGTGTTCCCCAACAAGCTTATCTGCGCGGACTGCGGCGTCAGACTGTACTGAGGTGCTGCCATGGAAAAAACCGGTTCGGCCTTCACTTACCACGAACTTTTCGAAATGGAGCGCCCCGCGCCCGAATTCCGCCTGCTGTCCTCCGGCGGGGTCAGAACTATCGAAGCCGGAGGCAGGGAGGTCCTCGAGGTAGCTCCCGAAGCTTTGGCGAACCTGGCCCGGGAGGCGTTCAGGGACGTTTCGTTCCTGCTGCGCCGGAAACACAATGAACAGGTGGCCGCTATTTTCTCCGACCCCGAAGCGTCCGAAAACGATAAGTTCATGGCTTTCTGCCTGCTGGACAACGCCGCCATTTCCGCGGGCTTCGAACTGCCTTTCTGCCAGGACACCGGCACCGCCACCGTGGTGGCGAAGAAGGGCGAGCAGGTCTGGACCCGCTCCAACGACGAGGAAGCCCTCGCCCGCGGCATCCGGGAAGCCTACACCGGCGAGAACCTGCGCTACTCCCAGACGCTGGCGCTGGACATGTACAAAGAAAGGAATTCCGGCGACAACCTGCCCGCGCAGATAGATATTTATTCCAGGCCGGGCCTGGCCTACGACTTCCTTTTCGTGGCCAAGGGCGGCGGTTCGGCCAACAAGACCATGCTCTTCCAGGAGACCAAGGCCACGCTGACCCCGGAAAAGCTCAAGCCTTTCCTGGTAGAAAAAATGAGGTCGCTGGGCACCGCCGCCTGCCCGCCCTACCACGTTGTTTTCGTGATAGGCGGCACTTCGGCGGAAATGTGCCTGAAGACCGTAAAGCTGGCCTCCACCGGCTACCTGGACGGCCTGCCCTGCGACCCCGGCAGTACCGGCCGCGCTTTCCGGGACATCGCGCTGGAGACCCAATTACAGGCCGCCGCGCGGGAGCTGGGCTACGGCGCGCAGTTCGGCGGCAAATGCTTCGCCCACGATGTCCGCGTGATACGCCTGCCGCGCCACGGCGCCTCGGCGCCCGTAGGCATGGGCGTGTCCTGCTCCGCCGACAGGAATATCCTGGCCCGCGTAGACAAGGACGGCGCGTGGCTGGAGAAACTGGACCGCGATCCCGGCAGCCTCATCCCGCGCGAGGTCAGGGCGCGCTTCTCCTCCTGCGCGGGCTGCGTCAGCGTCGACCTGAACCGCCCCATGCCGGCGGTGAGGGCCGAACTTTCAAAACATCCGATAGGGACCAGGCTCGCGCTCAGCGGCCGCATAGTGGTGGCGAGGGACCTGGCTCACGCCCGCTTCAAGGAACTGCTGGACGGCGGCGGGCAATTGCCGGAGTACCTGAAGAAACACCCGGTCTATTACGCGGGCCCGGCCAAACAGCCGGCGGACAAGCCCTCCGGCTCTTTCGGGCCCACCACGGCCGGCCGCATGGATTCCTACGTGGACCTGCTGCAGGCGAAAGGCGCCTCCCTTATCATGATAGCCAAGGGCAACCGCTCGAAAGCCGTGACGGAAGCCTGCAGGAGATACGGCGGCTTCTACCTGGGCTCTCCGGGCGGCCCGGCCGCGCTGCTGGCCGAGCGCCACATAAAGAAAGTGGAAACGCTGGATTACCCGGAGCTGGGCATGGAGGCGGTGTGGGCCATAGAAGTGGAGGATTTTCCGGCTTTCATACTGGTAGACGATAAAGGCGGGGATTTTTTCGGGAGCATAAAATGAAAAAAAATAACGCGTTCACTCTCATAGAACTGCTGATAGTGGTGGCCATTATAGGCATACTGGCCGCCATCGCCATCCCGAAATTCTCCGCGCTCGTGGATAAATCCAAGGAGGGCGCCACCAAAGGCGCGATCGCCAGCATCCGCACCGCCCTGTCGGTCTATTACTCGGACAACGAAGGCATCTTCCCTTCCGACAACCTCTCCATACTTACCAATAGCGGGAAATATTTAACGGACGTCCCCTTCGCCAAGCTCCCGGGCACCGGCCATCAGAACTCCAACGCCGTCGCCGCCGCCGCGAACGTAGCCGGCCTTATAACGGATACCGGCGGCTGGGCTTACCTGAACAATCCGGCGGACCATGAATGGGGGAAGCTGGCCGTCAACTGCGAGCATTCTGACTCCGGCGCGGCCGCCTGGAGCACTTTCTAAACAGCCGGCCGCCCCCGCAAATGAAACAGCATCACTTCCTGCCGGTCTTCCTCGCGCTCATCGCGTCCTATCTCGGCCTGCATTTTTACGCCGCCCGCTGGCTGGTAAAAAGCTTTTCATTAAGCCCTTCCGCGGCCGCCTGGCTGCGCACGGCGCTGCTGCTGGCGGCTTTCTTCTCCCCTTTTACCATGTACCTGAAAAGGCAATGGGACTCCCCTGCGCTCGAGCCCCTTTATACCGCCGGCTACGCCTGGATGGGGATCATCCTGCTGGCCGCTTTTTTCTTCGCCTGCTCCGACCTGGCCTCCGTGCTGCTCAGGCGCGCGCAGGCCGCGGGGACCATCCCCCCCGCCGCGGTGCTAACGGCGCTGCTTTTCACGCTGGCCTGGGCTTTTTACGGCGGGCTCAAGGCGCCGGCGGTCAAAGAGATCACCGTCCGGCTCAAAGGCCTGCCGCCCGGCCTGGAAGGCTACAAGATAGCGCAGATCTCGGACATGCACATCGACTCCGCCTGGAAACTGCGCGAATTCGCCGCGCTGGTGGACGAGATAAACGCGGCCTCTCCGGACCTGGTGCTGATAACCGGCGATCTGATAGATCCCGGCATAACGTGCCAGGAGAACCTGGCCGCGCTGACGGCCAGACTAAAAAGCCGGCAGGGCGTTTTCGGCTCGCCCGGCAACCATGAATACTATTACGGCCTGGAGAAGGCCATGGGCTGCTACAAAGCCTTCGGGATAACCACGCTGGTCAACGAGGCCGCCGACCTCAAGGACCTGCGGCTTATCGGCTTCGGGGACATCCATACGGAAAATCTTTCTGGGCCGGAGGTCAGGAGCCTCCTTGAAAAGTACCGGTCGGACAAGCTGACGGTCATAATGTCGCACCAGCCGGTCTACTACGACCTGATGGCCGGCACCGGGAACTACCTGGTGCTTTCAGGCCATACGCACCGGGGCCAGATCTTCCCTTTCCACATCTTCACAAAACTTTTTTACCGTTATTTTTACGGGCTCTACCGCATCAAGGACAGCGTTTTTTACGTAACCTCAGGCGCGGGCACCTGGGGCCCGCCCATGCGCTGGCTGGCGCCCGCGGAGGTCCCGGTAATAACGCTCCTGGGCGCGGAAAAATAACGGGCCGCCCGCCCGTTCCCATACATATTTTTGTCAGGAGCTCTTCAGGGTTCGCCGTGCAGCAGCAGGCGCCCGGCGCTCTTCAGCGTTTTCCAGGAAGTCACGAGCGAATCCGCCGCCGGCAGCGGACCGCGGGGCGCGTCCTCGAACTTTTCCACCACGTAAAGTCCGTTGCCTATGCCCTCCAGCAGCACCGGCCTGGCGGCGTCGCCATAGGCGTCCAGCCAGCCGTTCCACTCCGCGCGCCTGCTGCCCTCGGAATTAGCCTCGCCCAGCACGATGAAACCGCCCGGCGCCACCGCCGGGAAGACGTCGTAGAACGCGGCTTCGCTGGCGTAGCCGTGGTGCGGCGGCGCGTCTATCAGCGCCAGGTCGAAAGGCCCCAACGCCTCGAGCAGGCCTTCGGGCAGGGAATAGGAAAGCAGCAGCCGCAGGCCGTAGAATTTAGGTTTGAGCGGCGCTACGCGGAATTCCACTTTGGCCTGAACGCCGGAATTCTCGAAACTTTCGCGGGCCAGCGCGGAATGGCGGGCCGAGCTGTCTATGGAAAGCAGGGAACTCTCTTCGGCAGCGACTATTTCGCGGGCTATCATCAGCGAGGAAAAGCCCGAGCCGAATTCCAGGACCTTCGCCGAAGCGGTGGCGCGGATGAACGCGGCCAGGAACCGGCACGAAGCCGGGTCCAGCGCGGCGTCGCCCGGATGCTCGAGCCGCGACACGTTGACCTTGTCCATTTCCGCCAGCGCGGCGGCTATATAAGGGTTCATCCTGTATAGTATAGGAATTTAAAGCGCCGGGGAGAAATCCCACGCCGTGCGGCACGGGAGCGGCCTGTACCTATCCGGTAAAAACCAGTATCACGGCGCCGGCTGCTCGAGGCTGCAAAGGACCTTATGTATCCTGTCGAACATGCACGCGCCGTCCTTGAGAATAAAATACTCGGTCTGGCAGTCCTTGTAAACGCTGCCTTCTATGGTTATGTCGCCGCTGACGATCAATATAGGCGTTTCCTTCAGATTCTCGCTTTTCCGGATATAGGACGCCACCTGCACGGCATCGCCGTCCTCCAGGTGATAATCCAGAACTATGTAGTCGGGTCGGAGCTCCTCGGCCAGCGCTATGCCCTCCGCGCAGGTAGCAGCGGTATGGGTTTTATAGTTTTTCCTGGCGAAATACCTGGACGTAAGGCTGCACAGGTCCGAATTGTCGTCGATGATGAGCAGAGTGCGTTCCGGCATGTTCATAGCTCCTTTTCTCCCGGCTATTTCCCGCCCCTGTTCTCTTTGATGGCGCGGCTTAGTTCGGCCTTCAGCTTTTCCGCTTCGGCGGCCTTCGCGGCGTAGTCCTTTTCCAGCGCCTGGCGGTAATCGTTCACGGCCTTTTCCCGGTCGGCCAGGGCCTGCTTCTGGGCCAGCAGTTCCTCGTTGAATCTATTGACCTTCTTGTCGAATTCGGCGCGCAGGCCGTCCATCTCCAGCTGCCGCTGTTCGCGCACCACCTCCCGGTAGCGCTCCTCCTGCTCGGCTATCTGGGCAAGCAGCTCGCCCGAAGCGTTCTGGCGGTACTTTATAATGTCCAGTTCCATCTGCCTTATCTTCAGGTCGGCCGTTTCCACGTATTTATCGCGGCGGGCCAGCTCGGCCAGCAGCCGCTCTTTCTCGGCGGCGAAGCGTTCCTCCGCCAGCCCGGCGGCGATATGGCCGGCCTCTTCCCCGGCAGCGCGCAGCCTGGCCAGGTCTTCCTTGAGCGCCAGGTTCTCCGCGGCCAGGCGCAGGCTTTCCTCGAACTCGCGGCGCATCTCCGCGGCTTCGGCCCTTAAAACGCGTACGGCGTCGCCCCGCTCGGCCGCGGCCGCGGCCAGCTCGTCGTTCTTGGCCCTGGCCGCTTCCAGCGCCGCAATCAAAGGCGCCGTCCGCTCGCTCACGGCTTCGGCCACGCTCCGGTCCAGGTCCCTGGCGTGCGCGGCCTTGACCTCTTTGAGCCTGTTTATGAACCGGTCCTCGTTGGTCGAGCTCTCCTCCGCCGCGCCCTCGAGCGCCGCGCCGAGCTCCGCTATCTCTTTCTGGGCTTTGATGAAATTGCCGGACGCCTCCGCCAGCATTTTTTCCAGCCGGGCGCGCTCGGCGTGCCAGTTCTTCCGCTCGAACTCGACATCCGCCGCGGCCCCGCCGGCGGCCGCGTCCGCCCTGGCGCGCAGCTCCGCTTCAAGCCGCTCTTTCCTGGCGTTGAAATCCGCGTCCAGCGCGGCGGCCCTGGCCGCCAGCCCGGCTTCCAGCTCCGCGGCGCGCCTTTCGGCCGCGGCGCAAGCGGCGGCCCGCTCCAGCATCCAGACGCCCCTTTCCTGCTCGAAACTTTCGCGCAGCGCTTTCTCGGCCGCGCGGCCCTCGGCGGCGGCGCGCTCCAGCTGCGTCTCCTTGCGCGCTATTGTTTCTTTAAGCCCGGCCAGCCGCGCCTCGTATTCCCGGCGCACGGCCTCGGCGCGCTCCTCGCTCCCGGCGCGCGCGGCCTCGCCGGCCTCAGCCAGCGCGGCGGAAAGCTTTTCCCGCTCCCCGCGCAGCGCGCCGATCTCGGCGTTCATCCGCGCCTCGCGGCTCCCGGTCTCTTCCGCGGCCGCTTTCACCGCGGCGCGCAATTTGCCGTCGTACTCCAGGGCCAGCGCGTGCTTTTCGTCGGTGGCGGTCTTGCGCAGCCCGGCCATTTCCGCGTCCAGGCCGGCCGCTTTCTCGTAAGCCTCCTTCAGCAGCAGCTCGCGCTCGGCCAGGGCTTCGTTCACCCGGGCCTTTTCCGCCTCCATAGCCCTGAGACGGTCGCCGTAGCGCGCCACGAACTCCCGTTCCAGTTCCACTTTTCGGGTATCGAAGTCCACGCGCAGTATGGCCAGGCGTTTTTCCGCCAGCGTCTGGGTCTCGGCCGCCACGCGCGCTATCTCGCTCTTGAGGTTCTCCCGGTCCAGCAGCGCGGCCTTGGACGCCTCGTTGACGCGCGCGGTCAGTTCGGATATTTTAGTGTTATAGGCCCTGCGCTCCGCGTCAAAAGCGGCTTCTGACCGGCGCACGTGGTCCTCGCAGGCCGCGGCCTTGGCCTCGAATTCGGAGGCAAGCCGGCCTTTCTCCTCCAGCAGGGCCGCTTCCCTGGCGCGCAGGTCGTCGGCAAGATCGTTTATTTTCTGATTATAGGCCGCTTTCTCGGATTCGAAGCCGGCCAGCTTTTCGCGGAAACCGGTCTCTCCGGCATTGATCTGCGCCATCAGCTCTTTGCGGTGCGCTTCGCTGGCGGCGGCCAGCGCGGCCTCCAGCCCGCAGATCTGTTTCCCGGCCTCCGCCAGCGCGGCCTCGCGCAGCGCCTTCGCGGCCGCCAACGCGGCTTTTTCTCCGGCCAGCGCCCGGCGCTCGGTCTCCAGGCGGAACTGGAGCTCGCGCTCGAAATTTTCGCGCCCCGCCGCCAGCTCGGCGCGCAGCTCCTCTTTTTTCCCGGCGTAGCCGCGCTCCAGCTCGGCCGCGCGTTCGCGCGCCGCCGCCTCTACGGCGGCCAGGCGGCCTCCGTACTCGGCCTCCAGCCGCGCGCGCTCCCCCTCCCAGCCCGCGCTCTTCTCCGCCAACCGGGCCATCAGTTCCCTCACGTTCTGCTCTTTGGCGGCCTTTTCCCGCTCCAGCGCCAGCAGCTGGGCGCGGAACGCGGTCTCCTTTTCGGTGATCAGCTTCAGCAGTTCGCCGTGGTGGGCTTCCTGCTGGGCGGCCAGGCCGTTCTCCAGCTCCTTGATGCGGGCCTGCGCGTCCCGGAACTGGACGTCGCGCACGCGCTGCTCGTCCAGCAGCCGCGCGCGCTCTATCTGCCAGGACCTTTCCAGCGAATTCACCTGCGCGGCGTGGTCGCAATCCATCGCGCGGAGCTTATCCTCCAGGCCAGCCTCGAGCAGGTTCTTCAGTTTGCGGTAATTATCCTCCGCCTCCCGCTTCTGCAGCAGGTACTGCGTCTCCAGCTCGCCGCGGCGCGCCTCGGTCCTGGCGTCCTTCTCGCCGGCGCCGGCCTCCAGCGCCGCTATGCGCGCGGACAGCGCGGCTTCCTTGCCGCGGAAAGCCTCCTGCAGGGCGTTAAGGCGCCCCTGGTGTTCGGTCTCCAGCTCCGCGCGCAGCGCGTCGTATTTCTTCTGCGCCTCGGCCAGCCGCCCCGCGTACTGGCTTTCCGTCTCCAGCAGGCGCGCGCTCCAGCGCTCTATCACGCCGCGCTGGTTATGGTCCAGCTCGGCGAATTTCTCCTGGTATTCGTTCTCCAGGCTCAGGCGCAGGCTGTCCAGCTTGGCCTCTTTCTTCAGCAGCTGCTGTATGTTCAGCTTGCCTTCGCCCAGCAGCTGCATGGTGGTTTCCAGTTTGGTGTAAAAATTTTCTTTTTCCCCCAGCGTTCTGCCGCGGGTCTCGTAAACCTCGCGCAGCGAGGCGTCCTTAGCCTGCAGGCCGCGCGCGGTCTCCTCGGCCAGGGTGAGGCTTTTCTTGAGCTCGGCTTTTTCTTTCTCTATGGAATTGAGCCTTTCCAGCGCCCAGCGCAGCGTCATGCGGGCCGTGTCCAGGCTCGTTACGTCGTTCACCAGCTGTTCTATTTCGCCGTATTCATTCGCCATAGTTCGCCTCGTCCGCTTAAAGTATCAAGCTGCCGGCCGCCCGGAACGCCCTGGTTCTAGTGTAATACAGACGCCGTAAAGGGAATGTTAAATGATTGTTGACAGATTATTGCGCCGCCGCGGGACGCGGGGCGTTAAAAAATACTTTTTATGGACGGAAGTATTTTATAAGATTGATAGGATGCTTAAGAGACTGCTGTGGATACTGCTGCTGGCGGCCGCGGGGCTGGCCTTCTCGCGCTTCGGCTACCCGGCCTATCTGCGCTATTTTTTCAAGGTCGGCGGCACCATAACCACGAGCGCCGAAACCGAAAGGGCGCTGCCGGCCAACAGCATGCTTTTCATCATCGTGAAGAACGACGGCCGCGTGCCGGTAGCCGTTAAAAAGATAATCAACCCGGTCTTCCCGCTCGATTTCGTAATAACCCGTTCCAACCTGATACTGCCCGACCTTGTGACCCGGCAGGTTTACCTGGAAGCGCACGTGAACACGCACGGGCTGCTGGGCGTTTTCCGCGAGGGCGACCTTAAAGGCGAAAGCAAGGACGCGGTCACGGCGTTCCGCAAAGACGTGGCTTTACGGCTCGAGCCTTAACAATATATTCCGCGCCGGCCGCGGCGCGGCCGGTTCAGTCGACCTTCACCTGTCCTCTGCCGTTCGAGAACATGAACAGCCACACCAGTTTGTCCGTGGATTTCACCAGGTTGTCCCAGTTCTTTTCCAGTTTAGGCCGTCTTTCGTTAAGGCGTTCCCCCCGCTTCTCGGCCTCGTACTTCTTGGTTATCTCTTCCCAGTTCATACCCCCCACCTCCGCAGCTTTCATGCAGCCCCCCGGCTGTATCCGGCTGATTAACGTAAGAACGGGCCCTTTGGGGGCCTGGAAGGAAAGCGCATATAATGCCGGATATAATACCCCTCCCCCCTGTTTGTATTATACAACAACCCTGCCCGCGCTCAAGGGCCGGCCTGCCCGCTCCCAAAGGGGCCGAAAGACCTACTTCAGTTTGGTCAGCCCCATATACACGAGCACGCCGCCCAGCAGCACCAGCAGGAACCCCCAGTTCTTGCGGTGCAGCGCCAGGTAAGAATCGTTGAGGAAAGTTTCGCGTATCAGGCGGTTGATGCGCTCGATAACTTCCGGCTTATAAATATAGCCCAGGCCCAGCAGTACGAACAGCAGGCCGAAAAAAAGCTTAAGGTACGGACTTATCTCCATCATAGTTATAGCGGTTCATCGCGTTTTCAAGCCCCGTTGCGAACACGGCGCTCAAAGCGTCAAAAGCCCTGTCTAGAAAACCGGGCAGCCGCTCCTCCTCTTCTTTTGAGAATCTGGACAGCACGAAATTCTTCCCCGGGATATTCTCCGGGCGGGGCCCGATGCCCAGCCTCAGGCGCGGCACGCCCGCCCCCAGCGCGGAGATCACCGACGCCATGCCGTTGTGCGAACCGGCCGAACCGTCCTTGCGCAGGCGGAGCCGCCCGAAAGGCAGCGCCAGGTCGTCGTACCCCGCCAGCACCTGCGCCGGCGGTATCTTGTAAAAAGCCGCGAAAGACTGCGCCGCCTCCCCCGAAAGGTTCATGTAGGTCTGCGGCTTCAGCAGGTAAACGCGGCGCCCGCCGGCTTCGGCTTCCACGTACAGCCCCTTGCCTTTCCAGTCCCGCCAGCGCGCGCCGGGCGCCAGGCGCTGGGCCGCCAGGTCGGCCAGCATAAAGCCGATGTTATGCCGGGTGCGCTCGTATTCGCTCCCGGGGTTGCCCAGCAGTACCGCAAGTGAAATATATTCCGCCATGATCACAGTAAAAGCAAGGAGCAGAAGCCGAACAGGTCCGGTAAGGACTCGCCGACTTCTGCTCCGCAAGGGCCGGCCTATTTCTTGGGCTCGGCCTTTTTCGCTTCGGGCTTGGCTCCGGGCTTGGCGGCGGCTGCGCCTTCCTCGCCCTCTTCCTTCTTGCCCTTCGCTATAACTTCGGGTTCGGCGCCGGCTGCGGCTCCGGCGGCGGCGCCTGCGGCGGCCGCGGCTCCGGCCACGGGCTCGGCAACCTTCTCTTCCTTGGGCGCGGTCACGCTGACCACTATCTGTTCGGGAGAGTCGAGCAGTTCGTACTTGCCTGCCTTGACGTCCTTGACGCGCAGGGACTGGCCGATATGCAGCTCCGTGATATCCAGTTCTATTTCGTGCGGGATGTCGTTCGGGAGGC
The DNA here is from genome assembly GCA_903879915.1 of uncultured Elusimicrobia bacterium. Classification (GTDB taxonomy): domain Bacteria; phylum Elusimicrobiota; class Elusimicrobia; order Elusimicrobiales; family UBA9959; genus UBA9959. Next base: position 44,601 of record CAIRNJ010000055.1, read on the forward strand.
ACAGCACGTGCAGTTCGCGCATGGTGTGCTCCACAAGACCGGTCTGCACCTTGACGCCGTAAGACTCGCCGGTGATCTTCACGGGCACCTTCACCTTGATCTTATCGGTGAGCGAGATGCGGTGGAAGTCGACATGCGTCCACCTTTCGGTGAGCGGATGGCGCTGCCTGTCCTTGATCACCACGGTATCCTCGCCGCCGGGATGCTTGATGGTAAGTACCCTGTTGGCTCCGCCTTTAAGCATGGCGCAGAATTCCTTCTCGTCGACGATGACGTTCACCGGCGCTTTGTCCTGCCCGTAGATGACCGCGGGGATCTTGCCGCTGGCGCGGAACGCGCTCAGTTTGCTGCGCATGCCCGCGTTTTCCCGGTTTTCCGCTGAAATTATTGTCTTTTGCATACTGCGTTTCCTCCTGACCCCGCGTCGATCACTTGAAAAGCTCGCTTATGGACTCGCCCATGTGATTGCGCTTAATGGCCTCCGCAAGGAGCGGCGCCACGGATACTACCTTTATTTTAGCACTTTTTGAGGCGTTTACGGGAATTGTATCCGTCAGGATCATCTCTTCGATGGGAGATCTCTCTATTCTTTCGATGGCGTCCCGGGACAGAACGCCGTGGGTGCAGGCCGCTATTACTTTGGCCGCGCCGCGCTCTTTTATGGAGCTGGCCACCTGCGTCAGCGTGCCGGCCGTGTCCACCAGGTCGTCGAAGATGAAGCAGGTCTTGCCCGTCACGTCGCCGATGATATTGTAGACCTCGGCCTCGTTGGGGCGGGGGCGGCGTTTATCGATGATGACCAGGCCCATGTCCAGGCGCTTGGCGAAAGAACGCGCCCTTTCCACGCTGCCCACGTCCGGGGAGACCACCACCATGTTGTCGAAATTGCGTCCCCTGATATAATCCAGCACCACCGGCCTGGCGTAGAGGTGGTCCAGCGGGATGTCGAAAAAGCCCTGTATCTGAGCGGCGTGCAGGTCCAGCGTGATCACGCGGTTGGCGCCGGCTTCGGTTATGAGGTTGGCCACGAGCTTCGCCGTGATGGCCACGCGGGGCGCGGGTTTGCGGTCGGCGCGGGCATAGCCGTAGTAGGGGATAACGGCGGTTATGCGGCCGGCGGAAGCGCGGCGCAGCGCGTCCAGCATGATGAGGAGTTCCATCAGGTTGTCGTTCACGGGCGGGCAGGTGGGCTGCACCACGTAGCAGTCCTCGCCGCGCACGTTCTCCAGGATATGCGCGTCGATCTCGCCGTCGGCGAACTTCGACACCCGGGTCTCGGACAGCGGCACGCCCAGGATGTCGCAGATCTTTTTGGCCAGCGCCGGGTTGGCGTTGCCGCTGAATACCTTAAACGTTCCCCTTTGCCTCATCTCTGAAGTCATTTTGTCCTCTTTTTAAGCTGCTTAACCACCTGCCGGGCGCGCGCTATGGCCAGCGCTCCTCCCGGGACGTCCTCCGTTATTGTGGATCCGGCGGCCGTGTAAGCGCCCGCCCCGATAATTACCGGGGCCACGAGATTGGTGTTGGAGCCGATGAACGCGCCGGCCCCGATGACGGTCCTGTTCTTCTGAACGCCGTCGTAATTGCAGGTGATGGTGCCCGCGCCGATATTGACCTTTTCGCCCATCTCGGTATCGCCGATGTAGCTGTGGTGGTGTATTTTGGAGCCGCGGCCGATATTGGACTTCTTGACCTCGGCGAAATTGCCTACCTGCGCGTCAGGCCCGATGTCGGACAGCGGGCGCAGGCGGGCGAAGGGCCCGACCACGGCGCCGGCGCGCACGCGGCTGTTCTCCAGCGCGCAGGAATATTTCACCGTCGCGCCGTCGTCTATGCGGCAGTCCTCGATAACCCCGCACGGCCCTATTTTGCAGTTGCGGCCTATAGAGGTGACGCCCTTTATAAAGACGCCCGGGTAGATCACCGTATCGCGGCCGATCACGGTGCTTTCCTCTACATAAGTGTTCGAGGGGTCCACCACCGTAACGCCCGCGGCCATCAGGTCGGCGGCTTTGCGCCGGTTGAGCATGGCGTAGGCGGCGGCCAGGTCGGCGCGGGAATTTATGCCGGTCATCTCGGTGGCGTCGGAAAGCTTGAAAGCGGCGGCCTGGCCGCCCGCGGTTATGATGTTCTCCACGGCGTCGGTCAGGTAGAACTCGCCCTTGGAGCCTTTCTTCTTAAGGCCGCGCACGGCTTTTTCCAGCGCTTTAACGCTGAAGAAATAAGTGCCGGAGTTAACTTCCTTTATGTTCTTCTCCCAGGTGTCGGCGTCGGCGGCCTCCACTATGGCCGCCACGTCCCCGGCGTGGTTGCGCTTGATGCGCCCGTAGGAGCCCGGCTCGGGCAGGTCGGCCGTCATCACCAGGCAGTCGGGGGCGTGCTTGAAATAGAAGCCCGCCATTTTTTTCACGGTCTCGGCCCGGAACAGCGGGGCGTCGCCGCACAGCACCATGGCGTGCGCGTAGGCCCGGATGGCCGGCATGGCCTCCTGCACGGCGCGGCCGCTGCCTAACAGCCGTTTCTGCCGCACGAAAACTATTTTTTCAAAAAGGGCGGGGCCCAGCCTTTTGGCAAGCTCGGCCTCCACCAGTTCGGCCTTGTGGCCCGTGATAACGATTATTTTTGCGGGCCCCAGCTGCGCTATTTTGCGGATGGCGCGCTCTATCAGGGACATGTCGCCGAGGTAATGCAGCACCTTGGGCAGGTCGGACCTCATACGGGTGCCGAGGCCGGCCGCCAGGACCACCGCCGCGAAACTTTTATTTTTTGCCATTACGGAAATCCTTTTACAGCAAGGAGTACGGCCGCTATGCCGCGAGAACGCGGGCAGCGCGGAGTTTGTGAATTACGGGGTCAATGAGCAGTAAAGGCGACCCCTGAATTTTACTATTTTTTAGGGCAGGGGTGTTTGATCCCGGGCAATGCATTGTTTTTTCCCGGCGCGCGGGAGCTTTTTTATGGCGGCTTCCAGCTTAAGCGCCGCCGACCGCGTAAAACCCGCCCGGCTCCAGACGAGCCTTACCGGCGCGAAGGCCCGGGTGAACTTAGCCCCCAGGCCCGCTTTATGCGCCGCCAGGCGATGCTCGAGATTAGTGGTAACGCCGGTATAAAGCCGGCCGCCGCGGCATTTAAGGATATAGACTACCCAATCGCCGGTTTTCGCGGCTGGTTTATTCTTTTTATGGGCTCTGGGCATTTATTAAGGTCCGGGGTCCCCGTCCGGGGAAAGGCCGGCGCCGGTTTTCACCGGGCGCCGGCCGAGTACTACTATACTTTTTTTTCGCGCTGAGCCGCTTACTCCGGCTTAGCGGGAGGCAGGTCCTGCTGCGGCGCGGGCTGCGCTGCGGCGGCCGGCGGAACTACGGGCTGCGCTGCCGGCTGCTGTGCCGGCACGTACGCCCTGCTGCCCATCTTGGTCATCCACACCGAGCCGAGGCCCATCATTACGCCGAAGGCCATAAGCATGGCCCCGATCAGCGACAATATGCCGCCTATGAACGGGATAAGCTTGCCGAAGAACAGCAGGCCTGCCATGATGGCGTAGCCGGTGGCCACCTTGCCGTACAGCGTGACCGGGCCGGCTTTCTTTATGCCTTCGAAGAAGCGCTGCTGCAGCACCACGCTGAAAGCGCTGAGCCCCAGCACCGCGGCCGCCGCGGCCAGGATCAGCGCGAACGGCACCAGGGGGATGCCCATCACGGAAACCACAAGTACCAGCAGCCCCGGGAACAGGCAGACCATGATCAGCGCCCCTATGCCGCAGGCGCGCCAGATATCGCCCGAAATGGCCGCCGCCGCGTTCTCCACGTTCTTCGGGAAGAAGACCGCGGGCAGCAGCAGCAGTATCACGCCGGTTACCAGCACCGAGAAGATAAGGAACAGGCCGAGGCCTACCAGCCCGCCTATGAGGCCGCCGGCCAGCCAGGGGTTATCGATATTCTCGTGCCCGCTGGTGTAGCGCAGTATCTTCAGCACGCGCGGCAGCGTGGTGCGCAGGGCGCGCACGTCGAAATTCTGCGTTTGCCCCTTATGCACGGACTTTTCGCCTTTCACCACCGTGCCGCCCAGCGACGAGATATCCCCGTCCACCTGGCCGGTGCCGGAAAGCTCCACCTTGGCGCCGATGTCGGTAATATCGCCGCCCACTTTGCCGCTCACGTTAACGGGCCCGCCGATGCTGATGATATCGCTCTTCACCGAGCCGGGCACGTTCACGGTGCCGCCCAGCGAGATCAGGTCGCCGGTTATTTCCCCGTTCACGGTAACGGAGGCTCCGCCCACCGAAACCGCGTCGCCGTCCAGCACGCCGTCAACGGTGATGGACTTGTCGGTGACCACGTCGCCGCTGGTAGCGCCTTTGGCTACGAAGATGTCCTCGTGGCGCAGTTCGTTCCTGCGCGCTTCGGCCGCGCCCGCAAAACAGGCCAGGGCCAGTACGAACATCAGCTGTCTTTTTAAGTTTTTCATTACAATATCCTCCATATACTAGATCCTTACGCCGGCGGGCCTTTTCGAAAGGGCCGCCACCGCGGCGGCGCAGATCACGGCCGCCGCCGCTACTTCATAACCGCCGGGGAAACCGGCCGCCGCCGCCGCCAGGTCGGCCGTAAAGGACAGGCCCCCCGCCAGCTTTACTCCGAACAGGGCAGCATACGCCGCCAGAAGTTTCAACCCCTGCGCCGCCGCTCCCGGCTGTATAAGGAACGCCGCTATCTCCGGCAGGTTGGAATAAACCAGCTTCGCGCCGATGACCCCCAGCGTCATCGCCCACCCCGCCACTGTCAGCCCCGTGGCTTTAAGTATATATCCGTTCCACGGCGCCGCAGCCTGCGCCGCGGCTATTTCGGCCATCACCCTGGCGGAGAAACCCGCCCGGGGCCGCCTGTAAGGCAGGGCGGCTATGGCTTTGTTGATCAGCTGGTCGGTCTTGGCGTCCATATTCATAATACGCTCCAGGTCCTTAAACGGTTGCATCCGCGGCCAATTTCGTCTTTATCATCTCTCGGCCGCGGAACAGGCGGGCTTTCACGGTGCCTTCCGGCACGCCCAGCACGCGCCCTATCTCGGCCGGGCCCATGTCCTCGCGGTACGCCAGCAGCAGCGCCTCGCTGTATAAAGGAGGCAGCGAGGCCAGCAGGGCCTCTATGCGCTCGCTGTCGATGGCGGCGGCCACGCTTTCGGCTACGCCCGCGGTGCGGTCGGGCAGGTCGGAAAAATCCTCGGTGTCCATGGAAACCGTTTTGCCGCCGGCGCGCAGGGCGTCCATGCTGGCGTTGTGCGCTATGCGGAACAGCCAGGACGCGAAAGGGTACGCGGGGTTATAGGAAGCGAGGTTCTTAAAAGCTTTGAGGAAGGTTTCCTGCGCGGCGTCCTCGGCAGCCTGCTCGTCCCTGAGCAGGCGCAGGGCGAAACTGTAGATCCTGTCCTGGTAAAGCTCCAGGATGCCCTCAAAAGCGGCATTGTCGCCGCCCAGGCAGCGGCGCACCAGTTCTATATCCGTTTCAGCCATCATTGTTAATACGCGCCGCGGGCCGTTTCGGTTGCACGGCCCCCGTCAATGCTGCTTCCTGCTCCAGTATTCCGCCGCGGCTTTCAGCAGCAAAGGGGTAAACTCTCCTTCCGACATCGGGTTCTGCGCGGTTATCAGTTCCCGGTCCTGCACGGCGTAGCTGTTCCAGGGCGCGGTGGAGGAAACCACCCCCCCGGCTTTGGACAATTCTTCTGCGGCGTAGAAAGGCACCAGCCCGGCCAGCGCGCCGCCCTTTTCCTGCTGCTGCTCTTCGGGGGTGGAGAACACGGTCATTTTATAACCGTCGTATATCCATTTTCCCTTGCCGGACGAAGCCAGCAAAGCCGCCGGCCCGTGGCAGATCAGCGCGGTGGGTATGCCCTGTTTATGGAAGAAAGCCAGCAGCTTCCCAAGCCTGGCGTCCTTAAAAAGGTCTTCCATGGGCGCGTGCCCGCCCGGCACGAACAGGGCGCTGAAAGTTGAAAGTTCTTTGTCCGAGAACGAAGCCAGCCTGCGCGGTTTTTTCAGGCCGGCCGCGCCGGCCACAAAAGTTTTGGCCAGCTGGTATTCCTCTGCGCTCTTATACCACTGCGCGCTGTCGCTGGTCTTGTCCATGGCCGGCTCTTTGCCGGTAGGGTTGGCGAACACCAGCTCGTAGCCGGCGGCTTTCAGCGCCAGCGCGGGCCCGGTCAGTTCGGACAGGAAATAACCAGTGGGATGGCGCTCGCCGCTTTTCAGCGTAACATGGCCGGCGCCGGACATAACTACCAATATCTTGCTTTTATTTTCCGCGGCCCGCGCGGCCGTTACGGAGCACGCGGCAGCGCTAACAGCCAAAGCCAGCATTATTGTTTTCATAAATTCCCTCCGCTCCGCCCGGATATTACTGTAGCAAAAGCGCCGCGGCGAGTAAAATTCCGCGGCGCGGGCCTGAATGACCGCGGAAGGCCTTAATCAACTGCGGGATTTCTTGCTATATTATAAGCATGAAAATAAAATCTTTCGCACTGGCTTTACTTTGCTCCGCTCCGGTTCTCCTCCCGGCGCAGCAGTTCTCGCGCTACGACGACATGCGCATCCGCGCGCCCGAGAACTGGAAGCCGGTGAAAGTATACAGCCTCGACATTGCCGCCGGCGGCAATTACATGAACGGCAACGTGGACAGCGTGGGCTACTACGGCAAGATAGATTTCAGCAAGGTCCTCAGCGAAAAGAATAATTTTTACGTTCAGGCCGAGCAGAATTTCGTTAAGTTCGGGACTAACGTAGTTATGGACAAGGTCCGCGGCGCGTTCCTGTACACCTACGCCGCCGCCCCGCATATCAACCTGTATTTCAGCAGCACGCACGCCAAGAACAAGTTTTTGAAGCTGAAATACCGCACGGCCAACTCGGCCGGCGTCTGCTACCATTTCCTGCTGCAGAAGGACGCCAAGGAGCGCGTGGTACTGAGCGCCGGGCCCATGCCGGAGTATTCTTCCTATAAGAACGGCACCATCCAGCGCGAATTCCGCGCCGCGGCCAGGGCCATAGTGCCGGTGCGGCTGTCCGACTACGCGCTGCTGGGCACCGACTTCATGTATTTCCCGCTGGTGGCGGATATGGCCGATTTCCGCACCTACACGGAAGCGTACCTGCAGTTCACGATAGTGCCGGAGAAATGGTTCTTCCGGATAACCACTAACAATGAATATTCCTCCAGGCCCCAGCCGGGAGTAAGGCACAACGACCTGAGCCTTAATTATTCGGTGTCGCTGAAATTAGGGAAATAAGCGTTAAACGGCCACCCATTGCCGGCCGCAGAGGTTCCTGAACGGGCATACCGCGCAGGGCGTTTCGTCCGGCGGCGGGCTGAAAGGCAGGTCCTTATCCAGGATCTCCTCTAGCAGGGCCGTTATGGCTTCCTTATAGGTGCCGAAGATGGCCGCCTTGTCCGGCACCTTCTTATTGCGTTCCTTATACAGCGTTTCCTCGGCTATATTTTCCGCGCCCAGCAGCATCAGGGAAGCGTCCATGCAAGCCGCGCCGCTTATGCCGTGTTCCGCCATGTACGCCAGTACATAGAAAGGCAGCTGCACCGACTTCAAAGTGGCGGGCCAGTCCTCGCGCACGCCCAGGTCGAACCGCTGCCAGTTCGGCACGCCGGCCCGGGCGCCGGTCTTATAATCCAGTATATGCGTCACGCCGCCGCGCAGGTCCACGCGGTCGGCCCGGCCTTTCAGCTTTATGCTGCCGTATTTAGTGGGCAGCTCGGCGGTTAATTTGGTCTCGCAGTCCAGTATGGTTATCCCGGCCAGGTTGTCGCGGTGGTAATCCAGGATGTCGCGCAGGCGGCGCTCCACCTGCCGCTTTATCAGGTATTCGAAGCCGGCGTTATGGCCTTTCAGCCGCGCGTCGAACACACGGCCGGCGTCCTCTATTACCTTGCCGTAGTCGGCCTCCAGGATATTCAGCGGGCCGCCCTTGCGGGCCGCGAAGAAGCTTTCCAGCACCTCGTGCACTATGGTGCCGATGTCGCGCTGCTCGATGTCGTCGGAGAGCTCGTCCTTCTCGCTCAGGCGCAGGGCGTACTGGTAATAGAACCGCAGGCCGCAGTTCAGGTAAGTATCTATGGCCGAAGGCGAGAATTCGCGCTTTTTCAGCGCCTCTATCAGTTCGGGCGGTTTGGCTATGGCCTTCGGCTCGGCCTGCGCGAAATTGATGCGCAGGTGCACGTCGTGCTCGTCGGGCTTCTCCCCCTTGCGCTCCAGGTCCCAGATAAGTTTTTCCACGAACGGGCTGCGCTCTTTGTCCGCGCTGTCCTTGTAGAAGATATGCGCCTCTTTGGCGCCCGCCGTCAGCGCGCTGAAATAATAGCGGGACAGCCGCTCGCGCGTTTTGTAGGTGGACAGCCCCAGGCTTTCGCGCACGAAATGGGAAAGGATGGTATCCTCTTTGCGGGCCGCGGGCAGGATGTCCGAGTTGGCGTCCAGGAAATAAACGCGGTCGAACCTGAGGCAGCGCGTTTCCAGGAAACCCAGCACCTGCAGGCCTTTGAGCGGCGTGCCCGGGAACGGGTAATTCACGCCCTGTATGAAAGTTTTGAAGAACTTGAAATAGCCGGCCGCGCCGCCGAAGCTTTCCGCCGCCAGGCGGCTGTTCTTCAGCGCTATGATCTGCTCCATGGCCTTTTCCACGAAAGGCGCCCAGTAAGGATGCAGCGGCGCCGTGCTGTGCTCCGAAATATGCGAGATGAAAGCCAGCAGCTTGCCGGCGAAATCGGCGATGTTCTTTATGTCCTCGAACGGGGCGATGAGCGTTCTGTGCACGGCGGCGATATGCGCCTTGATATCGGCGGGTTCCAGTTCCCCGCCGTAATCCCGCAGCCTGGCCGCGGCCGCTTTAAGCAGTTCCACGTCGTTCTCTATTTCCCTGAGCGTAACGTACTTGTTCACCCGGCTGGAAAGGTGCTCCTCTATGGTCTGGAAGATAACGCGGCTGGGCTCGGCCGAGCCATTGAGGTAAATGTTCTTTACGTACGGATGGAAGACCAGCTTTAAATAGTTAGGCGCGAAGTAGCCGGCCTCGTTCTTCTTATCCAGCAGGTCGCCCAGCGCGTCCAGCAGGGCGTAGACCGGCGTGGCGGCCAGCGGGTAGCCCATGGAGATGTTGTACTCCCCCGCCCGCGGCAGCACGTTCTCTATCAGCGGGAACAGGCTCTGCGGCTCGGGCAGCACTATCACGTCCCCGGGGGCGGGGTTCTTGAGGATCTCCGCCAGCTTGAATATTTCGCCGTGGGTGTCGGAAGCTTTGTAAAAGTGCAAAGCCGGCTGGCCTGCCGGCCGGGCGGCCGGGACAGGGCCGAGGAAAGCGAACTGCTCCTCCAGCCCGGGCCCGGGTTCGAGCAGGATATGCGCGCCGCGCGCGGCGAGGTGTTTTAGAATGGTCCTTTCCGCGCCGGTCAGCGCGAAGAAGCCGGCGAAGACGATGTTTTCGTAGCGGGCATGGTCGAGCGTCTCTATTTCCCCCGCCACCCGGGCGTATTTCATGGAGCGGGTGAGCAGCTTTTCTTTTTCCAGCTCCTCGTAAAATTCGCCGTAAAGCCGGCTGAAACTTTCCAGCTTCTTGATAAAAGACTCGCTGCGCAGGTCTTCGGGCAGGATGGCATCGTAACCGGACAGCTCTTTGCGGGTTTTTAGCTCGATCTTGAGCTCTTCGAAATCTCCGATGATCTTAAGCGCCCAGGGCAGGAAAGAATCAAGCGTAAGCTCTTCGGGATCGCGCGAGATTACGCCGCAGAGTTCTTTTTTAAGCCGCCCATAAAGCAATGCCGCCAGGTCCAGCGTGGAAGCCTCCGCGCCTTTTAGCCCCAGCTCTTCGGCGGCCAGGTCTATGAACCCGTCCATGGAAGTGATGACCGGCGCGCGCAGCGCCGCGCCTTTCTTCCCGGCCAGGTACTTGCGCAGAAAATACGCCGGCCGCTTCCCCGGGAAAACCACGATATTATCGGCCAAAGACCCGGCCGAAAGCAGGAGCTCCCCCGCTTTCCCGACAATGTTTTCTTCCGGTCCGATTACGCTAAGTTTCAAGACTAACTCCTAAAGTTAATTAAAGTATCAGCTGCCTCCGGCCTTTTTGTATTATAACGGTAAAGGAGACCTCCCGCAAATTCTCCCCGCAGCGGAAAGAGCAAGACTTAGAAACCGATTACAATTAATATGTGTTATGTTTCCTACAAATCAAACTTCTCCCAATTAAATACTACAGAAATATGAGGATTTTAAATTATTGAATTTATTTTGAGCCTATGATTCCCACATATTTGGAAATACCAGACAAGAATTTGAAGATACAAAAACCCTCTCCCGAGGATATTTCTCGCGAATTATCAGCTATTAAATATTCTTCAAATCAGGATAACTGTCTGGATCTTTATTCTGAAGACAAGGAATTTGTTCAGGCAATAGGATGTGCTAAGGGTGGCTTTTTAATACGTTTTTGTAATAAGACCGGAAAAGTTATACAAACCGTAGAATCAAACTCCCTTAAAAAAACAGAAAGGGTACTTAAGTCGTATTTGCTTTCTGGTTCTTTTCCAGTTGGGAGTTTAACTATGGAAAAAGTTGAAATCTCGATTCACGTAAAATGGGGATATCGTGAATGGCTATACTTTCAAGCTATCTTTATACTTATAGCTGGATTAACTCTGCCTGGATTCGCTGATAGAAGGCATTATTCTTTGATTGAGTTCCTGTCTGGAATATTTGAAGTTGAACCTGCAGACTTCGTTATATTCCTAAGTCCTTTTTTGTTCATGCGATTTTCCTTTTAGTTGTTACACTAATGCAACCTAAGAACGGAAAGATAACTGCTGAACGCTTTTGGGGACAATTTGGTGGTGGGTGCGCTATCTTTCTCCCATATTATGTTGTTGTTTTTCGAAACCTTGCTGGCGGAAATGCCCCGCAAAGTTTATTTGTTTTGGTTCTTCCTCTTTCCGTTATCTTTACTCTGCCGATTTTATATGGAATTGGATATTTTATTGGGTCAGCTGTATCCAAAATAAGTTCTAAAAGATAACTGCTTGCAAGTAAAAAGGACGCTCTTGACGAGGGAGCGCCAAGGAGATAAGTCAAATAGTCAAATACGTCCCCATAGGACGTCCCTTTATCAGAATAGGCTGTTAGTCAATGGAGAGGAAATGAAAATTTTAATATTACTCTTAACTCTTAATTGGGGTATGCCGCATAATATATATGCGGGTGAAAAGCGTCTCAATAGTGGCAATGGATTTCCCGATGTCCTTTTGAAACTAGTCGGGAATAATGCCGTTGTGACTAAAAATGGCAAGAGAATGTTGAAGATCGCTATAAAACCCTGGAAAATATTTAAAGACAAGGATGTTAAAGACGGGGCCGTTTTAGTTGCGAATTGTCTTGTGGTCGCGCGGGGGCTTACCTATATAAAAGGGGATAATCCGGATGGCGCCCCGGCTTTAGCTCAATCCATTGAGGTGTACACTTTAAACGGAAAGCACCGCCTTTATCCGGGTGGTTTATTTTATGGACATGAATTTTCTACCCCATCCGGAACGTGGGGGATTATCATATATAACGGTTTATGCGGGGCAGAAGGTGATTTCTGTGGTTATCATATCGTTAAATCTGACGGGTCCTTAAAGAGTTATCCCCTTACTAACCCTTTGAACTTTTCAAATGCATCAATTCCCGGTTTTACTACTTCAGAGGAAAAGTTTATTATTCCAATAGATCCCCCCAATATGCCTAATGGCAAATCATTAGTTATTAAACCCGATGGTAGCCAGAGAATAGAATCAACAAGTAATGAAAATACTCCGACTAATTCCCCCAATTAATTTATGCGACCGGGGCGGCAATCGGGACGTATCTGATTATTTATAAGTAAAATAAACTAACTCCAGAAATAAGTCAAATAGTCAAATACGTCCCCAATCACTCCACCGTCACTTTCAGGCGGGTGTCGTTCTCGGTGATATCGTCCTGGTTCACTTCTTCCGGAGTAACGTTGCCGTCTTCGTCGGTCAGCGTCACTTCAAGGGTGTATTCGCCCGGGGGCAGCGTTTTTCCGTCGGCCATGCCGGTCCATTCCGTTCTGACGCGGTTGCTGAAGAACGGCATGCGCCAGCTTTTCGGTTCCACCATGCCCAGCGCGCCCCGGCTCATTTCACCCACGAACACGCCGCCGCTGTAAATATTAATTACGCAATTCACCCGGCTGGAATTATTGTCCAGCGCGCCGAAGCTGAGCGGGGCGATGCGGCCCTGTTTCACCGTGTCGCCATCCTTCATTTTAAGGTCGTAGGCCAGCGGCGGCAGCATCCTGGACGCGGCCTTTACGATGTTCACCGTGGCCAGCGCGGCAGCGGCAAGCTGCTCCCGGTGTATTTCGGGGCTGAGGGTAACCTTGTCCTTGGCGAAAAGGTCCTCGCCGCCGGCGCCGCCGTAATGGCCCTTCGGGCCGCGGGTGGTGTCCTGGCCCAGGGGCAGGCGGTTGGCGGGTTCCAGCCAGTAAGGCTCGCCCGTGACGGGGCTCACCCACTTCATCAATTTAAGGCGGGTTTCGTTCTGCAGCGGCTGGTAATAGCCGAACGGGGGCAGGGCGCCGTCCGCCCCGGCGGGAACGGTTATTTCATCATCTGAATTCCAGCCTTCGAAAGTGTCGTTATGCACGAACAGCCCGTGCGGGATGTTGGCCACGTGAGTGGGAACGGCCATATCCTGCGTAAGATGGCAGATAACGCCGATATTCTCGTAGGCGGTGGAGGAGTTGAAACGCTCGTAATTCTTTATGACGCCGCCGCGTATGCCGGCTTTGGAAGTGCCGTACCAGATGCTGGCGACGTCCCCCCCGTTGGCCGACATGGACGGGTGGCCGGATTCGGACGACGAGCCCGAGATGATGGCGCCTTTGCGGAGGGCGAATTCCGGGGAGTTCAGGGTTGCCATGGCCGCTTTTGAAATTTTCTTATGCACGCCGCCGAACAGGCTGGACCATTTCCCCTGGTCAGGGTTCATCAGTTCGGATTCCTGTATGGCGTTCTGCGCGGAGGGCGCGGGCGGCACGGGCATTATTACGCCCTGGTTCCCGGCCGCGGTGTTAAGGTCGCCATAGGCGCTTAACTGGGCGGATGCGGGGCCGGAAAAAACTAAGGGGAACAGGGCGAAGAGCAAGACGAGGGCGGGTTTGCGCGCACAATGTATTGACATGCAATATTGTACCGCGCGGGGCTGGAAAGACAAGAACCTAAAGGCCCAGGGCCGCCCGCCAATAGGTACGCCGCGCTGCCAGATAAAAAGCGGGAACAGGAAGGAGGGGTAAGGGACGTATTTGACTTTTCCACTATTTATCAACTGGTGGAAGTGAATTGTTAATAATAAGTCAAAAAGTCAAATACGTCCCTATAAGCCTAGTGCGCCGGCCGGAAGGATTTCAGCGCCGCCTCGAAAAGTTTACGACTGGCCGCGGCGCGCGCTTTGGGGGCGGTCAATTTCACCACGTAAAAACCTTCTTTGGCGGTGATCACCGCGGTCCTTTCCAGGACCGGGTATTTTTTAGCGTCCGGCGAACCGTGCGGCAGCGTCCGCGCCGACTCTTTTTCGAAAATGCTGGCGCGGCGGCCGGCCACCTCCGCAGTTTTGACGGGGCCGTACTTATCGTCCGGCAGCGCCAGCACCGCGGCTTTGGAATTGCTGTCTATGAAGTCCTGCTGGCTTTTAAAAAGCAGGTTCCCGGCCGTATAATAGTCCGCGGAGATCCTGGCCGGAACGCCGTCGGCTCCGCGCGGGTCCACTGCCTCGGCGCCGAACACCTTCTCGGCCTTATCGTAAACCGCGCTGCGGCTTACCTGCCAGCCTTTCGGGAAGTCTATCTTGTAATGACCGCCCTCTATCACGTATGGCCCGCCCGCCGGCTTGGCGGCGCCGTTCTGCTCGTCCTTTGTATTCTGGGCCGCCAGGCAGACCAGCGGTACCAGCACCACTGCGGCTAAAATGTATATGGCTTTCATAAATTCTCCTTAATTCCCCTTTCCTTCTCCGGGCAGCGGCGGCGCTTTGTTCTGGGCGGCGGTGGCCGGCCCCGCCTCGGCCTTCACTTTCTGGAAAGCGGCGGAGTACCAGGCAGCCTCGCTTTCCACGCGGTCGCGGAACACGCTGTACAAAGCGAGTAAAGCGTCGCGCAGCCCCTCAAGGGAGCTCGTCTTCATGGTCTTTACCGCCTTATCAAAAGACTGCCCTCCCTGGGGTTGGGCCAGGCCGGTCCGCTCCAGGCGCGTCTGCTCCGCGGCCGGCAGCAGTTTACGGCGGTCCAGCTCCGCGGCCGCTGTTTTCCCCATTGTAAGGAACCCGGCAGCTCTATACTCCAAAGAAGGGACCATGCTGCCGTAATAAGCGTCCTGAACGTAGCGCCGCAGCTCGCGCGGGCTGGAAGCGTACAGCTGCGCGATCTCTATTTCTCCCTGAATGTAGGGGGAACGCGCGCTTTCCCGTTTCAGCATCGCCGCGAATTCCGGGTCCTTTTTGCTTTTCTCCGTTATGAACAAAGCTTCGGAGGTGAAAGTCTCTATCTCGTCCTCGTGGTTGTACATATCCGGGATGCCATTGCGCGTCTTCCAGAGTTTCTGTTCTTTATGCACCGCCTCATGCACCAGGACCGGGGAAATATACCTGGCAAATCCCTGAATGGCCGCGGGATTCTGCTTAAGGTCCTGCACCGTGAACTTATTGTTCTTGAGCCAATTCTCCGCCTCATTTTTGCTCACGGTGATCAGCCCGGTATCCGGGGTGAACATCCCCAGGGCGCCCGGCATAGGTTTTACGGCGATAAGGGGCTTACTGAAGTCCAGCCTGCTCATCAGCCTGTCACCCATAGCGGTACCGGCCAGCTCCGATATGAACGCTTTCTGAAGAAGGCCGCCTATCTGCTGAAAATCGCTCTCCGGGATGCTCTCCACCGCGGAAGAGGTCCTGAAAGCATTCACCTTCACGCCTATCTCGGAATCACGCAGGGCCGGGTTCTTGTCGAACAAAGCGTTGAGCGCCGACAACTGGTCGGAAACGGGCAGGTCCCGGATAGCGGCAAGCTTGGCCTGGAAATCCTGCCGCTGTTTAGCGTCGGGCAACAGGGCTACGGCGTCTTTCCTGGCGCGGACCAGCGTCTCCGTCTGCCTGATGAAGACATACAGCTTTTCAGCGGAAGCGTCGGACAGGTAGCCGCGAATTTTCATCGCGGCGGCCTTCAAAGCGGTAACTCCCGCCATGTCGGCCGGGGCCGGTGTCTTAATAAGCGCGGCGGCTTCGGCCTCGGCGTACTTTGCAAGGAGCTCGTACTTCACGCTGCCAAGCGGGGCCGCTTCCCACGCGGGAACGGTTACCCCGTTCTTCCCGAGCCAGCTCTGCTGCTCGGGAGGGAGGGTGCTCCATTTGAGCACGGCCTCCTGAGCCATGACCAGTTTACCGGGCCGGTATTTCTTTACCCAGGCCAGGAACTTGTCGGCCTCCGGGGCCAGCCCCAGAGCGGCGGCGGGCGTACCCGGTTCAAGGGCCGGAAGCAGCGCCCTGCGCAGCGTACCGGTAGTCTGGGATATGGACAGGCAGTCGGAAAGATTTTTAATGGTATTCGCCTGAGCCAGCAATTTGATCCCCCGGCCGGGGTTTTCAGCCGCAAACGCCTCCAGTATCCGCTGGTCCAGGCATTCGGTCGTCTTGTCGGGGTCAAGAGCGGCAATGCCGGCCTCGCAGTTGCGTACCTGCTCCGCAGCAGGCCCGCCCGAAGCCGCGGCGGCAAAAGAAGGGACCTGCAGCGTGACCGCGGCCACGGCAACCGCGGCCAACAGCGCTTTTCCAATAAAAAGTTTAAACTGTTTCATAATTGCATCCTAAGTCGGGACTAATTCAACGCCACTTTATTTATACCAGACGGATAGAGTTGCTGTCAAGGGTCGTTGACACTACTCGCGGGACGATTAATGCGCCCGTTCTTCAATTTGTATTATAACGGTAATGGCAGGATTTCCGCAAATTTTTCAGGCAGTTGAAAGGGCAAGAGACAGGAAGCACTTGCGATATTAAGCGCGACGTTTACTTCAGACCTTCTTCTGCTGGTATCTCACCAGATAATGCGGTACAGCAGGTTGATGCGCGAAGGGGCGACCCGGCCGCTCAGCACGCCAAAAAGCGCGAACGGCGCTATCAGCACAGATACGATAACGCGTGGAATAAAAAACACTACGTCCTGCAGCAGCTTTCCGGAATCCAGGGGACGGCTTTCCGTATAACTTTTATTCTCCCCGGCCGCAGGGAATGGGACCTTGGCGGCCATGGACAGTTTAGCTGGAGCGGCGGGTTTTTCAGCCGCGCTGCCGCTTTTTTCGGCGGCCGGGCTGGCAGCAGGGATATTTACGCTTACGGACTGCCCCTTCCCCACATACGCCTGCCCCAGCGTGTCCTTGGTGATCCTGTTAAGGTTAAAACCTTCTTCCGCGTAGGCGGCGGCGTTCATCCCGAGCATCGCTGTTATAAGTATTTTGCTTACCAGTTTAGTGTTCATTCGTTCTCCTGTTCAGTGTCCGTACCTCAAGCCAGGCCGCGTTATCCGCCCGGATGATCTCTTACTATAAGTTTACACCGTCCGCGAAAGGATCGCCTGAGACTAAAGAACAGCGGCATCCTTATCATTCGGCCCAGGAGCGGCGGCTTACAGGAAAGGCCGTTAGTTAAGCCGCAAGCTTAATTAAAGGCCACGAGATACTGATACGCCCCTGGCTGTCGCCCGGGCCGCGCCGGGGGCGGCCCGAGACTTCATGGATTGAACGTTTGCTTTATGTTTCCTACAGAATTTATATGAAACTGCTATAATCCCATATAATGGGCAAAGCCTCTAATGTGTATGTTGTAGCAGGCCCCAACGGCTCGGGTAAAACCACTTTTGCCCGTGAGTTCCTTCCCAATTACGCCAAATGCCCCCATTTCGTGAACGCCGACCTCATCGCTAACGGGCTGTCGCCGTTCAATCCCAGGATAGTCGCGCTTAAAGCCGGGAAACTGGTCCTGGCCAGCATACGCGAATTCTTAAAAGGCGGCGAGGATTTCGGCTTTGAAACCACTCTTTCAGGCCGCAGCCATTTCAAAATGTCCCGGCGGTTACAAGCCGCCGGCTACAAAGTGCACCTGTTCTTCCTGTGGGTGCCGGGCGTGGAACTTTCCCTCCTGCGCGTAAAGAACCGCGTCGCAGAAGGCGGGCACGACGTGCTTTCCACCGACATCAGGCGCCGCTTTCCCCGCTCCATAGCCAATTTCTTCACAGACTATTCCCACCTGGCCGACACCTGGATGCTGTTCGACAATTCCGGTGAGAAGCCCGTACTGGCGGCCAAGGGCTCCAACGGCGGCCTCACGGTTGAAAACCAGCCGGTTTACCGCAGCATAATGGATTCCGTGAACCTATGAAAAAAAGGCTTTCTTTGCAGGATAAAGCGGAATTGGCCATGAAAGCCGCCGTGCGGAAAGTAGTGGCCGACCACAAAAAAACCGGCCGCCCACTGGCCATCTGGAAGAACGGCAAAGCAGTGAACGTCTCGCCCGACACCCTCTAAGAAAAAAGGGGACAGGTGTCCCCTTTTTTTGGTCACCAGCCTGCTGCTTTGGCGATAGCTTTCAGGACGGCTTTTTTGTGGATGGGCGGGAGCAGCGTGGTGTACACGCTTTTCATGATGGTATCAAACTCATAGGGGCGGAACGACGGAAGCTTGCGGCTGCAGTTGGAGCCCGGATACAGCCCGGGTTCCATATTGCCCGATGATGCCGGCGTTCCCAGCTGGAACCCGGCCGCGCCGGCGGTGTTCACGGGCGGAGTTGTGATAGGCACCCGGATATCGTCGAACCAGGGAATGTCGTCCCGGTGCCGGCCGCCGGCTTCGGCATCCGAACCATAAGTTTCCATTATGGGAAAAGCGCTGGTATTAGGCGCTTTCAATATCTTGCTGTAGCCGCAGTAATAATCGGCCTCGGCCTGCGAGTAGATATACTCGTCCTGAAGCCCCCAGGTATGCAGCATCTCGTGGAGAATGGTGGGCAGCGGGTAATCTATGGACGCTATCGGCACCGCGCTCCCGGCGCCGCCGGTGCCTCGGCTGGTGAAAACCGCCGTCAGATGCGCCGGCGAGGCTCCCAGGGAAAGGATATAGTCCATGTTGCAGCTGATGATGCGCTTGGACTGCAGCACATCGTTGCGGCAATTCATCCGGGCCGCGTCTCCTTCCACGTATTCGATACGGAACCGGTCCCGGACTGATGCGAACGCTTCATGGTTCAGCAGCAGCTCCGTAAATTCCCTGGCGCGCGCCATAGCAGCGGCGTCGGCCACAAAGCGGATGTGGTAATACCCGTCCACGGGCACGGGCTTCATCCCCTTTTCACGGAACCGGGCTCCTTGTTCCGGGTCCAGATATACGCCTCCGGTCAGGACCGGCTCCCCCCCGGCGCCTGTTTCAACGGAGTCGTAGAATACCAGGTCGGCCCCATCCGCGGCGGGCCGGGCGCCAAAAGCGCAGTTCACGCCAAAAGCTCCGAAAGCCAGTAATATTCCAAGGAGCCTGAGTCCTGATCTTAGCTTCATAATGATCCGCTTGGAAAGAAGCGCCTACGATAAACACGGCCTGCGCCAGCCTGGCGTCCGCGAGATCCTTTGGCCTTGAAGATCCTGGCCTTTACCGCGGCATCGGCTGCTTTTGCTTTATATTTCTCAGCAAGTATATTGTTACCTTAACTGAGCCTTGTGTCATGGGCATAAAGACCTAACGAACAACCAGCGAAGTCAACCACGGTCCTGGCGCGTCAATGCGTTTGTGTACGTGATTTCGCCTGATGTATTTTCGCGAATTTAACTCGTCCCGCTTTAATTTACGAGGCCGGCAAGCCGTTCACCGGCAGCCGCCGGACCCGTTTTCGGGGTTTTCACCGGCTCCTGCGTTTTTGTATTATAACGGTAAAGGAAACTTCCCGCGGTTTTTAAGAAAGGGCTATATGCACAAATCGATACTTATCATTGACGACGATGATTACCTCTCGAACCTGCTTATGGAGTTCCTTCAGTCGAAAGGATTCATCGTATACCGTGAGCCCGACGGCCCTTCCGGGGCCGCGAAGGCCAGGGAGATCCTGCCCGATCTTATAACCCTGGACTTTAATATGCCCGGCGTGACCGGCGTAGAGACTTACAAAGAGCTGCGCCAGTATCCGGCTACCGCGGTCATCCCGATCCTCTTTTTCTCGTCCACCCTGCTGGGGCTGATAAAACGGCTGCTCACGGATAACGACCGGGTGAGGTTTTTAAAAAAAGGCTGCCAGACCACGGAGCTGGAACGGTGCGTCAACGAAATGCTGGCCCTGCCCAAGCTGACGCCCCCGCCGCACCCTTTCCACAACAGAAGGCGCCACCCCCGCTGAACTGATCGCGGTCCAAAAAAAAGAACCGGGCCCTTTTCGGGGCCCGGTCTTTTTTTTATTGCCTCTTAAGCTTTCGCGCTCAGTTGCACATACCCTGGTACGTATTTATCTTCTGTGTCTCGGAAGCCTGGCCAAGGTAGTTGGCAAGGGTTTTCTCGCCCTGCACGAACCTGGCGTTGATGTCCCTTGTGGTGGTCTCATAGTAGAAGCGCACGTACATATTGCCGGGCCGTGTAACCCAGACGGTGCTGCAGGTGGGGGTGTACGGAACGGGGCCGTTGAACTGGCCGGGGCCTTTTACGAACTGGGGGTTGGACGCGGTGGGGATCTCCCTGGCGCTCGGGATGCTGCCGTCGAACCGGGCGATGTCCGCCGCCGCTTTTTCAACGGAGGCGTCGGCGCTCTTGGCGGAGCGGCAAACCGTCTGCGGAACCTGGGTGGTGCAGTATTCCCAGCCGGTCTGCTCGGGAGACTTCTCCACTTTAGTGGCCAGGGTCCCGGTCAGGTCGAAGTTCTGCCCTAACTGCGCGGCGGTGAGCGTGAAATTCTCGCCCAGGTTGATGTTCTTGTCGAACTTCATCTTGATGACGGTAGCGGGGTTGGCGTTGGAAACTTCCATCGTCAGCTCTTTATTCTGGCCGGACTGCCCCAGGATGATCTTCGTGGGGAACTGCCCGGGGTTCAGAACGGCGGCGCCGCCCGCCCTGGATAAGTCCCACTCTACCACCCGGGCGCCGTCAGCGGGGCCCCGCGACTGGGTAAAGGTCATCTGCTCAAGGACGTTCAGAGAACCGTTGAATTTTATTTCATCGCAGCCGGCCAGTAAGGCCATCATCGCCGCTATCCCGACACCCGCCAATATTCTTTGCTTCATTATATAGGTCTCCTGTATTTTCCCGCTTTAGTCTGGTGCAAAGCGATGCTGCTCAACTGTGCTTGCTAGTAAACAAAAAAAACGCGTGGACCGATAAGCGTCTTAGTACCCAGGCATTACCGCCCAAAGGACCTATGCGAAATTAGGCCCTTTGGGCAATGCCGAATAAGCGGCCCTACCGCGCGTTAGTTTTTTATAATATATACGCAGACGGTCACGGAGGACAGTTTTATGTTCCAGCTCCCGGGCTCCAGCTCTTTCTTCGCGCTTCCTTTCCTGCTCCTTTCAGCTTCCGGCGCCCGCGCCGCCGGCGGGACGGTAACTTTCGACCAGAAAGGCGGCCTCGCCGGGATAGCCGCCGGGCTCAACGCTCTGCCCGCGGCCGCGCCGGGACCGGCCGGCGTAAGAGAGAGCGGCGGCTTCTGTATCTTCGACGGAACTGTCGGGACCCCGCTGGCCGGCGGGCAGACGTTCATAGCGGCCGTAAGCCGCGCCGACGTGGTTCTAGTCGGCGAGACCCATGACCAGCTGAAGGACCACCAGGCCCAGTTCGAGGCGCTGAAAGCCCTCAGCGAGGCCCGCGGTCCCGCTATCGCGGTGGGCTTCGAGATGCTGAACCTGACGCTGCAGCCGGTGCTGGACGATTACGCCGCCGGCAGGCTTACCGAGGCGGAATTCCTCGCGAAGGCCGACTGGAAGAACGAATGGGGCTTCGACTTCGGCATGTACAAGCCGCTGTTCGACCTGATCCGGGAGAAGAAACTCAGGGCCCTGGCCCTGAACCTGCCCAAGAAAGTGGTTTCGAAAATAGCCCGCGTGGGGCTGGACGCCCTGCCCGCGGAGGACAAGCAGTACCTGCCCGCCGGGCTGCAGGTAACCGCCAACGAGCTCTACATAAGCTATGTCCGGGAAAGCTTCGAAGGCCACGGCGACAGCCCCATGTCCGGCATGTTCAAATTCGAGAACTACCTGGCGGCCATGTCCGCCTGGAACGAGACCATGGGCGCGCGCATGGCCGAGTTCCTCAACGCCAACCCCGGCTTCGCCGGGCTCGTGATAGCCGGCAGCGGCCACGTGATCTTCAACGCCGGCATCCCCGCCTCCATAGCGTCCCGCACCGCGGGGCTGCGGCAGGCCTCCTTCTACCCCCGGCCCGCGGCCGCCTGCCCCGCGTCTTTCCCCGCGGAAGACTCGGGCCTGGCCGACTTCGTCTGGTACAAGGACTACGCCGCCCGCTGAACCAGCCGCTATGCCGACTGCGGCTCAAATTCCACCCCGGCCATTATGTTGACGCGGATGAACTCATAGCGGTCGGGGAAGGACGACGCCATCCCTTTGCCGAGCTGCAGATATTTTCTTACCGATTCCGCCATATCGTCCTCTGAGCTGCTGTTTCCGTAGGGAGTGGCTGAAGGAGTTTTCGGGTCGCTGAAGAAAACGAACGAGGACCAGAATTTATTCTCCCACGCTTCCAGCACCTCCGGATGCGCCATCTGGAAACAATGGGTCATTTCGTGGACCAGCCAGCCGGAGATCCCGCGGTAGTCCGCTCCCTCGCTGGTGAGGAATACCACCGGAGCCACGTTCATCTCCACGTAACCTTTAACCCCCTCTTTCCTGCCGGCTTTTACCCGCCGCAGGCCCCGCGTGCAGGAGCGGAAAGGTACGGGAAGCCGCGCCAGGAGCTCTATCGCGTTGTTCAGTTCGGAGGCGCGCCACTCGGCGTCCTCGTCACCCGCCTTTATCGCGAAAAATCTGACAAGGTACTCTTTCTGCGCGTCTGTTCCCGCCCACACGGACGGAGGGGCGGGAAGTTCGCCCGCCGCGCCGTACCCGGCGGCGGCCGCGCCTTCCTCCGCCGCCCGACACCATGCGGGACCGGCCGGAAGGAAGAGGAACGATAAGCAGAGTATCAATGCTTTGTCCATGGTCTACTGGAACCGTCAGCGCACTACCCGCAAGCCGCCGCGTTTTTTCGAAGCGCTTTCCATGACCCGCGCCAGGCAGGCCGATATCCTGCTGTTAAGTTTTAAGATGGCTTTCCTGTCGCCAGCGGTACGTATCTTTCTGGACATGATAGACTCCTTTGATAGCTGCTTCGCGCCTGACGCGGACTGCATACGTCCCGCATAACTTCCTATCTAAGTTTACACCGTTGGAGGAGGCCTTTCCTGAGGCGGAGGAACCGGAGCCGCCCGGTTATTCGGCCCAGGAGCGGCGGCTTAATGGAGAGCAGCATGGTTAAGCCTGCGGCTTAACGCATGCAAAGCTCAGGAAGGCAGGAAAAAGCAGGGAAGGAAAAAGGCTCAGCGCCAGCCGGCCAGCGACCTTACGGCGGCCAGCAGTTCCGCGGGTTTCACGGGCTTGGAAAGGAACATCTGGAACCCGGCCAGCAGCGCCTGGGTGCGGTCCTCCGGCCGGGTGAGCGCGGTCAGCGCTATGGCCGGCACGGCGCCGCGCTTCTCGCCCAGGGCACGCACCCGCCGGATCAGGGAATAACCGTCCTCTTCGGGCATGGCGATATCGCAGAGTAATATCTCCGGGGTCTGCTTGTTAAAGGCTTCCATGGCGGCCGCGGCCGAGACCGCTGTCTCTACCCGGGCGCCGCAGCGCGTTAACAGTTTTTTAAGCAGGTCGCAGGTGTCGTAGTCGTCCTCCACCACCAGGATGCGCAGCCCGGTCAGGTCATAGCCGGCGAAAGTCTCGCCCTTGACGAGCGCGGCGCCCGGGCTTCCTTCCGGAGGCCATGGGACAGTAGGCAGCGTAATTCTGAAAAGCGTGCCGCCGCCCGCGCCGGGACTGCTTGCGGTCACCTTACCGCCGTGAAGTTCCACGATATTCCTGACTATGGCCAGACCCAGGCCCAGGCCCTGGTGTTTACGGGTCATGGGATTCTCGCCCTGCCGGAACGGGTCGAAAACATGGGGAAGGAAATCCGGCTCGATGCCTTTCCCGCTGTCCTGCACCTCCACCTGCACCTGGCCGCCGTGCGTATTCAGCCGAAGGCTGATCTCTCCGCCGGCCGGAGTGAACTGGAGAGCGTTGTTCAGGAGGTTCATGAAAACCTGCTGCAGCCGCGCCGGATCGCCCATTACGCCGGCCGGGCCCTGCACCTCGCGCAGCAGCCGGATGGAATGCACGTCGGCCAGGCGGCGCATGGATTCAAAAATGGAATCCAGCAGGGCAGCCAGGTCGAGCGGCGCGCGGTCCAGGCGTATATTTCCCCGCGTGCCGCCCGACAGGTCCAGCAGGTCGTCTATTATCCGGCGCTGGGATTCCATATTGCGCTGGATGGCGTCCAGCGCGTACTCGCGCTCCCCGGGCTTAAGATCGGCGGAGCGCATCATCCAGATCCAGCCCATGATTATGGTCAGCGGGGTGCGCAGCTCGTGCGACACTATGGCCAGGAAATCGCCTTTGGCGCTGTTGGCCGTCTCGGCTTCGGTCCGGGCGTTCTGCTCGCGCGTCATCAGGAGGGTCATTTTCTCCTCCGCCGCCTTGTGCTCGGTGATGTCCACGAAATTCTCCAGCAGGTACTTGCGGCCGCCAAGAGTCACGGGAGAAATGGTCTTGATGACCGGGATCTTCTCCCCGCGCTTATTGATCAGAACGCGCTCGGAATTATCCACGCTCTGGCCCAGGTCGGAAATAGGGCACTTGCCCGGTTCTGACGGGCAGATGAATTTATGGCATAACGAGCCGACCACTTCCGTCCTGGACGCGCCGAACATGGCGAGCGCCACCGGGTTCGCGTCGACTATCTTATGCGTTTCGGAATCAATCACTACAAAACCGGTGTTTATGCTCTCTAATATGGTAGTCGCATAAACTTCGCTGTCGCGCAGTTCCTGTTCCATCCGTTTGTGCTTCTGTAGCAGGTTCCATTCGCGCATGACCCGCTTCACTATGTGCGGCATATCATGAAAAGTCTCAACCGACTTAACCACATAGTCGATCGCGCCTGACTTCATGGCCTCTACGGCGGCCTTTTCATCGCCGCTGCCGGATACGATCATTACTGGGAAGGGGTTGTTTTCAGGAGGATAGCTGAGAACCTGGGTGGAGACTCCGTCCGGCAGGTGCAGGTCTAAAATTACGATATCCGGCTGTTTTTCCCCGACCAGTTTTTTATACTCCTGCAGCGATTGCGCCACCGTTATTTCACCGGCGTAATCAGACTCCCTCAAGGAGCGCTGTATGGTTTCAAGATATACCGGATCGTCGTCAACTATCAGAATATTCATAACTCTCCGCAATAAACGGCAAAGAACGCTTTATGCAGTATATATCTTTTCCGGAGGCAGCAATGAATAAATCAGAAAAATACCGGCATTATTTATCGCTCTATGATCGCAGTGCATGAACAAGCGGTCTTTACCTTTAAAGCGCCGTGGCTTTGCGGGGCATGAATATTCTATTATTCCGCTTATGGCCTTTCGCCTTTACAGGCCCGCGAATGCGGCATAGCCGGAGTTCCGGAGCAAGCAAGTTACCCATGAACATATTTATCACCGGAGCTACGGGCCAGCTTGGGCGGGAACTGGTGCCGCGCCTGCTGGCCCGGGGCGCGCGGCTTACGCTGCTGGTGCGCGGCCTGGAGAAGGCCGCCAGGCTTTTCCCCGGCTGCGCGCTGGTCCGCGGCGACGTCACGGCCGCCGGGCTGGGCCTGGACCGGCCGCAGCGGCCGGACGCTGTCTACCACCTGGCCGGCGATATCGACCTGGGCTCGGCGCACAACGAGCGGGTCTGGGCCGTTAATTTTCAGGGCGCCGCCAACGTCCTGGCTTTCTGCAGGGAGAATTCCGTTCCCGCCCTGTTCTACGCCGGAACGGCCTATACGGAAAAAGGCAGGAATATTTACGAAAAATCCAAGAAGGCCGCGGAGCGGCTGGTAGAGGCCGGCGGCATCGGCCGGACAACTATTTTCAAGCTCGGCATCCTTGTGCCGGAAGAGAGCGGGGCAGGCGAACTTTCGGCGTCGGCCCTGTCCCAGTTCGTCAACGGCATCGCCCGGGTGCTCGGCCGCCCGGGGCAGGAAGAGCGGGCGCTGCGTATAAAAGGACTGCCCGGGGCAACGCTCAACCTGGTGCCGACCGGGCTGGCGGCGGGCTTTATGGCCGCGGCGGCAAAGCCGGGCAAATTCTGGCTCACTCACCCGGAGCCGGTGAAACTGGAAGAACTCGCGCGCTGGATGGGAGAAGCGCTGAAGGCCAGGCTAAGTTTCGAGCCGGAGTTCAGGATGACCCCCGCCGAAGCGCTGTTCCACAGGGCGGCGAAGCCTTTCCTCCCGTACCTGCAGGGCGACGATTTTCCCAGCCACCTTGCCGGCGCTCCCCGCCTGAGCGCGGAATTCATAAAAAAAATAGTAGCAGCCTATCTCCCGAAAACAGGTTATTTCAGCGCGGCGGGCCAGCCGTAGGCGCTGTTCACCACCATGGTACGCGTACCCTGGTCGAACGAGGCCAGGCGCGGCCGTTTTGAGTAAGGGCCAAAAGGCCCAAATCCGGCCTGGGCCTTTATACCGTGCCTTATGACCGATAGGCCCTGAAAGCGCGCCGCGCCGGCTGGTAATATATACTTAGGAGAGTAACTTTCGGCTGCGGAGAAAAAATATGAAACACTTTATTTTTCTGACCACCGCAATGCTCCTGGCTCCGCTGGCTCATGCCGCTGACCTCAACGCCATCCGTCTTTCGGATATCAAGGCTATGGAAATGGCGGTGCCCGCGCCGGCGCCGGCCCCCGCGCCCGATAAGGCTTCCCAGACAGCGCTGGACGGCCATTACTTCTGCTACGGCAGTTCCTGCGCCATCACCACCGGCGCCACCAACGTATGTTCTGACGGCATGAGGATAGTTACGCAAGCCAACCGCAGCGGCTATACGGACAGCGACCTCAGCGGCTGGGCCGTCTACCAGCGCGGCATGGGCAACAGCACCCGGTGGAGCGATCCCAGCCACCAGAACACTACCGCTACCGGCAGAGTGAACCCTTTCCAGACCGCTTACGTGGTGGTTCCCCGCAACCACCGCGAACTGCTGCACACTATAGCCACGGTCTGCGTGCTGGACACCGGCAAATGCATAAAGGCGGAAGTGCTGGAGATCGGCCCGGCGTTCGGCGAGATCTCCGTAGGCGCCATGATGCAGCTGGGCCTCAACGCGCACCCCGCGAACGGGCGCTATGAGGGCAGGATCTCCTACACTTTCCCGAACTAGGTCAAAAAAAAGACAGGCCGCTTTTGTTGAAAGCGGCCTGTTTTTTTATTGCCTTTACTTATCTCTTGAAGTATTCGATTATGTAGTCCGACAGCTTCGTTACATGCACCCTGGCCTGTTTCATCGTGTCGCGGTCACGGACGGTCACCATCTCTTTCAGGTCCGGGTTCTCGCCCTTCCCTATGGTATCGAAATCCACGGTGACGCACAGCGGGGTTCCCACCTCGTCATGCCTGCGGTAGCCCTTGCCGATATTGCCGGTATCCTCGTAATAGATGCGGCCGATGCCGAGTTTGAGCAGTGAATCCTTTATTTCTTTCGCCTTCTCCACTATCTCGGGCTTGTTGCGCGCCAGCGGCATTACCGCCACTTTGATGGGCGAAAGGTGCGGCTTGAGCTTCAGCACTATGCGCTCCGTCCCGTTCTCCAGCTTCTCCTCGGTATACGCCTCGGTCAGCACGGCCAGCACGCCCCTGTCCACTCCCGCTGAAGGTTCTATGACGAAAGGCACGATGGGCTTCTGCGTTACGGGGTCGGGCGCGGTCAGTTTTACCACCGAATCCTTGTTCTCCTCCACGCGGGCCGTGAGGTTCAGCTCCTGCGGGTTCTTGGAATGCGAGCCCAGGTCGTAGTCGGTCCTGTTGGCCACGCCCTCCAGCTCCTCCATGCCGTGCGGGAACCGGTAAAGGATGTCCACGGTGGCCTTGGAGTAATGCGCCAGCTCTTCCTTGGGCTGGTGGAACTGCTGCAGGTTGTCGCTCTCCAGCCCCTGCGCCTTCCACCAGGCCACGCGGGCCTCCACCCATTTCGTATGCCAGCCGTCGTCGGTGCCGGGCAGCACGAAGAACTCCAGCTCCATCTGCTCGAACTCGCGCACGCGGAAGATGAAATTCTTCGGGGTGATCTCGTTGCGGAAGGATTTCCCTATCTGCGCTATGCCGAACGGCAGCTTGTGCGAAGTGGAATCCATCACGTTCTTGAAGTTGGCGAAGATGCCCTGCGCCGTTTCCGGCCGCAGGTACGCGAAATGCTCGTCGTCGGCTATGGGCCCCACCGTGGTCTTGAACATCAGGTTGAAGGGGCGCGGCTCCGTGAGGTCGGCCGAGCCGCATTTCTCGCATTTACCGTCCTTGATCTGGTCGGCGCGCCAACGGCTCTTGCATTTGCGGCAGTCCACCATGGGGTCGGAGAACGTGGCTTCATGGCCTGAATGCTTCAGCACTGACCTGTGCGTGAGGATGGCGGCGTCGAGCCCCTCTATGTCGTCGCGCTCGTACACCAGGGCCCGCCACCAGGCCGCTTTAAGGTTGTTCTTAAGCTCTACGCCCAGGGGGCCGTAATCGTAAACGCCCTGCAGCCCGCCGTAGATGTCCGAGCTCTGAAAAATAAAGCCCCGCCGCTTGCAGAGATTTACCAGTGATTCCATTGATTTTGCCGGCACGTGAAGCCTCCTGGTCCTGTCCGTTAGTGAATAGAAAGTGTAACCAAACGCGCGGCGCTTGTCAAAGCCGCTTTTATTTCAGCAGGCGGCCGCCCCAGAAAAGCAGCACGCCCAGCAGGGCCGAATTTACCGCTTTGCCGGAACGTACCCAGCGCGGGACCCGGCCGGCCGCATACAGCGACGTCAGCGCGGCCAGCGGGAAAACCAGCGGGTTCCAGGCGTACGCCCCGGCCAGGTCCAGCCGGCCCAAAGCCAGGAAAGCGTGCGTCATGCCGCAGCCGGGGCAGGGCAGCCCCGTCAGGGCCCTGAACGGGCACAGCGCGGCCCCGGGCAGCGCCGCCTGCAGGCTGTAGCCGGCCAGGTGCAGCAGGCCGCTCAGCGCGGACGCCGCCAGCACGGCCCAGGCTGCCAGGCGCAGCGGGTCGGTTTTAAGCCGGCTTGGGGAAGAACTTGTTAAGTTCATGCTGGTGTATCGCGTCCACGATGATGCTCATGCCGAACAGCGACAGGAACAGGCTTATCATCGGCAGGTTCTCGAAGGGCGGGACCGCGCGCTTGCGCTGTATCTCCACTATCACGCCGCCCATGCAGTACTGGTAATACACGAAATAGATCCCGCAGGTTACCAAAGACAGCAGGAAAACCCTGAGCGGCTCGAATTCATGGCGCTCCACCAGTTCGTTGCAGGTTTCCATCTGGTGCCAGTTCCAGAACAGATTGTAAATGCCGCAGGTGATGATGGTGAGTATTATGCCTTCGGCTATGCTGCGATATCCTGATCTCATTAATATTCCCCCTTGCAGTTTGCGCGGCGGCCGGCCCGCGATGCTCTATTCTATAAAATAACGCGGCAGGCGGCTCTTTTCAGGCGCCCTCCGCCGCGGCGCTGAATTTCCAGAAATGAGCCACGTCCATATCGTCAGGGATATTGTCGCCGTGAGTGCCGCGGCCGTCCGGGCCGGTGTGCGCGCCGTGGTCGGGGGCGAAAAGCGCCGCGCGCGGCAGGCCGCTCCATTTCTTATCGAAAGCGCCGGTTAATTCCCCGAACGCCAGCAGATGCTCCTTTACCGCTTCCAGGGCGGCGGCGTTCCACGGGTCGGAGGCGTGCAGGATATCGTCGTAACGCTGGTGGTACGCCAGCAGGCAGTCATGCTGCCCCTCTTCGATAAGCCCCAGCGCCAGGCGGGTAACCTCTCCGTCGTCCCGCCCTGAAAAATAATCCACCCGGCGGCCCCTGAAGATAAGGTCTATGCTGGAATCTTTCACGGCCGCGATGGCCGTGCGCACGCCGCGCGCCGGCAGCGCGTCGAAGATGGTCCGGCAGGCAAGGACCGGCTTTTCGTATTTGCGTATGCCGTGGCCTTCCGGCGCCAGCCCCGAGAACATGGAAGCGAAACAGACCGGGGTCTTGGGCGGATAGACGCTCTGCACCGGCACTTTAAAGCAGCCGGCCGCGGCCAGCGCGCCGAATTCGGCCGGCAATTCCTCGACCATCAGGCGGCCTATGGCGTCGGGGGCGTAGACAAGCAGTTTTTTAACGCCGCCCGCCGGCGCGCGCGCCGTAACGCGGGCGTCGGCGGGCGCGGCGGCCGGCTCAAGCCCGTCCGCGGCGGGCCCGAAAACTTCCAGTATGGTCCGCGCTACCGAAGTAATGGAGCAGCCGCTCATTTTGATCGCTTCAGCAGGCCGGGCCTGATGCTGACCACGTAATAGATGCCGTTCAAGTTGGCCATGGTGTCCCGGATGAATTCGCTCATGGCCTGCGGCGTTCCGCCTTCTTCGCGGAAATCCTTCACTTCCCGCGCCAGGGCCAGCCGCAGGGATTCTTCCGGCGATTTGTACAGGCTTATGCCGCCGAAAACGTTCCAGTGCCGGCTTTTGTCCGAGCCGTCCTCTTTGTTGCCGGGCAGCAGGAAATTCTCCAGCGCCACGGAGTCGGGCAGTTTGCTGCGCGGGATGGACTTGACCCAACCGAACGGGATGCGCACGGCCTCGTCTATCAGGCCCACGGCGGCCGGCTTGTCGCCGCCTTTAATAGCCAGGGCTTCGCGGAACAACAGCACCATGGGCAGGTTGTGGTTCTCCAGCGGAGCGTCTTCCATTTTGGGCGAGGTCCTGGCCACCGCGCGCAGATAGCGCCGGTCGTACTGCGCGAACAGCAGCAGCTTCCTGAAATCGTTCCGGCTGGAGGTGGTCTTGTAATACTGCCACTTCGCCCTGTCGGAGTAATTTTTAAGCTCCAGCAGGTTGCGCGGCGGCGCCAGGGTTTCAAGGTCCAGCTGCATCTTCATATCTTCCCGCAGATATTTTTCCATCGCCCTGAAAATTTCACCGGAGGGAACTTTGCCGGCGGCATAGTCCTTATATTGCTTCGACGCCAGCAGTTCGCGCAGGTGGTCCCGGAAATAAAGGCTGTGCGCCACGAAGTCCGGCTGGCCTTTTACAGTAAGGGTCTCGGCATCCTCGGTCAGCGCCATTATGTCCAGCAGCAGTTCGTATTCTTTCCCGGCGGCCCACAAAGCCGCGCAGCGCTTTATTTTAGAGTCGGAGTACGCCTTTTCCATCGGGGTCAGCCCCGGCGCCCTTTGGGCGTAAGCCAGCGAGAACCGTATGCCTTCGCTGTAAATTTCATGCAGCAGCCCGGCCTGGTAGCCGGCAGCCGCTTTCAGCCGCGCCTGCTTAAGGAATTTAAGCGGCGAGAGATCCTCCGCGCAGTGCTTTATGGCCAGTACCGGGCGCTGCACGTATTCTGTAGCCGGGATATAACGGAAGAATTCGCGCGGGTAGGGAAAGATCACGCCTTTAGCGGTGAACCCGGCCCTGGCTTTGTACGGGTCGCCTACCTTATAAAGCTCCCGCAGGAAGGTCAGGTCCTCGTCGTCCAGCAGGCCGTTGCGGTTCACGTCGGCTTTGTAGGCGAAGCTCTCCGGGGCGGAGAAAGGCCTCTCCAGCAGGCCGTCCAGGATCGCGGCGTCCTCCCGGTCCCATTTATTATCCGAATTGAAATCGCCCAGCATTACCAGGGTGGAGCGCATATTTATGCGGTTGACGGGCAGGGTGAAGTAGCCGGCCGCGGCGAACAGCGCCAGAAAAAGCAGAAAATAGCCCGCCAGCCTGCCTATGGTCTTGGTTTTCATAATAGGTCCTTTCAGGAACTCACCGCCGCCTGCAGGCTTACTTCCGCCCCGCCACCTCGGCGCCGAACTGGCGAAGGAACAATTGCATGAACCGGTGGCGGCCGCGGGCCGCCCGCCTGCCTTTTTCCGTGTTCATCAGGCCTTTCACGAGCAGCAGCTTCTCATAAAAATGGTCGAGGGTGGGTCCGGCGCTCTTCGAATAAGCTTCGGCCGAAGCGTGCAGCACCGGCCTGCTGCCGGGCCTGTAGATCTCGCGCCCCTTGGCGCCCCCGTAGGCGAAAGCCCGCGCCACGCCGATAGCGCCTATGGCGTCCAGCCTGTCCGCGTCCTGGACGATGCGCCCCTCCAAAGTGTTTATCCCGTTCTTTACTTTAGCGCCTTTGAAAGAGATATTTTCAACTATCGCCACGACATGCGCCGCGCTGCGCGCGTCGACGTCAAGTTTCCGCAGCCACCTGCCCGCTTTCCTGGGGCCCGCCGAAACGTCGCCGCCGTGGAACTTCCAGTCGGCGATATCGTGCAGCAGGGCGGCCAGCTCCACTACGAACATGTCGGCCCCGGAAGCCCTGCCCAGCGTCCGGGCGCTGCGCCAGACCCGTTCCACGTGCAGCCAGTCATGCCCGGTAGCGTCCCGGCCAAGCGTGGCGCGGGCGTACCCGGCCGTCTTCAGGATCGCTGCTTTTTGTGTTTTAGTCATTCGCGTATCAGGAACTCCGCCCGGAGTAAATTTTACATCTTTAGAACTTCGCGCGCCATTTCGGGATATAAAATTGAGAGCCCCCGCCAGGGGGGCTCTTCAATTGGCGCACGGGCCAGGGTACTTGTGACCGCGGACTACACTTCGTAAGGAGCGAACCGGTTACCGAAGGCGCATTAGCGCCGGAGACCGAAGGCCGGATCACCCACCCGGGAGCAGGACCGCCGAAGGCGGGCCGCTGAACCAGGACCCCGGCAACCGCGCCCCACTAAAGTGGGGGAGACGGACCGGGGAACTCCCCGAATATCGCGCCGCTGCAACTGTCACTGCCGGGGAAGCTACCGCTACCGCGATAGCACCGCGCTGACGCTGGCCGCGAACCGGGGGAAACCGCGCCGTGGCGGGGGACGACCCCGCGAACTAAAACTACCGAGATCAGCTCGACCGCACACTCCCGAGAGCATCTCGACTACTCCGACGGCGCATTTAAGAGAACAGGCTACATACCGAGTATAACAGGCGGATGTTGACTTGTCAAGGCCCAATCTAAAATATCTTTTATTTCCCTTCCGGGCTCGGCCGCGGCAGGTCCGGCACGTCGGGCAATTCCATGGTGTCCACCGGGTGGCCCGCCACCACCTCCAGGAACAGAGCGCCGTAGCGCTCCAGTTTTCTTTCGCCGATGCCTTTCATGCCGCGCAGCTCGTCGAGGTTCCGCGGCTTCGCCGCCGCCATCTCCATCAGCACGCTGTCGTGGAACACCACGTACGGCGGCACGCCGGCCTTGTCGGCTATCACCCGGCGGTAGGCGCGCAGGCGCTCGAACAGTTCCTCGTCGGGCTCCAGCCCCCCGCGCAGGGCCGCGGCGGCTTTCTTCAGGGCCCTGGATTTCTTCGCGCCTTTTATTTTAGCCGGCACGGGCAGCCCCAGCACGACGTCTTTTTCGTCGCGGCACATGGCTTTCCCCCCGTCGGTGATGCGCAGCAGCGGGTATTCGCTGTCCTCGGTCACCTCCAGAAGATCCTGCACCACCAGCTGGTCTATCCAGGCGCGCACGGCGGCCTCGCCGGCGTCCCTCAGGATGCCGAAAACTTTAAGCTGGTCGTGCCCGTAGCATTTTCCAATCTAAGAATGAGCCTGAAATCACTCGTCGTGATTCCGTCGTGTGTTTGTAGCCTGTCCTCCTTTCAGGAACAGATTTAGCCCTGCAGGCTGCACCTTTCGGAACAGTTCTATCTTCTCTTTTTGCATC
>CAIRNJ010000056.1 GCA_903879915.1 uncultured Elusimicrobia bacterium
CAACAAGTGGTAATTAAAATCCTTTAACGGTTTTAAACCGCCGCCCCCTCAAAAGGGCGGCGGTTTTTTTCGGCCGGCCGGGACAGCGTATCTTTTACTGCGGCCCTCTCTGTTCTAAAGCGCCACCAGCCAGACCCCGGCGGCTATCAGCCCCGTGCCGGCCAGCTTAAGCCAGCTGAACTTCTCGCCCAAGAAGATCACCGCGCACAGCACTGTGATCAGGGGATAGGTGGAGCTCAGCGGGATTATTTTGGAGGCTTCCGCCCCGCTCAGGGCCCTGATATAAAAATAGACTCCCAGCGTGGTGACCACCATGCTGGCGCTCACATAAGCCAGCGCCTGGCGCGAGATATCCAGGGAAGCGGTCTTTGTGGAGTACATGTTCCAGCCCAGCAGCAGCACGTTGATAACTATGCATACCGCCAGCCTCGCCAGGAAAGCGGTATTGGGCGGGGCGTAATTCAGGGAGAATTTATCCAGCACCGCGCTTATGCCCCAGAAAAGTATGGCCAGCGCCAGCGCGAACCAGGTAGTATTTGTCATTAGGATAGCCTCCCGCCCGTATTCCGGCAATGGTGGCGCTGCTAGCGCCCGCCGTCCGCCACGCAGCGTACATAGGCCGTGGCAGTTTTAGCGGCTGTAACCCCCTGGCCGTAGTAGAAGGTGACGTACCACGCGTTGGCGGGATACCGGGCGTACTCCTCGGACGACCAGTACCAGTTGCGGCAGGCGTCCAGGGTCTTGCCCTCGCATTCAGCTTTATACAGGTCCTTGAGCTCGCCCACGGTAGGCAGGCGCCCTCCCTGGCCGCCGCAGTAATCCGCGGCTTCGCGCCAATGGCACGGGCCTTTAGCGCAGTAGGCGGGCGTTTCCCCGGCGCGTCCGTCCGACAGTTTTTTTCTGCCTTCGATCCAGAAGATCTGGTCTATCCGCGGAAGGTTCGTCCCGCTCACGAGTATTTTTTTCAGCTGCACGTTCCGCGGCGGCAGCGTTTCGAACTTCGGCAGCACGCCGTTGGCGTAGAACGCGTCTATCCTGGGGTCGGTGCTGTATCTTTTGCCGTCCGCGGCCACGAAAGTCACCGTCAGGTTGGCCGTTCCTTCCGCGAAATTTATGCCGCCGCCGCGGTAGGTATATTTAACTGCCGCGCCTGCGGTGAAAACCACCTCAAGCTCCGCCAGTTCATAATGGCGGCTTACGGGTCTTGCCAGCTTCACTTCCGTATCCGCGCCGTCGCGCACCGCGATAGGCCCGCGCAAAAGCGGTATTTTAGAATACTCCGCCGTTCGCCCGCTGCCCGGCAGCGCCAGCAGGCAGCCGCAGAAAGCCGTTAAATATACCAGGCTGATCGTTCTCATATAGCTTAAAAACCCTCCTGCCGGCCCTTCCTTACGCCTGCACCCACTTCGTGATCCGCGCGGGGTCCGCAAGCTCCCTTCCCGCCGGTTCCTCGGCCGGGTACCCCACGGCGCAGCCGTCCACCTCGAACTCGCCGTACGGGATGCCGGCCAGCTCCATGAACTCCCTGCTTTCGCCCATCATCTGCACCGCCGAGACCAGCTGGAAACCCAGGCCCAGCGCCGCGGCCTTGAGCCACATGTTCTCCAGCGCGTAGGCCAGGGCCTGTTTCTCCACCGGCGGAAAACCTTTCCGCTCGCCCACTATTATCAGGCAGGGCGCCGTCTTAAAGACAGGCAGCCCGTTGACGGCGGCGTTCTCCAGCACC
Organism: uncultured Elusimicrobia bacterium; assembly: GCA_903879915.1. Classification (GTDB taxonomy): domain Bacteria; phylum Elusimicrobiota; class Elusimicrobia; order Elusimicrobiales; family UBA9959; genus UBA9959. The sequence goes on from CAIRNJ010000056.1 coordinate 1,727, forward strand.
TTGACGAACGGCCCGGCGTTCCGGCGCAGGTACGGCACCAGCTTCGAAAGCAGCTTGAGCCTGCCGGCGTTCTTTTTCAGCCGCGCCGTTATCAGGGCCTCGGCCCGGGCCATGCTCCCGGCGCCTTTGGAAAGCACGGCGAAGCGGCGCATTTCGGCCAGCGGCCTGCCCGCCAGCCCTGCGTACGGCGCCAGGGTGCCGGCCTTTATTATCCGCTCTATGAATTCGCGCGGCGGCGCTTCCGCCGCAAAGCGGCGTACGGAGCGCCTGCGCTCCAGCACCGCGTCCAGAGCCAGGTTAAGTTCCCTGTCAGGCTCGGTCGTCATCGGCTCTCCTCATAAAAATCAAAGTTATTCGAACGCTTTTTATTTTATACTATTTATACAAGCAGCGGGCCCCTTAGCTGTCCCGGGGCGGATAATTCGAGGAGAGGCTATGTCCAAGATCCTTGCAGTGGAAGATAACCCCGCCATACTGGATTTTTACCAGGAATTTTTTTCCGACGCCGGCTTCGACGTAAAGACCGCCGACGACGCGCTCAAGGCGATAGCCGCGCAGACCGAGTTCAAGGCCGACCTGATACTGCTCGACCTTAACATCCCGGAAGGCGGCGGCCTGCTGGTGTTCGAGACCCTGCGGGCCCGGCAGGACATGGTGCCGATAATATTTTCCACCGGCAAGCCGGAGACCATCGTAAACCTCGCCGAGCTCCCCAACGTGAACGTCGTGAAAAAGCCCACGGCCCCCGAAGTGCTTATGGCGCTGGTCCAGAAGACCATCGCCAACTCCAGGCCCGCCGAGCCGAAGATGAACCCGGTCCCGCCGCCCCCGCCCAGGCTGCCGCCCGGCCGGCCGCAGTAAAAATACCGCGGGAGCAGTAAAAAGACCGGCGGGGCCCCTAACGGCTCCGCCGGTCTTTTCAGGCGCCGCCGCCTTTACTGCTTGTTCCCGGCGGCCACTTTAATTATTTCGTGGTACATCCTCTCGAACCCCTTCACCACTTCGGGGTCGAAGGCCTTCCCGCTTTCGCTGACAATGAATTCCCGCGCCTTTTCCGGCGGCCAGGCCTGCTTGTACACCCGGGGCATGCACAGCGCGTCGAACACGTCGGCCACGGCCATGATGCGCGCGTACAGCGGAATCTGCTCGCCTTTCAGCCCCGCGGGATAGCCCGTGCCGTCGAACTTCTCGTGGTGGGATTCGGCTATCTCGCAGGCTATGCGCAGCAGGTCGCTTGCCGCGTCGCTGAGGATCTTGCCGCCGTAGCCGGCGTGCTTCTTCATCTCGGCGTATTCCGTCTCGCTGAGCTTGGCCGGCTTTAAAAGTATGGCGTCCGGGATGCCCACCTTGCCGATGTCGTGTAGCGGGCTGGCGCTGCGGATGTTCTCGATCTCCTGCTCGGACAGGCCCATGCCCTCGGCTATCAGGGCGGTGTACGCGCTGACGTGCTTCAAGTGCACGGCGGTATCCTCCTGGTCCCTGTATTCCGCCGTCATGGCCAGCCGGTAAATGGTCTCCAGCTGCGCCTGGTACAGGCGCTCGTAGAGCCGGGCGTTCTCTATGGCCGAGGCCGCTATGGAGCTGATCAGCTGCAGCACGCCCTCGTCGTCGGAGTCGAACGGCCCCGCGTTCTTGTTCATGGCCTCGAACACGCCCATTATATTGCCGCCCGCGTCCTTAAGGGGCACGGCAAGTATGCTGCGGGTGCGGTACCCGGTAATAAGGTCTATCTCGCGGTTGAACTGGGGGGACCCGTAAGCGTCGCCGATATTGATGATGCGGTCTTTGGTGGCCACCTCGCCGGCTATACCCTTGCCGCTCGGCATGCGTATCTCGCTGTCCTGAATGCCCTGCGCCACTTTGGACCACAGCTCGTCGGTCTTTTTATCCAGGATAAAAACGGTGCAGCGGTCGCAGTCCAGCGCTTTTTTCAGCTGGGCCGCTATCAGCTCGAGCAGCTTGCCCAGGCGGGTTTCCTTGTACACCACTTCGCCGAACTGCAGCAGCAGGTTCAGCCGGTTCCTCAGTTTTTCCGTTTCGGTCATAGGCAGCAAAGCCGTTCAGCAGGGTCCCTGGACCATTCGCTTCCGGCCCCCGCATTATTCCTTCCCCGTCTATTCTACCAAAACAAAACCGCCGGGCCATCCCGGCGGCGCGGCGGCAGCGCGGACAGGCGCTTTAAAGGAGCCCGCCGAACTGATCGGAGATATGGTCCATCAGGCTGGACGAGTAGCGGGTAATGCGCTCGCTCTGCGGGATGTCCGCGCCGAACAGCCGCGTCTCTATGTCCGTGGCCACCGCGGCGTCGTTGATCACCAGGTTCAGCTCGTCGTTATTATTCATGCTGCGGGTGTCCAGGTTCGACGAGCCGAACGTGGCCCAGACGCCGTCGATGGCCGTCACTTTCAGATGCGCCATGCGGCCCCGGTATTCGTAGATCTCCACCCCGGCTTTGAGCAGTTTAGGGTAGTTGGCCCGGGCCGCGCTCTGCACTAACGGGAGATTGTTCTCCTTCGGGAAAACCAGCTGCACTTTCACCCCGCGCCGGGCGGCGGCGCGCAGGGCGTTGATAACGTCCTTGTCGGTGAAATAGGGAGTGGCAATGCGCACGGTCTTCTGCGCTGTGCCGATAGCGCGCAGGTACACGGCCTTGATGTTCTGGTCGTTGCGGCCGATATGCCCCACCACCTGGGTTTCGGCGCCGTCCGCGGCCTCGGCCAGCGCGGGGAAGAGGTCCTCCGCCGGAGAATAGCTGCCGCCGGCGTTCTTCCAGCGCTCCAGGAAAGCTTCCTGCAACTTGGCCACGGCCGGCCCTATAACGAGGGTCTGCTGGTCGTGCCATTTTTCCTGGTAGTCGAGGCCGATGTTCATCCCGCCGGTGAAGGCGGTCTTGCCGTCTATCACTATCACCTTGCGGTGGTCCAGGTGGCCCTCGAAATGCGCCGACGGCTCCTTTACTATCACCGTGGCGCCGCTTTCGCGCAGCGAAGCTATGAGCTTCTGCAGTTCCGGCTCATGCTCGGCCTTGGAGCCGCGCTCGTCGATAAGGAAGCGCACGGCCACGCCGGCCCTGGCCTTGGCGGAAAGCACGTTGGCCAGCCCCCAGCCTATTTTGTCGGCCTGGAGATGGAAGATCTCAATATGGATGGACCTGGCGGCGGCCTGCAGTACCGGCCCCGCGGCGGGCATCACTTCGCGCCCGTCTATAAGGAACTTAATGTAGTTGCGGCCGGCGGAAGAAGTCTCGGTAACGGCGTCCACGTACCGGCGCAGGCCCTGCCAGTCGCCGGGCACCACGGTGCCGCGGTATTTGTCCGCCAGGTTGTTTATATCCTTATACCAACCTACGGAACGGCTGAGCTGGCCGTGGTCCAGGCGGTAATACACGTAGTCGAAGGCGGCGGCGTCGGGGGCCGACCCCAGCACGCGCAGAATGGCTTTTTCGAGGTCCGGCTGGTCCCAGTTATTGCCGTCGGAATTATTCTGGTCGGGATGCGAATCGTTGATCAGCGTCTTCAGCATCTGGATCTTCCGGCCGGGAGAGGCCTCGGCCAGGGCCTCGTCCGTCAGCCTCATTATTTTCAGGGATTCCCTGCTCGCGGAAGATTTTTCCGCGCCGCCGCCGGGAACGGCCGGCGGGGTCAGAGGTACGGCCGCGCGCGCGGTTCCGGGACCCGAAAGCAGTTCCGCGTAGGCGGCGCTTTGGGCGTAGGCGGCGGGCGAAGAAATTAAAGGAAAGAGAAGGCTGAACAGGATAAGGACCGGGCGGTTGCTTTTTTCATTTAGCATACCTATAGTATAGCCGGCCCGGGGGCCGGGCACGAGGGTCAAAGGTTTTAATTCTTCCGGTCTTTGGCCTGCCGGGCCGTAGGCCCATGGGCCCGCCGCCGCCGGCCGCTCAGTGGAAGAAGGCTTTCTTCGCGCCGTCTATGATGAACTGCACGGCGGTGGCGGCCAGCATCAGGCCCATAAGGCGCGTGGTGATGTTCATGGCTATGGGGTTGATCTTGGGCGCCTTTTTTATGGCGATGCGGAAAATAAGGTAACTGGCGAACCCCACCAGCAGGAACAGCAGGAACAGCACGCCGTCGTAAACCAGGTTCTTGGCCCTGGATTCCAGCAGGATGGCGGTGGTGATGGCGCCGGGGCCGGAGAGCATGGGGATGGCCAGCGGCGTTATGGAGATGTCGGCCTTGGCTATGCCCTCTATCTTTTCTTCCTCGGTCTCCTGCACGCCCGAGCGCTTGGCGCGCAGGTTGTCCAGCGAGACCAGCAGCAGCAGCAGGCCGCCGGCCATCTGGAAAGCGGCGATGGTAATGCCGAAAACGGAGAACAGCGTGTTGCCGGTGGCCGCGAAAACGATGAGCACGCCGGTGGCGGTGAAGCAGGCCGTGCGGGCCATCCTTACGCGCTCGGCCTCGGTGTTATCCGGGGTCATGGCGAAAAAAGTAGGCACGGCGGCCAGCGGGTTGATGATCGCGAACAGCGACCCCGCGCTCATCAGCGCGAAATTAAGTATTTCCATCCCGTAAGTATATAAATTTAGCGCAAGGGGACGTATTTGACTTTTTGACTATTTACAACGGAAACGTAACCCCGCCCCAAAATAGTCAAAAAGTCAAATACGTCCCCTGTCTTCACTGGTCCACCGCGACGCGCTGGCTGGAGGACAGGTCCACGCCTTCCGCGTCCAGCCGCACTTCGAGCCGCCAGGAAATGCTCCTCCCGGCGCCGCTCAGCATGCCCAGCGCCTGCCCCAGCATGGAGTCGGACCCAGCCTCCGCCCGCCCGCCGGGCACGAGGATCCTGAAATCGTACCGGGCGGTGGAGCCGGCGGGATAGACCTTGGCATGCTCCAGCGTCTGGCCGGTCCTGGAGAGCTCGCGGGTGTGCGTGGTGCTCCTGCCGTTATAGCCGCGTTCCCGGATAACCTCCGTGGCCACCAGGGCCGCGCTGAGGTTGTTGCCGCGCACTTCCTGGCGGGTGACCATTTCGAAAGAGCCTTCTATCGTCTCGCCCGACAAGAAGGACGTCCGCGGCAGCGAAATAGTGATGCTGCCTTTAAGATACTGCACCAGGTAATAACCGCCCGCCACGCCGAGCCCTACTACGGCGCCAACTATCAGCAGAACGTTGATCGGATCGGACCCCATATGCACCTCCGCCGGGAAATATACCGCTGACGATATTATACAAAGCCGCTCCGGGCCTTACACCCGGCGCCCGCCTATTTCGGGCCGGCCGGCGGCGTTTTGTACGGGTTCAGGACGTTCCCGGTAAAATACCGGTAGCCCAGTTTCGCGAAAGCGCCCAGCAGGGCGGCCAGCAGCGTGCCCAGCGCGCTCAGCAGGCCGAAGGCCCCGCCCCACGCGGGCCCCTTGGGATCAAGGTTGAACTGCGCGGCGAACGCGAACACCAGGTACGCGGCCGCCGCCGCCAGCGCGGAACTCAGGCCCTGCTTTGCCGCGTCGGCAAAACCCGCCGGCCTGCTGGTAAGCCAGAAGGCTGTCAGGAAGCACAGCGAAGAGCCGAACAGGAACAGCATATACAGCGCGGTGCCGAAGTAATCCGGCCAGGTGAGCGTATACGCGTCGAACCGCGGCGAAGCCGCGGCGGCGGCGCTCTCCAGGGTGGCCGCCCATATAGGTATGGTCCACAAAGCTCCGCGCAGCGCCGCGGCGCGGTGAACGCACCGGCAGCAGGCCCTTTCCGCGCTGGTTCCGTTGTTATTCATAGCTTCCTCTGCTCCGGCCGATGAAAAATAATAGCAAGTTATCACGCCTCCGGTTTGTTTTTAATACGGCGCAGCAGGAACCAGGCATAAAATACCGCCACGAACCCCCAGGCCGCTTTCCCGAGCAGCAGATAGCGGTCCGCCGCCTGCCGCGCCGTCCAGCCCGAGCCCGCCACCAGGCGCGCGATATCCTGCCCGGCCACCTGCGGGTCGGAAATATCAATGCCGTATATGCCGTTCACGGGATCGGCCCCGGCTTTAAGCCAGAAGTGCCAGGCGGCCGCCAGCGAGCAGGCCGCCGCCGCCATTACCGGATATCTGAACCAGTCCCAGCGCCAGCCTGCGGGGCCGGGGTAGTAGAAGGCCGCTATAAGGACGGCCGGAAAAACGAATTCCCCGGCGTGGCCCCCGAAAAGCAGATATGCATGAAATTCTTTCGGGCTGGCGATGAACTGAAGATAAAGGAACCCACTGATAAGCAGCGCGCTGCAGACGAGCAGCAGCGGGTTGCGGTTCGTGACCGCCTGCCAGGCCAGCCAGACCAGAACGCCGGCTACCAGCGCGCTTAAAAAAAACGACGGGGCGTAATCCGTAACGGCCACGCCGGCTATTACGGGGAATGACCAGCGCCCGGCCAGCCAGGACACCAGCGAGTGCCCCAGCTCATGGCACATGACATGGAAAGGGAACCCGATGGTAGGCCAGATATCTTTAAGCAGCCAGCCGGCGGCCAGGGCCGTCGGCACCGCCCAAGGGCTTGAGCGGAAGGCAGGCGCCGCGCCGCCCTGGCCGGAACCGCCGATGGAGAACCCGCCGCCGGACTGCGCTATGATCCGGTAAAGATAGAAAGCGATAGCAAGAGCCAGCAGGCAGATGAAAGCTATCATAAGGGCCGGGGCTCCCGTTCCGGCCGGCCTGCGGGCGCGATGAATGATGCCTTGTACATTTTCCTCCGTAACCGGTCAGCTGCGTTCCCGCAGGTTACAGTCGATATCCTCGTCCAGCTTCATAGCCGCCAGCTGCGGCCCCACCTCGTTGTTAATGCGCAGCAGCAGAAAAGCCGTCACCCCCGGCACGTAACTTTCCGTCAGGAACCAGCCGGGCACGGCTATAAAGAAAATGAACGGCAGCACGCTCACCTGGCCGGCCACGTACCAGCAGAACGGGAAAAAAGCGGCCTGGTAGGAATACTTATGCTTCGGCCGGGTCAGGAAATAGAACGCCCCCAGACAGAACTGCAGCGCGAAAGGCACCAGGCCCAGGTTGAGCTTCCCCATCACCAGCAGCAGCTGTTCGCGGAAGCCGGCCAGGCCGTACGTGTAGGAGTTGAACAGCACCACAGGGAAAAAAAGGCCTGCGAACACCCACTGAAAAAGTTCGTGGAAGTCCTCCTTCTTGCGGCGCCGGTCTTTTTTAGCGTCGCACAGGATATGAAAGGCTATCCTCGGCACGTACAGCGTCATGTAAAGACCGATCTCGAAGAAATAAAATACGGCGATATCCGCCAGCGTCAGGCGGCCCGCCAGGTAGAAGGCCAGCAGGTAGGCGTTGAACAGGATGCCGCAGAGCACCTGCGGCGAGAGCAGCGCGGGCAGCAGCCGCGGCATATTGGGCGAAAGCGCTATTAGGCTGCCGCCGAACATGGTTTTGTCGTCCTCGATATTCCTGGTGCCGAGAGAGCTCGCATCGCTTCCGAATTTCAGCATGTTCGCCATGATCAAATACGTCCCCCGCCCCGTCAGGCCAGCTCGCCCCTGAATACCGTCACGGCCGCGCCCGTTATCTTCACGCGCCCGCCGGCCAGCTTTACTCTCAGCGAGCCGCCCCGGGCCGAAGCCTGGTAAGCGTTGAATTCGGTCTTGCCAAGCTTCGCCTGCCAGTAATACGCCAGGGCGCAGTGCGCGGAGCCGGTTACCGGGTCCTCGTTCAGGCCCTCCGCCGGGGCGAAGACCCTGGAGACGAAATCATATTCCCCGTCCGCGCGCGCGGTAACAGTGATGTCGTCCATGGGCAGGGCCTTAAGTTTGGCGAAATCCGGCGCCAGGGCGCGCACCCCGGCCTCCGAAAGTTCCGCCACGTAATGCCGGCCGCTGCGGGCGAGCTCTTCGGGCTCCGCGCCCAGCGCGGCCGCCAGCCCCGCCGGCGCCTCGGCTTTTTCCAGCGTGATCAGCGGCAGGTCCAGCTCAATGCCGCCGTTCTTTTTCAGCGCGGACAGCGGGCCGCTTTTCGTATAAAAGCGGACGGTAAAATCGTCCGGCATGCCGTTCTCGTAGATCACGTGCGCGCTGGCCAGCGTGGCGTGGCCGCACAGGTCAACTTCCACCGCCGGGGTGAACCAGCGCAGGCGCCAGCCGTCCTTTTCAGGAACAAGAAAGGCGGTCTCGGAAAGGTTCATTTCCCGGGCCACCGCCAGCAGCCACGCCTCGTCCGGCATCGTCTTAAGAAAAACCACGGCGGCGGGGTTGCCCGCGAAAGGCTTATCGGTAAAAGCGTCCACCTGGAATATCGGTATGCCCATAAAAAAAGTATAACAAAACGTCCCCTACTCCACTATCCAGATCTTTTTGCAGGCCGGGCAGATGATCTCGGTGGCTTTTTCTTTCTTTGCCGGAAGCACGTGCAGCCTGGCGGGACACAACCTTTCTTCGCCCGCCAGCGCTTTAAGTTCGCCGGAACAGGAAGTGCAGCTGCCGGCGCGGGAAACGGACGGGAGAAGGCAGCCGGGGCAGTACGCCAGGGCGTCCGGGAAGGCTTCCTTCGCTTCAGGCACAGTTTCGTCCTTGCCGATAAAGTTTATTTCGTACCCGCAGTCCGGGCAGCGGGTCCATTCCTCCGAAGGCAGGTTGAACTTGTGGCCGCAGTTGGGGCAGACCAAAGCGGCACCTGCATCGGGCGCGGGCAGGCCGGCAACGGCCCGGGCAAGAATGGCCCGGGCCTGTTCAGCCTGCGTATGAGGGACCACCAGCCGTATCTCCACTGCGAAATAGCCGCCGTAACCGGCGGTATTATTGCTTGCGGCGTCCAGCATCACGCACATGAGGCCGGAGGAATCCAGCAAAGACTTCATAAGCGCGGCTTGGGAATAATGCCCGGTCGTATACACCACCACGGGCTCTGTTTCATCTTTCATAAGTTCCTTTTCCGTCAGGTCACCTCGTGGAACGCCGGCGGGTAGATAATTTCTCCCTGCGCTCCGTTCAAGGCGCCCGGCGCCAGTTCCAGCGCCATGAATACCTCGGGCGGGGCTTCGAACGGCAGCTTAAGGCCTTTTTCTCCGGCTTTCACGAAGCCGAAACGCGGGTAATATTCGGGGTGGCCTACCACCACCACTATTTTATGCCCGGCTTTGCCGCACTCTTCCAGGCCGCGCTTCACGAGCGCGGTCCCTATTCCCTGGTTCTGGAATTCCGGCAGCACGGCCATCGGCGCCAGCGCCAGGGCCGGCGCCGGGCCGTTCAGGCCCTTGATGCTGACAGGACTGAAAAGGATATGCCCGACCACTTGCCCGTCTTTTTCCGCCACCAGAGAAAAAGCCGCGATAAAACTGTCAGACTCGCGCAGGGCATCCACGAGCTTGGACTCGCTGTTCCCTTTGAACGCCCGCTTGTTCAGCTTGCGGATAGCGCGGATATCGTTCTGCGTTTCGGGGCGTATCGTAACCGGACTTTGAGTGTTTTCCACAATAACAATTCCTTATTCCTGGCGCGCAGGGCGGCTTCGCCTATATCTTACTTTATTGACGGTCCCCTGCCCGGCGCCTCAGTTCCAGAGTATCACCGCGTCCATCGGCCCGTAATTCCTGCCGTCGCTCAGGCCGGTCTTGCCCTTTTTTTCCCAGGCGGCGTTCTCGGCCTTAATGAACCCATCTAAATCCCCCAGGGTCACGGCTCCATGCGCACCGCCGTATTTCAGGTTCAATAGTTTCCAAAGGTAAGGGCCGAAGCCCACCTCGCCGATAGTCTTCGTGCCGCTCTCCTCGCCGCTCGTAGCTATGGCGAACCCGGGCCGCGGCGTTTCGCTCCATTCTTCGTCCGGATCGGAGAAAAGCCCCGAATAGCAGGCGCTTACAAGCAACACCTTGAACCCGGCGCCGGAACGCCGCATATAGCCGAAAAGCTCGTCCGGGGAGATAGACTTCTCGTCGGCGGCCATTATTCCCGAATAATCCCCGTGCCCGCCGTAATAGATCACCAGTACGTCTTTAGGCCCCAGGCGCAGGCCGGTAATGGCCGCCATTATCCGCCGCTTCGTGGCCTCCGCGCCTTTCAGCGCCGCAACGCGGCCCTTCCGGAAACATTTCCATTTTTTAAGGAACCCCGCCAGTTTATCGGCGTACGGGACATGGCAGGTGGAACCGGAACCTTTTACTACCTTACGGTCGACTCCTATGATCAGCGCATGATAGGTGAAATCGCCGTAATTCGAAGGGTTCGGATAAAATGATCCGGCGCCGGCCGCCGGAGCCGCGCCCGCGGCCGCCGGCAGCAGCCAGCCCGCGCAGAAACAGATGGACAGCAACATCTTACGCATGATCCTCCTTATCGGTACCGCCGCCGGCGACCAGTTGATCGGTCAAAGCGAACGCGTCAGGAACGCCAGCACCGGGGCGGCCCGGTTCCGGATAACGTGCGGCGAATCCGGCCGGTAGTCTATCTCTACGGCCGGCAGAAGGCTTTCAAGCCGGCGCCGCGCCGTAACGGAGTCCACAAGCACGTCCTTGCCGCCGAGTATGGCGAAGACCGGCATGGTCAGCCGTTTCAGGGCCGCGTCGGTGAACTTCGGCAGGTTTTCCATGCGCGGCCTGCAATGCCTGGCTATCAGCGCTATGAATTCGAAAAATTCGCGCGCGGCTTCCGACCCGGCCGGCCGGGCTTTGCCGTATATCAGCTCTCCCGCCTTGCGCGCGCCCCACGGCCCGAGCAGCAGCAAAGGCATAACGGTGTACAGGAATTTCAGCTGGCTGCTCAGCCCGCCAGGAACTATCAGGGCCAGCCGTTCCACGGCCCCGGGCCGGCGCGTTGCATGAGCCAGAGCTAGCCAGCCGCCCAGCGATTCCCCCACTATGGAAACCCGCTCAAGGCCGAGCCCTTTCAGCACGTCCTCCAGCCAGTCCGCATAGACTTCGATATCGAGCGGCGGGCGCGAAGGCGCGCTGAGCCCCGGCTCGCCGATAACGTCCACTATGTACAAACGGAAATATCCGGCCCAGAGCGGCGCGTCGAACTTCCACATGACGGCGTTGCCCAGCGCCCCGTGGAGCAGCAGCAGCGGCGGCGCGGCCTCCGGCCCGCACACCAGCACGAAGGTCTCGCCCTGGCGCGTAGCCACCCGCCTGCGCTCGCTCTTTACCGGCCAGCTGTCCAGCGCTCCGAGATAGCGCGCCAGCACTTCCTTCCGGCCGGCCTCCGACTTAAAGATATCCGCCATATTATTCCTATTCTACCAAAACAGGACCGCCGGGCTTCTCTGCCCGGCGTTTGATTTGAGCGGTGAGAAGTAGTATTCTTTCCGCATGGCTACAATGGGATACGATCTGTCCGCTCTGCTTCTGAACGTGGCGTCGTGCGGAGGCTCGGACGTGCACCTTATGCACGGCCTGCCGCCGGTGGCGCGTATCGCGGGCGCTATCAGGGCGCTGCCTTACCCTCCGCTCCACTCCGATGTGATCATGGAGCTGCTGAACCCTTACATAACCGAGATCCAGATGGGGATCTTTAAGAAGGAAAACCGCGTCAACTGCGGCCACACCATCGGCGAAGGCCGCTACCGCTTCAACATCTACATGTCTCTGGGCACGGTCGGCGCCTCCATCCGCATCCTCCCCCAGAAAACCTACCCCCTCGCGGCCCTGGGGCTGCCGCCCATAGTCGGCACGCTGGCCTACCGGAAGTCCGGCATCGTCTTCGTTACCGGCGCCACCGGCAGCGGCAAGAGCACTACCATGGCGGCCATGCTGGACTGCATCAACCAGGACGGTCGGCCCAGCAAGATCATTACCGTAGAAGATCCCGTGGAGACCATCTTCAGGCCCTGCCATTCCGTCTTCGTGCAGCGCGAGGTGGGCGTGGACACCCCGTCCTTCGCCATGGGCATCATGGATTCCATCCGGCAGGACCCCGACGTGCTTTGCATCGGCGAATTGCGGGACGAAAAATCCATCTACGCGGCCATGGTAGCGGCCGAGACCGGGCACCTGGTGCTGACCACCCTGCACACCCGCGACGCCTCCACTACCGCCCAGCGCCTCGTATCGGCCGTACCCGCGGCCGACCAGGAGATCCTGCGCGACCAGCTGGCCTCCACGCTGGAAGCGGTAATCTCCCAGGAACTATTGCCGCGGGCCGACGGCAAGGGCGTGGTGGTAGCCTGCGAGATCCTGGTGAGCACGCCGGCGGTGCGCCAGATGATACGCGAGAACAAGCTGGATTCCATCAACGACGCCATCCAGGCCGGGATGAAGTACGGGATGATCACGAAAGATATGGCCATCAAAAACCTTTTCACCAAAGGGGCCATAACCAAAGAAGTGGCGCTGGAGCACATGCGCCATCCGGAGGCCTTAGGTTCGGCGTATTCAGGCTAGGCTTCTATCGCGAATAAAAAACCGCCGGGCTCTCCCGGCGGTTTTTTATTTGCTCCGGACCCTGTTCCGTCAAGGCCGCCCGCCGCGGCTTTCCACGGCAGCCAGTATTTTTTTGTTCAGCGCGGAGAGGGAGATGGTCTTATCCAGGAAGTCGAGGCAGTTGGGTTCCTGCTTGAACACCGCGCCCATTTCAGTATCGAAGGCGGAGCCGGTAATGATGAAGACCGGGATATGCCTGGTCTCTTCCTCCGCGCTCAGCTCTTTCAGGGCCTCAAGGCCGCCCATATCCGGCATCATCACGTCCATCAGTATCAGGTCAGGCTTCGCCGCGAGCGCCATTTCAACTCCCTCGCGGCCATTGTCGGCGTTCACCACCTTGTGCCCCATCATCATCAAATAATCGAAAACCACGCCTTTGAACTCAGCGCTGTCGTCGATAACCAGTATTGTGGCCATAGTTGTCTCTCCCGCGCCGGGCGCTAGTCTATCCAATTCAGACCGAAAATTCCGCCGACAAAGAGCGCGACGCTGGCAACGGACAAACCCACGGACGGCGCATACGCCACCGACCCCGCCGGGATAAAATAAAGGTAGAGCTCGAAACTTACGCCGATAAGCCCCAGTATAGCCGCGGCCGAGGAGAAGATCTTTATCAGCGCAGCTTTAACGTCCCGGGCCGGCGGCGCCACCGGGGCCGCGGCGGGCCTGTCCACCTTCACTTCGGCGGGTCCGCCGGAAAGGCCGAGCAGTTTTTTTACGAGCTCCAGTTCGTGCGGGTCCAGCCAGACGCCTCCGCAGGACTGGCATTTATCCACCAGCAGGAGCGGGTTCACCAGGCCGCCGCGCTGCATCTTGTCCTGGCAGCGGGGGCAGACAAGGCCGTCGGCCCTGGGGTTAATAAGAGCAAGGTCCGCCGGGCTCCCGCCCTGCGATTGTTTAAGCAGGGCTTCAAGCTCGCCCTTGTCGAACCAGATCCCGGAGCAGCCCGGGCAGACGTCCAGCGGGATATTTCCCAGAGCGGGGGTTTCAACCAGCGCCTCGGAAGAACATTTGGGACAATTGATCATATAGTTCGCGCCAATCTCCTCTTTGAATTTTCAGCCCGGGCCTAACGGCCCGAAAGCCCGGCTACTGTATATTTTAACTTTTAATAAGCCCGCGGCGCGCACAGGGCCAGTTTTTAATTTTCACGTCATTCCTTCCCGCAGAAACGGGAGACGACCGCCGTGAGCGTTTCCACGCGCGAAGGCTTGTAAAGCACGTCCACCGCCCCGATAGCCGCGGCCTTCTCTTCCATGTCGGGCAGGCCGGTAATGATGGCCACGGGGATACCGGCGAGCGCGGGGTCGTTCTGCTGGACCTTCCGGAATTCCCAGCCGGTCATTTCCGGCATCATCAGGTCGAGCAGTATCAGCCTGGGCGGCCGGGAGGTGCTTCTGAGATAGGCCAGCGCTTCCCTGCCGTTGCCGGCGCAGGCCGTCCGGTAGCCCTGCCCGGCCAGGACGGAGCTGATCACGTCGCAGGTGGTCTTGTCGTCGTCCACCACAAGAACAGGTGCCGCTCCCGCTGCGCTCATAGAATTATCCTCCCGCGTCTCCGCTCAAAGAGCCTTTCCGGCCGCTCTGGCATGGGCCAGCAGATCTTTGCGCTCTTTGACCGCCGCGGGACTGTTGCCGGCTATCATCTTGATGGAGGCCGGCCGTTCGAACCCGTATAGCCCCAGCATCTTTTCCAAACCTTTTATCACCCCGTCGAACATGGCCGGGTCGGGGTTCCCCTGGCTGGTCACCACCACGGCTTTCTTGCCCGGCTTGAGAGTAACGCTGAAATCGGGCTTAAGAAAAGAGTAGAAGCGGTCCTGCATCAGCCTGAACTGCCCAGAGGGCTGGACGAAATAGATAGGCGTGCCGAAGACCACCGCGTCCGCCTCCGCCACGTCTTTCAGCAGCGGGGCAAGGTCGTCCTTCAGCCTGCAGGCGCCTTCATGGCTCTTGCAGTAGTTGCAGGCCTGACAGCCTTGGTACTGCATAACGTTAAGCTCGTATTTTTTCGTCTCGTGCCCGGCCTCTCCGGCCCCGGCCAGCACCGCCTGCACGAGCGTGTCCACATTACCGTTCTTGCGCGGGCTTCCGATTATACCTATAACTTTCATGATAGCCTCCTGGAGATCTTTGTGCGGCCTGCTAAAATTATACCATCGAAACCGCCGCGAAGCGCGGGCAGGGGGCGTTCCCTATCTTCCCAGGGCCGCCCACCGCGCGCGGATCCGGGGGTTGGAGGGGTCCAGCCACGCGGCGTGCCGGAACTGCGCGGCCGTATGCGCTTTGCTGTAGAGCGCCATGGCGGCCACCTGCCCTGAACTGCGCAGCACCGCGGCGGCCCCTACTAACGCCACCGCTTGCACCAGCCTCCGCCGGACGAGCGGCGTAAGCGCCACGCATCGCAGCGCCGGCGCCGCCGGCGCCAGCGCGCCGAAGAGCGCCCAAGCGATGAACGCGGGCGCCGGGAGCAGCAGCACGGCGTCGAAGCACGCGACGATAACGGTCACCACCAGCGCAGCCGCCAGCGCAAGCCCTTCCATATAATCGTCCACGCCGGCAGCCTCTTCGGCCCGCCGCCAGGCGCCCCGCAGCAGGCCGAGGAACACCAGCAGGAGCGCGGCCAGCGCCGGCACCCCGCGCTCGGAAATTATGGCCATCCAGTCGCTGCTCGGCCATGGATTTATAGTCACCCCGCTATGGTAGTCGATAGAACGATCGTAGTCCTCTACGAATTTCGGGTAAGCCACCGCCCAATTGCCCGGCCCGACGCCGAACAGCGGATGCGCGGCCGCCATGCGCAGCGTTCTCCCGTACTGGATGAGGCGCCCGTGTCCGCTCCCCTTCTGGTAGTTCACCACCCCGGTAACCGTATCGAGATACGGAGAATCGCTCTTCCACTCCAGCGTGTTCGGCAGGGTCAGGGCGGCCAGGATCCCTGCCGCCGCTGCGAGCGCGATGTATTTTACCCGCAGCGAAAGTTTAGGATCGTTCCAGCGGCCGTGCGCGCGCCGGAGCCCGAACGCCAGCAGCCCCGCGCCCGCGGCCAGGCCCAGGTAGGCGGCGCGCGACCGCGAAAGCACCAGCGCGTCGGAGATGATGGCCAGCCCGACGGCGCAGGCGGCCACGGTAAAGGAGCGGCGCGCCTTGATGGCGACAAGCACCAGCGCCGGCGCGCAGATAACGACAAGGTGCGCCATGAAGTTGCGGTTGCCGAAGGTCCCGCCGGGAACGCGGTGGAGGCTAAAAAGATCGCTTGTGAAGCCGTACGCCTGCGCAAGCGAGGCCGCGGCGCTGATCACAGCCGCCGCGGCGGCGGCGCCAACTATCGTACGGCGCGCGCCCGCCCCGGAGGCGGCGCGCGAGGCCCAGAACACTCCCGCGCCCGAGAGCGTTACCGCCAGCGCGCGCGTGGAAAGCCAGTGGTCGGCCGCGAACAGCGCGCTCATGAAGCTGAGCGCCAGGTATAGCGCGAGCTGCAGGTCGATCCGGCTGAATTCCAGCGCCTTCGCCCGGCGCAGGCCCAGGAGCGCCAGCGCGAGCGCGGCCGCGTGCAGCACCAGTTCTTTGGGGACCAGGAAACGGTCGAGATCGAACAGGCGGTAAGGCGTGGCCGCCAGCACCACCATGATGGCGCCGGCGACTAACAGAAGGCGGTCGGCAAAACGATCGTTCATACGGAATACCCGGCGGTCCAGAACGATTTTCTCGTTCGTAATTACCTGGTTATCGTGCGGCGTCTCTGTTCCCGGGCTCAGGACTTGCGGGCGAAGGATGACTTTACCAGCCTGGCCAGGCGGGTGGGCAGGTCGGGGTAGCGCTTGCGCAGCTTTTCCATGTACTTTTCCCCCAGGGGGGTAAGTTCCCAGGTACGCATGTTATAGAGCTGGTCCTTCGGAACCTTCGTGCGCACGACCTCCAGAAGGGTGGTGTACACCATATGTTCTTCCAGCGCGTCCCGTTTATTGCCGCAGGTATCCGACACGGAGTAGCACTTGAGCATCAAAAAATGCCCGTCAGCGTCTATTTTGCCCACCGCGAAGGCCACGGAACCAGGAAAGAAACGGTTGGGCTCGGCAGATTCTATCTCTCTGTTGCGCTCTGTGAACATTTCGATGAACCCCGTGGCAGCAAGGTTCCAGTTGAACGGAGGTATTTCCTCGGAACCGGAGTCGACCGCTTTAGCCGCAGCCCTGTGTTTTTTGGCGGCCTGGGCCGCGGGCGCAAGGGAAAGCAGCAGACCGGAAAGAAGCACGAGGGACAGGATATATAGGCGCATGATTTTTAGTTTAGGCTATATAAAAGCCGCTTGTCAACGAAAGGGGACGTTATAGGCCTTTTTTCCCGGAGCGGGTAGGTCTTTTGACACTTCAGGCCGTGGCTCGCCCGTGGTATACTATTACAGGGGAAAAGATATCATGATCAGATCCAGTATTTTTCGCCGCGTCATCACGGTTGAAAACCACGACGAAAAGCCCGTAATTCCGCGCCCCGTTGTTCCGGCCGCGCCTACCGAGCGCATACGGACTATCTGGCGTTTTTCTCCCGCTACCAATCACATTTCCGCCCATACAGTGCATCTCAAGGCCGGCACTACAGCGCCGGCGCATCAGCCGGAATCCGGCGAGAACGAAACGTCCCCGGACGACACTTTCCGCCGTTTCAGGCACTAAAACCGTCCATGGTTTCCCGATAAAACAAAACCGCCGGGCTTCCCCGGCGGTTTCGCATGACTTGTTGATAAATAGTCAATTAGTCAAATACGTCCCCTGTCATTTAAGCGGCGAAAGCTCCGTCTGCCCGCAAGCCGCGGAAGCGCGGTCAGAATAGCATACGGACGCCGAGCCGGGCGCGGTAGAGACCGCGCCGGGCACCGACAGTCCGGCCGCGGCCTGCTCCAGCCCCTTGTCGGCGCCGGCAGTCTTGGCCGTGCCCATCGTCTGCTCTATCCACTGCAGCTTGAACATGGTGCTGATGCTGTCGGGCGCGCCCCAAAGCTGCTGGTAGTAAGGGAACTGCGTATTGTAGGCCGCTCCCACCATGCGCGTAAGGGTTTCTATCCCGTCGCCCTGCTGGCCGTAGGGGTTCATGGAACCGTCCGGGTTGTACCAGGCGTTCGCGCCGCCCAGCGCGTACTTGCCGTTAGGGTATTTCCAGGAGCCCGCGTCGGAATACGCCGGGCCCACATAGGCGAAGCCGCCGCTCGGGTACCTCCAGGATTGCTTCTCCTGGTAGTATTCACCCACGTAAGCGAATTTTCCGTTAGGCCAGCGCCACGAGCCCTTGTCGGCGTAGGCCTCGCCCACGAAAGCGAAAGAAGTGCCGGGGTAGCGCCATGACCCCTTGTCCTGGTAGTTCGGCCCCACAAAGGCGAAGTTGCCGTTCGGATACCGCCAGGACTGCCTGTCCTGGTAATATTCGCCCACGTAGGCGTATTTCCCGTTGGGATATTTCCACGACCCCTTATCCGCGAATTCCGGGCCGACGAACGCTATCTTCCCGTCGGGATATCGTACGGTCTGGACGGGCTCCGCGCGGAAGCTGCAGATGAAGCTGACGAAGTTCCCCGTCTCGTCAGAGATGTCGGCGCCGGCAAGCCGGGCGAGCAACTCCATATTGCGGGCGTCCTGGCATTTCTGGTACATGCCGGGCTGAGGCCAGGGGCCGTTGCCGGGCCCGCCGGGGCCGCCTGGATGATGGCCGGGGCCGGGAGGAGGGAACTGATGCTGGCCCGGGCCGGGCTGCCCGTGCTCATGGGAGGGCGCCGCGGGAGCAGCCACTTTTACTCCGGCGATATTGGAAACGTTCAGGCGGGCTTCGAACGAGCCGCCCGCGGCGTCCGCCGCCAGGCAGGACCCGGCCGAAACGAACGCGATGATACCCGCTATACCGAGAATATTTTTCATTGTTACCTCGCACCCCGCACTTTACTATAAGAATTGTAACAAGCCGGGCGGCCCGAGCGATAAGGCCAAGGGCCCAGGCGCCAGGCTTCTTTCGCCTTGCCGCCGGGTAGGTCCTTTGTCCCCCTGCTCATTTTCACCCGCCAATAAAAACCGCCGGGATGCCCCGGCGGTTTCAGGCTCACTTTAGCGTTTTCAGTTTTCGGATCGGCGTGCGGCGTCCACTCAGGGTTTAACAAGGTACCGGCGGATATAAGCTTCCACGTACTGGATACGCTCCGTGGTAGGCGGGTGCGACCGGAGGTATTTCTCGATGGTGATATCGTGCTGGTCCTTTTCCAGGGGCAGGATGCTCCTCAGGAATTTCAGGGAACTGTCCGGCGGATAGCCGAGCCGGGCCAGGTACCTGACGGCGCACACATCGGCCTCCAGCTCCATCTCCCTGCCGTAGCCCAGCCCCATGATCTGGCTGGTCATGTTGCCGGCCTGCTTGGCTGCGGAATTCCCGAAGCCGAAAATGATAGTGCTGAG
Organism: uncultured Elusimicrobia bacterium; assembly: GCA_903879915.1. GTDB lineage: Bacteria > Elusimicrobiota > Elusimicrobia > Elusimicrobiales > UBA9959 > UBA9959. Next base: position 20,516 of record CAIRNJ010000056.1, read on the forward strand.
CAGCCCGAACCCCAGCTCCGACTGAAGGGTTTCGGCGCCGTGCCGCCGCGCGATATGCCCCGTTTCGTGCGCCAGCACTCCGGCCAGGGCCAGCTGGTCCTGCCCGATCATCTTCAGGAGCCCCGTTGTTACGAAGATGGAGCCGTCGGGCACGGCGAACGCGTTCACGGTGGAGGACTCCACTATGTAATACCTGTAATGGTAAGCCGGGCGCTCAGAAACGGCGGCTATCTTGCGGCCCATATCCTCGAGATACTGCTGCCAGGCCGGGTCGGCATGCGCCGGCATCTGCGCCAGCACCGACCTGGTCACCGCCTCGCCGATGCGGTTCTCTATTTTTTCCGGGACCCAGATCCGGGAGCAGCCCGAAAGCAGCAGGGCCAGCGCCGGCAACAGGAGCTTTATCCGTGCCATGGATGCCACCTGTCGGGATCTATAACGTCGATAAACAGCGAGGTCGCCATGACCAGGCGCGGGTCCGGGCCGGAGCTCAGCCCCTGGACAGCCACGCTGTAGCGGTTCCAGATGGAAAAATCGCGCTTTAACTCCCCTATCTCGGTATTCCCGTCGGAGATCCGGTAGTTGGTCCTGAGCAGGCCCCACAGGTGGCCGCAAAGCTTCCTGGCTATGGCCTTGGCGGCGGAATCTTCCTGGATGTCGAGCAGCACCCTGTCCTCGGCGTCGAGCAGCTGCCAGCGCCTTCTGATGAAAACAAAGCCTACCCGCCGCATCTTTCCCAGCCCGTTGCCCGCCGCGTCGCGGATCAGGAAATACAGAGAGCCGAAATTCAGGCGCTTCCGGCGAACGTCGAAGATAAGCCCGCCGGAAGGATCGTAGACCTTCAGCTTTTGCGGGAAGAGGACGCTCAGCACGATGCCGCCGAATATCAGGATGTTAGCCAGCGAAAGCAGCCCGACTATCGCCATAACCGCGCTTCCAGGGACGCTTTTAATATCCACGCCGGTGAAAACCAGGAGCTGGACCAGCGCCTTAAGCAGGAAATACAGCACAACGCCGGTTCCCAGCACCAGGGCCGGCACCCGGTAGGAGACCGCTTTATACTGCTGCCCCGCCGCGTCCTTGACGTCGAAGATTATGGGAAAAGAGAAATACCGCCTTTCAACGCGGAAAGGGAACAGGGAACCCGGGACGGGGTTCGCCTCGGGTGCCTCCGGGGCTTTGCGGGCCAGCGCCCGGTACCCCAGGGCGGCCGCCGACAGCGCTGCCGCTATCAGAAAAAGCCAGAGCGCGCCGCCCACGTCCCGCTTCGGCAGCGGCGGCAGGTCCGGGGACTCCGGCCGGGCTCCCCCGGCGGCGAAGGCAGCGCCGGCGGGCGGCGCGCCCAGCGTATCCGTGGAAGCCGCGGGCGGCATGTTCGCCGGAGGCGCGGGCAGCGCCGAGGCCGCTGGCGCCGGCGCGGGAACAGGCGCGGCCGGCTCCTGCCGGGCCTCCGCGGAAGGTTTCTCTTTGCCCTGCAGCGGCACCAGGGAATTGTATAGCCCCTCGAATTCGGAATTGGAAAGATTGGTCAGCAAAAAGCCGTAGGACCGCCCGGCCAGATTAAAATAGCCCGAACGATAGCGCTTGCCTTTCGAAACGAACTGGAGGAAAAAAATTTTCCCGCCGTCTTCGGTAGAGGCGGTGAATATCTTATTGGGCACCGCAACCCCGCCCTTTTTAAGCTTTTTCTGGGAGGCCTGCAGCTTCGCTTTCAGGGCCTTCTCGGCGGAGAACGCGGAAAGGGCCCGGATCTTTATCTCCGCCCGCCCTTTTTTTACCTGCAGCACGCTGCCGGGATCGGCAGCCGCCTCGGCCTGCCACTTGCCGGGAACGTTCAATAAAAAACCGTTGTCCGCGGATTTCAGCGTGGCGGCCGAAGCCGCCGCCTGGCACAGCACAAAAAGAACGATACCGGCCGGCAGTGAAGCTTTTTTAAAGGTCATTTATCCATTACCTGGTTCAGTAACAGCGCCCCGTCCCTCACGGATATTCTAGCAAATGGCCCCTGCAACGGGCCGGCCACTTTTGGTACTATAGGAAAGCGCAACGACCGCTTATGCCCACTACGCTCAGGAATATTTTTATCGCCCTCGTCAGTTCGGCCGTCCTGTGCTCGCTCGCCTACGTGCTCTGGCTGCCGGACGTGCGGCTCTACGCGCGGCAGAACCCGAAGGAGACCGCTTATACGCTGCTGCGGGCAAAACAGGCGCGCAAGGCAGGCAAAAAATTCACCAAGCAGATGTACTGGGTGGGCATGGACGGGATCTCGGAGCACCTTCAGCATGCCGTGGTTATCGCCGAAGACGACACGTTCTACCGCCACAACGGCATAGACTGGGCCCAGTTCCGCATAGCGGTGGGAACTAATCTCCGGGAAAAGCGCTTCGCCTACGGCGGCAGCACCATAACCCAGCAGCTCGCCCGGAACCTTTACCTTTCCCCGTCGAAGAACCCTTTGCGCAAGATAAAGGAAATGATCATCGCCCGGCTGCTGGAGAAACGCCTCGGCAAACGGCGCATCCTCGAGCTTTATCTTAACGTAGCGGAATGGGGCAAGGGGATCTTCGGCGCGGAGGCGGCCAGCCGGGCGTATTTCGGGAAACCCGCCTCCGAGATCAACCCGGAGGAGGCGGTAGCGCTGGCCTCGATAATGCCCAGCCCCGCACGGTGGAAAGTGAACAGCACCAGCAGCGGACTGATCCGGCGGCGCGACAATATCCTGGCGCGCATGCGCGCCTCGGGCTACCTGCCCGACGAGGTGGAGATAAGGCTGGACGAAACCCCGCTCGACCTGACCATTTCCACCGCGCCCCTGATGTCGGCTCACTAGCAGCGGCTCTCCCCTCTCAAAACAAAACCGCCGGGCTCCCCAGGCGGTTCAGCGTGACTTGATGGTTTGCGGGGAAGCCGCCCTGTGCGGCTCCCGGACGGAACTAGCCCGGGAAAGCCCGGCTTTTTTTATAAAACGTTATCCGCATGCCGTTCTCCGTGGGTGAGGCGGAGGCGATCAGCGCCGACACGCTCTTCGGAAGCTTCTGCATGTTCTCGACATAGAAAGATTTCGCGATCACCGTTATGGTGCCGCTCTCTATCAATTCCCGGAGGTTGGCGGGGACGGCCATGTTCAGGCTCATTCTGTCGACTTTATTTTTTATGTCGTCGTAATTCATAAGGTCTTCTTCGGCTTCGGGACCTCGCACACATACCAGTTCTCCAGCTTCTCGCGCGCCCAGGGATTCGACCGCAGGAAGACCAGGCTGGACTTAATGCTGGGGTCGTACTGGAAACAGCGGATGGGAATGCGGTTGAACAGCCCTTCCCAGCCGTGCAGCTTGAGCATATGGTTAAGGATGGTTTCCAGCGTAAGCCCGTGCAGGGGGTCGCGTGACTTAACAGCGGGCACGGGCTTGGCGGAGGATCCGGCTATGGCCACGGCGTAAGCGTTCCCGGAGCAGCACTTGCCCAGCGGGTTGGTTTCCTCGCAGCGGCATTTCGGCACCGCGCCGGTTATCTCCCTGATCACGGTGGCCCAGCGCGTGGCTCCGGTCTTAGCGACGGCGGCCACTACCTGGGCTTTAGTAACCTGCGCGCAGTAGCAGGCGTACACGGGCTCCGCCCCGGCCTTGAAATAAACAGGCACAAGCACGTCCTCCTGTTTGAACACGCCGCCCTTCGGGTGGAAATAGACCGCGGCGCAGGCGGGCGTTCTGCATATCAAGTATCTGTCCCGCGTTACGGCAATGCCGGGCTTAAGCAGCCTCCGCACCGTAGTTCCATGCACTATCTCGCCCGGCTGCCCGCAAAGCGGACAGGCTATGCTGTCGCCGCCCTGCGCGGGCTTGCCGCAGCAGGGCTCCCCGCAGCCGCCTGAGCGTTCGTTCATATATTACATCCGGGAAAGCATCTTTTCACACCTCCATTCTACAAAACAAACCGCCGGGCTTCCGCCTACAGGCCCGCTTTTTGCTAAACTTTTGGCAAGGCGCGCGGATAGGCCTGAGGTGTTTATGAATAACACGGATCAAAAAACGGAAAAACCTGACCTTCTGAAGAGGATGTGCAGCGTGGCCGGCCACGAAATACGCAATCCTCTGGCTATCATCTCCAATTCAATTTATTACATCAAAACCAAGCTGGGCGCCGGCGGGGCGGCCGTTGACCCGAAGATAGCGAAGCATATAGGGATCATCGAGGGAGAGGTAAAGAACAGCAACAACATCATCGAGGCGATGCTCGCTTTCTCCCGCGTAAAGGAATTGAACTGCGCGCCGGCCGCCGTGAACTCCGCCATCAAGGACCTGACGGGCGCTTACCAGTTCCCGCCTTCCGTCACGGTTAAGGCCGTGCCTGATCCCGCCGACCCCTGCGTGAACGCGGACATGGAAGCTGTAGCCTACGCGCTGCGCTGCGTGCTCGACAATGCGGTGCAGGCCATGCCCGAAGGCGGCACGGTCACCATCGAGGCTTCTCACGACGCCGCGCGGGCGCTGCTGAGCATCACCGACAGCGGCCCGGGGCTGCCCGGCGGCGACGGCGAGAAAGTATTCGAACCCTTCTTCACCACCAAGCCGCGCGGCATAGGGCTGGGCCTTACCATCGCGCGCAAGTTCCTGGAACAGCAGGGCGGCACCGCCACGGCGCAGAACGCTCCCGGCGGCGGCGCCAGGGTAACCCTGGCCCTGCCGCTGAAGCCGTAGGGCAAGAGGCGCTGCTTTTTCCTTAGATCAGAACCGCCCTAGATTCAGGTAATAAAACCCGTACTCCACCAGCGTACCGCCCGCTGAGCGCCTAATCTGCCGCGTGACCAGGTTCTTGCCATACTTGCGCACCTGTATCTCGTCGGTCTCTCCATCAGGGAACCGGGGCAGCCTGCAGCTGAGCTCCTTCTTAAGGAAAACCGCGCCTCCCCAGTAGGGAGACAGCCCGTCACGGCGCGCTACCGTGTTCGTGAACCATTCCGACCCGACGCACACAAGCCCGAACACTTCGGTGAAGAGCACTTTGCCGCCGACATCTTTAGAGGCCAGTATGCTGGATACGCCGGTAGTAGGCCCGTTGCGCTGGCTGCTGGACCGGAAACCGCCCTTGATCCCGAAGACCAGACTCATATCCGGAACCTCTCCTTTTTCGAAGAAGGGAGCCAGATATTTCTTCAAGCCTTCTCCGTCGTCACTTTTGGCGTAGCCGTAGACCCTGTTGCGGGAGAGCTCCCCCTCTTGGCCAGGTTTAGCTCCGGCAGCACCAGCCGCTGCTCCGCAGGAGCGCAGGCCGTTAGCAGCAGGACTTTTACCATTAGTTGTATAGGACCTGTTCCCGCAGCCGGAAGGCGACGGAGTGAACCTGGCGATGTAGTATGGCGGCGTTTCGCCTGGCCGGGCCTTGATACAGAAGCACTGCCCTTGAGCCGTCTCTGCTGCAACAGAGTTTGGCAGGAACAGCAGAACATGAACGAGAAGTACCGCCGGCATCGTAAAATGATTCATACCCCGCCTTTATTGTTCCCGATTAAACTCAAACAATGGCGCCTAGCTCCCTGAACCGTTTCAGCTAATACTGCGCTAAAGTGTCGATTCTTTTAAAGGTTTAAGCTCCAGGATGTCCCCTCATAAATGTGAGCATCCGGAATATACTAGCAATATTCCCGGAAACAAAACCGCCGGGCTGCCCCGGCGGTTTCAATCCAGCTCTTAATGTTCAGCTAGTGACCGGCGTCCCCTGCCCGCTGAAACCCGAGGCCGGCCCTTATTTGCTCTCTTCTTTTACGGTCCCGCCTATCTGCGCCCAGCCCACGCCAAAAAGCCTGTTGATGAACCCCGGGAGCGTGCGCCAGTCGTTCGGCGTGTCGCTGACGTTGGTGACATTGGCGCCGGCCGGAACTTTCGCGGACACGGTAGCCATGGGGTCCTTCGGTATCTGGACGAAAAGGATATTAGCCGAGTAGGCCGAAGCGGTAAAACGGCCGTCCCGCCGGTGAACTTCCGCACAACCTGCCAGCAGGGAAAGTGAAACCAGCGCCAGGAATTGTATTTTCATTATTGCTCCTTAAGCCGAACCGGGTGCGGATATTTTACAAAAACTCCGGCGGCATAAGCGGGACATCTCAGAATACGGCCGCCACCGCGGCGTGGCCAATATATTAAGATATCTTGATGCAACCTGACCTGCGGGGCTTGACCCGCGCGGATATAGAGACGGCGCTGACGGGCCTGGGCGAGAAACCCGGCAACGCGGGCGCGGTATTTCTGGCCGTGCACCGCCGCGGCGCCGTTGACCTGGCGCAGCTGCCGGGCGTGCCGGCGCGCGTAGCCCGGGCGCTCGCCCGCGCGTTCACGCTGCAGCCCCTGCCGCTCCCGGAGCGCAAGCTTGTTGCCGCGGACGGCACCAGGAAGCTGCTCTTCAGGTTCCCGGGCAACGCCCTGGCCGAATGCGTGGTGCTGCCCGGCAAGGACCAGCAGACCGCCTGCCTGTCCTCGCAGGCCGGCTGCGCCTGCGGCTGCACCTTCTGCGCCACCGGCGCCCTGGGGCTTAAGCGCTCGCTGACGCCGGTTGAAATAGTGGCCCAGTTCGAGGCCTGCCTGCGCGAGGCCGTGGACCTGCGGAGCCTGGTCTTCATGGGCATGGGCGAGCCTTTCCTGAACTGGGAGAACGTAAAGAAGGCGATAAAAATACTTTCCGACAGCCGCGGCCGCCATTTCCAGCAGGTGAAGATGACGGTGTCCACGGTGGGCGTGATACCGGTCATAGAGGAGCTGACAACCTCGGACCTGCGGGTAAGGCTGGCAGTATCGCTGGTGGCGGCCGACCCCGGGCTGCGCGCGCGCCTGGCGCCGATGGAGAATACTTACCCGCTCAGCCGCGTGCTGGCCGCCGTAAGGGAATACTGCCGCGCGCGGCAGGCGCACGTTATGCTGGAGTACATCCTGCTGCCCGGCGTGAACGACCGGCCGTCCGACTCCGCGCAGCTGGCGGAACTTATTGAAGGCATCCCCTGCCGCCTCAACCTGATCCCCTTCAACCCGCCGGGCGGCCCCGGCGTTGCAGCGCCGCGCATAAAGGAGTTCCAGCAGGAACTTATAGCCGCCGGCGTGCACGCCTACTTGCGCCAGGAAAAAGGCGCGGACATTGCCGCCGCCTGCGGCCAGCTGGCCGCCGGCGGGGACAAGTAAATAAAATCGCCGGGCTTCCCCGGCGGCGCTGCCTGACTGGCGCAAATAGTCATTAAGTCATCAGCGTCCCCTTCTTCTTATTCTCCTCCCTTCTTCTGCCTTTGCCGTTCTGGTACGGCAGGTGGGTGTCCACCAGTTTCTTAAAAACCACCATCAGGTTTTCACTTTCGCCGTTAAGGGCCTCATAGCCGGCTTCCCCGGCCTCTTTGCATAAATAATAGATGGCCTCTATGGTGGAAACACAATGCTGCATGGGCTGTTTTTTGATCCGGAACTGGGAAATGTAATTGCCGGAAAAAGAAAGCCGGGGTACGGCATGAAGGTTCCGGCTATGGTATAAAAGCTGCCTGGCGCAGTTCCAGGTGCCGTCTATAACGAATATCAGAAGAGTTTTCCCTGCCGCGGCGGGCGCGGCGCCCATGTTCCTGAAATTCACCGCTTTGGGCCCGGGGTACAGCACAAAAGGGCTGTAGGAGGGATTCCGGAGCAAAGTATTAACCCGCTCGTCGCGCGTAAAATCAGTGCCGGTTAAAAGTTCCGCGTTCGTTAAACATAATTTTGCCAGCCGGGCCGTCCCCGTTCTTTGTTTTCGGTCCTCCTTGGTATGCATCAGGATCACGAAGCGCATCCGCGTAGCGAACGGTTTTATGCTGCCGCATAAACAGGTTTTTTTCGCCCTGCGGCAGGTATAGCAGTACTCGCGGTGTTCGGCCCTGATATCCGGAAGATCGGTTTTATTTAACATGAAAGCGCCCTGACAGAACTATTTTAGCAAATGGGCGTCAGCCGCGCGGCTAAGGCTGCCGGGTTGAGCCGGCGGCAGGGAAAGAAGTATGATTCTAATCGAGCTTTAATAGAATTATCAAAGGAGCACTACTAATGAAAAACAGAATACTTGCCAGCTGCCTCGCCCTCGCCATCCTGGCCGGCGCCGGGGTGATCGGCGCGCGGGCGCAGGACAAAGCGAAAGCGATGAAAGAAGTGGTGACGAAAACGGGCGTCATAGAGATAATAAAGGCCGACCCGGCGAAGAAAGAGAAATACGACACGATCCTTCTTAAGATCGACAAAGAGACAATCAAGCTCCTTCCCGGCGCCGATAAGAAAGCCTTCAAGCCCTTGGAAAAACTCAACGGCAAGACCGTAACGGTGACCGGCGAACTGCTGCCCCCCAACCCGCCCAAATACCCCTTGGCGGCCCTAAAGGTAGCCTCAGTAGCCAAAGCTGCGGCTCCCGCGGCGACCGACAAGAAATAACCGCGACAGCCGTACAATAAAACGCCCCGGCAAAGTAGCCGGGGCGCTTTTTTTGCAGGGGACGCTTTTGTCTTTTTGACTTATTGTTAACAATTACTTAGCCCGGCGACGGATAAATAGTCAAAAAGTAAAAATCGTCCCCTCTCCCCAAAAAGGTAAACTAGTAACAATGAAGCGCTGGCTTAATGATCCGTTGGACCGCGAGATATACGGCATAGCCTTTCCGGCCTTCCTGGGCTTTCTGGCCTTCATCCTTTTCGACGTCATAAATATTTTCTGGGTGGGCAAGCTGGGCACCCAGGCCATAGCCGGCGTGGCCTCGGCCGCCTTCCTTACGTGGGCGGTGTACGCGGCTATGAATGCCACCACCGTAGGCGCGAACACCCTTATAGCGCAGCTCTTCGGCGCCGGCCGCACCGCCGAGGCGCGGCGCGCGGCCGTGGAGGCCGCCTGGCTTAGCCTGGGAGCCAGCCTGCTGATAATCGCGCTGCTGCTGCCTTTTATCGGCGCCATTTTTCGTCTGATGGGGCTGCAGCCGGCAACGGCGGCGTACGCGCGGCAGTACCTCACCATCTACGTGTGCGCGCTGCCGCTTTTTTATCTCTGCAACCTGGCCGGCAATATTTTCAACGCCTACGGCGACGTCCGCACCAACGTGCTGATAATGTCGGCGTCCGTGGCCCTCAACATGGTGCTGGACCCGGTGCTGATACTCGGCTATTTCACCGGGCGGCCTTTCGGCGTGACGGGCGCGGCCGCCGCCACCGTGATCTCCACCGCCGGCGCGCTGGCGCTGCAGGTGGTCTACCTGCGCAGGCGCGGTTTCCTGCCGCCGCTGGGCGAGGTGGCGCGGCTCCCCGCCTTCACCAACGCGCGGCGGATACTGCGCATAGGCGTGCCGTCCGCCTCGGTGAACCTGGTCTGGTCCCTTATCTATCCGGCGCTTACGGTAATAATCACGCGCTTCGGCGAGGCCCCGCTGGCGGGTCTCAGCGTCTGCTTCCGCCTGGAAGGCGTCCCCTATTACCTGGCCATGGGCTTCTCTACCGCCATGGCTACCCTGATCGGGCAGGCTTTCGGCCGGGGCGATATGCGCCGCGTGCGATCGATAGCCGGCCGCGGCTGCGTGCTCATCACCGGGCTTATGGTGCCCGTGGCCCTGGCTTTCATCTTCATCCCCGGCTGGCTGGTGCGGCCGCTCACCTCCGACCCCGAAGTGATAGCCCACGCCGTGCGCTACCTGCGCATTATAGGTTATTGCGAAATATTTTTGGGCTGGGAGCTGCTCTTCCAGGGGGCCTTCAACGGCCTGGGGCATACCCGCGATTACATGCTGATAGCCGTGCCGCTTACCGTGGCGCGCTGGCCGGCGGCCTGGCTGCTGGCCGTCACCTGCGGGCTGGGCACCGCCGGCATCTGGTGGGCCATCAGCCTTTCCACCTTCGCCAAGGGCGCCTGGCTGGGCTGGCTTTTCTATAAAGGCCGGAGCACTTCCCGCCTGCTTGAAACTCCGGCAGCCCCGGAACTTGCATTGCAGCAATAGCCAGACACCTCACTTACTCTTTTTTCAATTTTAACTATCAGCAGCCTCATCCGGCTCATTCGAAGCCGTATTAGTTCCCGCTGCATCTTCCCCGCCCGGGAGCGGCGGCGGTGGAGCATCCTCGCCGGCCTGCGCGTCCAGCTCTGTCCTGCACCGCTTGATCAATTCCGGCACCGCCGCCATTTCCTGCTCCGCCTCCGCGCCGAAGAGCACGGACTCGCTCAGGCTCACTGCGTCCGCCGTATCTTCCGGAGGCTGCACGGTATAATTCACTACCAGGTTCCCTACAACGGCTTCCTTGGTGCTGGTGAACTGTATGTAAGAGATATCTTTAATGGGGATCTCGCATGGGGCCACGTAGCCCGTCAGGCCGGACATATCGGCAATGCCTGAAGTAGCGATAAAGATCCTGTCCGGGTAGACCTCAAGCGTCTTGGCCAGGCCGCAGACCGACATGATAGGCGCGGCGGCAGCCCTTTTTACGCCCGCAGTTCGGCTTTCGGCTCCGCTCACCGCTACTGCGCCGCATTTCCAGCAGGTATCGAAGTTCTCTTCCAGCGGTTCGCCGCAATTTTCACAACGCCTCGAAACGGGGGGCGCGGAATTGTTCTTTAGCCCGGCGCCGCCCCCGGGCGCTTCTTCTTCCTCTTCGGGGACATAGGGAAGTTTGGTATCACAATAGCCGCAGTAGGCGGAATCGTCATCCAGGCTGCGCTTGCAATTAGGACATATCTTCATATTTATCACGCCATTGAACCGCCAGCTTCCCGGCGGTCACAAAAGTACTTGCTCATTTTTGAGTTATCGGGTTATCGCGCAGCGTCCCTATACCCCTGGCCTCATTGGCCAGCGTTTGAATGGAAGAAGCGGTCTCAGCGTCTATTTCCGGCGGGTAGGGCAGGCCCACCGGGGTGTCCGCAAAAACAACCGAGTAAAAAACGCAAGCGGCCAGGTACGTTCCTGTAAGGTTAGGATGCACCTCGTCCTGGTATAATTCCAGCGCGGGGCGCTGCGCGCGGAGCTTCTGCCAGGCCTCGCCGACGGGGATAAGGATGCCCTGGTTCTCCAGCGCCAGTTTAGAATAAGCTTCGTTCACTTTTTTCTGCAGCCCCTCGTAACTATCCGCCTCGGCAGCGGCGCGCCCTTTCCGCGCGGCGCCGTTCTTCCTGGCCATAGTTTCGTAAAAAGCCACTTTAACGCCGGGATTGGCTTTCCTGGCGGCCTGGCTGAGCTTTTGCGCGTCCAGGTAGAACTGCGCCGCAGCCGGCGGCGCTTCGGGGGGCTGGCTCTGCGCCTGAAGTACTACGAGATCCCACCCCGCCTCTATTTTCCGCTGCGCCTTAAGGGAGGCGGCATGTTTGGCGAAAGAATAGCCGTTCGGGGTATAAGTAGCGTACTCCATAACGAAATTGCGTGACTTCGCCAGCCGCGCGGTAAGCCCGGGCAGGTCGTTCATATAGGTTAAGCTGTTGCCGATGAACAATACGCGCAGCGGCTTCGCCGCCGCCGGGGAGGCCGGTTTCTCTTCACAGTGAACGGAAGAAAACGGCACGAGCAGCGCCGCGAAGACCACCAAACCGAATTTTATAAAGAAGGATCGTCTCATAACACTAACCGCGCCCCGCGGCCCATCGCAGTTATTCTAGCAAATGGAACAATAACGGCCGCCGCGCGGTGTTGCGTCCAAAACAAAACCGCCGGGCTTCCCCGGCGGCTTTTAAACACCAGCGCGCAGACTCAGCGGTGTCTTTCGAAGAAAACGTTCTTGATAGCCTCTTCCTCTTCCACGTAGGCCAGCTTAAGCGCCACGCCGCTGGGTTCGCTTTTAGTGACCCACTTCCCGTTCTCCTGGGCCACGAACCAGTGAGTGCTGGTCTTATTGGCCTGATACAGCCCGGACAGGCGCACCACGGGCTCTTCTTTTTTCTCGCGCTGCTCTTCGCCGTACTCGTAGGCGGTGGTGCCGGCGGTAGCGTACATAGCGCACTTTTTCTCCAGCATGTACCGTATCCATTCTTCTTTGATCACGTTATGGGTGGCCTTCTCCACCAATATGCCGGCCACCAGGCAGCCCGCGCCTATGCCGGCAAAAGCGTTGTTGCCCGTCCCCACGTCCAGCGCTATCTCCATGGACTCGCCGAACAGCCCTATGGGCCCGGGAACGAACTTGACCACTTTATACATGCGCTGCAGCGATTTTATATCCTTGCGCAGCAGGAATTTGGAGATCACGGGCCGCTGGGCCTCTACCGTCTTGTAAGCTTCGGCGCACATGCCGTTGAAGTTATTGATGCTGTTGAGCACGCTCACGGGATCCTTCGAAGTTAAAGGGGCGCCGTTGCGCGCGAACAAAGCGGCGTTGCCTTCGAACCGGACAGTGATGATCCGCCCGGCCTTGGGCCCGGTAGTCCAGGTGACTATGCCCAGGTCACCGCCCTTGTCGTTGCTGAACTGCATGTTCATGGCGAACCTGGAACCGACCTGGGCGAATTTAGAGCACCTGTAATACACCTTAAAACCCTGCGTGCCGGTATCCACGTTCTGCGTTCCGGGAAGATAGTCGAAGTCGCTGCGCCCCTGCAGCCAGCCGGTCCAATCGCCGTTGCCGGCAACCGGCACGGGGGTCAGGCTCCTGGCTTCGCTCGCCGACGGCACAGGAACCGGCGCGGAGCTGCCGTACTCGGAAGCCAGGGAAGAATATGCGCTTGAGTTGGGCGCGTCGCGCAGGTCAGCGGGCACGGCGGAGGGCGCCTGCACAAAACGGCCGAAGCCCGCAAAGGCCCCCGCCATAACGATCGTCAGAAAAATTACCGGAACCGCTCTCTTTATCATTTCTTTATCTCCGCGTATTCATATATGATACGCGGTTCCCCTTGACATGTCATGGGCCTTTAGACCCCCTATAAAAGAAACCTGTCCAACCAGCCTCCCCGCAAACGCCGCCAGGGAAGAGCTTTCAGGTCGATAATTATCTCTGCTGAACCGGCCTGCGCGGAATTCACAAAGCCGTATTCCGTACCGCCGGCGTGGCGGACACGGAAACATTCCGCGGGAAGACTGTCTATCGGAGCAAAGCGGCCGGCGGCCAGGTCCAGAACACAAAGCCCCGCGCTCTGCCGCTCCCCGGAGCGCCCCCTGTCGGACATAAAGCGGTGGACGAACAGGTAATCGTTTTTTCCGAACTGCACCGCCAGCTCGAGCAAATGCCAGCATTTCAGCCACGGGAGATCGAAAGCCAGCACCGGAGCTTCCTTTTTGCGGAATACGGCCAGGCAGCCGATCTCTTTTGAGATCCCCACCTCGGCAATGCCGTACAGCAGGCCGGCAACACTCCCATCCGCCGACTCCCAAAGGTCTTCGGAGGCGTGGAACTTGAGTTTGTCTCCCCAACGCCTGCCGTAAACAGCTTTGAGGTCGATATTCCAGCCCTTTATGTTTTCCATTCTATCCGTCACACCGCAGTTGAAAGAAGCAGTTCTTTGGTAGAACCCATTCCGTATTTATTTATCCCGCTCGAAAGACCGGCAGCTTCCTCAAGCAGCGGTTTTACATTTATGCCCGCGGTTCTTGCCTTTGCAACAATACCCTGCAGCCACAGGACAGCGTCCCGCGTGTCTTTTCCCTGGTCCAGCACAGAAAAAAGCAGCAGCTCCCGGCGAACGCCCTCCGCTGTGGAGGGGAAGCGGGTGAACGTTGCTGCCCAGGCGGCGGAATCATATTTTTCGAACAAATCCCGGATGGCCGCCCTGGCCCCGGGAGCACAATTGGAGTAATGCTCTGTTATTTCCGCCACCAGCGCCTCCATTACCGGCCGCGTTCCGGTCTCATTGAGAGGGTCCCGGGTTCCCGCGAGTTTCGCCATAAGCTCAGGATCGTTGAACTCGAAAGGTTTTTTTGCGACAGGCTTGAGCTGTACATCAAGCGTCGCGAGCATCCGTTCAAAGGCCGGGAGAGATTCCATTTGTATTTACCTGCTCACCGAGCTGCAGAGCGATAGAGGCAGCGTTATTCAGTAATTGCCGTGAACTTCCGGCGTTCTGTTCAAATAGTCAATTAGTCAAATACGTCCCCCAGCCGGCGGCGCATATCGCGCAGGAAGGCTTCCGGGGCCGGCCAGGGTTCGTTCCGGGGGCCGAGCACTTCCAACATCACCGCGCCCAGCCGGCGGAAAGCAGGCTCGGCCGCAAGGCCGCGCCAATCCACCACGCCTTCCCCGGGCGGCCAGTGCCGGTCGGCTTCGCCGTCGTTGTCCGACAGATGCGTAGTAAGCAGCCGGCCGCCGTGCCGTGCCAACAGGGCCAGGGGCGCCGGGCTGACTATCCTGGCGTGAGAACTGTCGTAACATAGCCCGAGGAACGGCGAGCTGAAACGCTCCAGCAATTTATCCAGATGCAGCTCCCCGCGGGTATTTTCAACGGCCAGCCGCACGTTGCTGCGCTCCGCCGCCGCCAGCACGCGGGCGAAGGCCGCAAGCCCGTCCTCTCCGGGCGGAGGAAAATCCTTCCCGTGGGTAGGGTGCATCACCAGAATACCAACTTTTGCCCTGGCGCAGTCCTCCACCCAGCCGAGGTTGTCGCTTACCCACGCCTCGCGCTGCGCTTTATCCGGGCTCCAGAGCCGGTTGCAGGTTTCGAACGGCACATGGATATTGTCTACAGCAAGCCCAAGGTCGCGCGCCAGCCGCGGGAGCTCGTGTTTGCGCCCCGCCCGCACATCAGGCTCTTCCTCGCCCCACCAAAGCGCGGTGAAATCGAACCCCGCGTTCCGGACCAGCCGCAGCCGCTGCGCCAGCGGCAGCTCATACCCGAAAAATGAATACATCCCGAACTTCATAGGTTATCCGTTCTTCCCTGGCTCGCGCGGCGTCCCCGCTCAGTCCTCGCTGCGGGACCTGAAGCCGTCCAGGTCTTCAAGACTGACGTCCGAGTCTATCTCGTCAAGTCCCCAGCGGCCGTCTTCGCGTGTAAACTTCCACAGCTCGCCGAATTTCCCGTTTTCATCGGGATTCCCGTCTATCACTGTTCCTTCGGGCTCCGTAACCGTGTAATCTATCATCGAGCCCCTGATATAAACCCAGAAAAGGTCTTTCGAATTATCCGTGTAATCTATAGCCTCCACTATCTTGGCCCCGAGAAGCTCGACGTTTTTCAGGATGTTCTTTTCCCCGTCCCTTATCATCCGGTTGGTTTCCTCCCGATGCTTCTGGTACAGGCGCTGGCTCATGTAGTCCTTGGCCAGGTCCTGGTTCCTTTCCGTCCACGCTTCCTGCACCTTGAAAAAACATTCCTCTATCCTTTGTTTCAGGCTTTCCATTCTCCAGCCGCTGTCGGCGCCGGCAGCCTTTTCTATGAGAGCCGCGGCTTCCTTATTCTTCCGGTAGATCTTGAAATGCAGAATGCCGATATAGATCAATATGAACGGGTAGAGGACAATTCCCAGGATGCCGCCCCCGCCCCCGCCGCCTCCTCCTCCGCCGCCGGCACGGGCGCAAAGGTCAGCCGGCAGCAAAGCGGACATCAGCAAAAGCAGGCAGATGAGCCCGCCGCCGTAAGCAACTGTGTTTTTTATTCTATCGTTCATGATCATTCCTTAAATATACCGCCTGACCCTGGCGCAATACGCCAGGTATTCCTGCCCGAACGCTTTTTTCAGATACTCTTCCTCGGCCAGAACTATCCGGTGATGCGCGGCGGCTATGAATGTCGCGAGTAAAAGCACCAAAGGATTGAACGTGCAGAGCACCGCCGCCGCAAGAGTAGAAAATACCCCCAGGTACATGGGGTTCCTGCTGAACCTGAACAGGCCGCCCACCTTCAACCCGGTGCTCTCCCTGGGGGAGCCGATGCGGAATGAACTGCCCATGGTGAACCGCCCGGCCAACAAAAGTGAAAAGCCTGCGGCCCATAGAGCCAGCGCCGCCGGCCTGGCGAAGCCCGGAGGGGCGAAAAAGGAAAGGTTTATGTCCCAGCAATGAACGACCATCGCGGCCCAGAGAAGCACTATCAAGTATTTGCTGGCGAGAAAAACGGCGCGGTTTATAGGCGGCTCTCCGCCCATATCTATATTCCGCTTTTTAAAGGCGCCTTCGCCGCCGAACAGGACGACCAGGAACATGACCGGCAGCACGGTCACAAACCAAGCTTGAATCATATTTACCCTCCCTGTAAACTTGGGGACGCTACAAGACAACTTGATCGTTTCCAATTATCGAGTTATCGTGCAGCGTCCCCCCTTGTCAGTTCTCCCCGGCCCCTTCTTTATCGCCCGGCATCGCCGCGCTTTTCAGCGTTTCCAGGTGCAGCCCCAGCCAGAGCAGGCTGCCTCCGGTTACCAGCAAATGTATGAACGCCGCTTCCCCGGTATTCGCCACAATAAACTGGAAGTAAAAAGTATAAACGTTGATTATCAGGAACGTCAGCCCGTAGCCCCGCAGCAGGCGCAGCCCGGACTTAGCGCCGGCCAGCAGCGCGGCGGCGGAAACTATAGCCCACAGGATGCTGAACGCCAGCCTTTCCCCCGTGGTACCCTCCCAGCGCACCTGGGCGTTCTCAAAATAGCCGAACAGCGCCAGGAACCAGAGCGAAAGGTTCACCAGCAGCAGCCCGTAATGGGCGTAGACCCTGCTGAAATTGGCCAGCCGCCCGCGCACCAGCATGCCGTGCGCCCAGGCCGCGCCCAGGGTAAGCAGGCCTATCCCCAGGAACCGCACGGGATAGGTCATGCCCAGGTAATACGCGCCCCAGCCGGAAACATAGCCGGTTTCGGCGCCGAAGTAAAAGAAAAAATCCGCCAGCGCGTACCAGAGTATCAGCCGGTTGCCCAGCGCGTAGGCCAGCAGCAGCAATAACCCCGCGTCCAGCCCCAGCAGGGCCGGCCAATTCTGGCTGCCCGTTGAGTAATGCTTCGCCAAAACCACGGTCAGCCACTGCAGAGTGCCCGCGCCCGCCAGTTCGCAGATATCACCAAGCAGCGGCCGGGGCCGGCTGCTCTTCAGTTTGCGGCCTTCCAGCACGAAAGCAACGGAGGCCAGCAGCAGCGAGAATTCCGCGGCCAGCCGCCAATCGATGAACTCCTTGAGGTAGTTCCACAGAACCAGCAACTGGTCCTGCATCCGCAGGGCGGCGCCGGCTATCACCGACACAACACCCAGCGCCACAAAAACGCGCACAAGGAACCCCGCGTCCTGCGGGGCTGCCGGGTAGCGCAGCTTCAGGGCGGCCACCTGTTCCCAGGTAAGCACCTTCATCACCCCCAGCTTGTCCAGCTCGGCGTGCAGCTTCCCGTGCATCTGCAGGCCGGCGCTCATGACGCCCTCCCCGCGGCCACGGCGTATTTAAGGTAATAGTGCAGCGCCGCGCTGAACGCCAGCAGCCCGGCCCCGCCGGCCAGCAGGAAAGTGCCCACCTGCATGGAGTTCCAGAACAATTCGTGAAAGCGCGTAAAAATATCGATAGCGAGGAAAGTTACGCCGAAGCCGCGCAGCAGACCGTTCTGCAGGCGGTCGGCGGCCACTATCTGCGCTATGCAGCCCAGGGTGAACAGCACCACCCAGTCCAGCGCGTAGCCGCTGCTGCCCGAAAGGGAGGACAGGATAAGCAGGGACAGGTTGAAGTAGATAAGCCCGACGGTCTGCCACACCTTGTAAAAGCGGCCGGTCTGCGGGTAAAGGAACAGCTCATGGTAAACACCTATGGCCACAGCGCCCAGAGCCGCCGGCCACATCAGGCGCGGGTCCTGAACGCTGAACGCGTAAGTGGAGCGGCCCAGCATGCCGTCCCAGGAGCCTGCCCAGTGGAAAAGCGAAAGCACGCCCAGCAGCAGCAGGTAGGTGTTGCGGCTGCTGTAAGCCAGGTAGAAGGCGACGGGCAGGCAGATCACCATGGTGGCGTGCAGCGCGGCCATATCTTTTATCCCCATGGAGGTGCAGAGCATGCCGACCGCGCTGCAGACCATGAAAATACCCAGCGTAACTATGATCTTGGAGGAGGTTGAATACTGCTCCTGCAGGTCCTCCGCCAGGCGCAGCCCGAATTTAACGGCCGCGCAGCCTATGCCCCCGCTAACCAGTGCGCTGAAGGCCAGGGAGCGCGTCATAGCCGTGATGCCCCCCACTATGCCGAAGAAGGTAAGCAGCCCGCCCATGATGCCTATGTACTTGATGACCCCGGTGAAACCGAACGAGGTGAAAGCGTACCTCTGGCGCAGCGTGTCGTGGGTGGCCTGGTCGATAACGCCGTCCGCCAGCCAGGTTGCCGCCTCGCTCTGCAGGAATTCTTTCGTCTGTCTGTCAGCCATTGCGTCTCCCCTCTTCCCCTTTTTAACTTCTTTTTGTTCCCCTTATTCTACAAAACAAAACCGCCGGGCTTCCCCGGCGGGAAACGCCAGGCCGCGGGCGGCGCAGAAGGCGCGCAGGTCAGCGGGCAGCGGCACGGAGAACACGCGGTCCAGCCCCGCTTTACGCAAATCTATTTCGGCGCAATGCAGCGCCTGCCGCGGCAGCAGCAGTGTTTCCGCCAGCGCGGGCGTCCAGCCATCGTCGAGGAACTTCAGGTAACAGTTAGCGTCCGGCCCGTAGACCTTGTCCCCCGCCAGGCTGTGCCCCAGCCACTGCGCGTGGGCACGGATCTGGTGCATGCGGCCGGTTTCGGTAACCACGCGCGCCAGCGTAAAACCGCCGCCGCTGGCCAGCGGGGTGAAGTGCGTAACCGCGGCCCGCCCGTCCGGCCTCACGCCAGTTTTGAAGTACACCGGGCTGCCCTCGTCGGGGCCCAAAGGCTGGTTGACCGTTACCGGGCCGGAAAATTCGCCCGTCATTATGGCCAGATAGGTTTTCCCCACCTGCCGCCGCTGCATGGCGGTCTGCAGGCGGCCCGCCACCGCGGCGGTTTTGGCGAACACCACCACGCCGCTGGTCTCGCGGTCGAGCCGGAACACCAGGTGGGCCGAGGCCAGGCCGAAATGCTCGCGCACCGCGCCGGCAAGGCTGGACCAGGGCCCATCCTTGGACGGGTGGCACAGCAGGTCCCCCGGCTTGTTTATTACGATAACCTGCTCGTCGTGGTGGATCACCCAGCTGTCGAGCTCCGCCGGAGTTATCTGCCCCACGTTCACCAGCCTGTCCCGGCGCGGCCAGGGGCAGGCCAGCCGGGGGTTAAAGGCGGGGCGGGCGTTCGTGTTCATGAAATGTATAGTGTATAGGGGGCGTTACACGATAACTCGATTGTTTTAAGTTATCGAGTTATCGCGCAGCGTCCCCAATTCCAGCTTATTTAGATTCCACGGGCCAGGGGCCGGTGCGGGTTTTGACACCGCCGGGTTCCACCCAGATCTTGCGGTTGCCGGACAGCTTGGTGGGGAACAGGTCTATGGTTAGTTCTTCCGGCCAGAACCAGAGCTTGATCTCGCGCTCGCCCTCTATGGGGTCAGAAGAAACGTGCACCACGTTCTCGAAGATGCCCTTGGTGGTTACGCGCCCCAGGCTGCCGCGGATAGTTCGGTAATCGGCCTCTTCGGGGTTCGTGGCGCCGGCAATGGTGCGGGCTTTCTTCACCGCGTCTTCGCCGGTAAACGCGAAGGCCAGCACGTTGTCCTGGTGGTTGTCGAACTCGCCCATGATGAAGCGGATAAGCTCCTCGTAAAAGGGCTTCTCCTTAAGATGGTGATAATGCGCCTCGGCCAGTTCCCTGGTTACCTTGGTCATGCGCGCGGCCACTATGCGCAGGCCGGTGGCCTCGAAGCGCGTCAGTACGTAGCCCGCCAGCCCCTTCACCATCCCGTCGGGCTTAACTATTACCAGTATAGATTCTTCCATTTAGCCGCTCCTTGGAAAACAAATGCAGCGCGGATAGGGGACAAATTTGACTGTTTATTTCTCCCCGCGTTCTGACTTTCATATTCTAGCAAATGGATTCTGCGAGGCCGGCTGCTTTTTACACCCCGATAATCATATAGAGGGTCCCCTCCCGCAGTTTGTAACATTGCTTTGTCTAAGAAGCAGTTGCAAACAGCTAAGGAGGGGACTTATATGAAATTATACGCGGCAATTGACCTGCATGCAAACAATAGCGTGCTGGTAG
>CAIRNJ010000057.1 GCA_903879915.1 uncultured Elusimicrobia bacterium
CTTGCGGCGGGCGGGGTTTTAAGCACTTCTTTTCTTTGGTTCAGAACTTGTAGTCGAGCTTGAAACCGAGGTTGATAAAGTCGGTGTTCAGGTCCCCGCCTACGGTGTGGTAGCGCATCTCCAGGCCGCCGGTCCAGTTCGTGCTGAGCTCATAGCCGGCGCCGAAGCCCACGTTCAAGCCGAAGTCCGAGCCGGAGTCGGCAGGGACGCGGTTGACTATCTCGGCGGACTTCCAGTTATAGAAGCCGAGCCCGGCCACGGCGTAATAAGAGAGCTTTTCATTGGTCCCGAAGTATTTCACCGTCGGGCCAAAGTTAAAGACCTTTATGTCGTAGTCGCTGTCCCATAGCTTATATCTGCCTTTGGCATCGTAGCCGAAGGCATAGCCCATTTCAAGGCCGAGCTTTATATTGTCCTGTACCACATATTCGCCGGATATATTGAGGCCCAGCGAGTTGTCCAGTACATCTCCCCTGTTTCCCTGGGGCATAGAATAAACAGGCATCACTCCGAGCGTCAGCTTGCTCTTCTCAAAGGTGAAGGCAGAGGCGCTTGCCGAGAGACCAACGGCGGCCAACGCTGCAATTATCATTGTTTTTTTCATTAATGTACTCCTCCCTAGTGTTTTCGTAAGTCATTTCCGTGGCTTAGATACAACTGTCCAGGAAAAGCGCCTTTTAAGGCTGCGCTCCGCGCCCCTCTTGTTATCCTCGGGGGGTGGCGACACCTTGGCGCAGCCGCTAGGGGGTCTCCTCCGCAAAGTTATTGTCGCACAAACATTTAAACGCCGTCTATCCGGAGAATTACCCGGGTAGTATAACACGCAGGAGCGGGGACTTTTCTTGCGAAGTAATAGGCCCCGCCCCGGCTTTTGGTATTATAATGATCGACTGACGGTGAACGATTTTTTAAAAGTATTAGGCAGCTAAGAGCGGAACAAGGAAAGAGCATGTGGTAACAGGGCTTATGCTTACTACAGTTCTTTTCCGCCGGAAATTATGAAGGATATATTCCTGGATAAAATATTGGCCGCCCCAGGCAGGGCCGCGGCTGATCTTGAAGTTCTCAAGGTCAGCCGGCTGCCCATAGTGCTGTACGGGGACGGGTGGTATGCCCCTTATGTGCGGGAATACCTGGCGCGGGCCGGGCTGAAGGCGGCGGCGAGCTTCGCGGATGACGGGTTCACGGCCTCCGCCGGAACGCTTACCTTTGCCGAGATCGACCGCAGGTTCGAAAAATTCAACATTGTGATAGCTTTCGCGGATTCCAGGCTCGCCGGCAGGAAGCTCGCGCAAAAGGACCGCGCCCGCGCGGCCGGCATCTATTTCTTCGACGCGATAGGCGCGCTGCTGAACTACACTATCGACAGAGCATATGTGGAGCGCAATAAGGAGCGATTCGGCGCTGTTTACGGAATGCTGGGCGACGAGCTCTCAAAAAAAACCTATACCGCTTTCCTGAACGCGAAGCTGGGCGGCGGGGTGGACGGTCTGTACGAGGTTTGGGCCAGGGACCAGTATTTCCCGGAAGGGATAATCGGGCTGACGGAGCGCGAAGTGTTCGTGGACGGGGGGGCTTACTCCGGAGATACTTTGCTCGCTTTTATCAGGAAAGCGGATAATAAATACTCAAAGTGCTACGCCTTCGAGCCCGAGCCGGCGAACGCGGCCAAGCTGCGCGCGCTGGCCGGCAGGCAGCAGTGGCGCGGCGTGCGCGTTATCGGCAAGGGGCTGTGGAGCAAGGCGGACGCGCTGAGCTTTTACGCTTCGCAGGATCCATCCGCCGCCGCCATATCCAAAACCGGGAGCGCGTCCGTGGAAGTGGAGGCCCTCGACAATGCGGCCCCCGACGCCACCTTCATCAAACTGGACATTGAGGGCGCCGAGCTGGAGGCTTTAAAAGGCGCGGCCGAAACCATAAAGCGCAACCGGCCCAAACTCGCCGTCTGTCTTTATCATAAGCCCGGCGACCTTTTCGAAATACCGCTGTTCCTTAAGTCGCTGGTTCCGGAGTACAGGTTTTACCTGCGCCAGCATCAGCCCGTGGCCTGCGAACTGGTGCTGTACGCGGTAATTCAGTAGTACGGGGAACTTGGGGACGCTAAACGCTTAAGAGGCTATCTATAACCTGTAACGGTTTCAGAACCGCCGCCCTGAAAAGGGCGGCGATTTTTTTGTTGGCGGGAGATTGACAGGAGAAAAGCGGATACTATCCTGTAGCTATAAGCAGGGGATAAACTTTTGCTCAGTAACTTCCATAACGCTCACTTTAGCGCCTGCCGCTGAACGTGTCAGGTTTTTAAAGAGCATTTTGCCTATGAAAAGAGGATTCATGCGCAGCAAACCCGGAAGACCCTGTCTATGCCGCTATTCGCCGCAAACGCGGGCTAACGGCGGTTTTTAATTTTTTCCGCACGCCGTGTTTCGAAGTCCGATATTTTTTTCTGCTGGCGGTT
Source organism: uncultured Elusimicrobia bacterium (assembly GCA_903879915.1). Classification (GTDB taxonomy): domain Bacteria; phylum Elusimicrobiota; class Elusimicrobia; order Elusimicrobiales; family UBA9959; genus UBA9959. The sequence goes on from CAIRNJ010000057.1 coordinate 2,456, forward strand.
TATGTAGTCATCAATAAAATTGTCTCGCTCAGCCAGGCGTTTGCGCAGGCTTTCCACCCGGTTTTTCAGCCTTTCGTAGCGGCGCTTCTCGGCCTGCATGACGCCGGAGAGCTTCTCTTGAACCGTCACGCCGCCAGCTTCCGCAAAAGCCTCGTTGCCGGCCAGGACTTCCTTTTTCTGTTCCTTGCCCTCGGGAGAGGAAACCGTGACTCGGCCCTCGAAAAGTCCCAGGGTGGTGGCGCCTTTTGAAGAGACGATTATGGAAAAATCTGTTCCCCGCACCGCGCACACTGCGCTAGGGGTCAGGACCTCGAACTTTGATTCGATGGCGGATTTAAGTTTTGCGGCCATCCACAATGCTTTTCCCCGCAGTAGTCTGAAAGAACAGGAGCGGGAAACCGGAGCCAGCTTAAGTTCTTCGACCGATGCTTCAGTTTTAGCTTCCAGTTTTACAAAGGTGCCTTCCTTTAATAAAATTTCACACCACGCCTTTTCTCCTGTCCTAAGCTTGTCGCCCTCGCTTAATGGCTGGCCTTTGCTGACAGATTGCCAGGAATCGCTCCCGGGTTTAAGTATTTGCGCCGTTCCAGAATACTCATATACGCAGCCGGCCTCGCCGGCAAGGACTGCAGCCGGCGCAAGGAGCAATCCCGTGAGTAAGATCAATATAGGCATAGAACCTCCAGGGAATATGTCTTAACTAATATACAATAATATGGCACAGAGGCTCAGGTGAAATTTGGCCTTGGACGCAATGTGTTCTTTTGATAATTGACACCTATAGGGTGAAGTTGTATGCTTGCTTTGTTGGGGGCCTTTAGTTCCATTCGGATCCAAAACAAATTTATGAATATTAATACATTGTATATATGTCTGCTTGCGTTGGCTTTTAGCCTGCCGGGTGCCTTATTTGCCAAAGACGCCACAGGGAAGGCTGTGGATAAAGCGCAGGAGTTGGTAAACTCAAAACCGCCTGCTGTTACTCCGTCCGGAACAAAACCCGCCGAGCCCGCCAATCCAGCTGAAAATCCCGCGAAGCCGGCTGAACCGGGCAACAAAAGTAAACCTGAAGCGCCATCAAAACAGGAAACACCGACTGAACCGTCAAAGCCCGATGATCCGCTGAAAAAAGGGAACCCCCCTGAAGAAACGCCATCCGGCACAAAGCCGGCCGAGCCTGCCAATCCCGGGGAAAATCCCGCTACCCCTGCCGAGCCGGGTGATAAGGAAAAGCCGGATACCGGCAAAGATGTAGATGATAAAAACAAACCGGATAACGCCGATAAAGGCGAGAAAGACAGTAAGGAGACAAAAGACAAGAAAGATAAAGCCGATAAAGGTTCCAAGGATAAAAAAAACAAGCCCGGGAAAGGCGGAAAATCCGGTGGCGGGAAGAGCGGCCTGTCCCTGCCGTCCGGAGTTCCAACCCCCTCGGGCGGCGGCGCGCTGCTTCCCGCGGCGGGCGCGCTGGGCGGGGGCATGCTTGGCGGTATTTTTTCCGGCGGGAAAAAGGACGCGGCGAAAGAGGAAAAAAAAGAAAAGCCGCCTAAGCCGGCGCCAAACGCGGCCGTAATTTTAAGTGAAACTGTAAAAGAGGTTGCACCTATCCAGGCTTCAACCCAGGCAGTTGCGGTTGAACCGCTTTACTCCGCAGGAAAAGGCCCTGGAATAGCGGTTATTAATTTTGAGGGGGAACAGGACGCTGAATTTTCCGCGCTGCTCACTAAAGCTCTTAGCGCGGACCTGAAAGTTTATAACCCCAAGGAGCTTGCGGCTAAGAAGTATGACCCCGCAGCGATAAACAGAGTGTCAGTCAGGAAAATAGCCGCGGAAATAGATGTTGAATATATCGTAACCGTAAAAGTGAGTAAAAAGAGCGAAACGCTTTCCATAGTCTCCGTCTTCCTGCGGGAAGGCAAAACCGGCGATATAAAAATGACGGATAATTCCAACCTGCGGTCCCCCGAAGACTTGAAAGCAGCGGCCGAAACTGTCTCAGGGAAGATAAAAGAAAGGATAAAGCAGTAAGCGGAATAATGCTTAAGCAAAGCAAGCCGCAATAAAAAAAAGACAGCGGAAACTCCGCTGTCTTTTTTTGTTTGCCGCTGCCCGGCTATAAACAGAAGGGGAGTGGGTTTTTGAAAAATTTTAGGCAGAGAAAAGAATAAAATCTGAAAAAGGCTTACGATAACAGGCCTTATCTTTGCCACAGTTCCCGGTCGGTAAAAAGTCTTTAGACCTATTGTTTTTTTTGAACCTATAAGGCACATGGGCCTGTCAATTCCTCATAAAAGAACGTCCTGTCCTGGGCGGCAAACGCGTGGAAACTGGTTTTCGGCCGATCCTGACGGCCGGGCTGAAAGGCCCAGGCGGGCCGGCCAAATGACGGCTAACCGGTAGGCCTTATTCCCTTAAGATCCCGGGTATTATGCCTCTCAACAGGCCAACCGGTTTTATCATATCCTACCTCTGCAGCCAAAATTACTGGAGGATAAATGAAACTTATTTCAGCCATACTCTTAGCCGTATCCGTAGCCGCCCCCGTTACAGCAGCGGACTTCAGCGACCTGCAGTGCCTGAAAGCTTCGTCCATTTCCAAGGTGAACCCTTTTCCCGCGCCGGGAAATCCTGACAGCTGCTACCTTACCGGCATGCAGGGCGACCTGTGCAGCTTCAAGTGCCGCAGCGGCGAGACCTTCCAGGCAAAACCGGTAAAGCCGCAGGCTTCCAGTATCTACGAGAAGTGCGGCGGCGGCGACTACAGGGCCGCCGGCAAGCAGCAGCTCCCGGACGCCGGCTCCATCCTGAACCAGATCAACAGCCAGCACAACAACCTGCCCCAGCCCCAGACCACGCTGGACTACTGCATCTTCACCGAATTCAAGAACAACAAGTGCCTCTTCAAATGTGAAAGCGGCGCCATCCTCACCGAACCGGCCGTGAAGCCCGACTTCTCCACCGGCGAACCGGCCGGCGCCTGCGCCACCCACATCATCCGCCCGATACCGGCCGGCTTCCATACCAAGGCCGCCGCGGACATGCTCATCGCCAGGCCGCTGATGATGGCGAAGATGCAGTCCAATACCCTCAGGACCGTCGCCCTCTCACTTAAGGGCCTTGAGCAGCTCAACAGCCCGGACAAAGCCCCGGCCGACTACACCCGCGGCGTTGAAGAAGCGTCCGAAGCCGTAGCCGAGTCGCTGATAAGCATGGATGAAGCCATCCGGGACCGTGACTCCGCCATGCTCCGCATGGAAACCATCCGCCTGGAGCCGACCATAGAGAAGCTCGCCAAGCTCGCCCAGAGCATAGAAGGCGAGGCCAACTACTCCTACTGGGCCGGCAACGACATCAAACGCATAGCGGCCGAACTCGGGAGGAACATAACCGAGATCCGCATGAACGCGCCTTTCGCGTTCTAAGAGCCCCGAGCAAAAAAAAGAACAGCCGGCCCGAAAGCCGGCTGTTTTTTTTGAAGTTGTCGTCGGGAACCAGGATCCGGTTACGAGCTGCCTGCAGCGGGACCTGGCGGAACAATTACCTTGTATTCCTTTCCGAGGCGGTGGCGACCTTCGATGTGGAATCCTTTCCAAGGACCCTGGCCGAGGCGCTGGCTGTTCTGGTGTAGGTGACGACTACCGAGCAAAACGCGCCATCCTTATCCGCCAGAGTGCTGTAAGCCCCGGGGGTGCTGCTTTTGGGATCGACCAGTATCCGCACCACCGTGAATTCTGTGCCGCTGCCCGTCACCTTTCCGCATATTTCTGCCAGGCGGGTGCTCGATTCGATCATATTGAAAGAGGTTATGTTCACGACCGGCTCTCCGGCCGCCGCAGCCGCGCCCTCCGGAGAAGGAACAGGGGCCGCTTTATTAAGATCGGTTACGGCCGCAACACTGCTCAGCTGCGTGATAGCCGCTGTCTTAGCCTGTACCGTCTCGGCCCATGCCCCTCTTCCCAGGGTTGCGGCGAGAGCCAGCATTCCGATTATAAACGCTACTGTGCCATGTTTTTTCATATGTTTTTTCCCTTCGGGCCTCTCTAAGAGGGGCACCGGATTTCTCTCTGAATCACTGGGCCGAACTACGCGGCCCTGGAACGGGGGATATTGTTGATCGTTTGACTAGCTTTTCCCCAGCCCCTTAAAGATATTTTAGCATAAGAGAAAAGGTACACCGGCTTAAGTTCGCGCCGTTTTATCGTGCCACCTTAAAGAAGTTGCGGAACTGCTGCCCCTACGCCGGCCACGGCCCCGGTTAAAGCGGCCCTGCTCGGGCATCCGGAGAAGTGGGTGAAGAAAGCCGACCGCGTTGAAAGGAAACGAGCGGCCGTCCGGATGTCGAAAGCCAAGCTGGTGATAAGACGCTTCACTAAAAACATTCTTTAAGTGCAGCCGCCCGACCTGAGCCAAAAAACAGGGCGAAGGGAGCCTTTGCCTCAGGCGCCGGCCGGCGGGAAGCGGTAACATATATTTGCGGAGTTCGGGAGCGGCGCCGGGCGCCAGGCAGGCGGACCGGCCGCTTACCAGAGGAGACAAAAACATGAAAGTTCTAATGATAGCGGCGGTAATTGCGGGAATGTCCGGCGCGGCCGGCGCGGCGGAACTTGCGGACCTTCAGCGGCTGCGCGCTTCAGGTATAGCCGCGCTGGAAGCCCCGGCGCCTGCCAGCGGCCCCGCGGCCGCCGGCTGGGACCTGGACGCCATGCGCTTCAACCAAAACGAAAGCGTCAGCTGCCTGCGCAGCGAAGACCCGTTCGAGATACCGGCCTATCTTTTCGCGACTCCGCCGGCCGCCGGTAAACCAGAAACCATCACCGTCTTCGGCGGAACCACCACCGGCTTTCCGGCGGACGAGGGGAAATGCGTGAACACCGACAAGTTCCGCTCAGCGGTCAGGCTGTCCGATAAGCAGCGGGCCGCCTACAGCATGCCGGGGGCCCCGGATACGCTGGTGTACGCCAATGTGCGCCACCTGGACCGCTACTATGTGGCGGCCATCCCCGTAAGCGCTATCTCGGAGCTGTATTACCAGGTGGTGTATTATCCGGTGCCCTTTGTTGGCGTAAGAGGCGGGCACGTGCAGGTGCGCGCCCTGTTCTCCAGGCCGGTGCGCCTTACGCCGCAGTTCCCCGCCGATCCGACCGGGGCGCTGGAGGTTTCGTCGCTGATCTTTTCCGGGCAGGGCGTGGGGACCATCGCCGGCATAAATTTAGATCCCTTCCGCTCGATAGACGGCTCGATGCTGCTCGGGCTGGGCGTATATACGGACCAGGCAAAACTGATAGATCAGTATATTGAAATGAAAGGACGGGAAACCCGTCAGTACCGCCTGCGCCTTTCGGCGGAGCAGAAGCAGCGCTACGCGCGCGCCTACCTGGCGGACGCGGATTTCCGCCGCCTCTCCACTTACTTCCTACTGACCAGCAACAATTGCAGCACGAACCAGCTCCGCATTATCGACAGTATCTTGTCCTACACGCCGGCGCAGGCCGCGGAACTGGCGCGGACGAATTCATACGATCCGGACTCCGCGCTGGCCGCGCTGGCGGCCCGCGGCCTCGCCTCCGAAGCTGACCGCGTGATAGATTTCGAGAAAGAGGAAGCGTCTGCCGCGTTCCTGCGGAATTACAACAGATAGACCGGCAGTATAGGGAGACTAAAATGATAAAGCTTAATGCAGCCGTTCTTTTAACGCTCTTGCTTTGCGCCGTTCCCGCTTCGGCCGGCTCACCGCGCCGGCTGACCGACCTTGCCGGGATCCTGGACGCGCTCAGGTCAGGCCGTACCGTGCGGGCCGTCATCGACTACAAGCAGTGTAAATTGCTGTCGCTGAAAGAATTCAGCCAGACCCCCGCCGGCCCGGGCCAGACCAGTGACCCCGCCTGCGAACTGACGATACAGAACAAGCCGCAGACCTGCTACTATGAAGCGGCGGAATCCATGAACGCAGTCGGCGGGATGCAGATAACTACCTGGGAATATTTCGGCCAGGGTTTTACCGGCCCCAGGGCTTACCTGGCCGCTTCCGACGCCAAACTTATCTCCATCCGCGGCTTCGTGCTTAACTACGGCGGCCTGAAGATCTACGACGACAATACCGTGACGGTAAAAGTGAATTACCTGAAAACCGCCGACGAGATAGCTCCGGCCGCGCAGGCGGAAACCCCGCTCATGGTTAAAAAGGAGCCGGCGGGGATCAGCGGCAAGAAACTGGCGGCGCACGAGTACGTGATCGCCATGGACGAGCAGTTCTCCTGCTCCGTCAGCGGCAGCAAGGACGGCCACGGGGCTTCCTTTTTCGCTGTCCCGTAGGTCGCGGTTAAATTCAGGAGGTGTTTATGACTTATGGACTTTTGCTTTTTCTGCCGGTCGTTCTGATAGCGCCGGCCGCCAACGCCGGCGCCCCGGCCCTGAACTCACTGCGCGCGCAGGCGGCCGCCGGTTCCGAAGCCGCGCTGCCGGAACTGCCCCGGCCTTACCCGGCCGCAGCCAGAGCGCCGCTGCAGTCGGATATAGCGCTGGCGGCGGAGGCCGTCAGGGAGGTGCGTCTGCTGGGCCTGCGCTCCCCTTCCGAAATAAAAATGACGATGGACCGGATCCGGCCGGGCTCGCCGCAGGCGGAGCTTCTTCCCGCGCTGAAAGCGCAATACGAAGCGTCGCTGAAGGACCTTATCGCGCTGCGTGAGGAGTTCGACAGGGAATTTGTCTGGGGTTCGTCCAGCCCCGGTTTCGACCACCTGGCCGGCAGAATGCGCGAGCTGGTCCTGAAATATAAAGCCGGCAACTGCACCGAGCAAGCTTTCCTGGCGCAGGTCTATCTGCGTTCAAAAGGCGTAAAGGCCTCGATGGTGGTGCTTCAGACCTTCGACTGGTGGACGATGCAGCTTGACCCCGACAAGAACCATGTTTTTACGGTGTTCGGCCTGCCGGAAGGCGCCAACCCGGCGATCCCGGCACAGTGGGGCCCGGACGCGGTGGTGGCCGACCCCTGGGGCAGGCTGGCCGGGCCGGCGCAGGAAAGCCTGCGTGTCATGCTCGACGAGCTTTTCCGGCTGGACCAGACGCACCAGAAGCCCCGTTATTCAGTGCTGGACTACGAACACCTCTCCAGAACCCGGGGGCTGCCCTGAGCGCCCTTGGGAGGGAACAGCGAATATCCGGCGCGGGCCGGGACGAACAGAGTATCTGTCAGGCAATTTATAGGCAGTGCGGTTACAAATAATAAGGAGGTTCTTTCAAGAACTTATGAAAAAAACACTACTAATAACGGTCGCTATGCTGCTGGGCGCGGCGTCGGTTCACGCGGCTGACCCCGGGGCGGGCAAAGCGTGGCGGGTTTCGTCCCCAGAGCTTTATGCCCGCGTGCGGATAGAAAGCACCGGCGTGCGCTGGCTGGCGCGGGTGATAGGCATCGAGGCCGAAGAGGCGTCCTGTCTCGGCGGTAATCCAAAATATCTCTTCCCGGCCGGCACCGGCGTCATGGAATTCTATCTGCCGGTCAGCGTTACGCAGATCGGCCTCTGCGGCCAGGCCACGGCGATAGGCATGGATTACAAGCACATCCCCGTGCGGCTGAAGGCCGGAGAGACCACCATCATCCGCAACGACGAGGTCGTGAGCGCGCTGTAGCAGGCGCGCAGCAGGCTTTTACTTGTTACGCCGGCCGGGCCAGACTGCTATTGTTTGGTGTCGGGATTGTCCGTGGCCTGGAAGAAGAATACTATCCCGTTATCCGTGGCCGAAGGCTGCGCGGGGGCCTGGATATCGCGTATCTTCTGCGCGGGCTCCGTATTGTCGGTGGCCTGGAAGAAGAACACTATCCTGTTATCCGTGGCGGAAACCTGCACGGGGGCGTCGATACTCCGGATCTTCTGAGCGCCGGCCGCGCCGGAAGGCTTGCGGCCTGCCTCCTTGCCTCCGAACACGGCGCACTTGCCGTCTATCACCAGCATCCGGGTCTGCGGCGCGTCAGCGGCGCCGTCGGCGGGCAGGTAGAACCGGGCGGGTATGCCGGCCGCCGCAAGCTCGGCGAGCAGGGTTTTGTCGTAAAGGCGGGCCGTATTCTTGTCTATAAGCAGCAGCACGCTGCGCCCCGCCTTCTTCCCGGCTATCAGCAGGCCGGCCATGCGGCGCCCGGTCTCATCGCCGGGGAAAGCCAGCGTGGTCAGGTTAACGCTTTTTTTTGCCGCCCGGACAAGTTTCGAGATCCTGGCGAAGGAAGCGGCGGCCGGGGCATCGCTTTCCGGGGGAGCCGCCGGCACAGCTGACGCCGGCACGGCGGCGGCATTGAGGTTAGCCGGGGCCTTGAGCTGGCCGAGCGCCTGCTCACCGCGGCCAGGGCCGGCCAGGCAGGCCAGCAAAAAGAGAGCTAACGCAAGTCCGGCCGCGCCGAGCGTCCCTGGTTTATGATCCAAAGTTTTTCGCCCCATATGACGAATAGTTTACAGCCTGAAAATGCCGTAGTCAAGGGGGGGGCAGGGTCCCCTGTTCCCGCTGGTGATATGGCACTTCACTAAAAACCGGTTTTAACGCAGTTGGGCGGCGTAAGCCGGAAAACAGAACGGAAGGAGCTTTCGCCTCAGGCGGATGGCGAGCGCATCCCGTAACATATATACGCAGCAGAAACCTGACGGACATTTAAAGGAGATTAACTGATATGAAATGGATAATGATCATGGCGGTAATGGCGGGGCTGTCCGGCGCGGCCGGCGCGGCGGAGTTCTCTGACCTTCAGCGCCTTGGCCCCGCCGGGGTGGCCGGGCTAGAGGCCCGGGTGGTGGAAGTCCCGGCGGTAAATAAATGGGCCGTGGGCTACGCGCTCGACGGTATGCTGAACATCCGCGAGGGGCGCATTATCCTTAATACGCCGGACGGCCGCCTGTTCAGGCTGGAGCTGGACCCCGCCCTGGCCCGCCGCTACGACGGCAGGACCGTGCAGGTGGAAGGCAAGGCCATGCAGGCCGACGACCTGGACGTGCTGAAGGTGGAGACCATCGCTCCTTACACCCCGCCCGTCAAGCCCGAGCAGGCCGTGCACGACCCCATGCAGCGCCCCGCGGCCCTGGTTTCGGATTCGGATGCCGAGCTGACCGTTAACAACGTGCGCTGGCTTTACACGAGGAAACCCAGGCCCGGCGTCTTCGACTGGGCCGCAGCCACGGTCAAGCCGGCCCTTATCAGGGATATTTACCTGATAAAGCAGCCTTTCCCTCCTGAGCAACTGGCCGCGCACTCTTTGCTGCTCATGACCTTCGAGAAGGGCGGCCTTACCGACGCCGCCGGCAACGAGTCCTTCGGCCTGGTGCTTTCGGTGGAAGCCTATTTAAAGCAGGGGCAGGCTTATAACCCCGTGACCGGCATGGGCAACGCGTTCAATATAGTCTGGGTGCTGGCCACCTGGGAGGACTACTCCTCCAGGTCCGTCCTGCTCAATAACAACCGCCTGATCCCCTACAAGCTCAAGAATTTCTCCATGCCGCAGAAAACCTGGCTGGCGCGCGAGGCGGTGCGCCAGGCCGCGGTGAACCGGGCCGGCGAGTTCTACAACACCGTTACCAACAACTGCACCAACAACCTGATAATACTGATGAACCGCGCGCTGCCCGAGGTACGCCGCATCCCGATGTGGGAAGTCCCGTATTCGGTCTACAATATAGAAGCCACCATGCCGGTGCTGGTGCCCCCTTATCTGCAGAGCAAAGGCCTGCTCGGCCCCGAGCTGCCCGTGATAAACGCTGCCAGCCTTTACGCGCCGCTGCCCTGAGCCGGCAAGGCCCAAAAAAGCAAAAGACCGGAGGCCGCCCTCCGGTCTTTTTTCATGTGAAGGCGCCGGCCAGGTCCTGGCTCGGCGTTCTGCCTGCCTCTTCGGAAGAAGTTCCTTAATCCACTGGTGAAACACTGCTTCACTAAAAATCGTTTTTAGTGCAGCCGGCCGCCGTAAACCGAAAAACTTTCCGGCAAGGGCTTGCGCCTCAGGCGCCCGCCGCAGGCATGCTGTAGCATATACACAGAAGGGAATTAAGCGGCGCCGGTTTGCAAACCGCGCAATAGATCAAGGAAAAAAAATGAAAAAGATAATGATGGTTCTGATGCTGGCGGGATTCGGCGGGGCGGCCAACGCGGCGGAGCCTGCCGGTTTCAGCCTTGACTCGGTGAGCGGCCGGGATATACCGAAGTTCCAGTTGGAGGTGCCCATGGCCTCCAAAGCCGTGGTGGCGGATAGTGGTTCCTCCTGCACCAAGGACGGGGCCTACCGCTCCGCCAGTCAGGACAATAACCCGCTGCTATGGCAGACCGGCGCCTGGCCCATCACCGGCTCCAACCAGTGGAAATGGGTGATGCCGGTGGATTACGCCCGCGCCAGTATGTGGGGCGTGCGCTATATCTGCAGCCCCGGGGTGGTATGCGACGAGTTCGGCGCCGGCAAGCACGAGGGTGTGGATTATGTCCCCAGCCAGGCGGCCTGGAGCGACAAGAACAAAGGCTATGTCCTGGCGGCGGCCGACGGCGAGGTGGTGTACGCCCGCGTAGGCTGCCCGCAGACCAATAACTACGGCCAGAACGGCACCAGGCGCCTGTGCTCGGACGGCTGGGGCAACCACGTGATAGTGCGGCACGGCAAAGTGAAGATGATGAAGAACGGCGCGGCCGAAGAGACCACGCTCTACTCCCGCTACGCCCACATGGTCCCCGGCGGTATCATCGTCAATATCGGCGACAAAGTGAAGGCCGGGCAGCGCCTGGGCCGCATGGGCAACTCCGGCTCGTCCAACGTGCCGCACCTGCACTTCGAAGTGGGCACGATGAAAAGCCGGACCTTCGAAAAGTGCAAGCCCTCCAAGGCCATGGATTACGTGGTGAACCCTTACACGCTGAGCGGCTTCCCGAACAGCTTCTGATATGACCGGTATGGAAAACAGGCACAAAAGGAGATCATATGAAAACTATGGTACTGAAACTGACGCTGCTGGCGCTTACTTTAAACTGCTCCGCCGCCTACGCCCGCTCCTCGGACTATGCGGAGAACGGCTGGGTGAACGGGTTCTACTTCGGCCAGGACGCCGCCCGGGAGACCGTGCCGCAACCCTCCGCGCCGGCGCCGGCCGTTGAAGCGGCGGGCCCTGACGCGGCCGCGCAGCTGGGCCCCGAACTGACCCTGCCGGCCCAGCCGGTCCTCCAGGCCGGCCCGGAGGAGGAGAAGACCGCCCCGCCGGACTACGACGAGGCCACGGCGCTGCGGCTGGCCCGCAGCGCGAAGAACCACAGCCTGGGCTCCTTCACCGGCTGGTGCTACTCCTACGTGGCCGACGCCATGGAGATGACCGGCCTGATCCGCCGCGACCAGTGGTATTCGCTGGGCATAGGCGTGAACGCGGCCGCCGACTTCGCGGCGTGGGCCAACCGCAATGCCGGTACGCTGCGCAGCCAGCTGAAGCTCGCCAAAATGCCTACGCCTTCCGTAGCTGCCGAGCTGCCGCTGGGCGCCATAGTGGTCTATGACCGCGGCACCTGCGGCTTCAGCGGCCGCTCCGGCCACATAGAGGTAAAAGTAGCCCCCAACCTGCTCTGTTCCGACGGCTGCCAGCCGGCCTACCAGTCCTGCTTCGGCAGCGCCGGCGCGCGCGCCGGCATCAGCGTCTACGTGCCGGTAATAAAGAAGTCCGCCGCGAAGGACCGGCGCTTCTGCCGGCTGACAGGCAGCGGCGACGGCAAGTGCCGCTACAAATGCGACGACGGTTCCGGTTACGAGAGCGCTATGAAGCGCCCCGACCCGTGGAACGAGAATTCCGCCGGGGAAACCATGGAACTGTGCCAGCAGGCCGTGTTCACTTTCTGAACACGCGCATTAAAAGGAGAATGAACCTGAAACTGATGATCTTGACGGCGGTATTAGCGGGACTGTTCAGCCACGCGGCGGCGGGGGAGTTCGCCGACCTGCAGCGCCTGCGCGCTGCCGGGGTGCCCGCGGCGGCGGTCCCGGCCCCGGCGCAGGAACCGGCCTATTCCGGAGACCTTGCGCCGGCTTACGGCGAGTACTATTCGGCGCTTAAAGCTTATTCTGAAATAGCTTTCGTTTCACCGCAGGACAGCCCGCAGTACCTGGAGGCCGCGGCCGCCGGGCAGTACCTTAGGGCGCGGCTGGAGGCTCTGGGCGGCGGACCCGGGGAAGAGGCCGCGGCGCGGCTGCCGGGGGCCGTTTCTTTCCGCGTGGCTTCCGAGCTCGAAGACGTTTTCGGTTACGGCGGCCGCGGCGCGGCGGCGCGCGGCGTGCCGATAAAGGCCGGCTACTGCCAGATAAACTATGTAAAGAACAGCGTGCCGTTCCTGGTGCAGCACGACGGCTTCCTTAACAAGGGCGAGGTTATCCTGACCTTCGACGACGGCCCCGGCCCGCTTACCGAGGAGGTTTCGGCCGCCATGCGCGCCGGCAAGGCGCCGTCGCTTTTCTTCGTGCTGGGGGCCAGCCTGGGTGCCAGCGGCAAGGCCCGCATAAAGAAAGAGACCGAAGACGGGCACTTCGTGGGCGTACACGGCTATTACCACGCCACGCAGTCCAGCAAGCCGTTCACCGCGCTTTCCACCGGTGAGATACTCAAGCAGCTCGGCGGCGTAAAAAACTCGATAACCGCGGCCGCCGGCAGGCAGCCCGGTTTCTTCAGGCCGCCCTACGGCGTGATCACGCCTGAGGCGGTAAAAGCGATAGCCTCCGGCCTGGGGCTGGTGCCGGTGGGCTGGACCATAGACACGCTGGACTGGTCCACCAAGGACCCCGACCTGCTTTTCAAGAAGACCGTAGCCATGATACAGCAGCGCGGCAAGGGCATTGTGCTGATGCACGACATACACCCGCAGAGCCGCACCGCCGCCCTGCGTCTTGTGAAATGGCTGGGCGCGAACGGCTATAAAGCGGTTTCTCCGGAGCGCCTGACCGCGGCTTATGAGGGCAAGTAAAGCGCGGGACCTGGAACGACAAGAGCGGTAAATAATAATGCGGTAAGCAAAAATAAGGAGACAATAATATGAAATGGATGATGATAGCTGTGCTAATGGCGGGCCTGTCCGGGGCGGGCAATGCGGCGGAGTTCTCCGACCTTCAGCGGCTTCGCGCCGGTGAGATAGCTGAAGCCGGGCCGAGCCCGGACGCGGCGTTCGCGGATAGGTCCGTATCCCGTTTTGACACTTCGGGGTGCTCGGTCCATGAACAACGCCAGCAGCAAGGGCCTGTAGCGGCGCAGGTCACGTCCGTTCCCCGTAATAATTGCTGGAACCTGGGAACCGGCGGGGTGTTCCTCGAATACCAATGGACGCAGCTCAATGACGCTGCTCCGCAGAAAAACAATATTGGGTTCTGGCTCTCGCTTAATAATTCCGCGCAGTACCAGAAAGCGTCGGCCTACAGCTGCAAGGCGGCCCCGCTGGCGGGGTACAGCCCGGACACCAGCGGGAATATCTATTACGTCTGCACGGCGGCCGCCGCTTTCCAGTTCCGGTCCTATCCGCGCCTTCTGGATTTCGCTTACGATCAAAGCGGCGGCCGGAAAATATGGGACATACAGGCGGCGGTTTCTCTCGATGACTCCGGGAATTGGGACAGTTTGAACGGAAGCAATTATTCTTTCCGGTTCTGAGCCCGGGCCGCCAGGGCCTTCAGGGGACGCTTGCCGTTATGATCATTAACTCCGTCATCAGCGCCCCCTGGTGCCCGCTTCACGGACGAAACTGTTCCAACAGAAAGACGCGGCGGCTCCCGTCGCCGTTCAAGCCGATGTCACCAGCGGTTTTTATGGACCTGCAGCGGGTTGTATTTATCTTTGGCGCGCGGTTCACCCGCCGGGACGCCTAAAGGAATTAAATTCAGCGGGATAACATGCTCCGGCATGCCCAGGAGCTTTCGAACTACGGCAACGCGCTCCGCCACCGGGAATACTGCCGTCCAGACAGCGCCCAGCCCCAGCGCCTCGGCCGCCAGAAGGATATTCTCGGTGGCGGCGCTGCAATCCATCAGCCAGAACAAGGAATTCTCACCGCCGTGCTGCCGCCGCAGATCGCCGGAGACAACAATCGCAGCGGCGGCCTGTGCCGTCATTTTTGCGTGCGGCAGATATTTGGCTAACTGTCCGAGCAGCGTTTTATCCGTGACCACTATGAAATCCCAGGGCCGCGTATCCACGGCGCTGGGCGCCGCCATTCCCGCCTTTACCAGTTCCGTTAACTGCGCCTCGCTGACCGGGGCGTCCGTAAATGCGCGCACGCTCTTGCGCGTCATTATGTTTTTTAATGCTTCGTTCATGCTTATTCCCCCTGGCCGCCCTTGTCGATGCGGTACGCTCGATCTTTTGTACAGCTATTTTACCAAATAGACCTTTTTCGCCGAGGCCGCTTGTCTTTCGGGTTTAAAAGCCGGGAGTGTTTCGGGCTGGTAAAAAAGCCGCCGCCTTTTTCCGGTTCGGAAAGTCGGCAGGCATCCCGGATGTGTTACCTACGCTCCTGAGTATCAAAACCCCTTGACCACATAGATTTGCGGCGGTTTTGATAGCGGCGAACCGACGCTGTTGTCGGTGCTGAACGCAAGCCCCTCGCGTCCGCGGAAAAAACCCAGCCGCGGCTGGCCCTGCGCGACCGGCCCCAGGTAACGGGTTTTGCAGAGAAAACGAGGCGTGCCCGCCCGGGTGTCCATCAGCCAGACAGCGCCGCCGGGGTCGGCCCGGTAGTCGGTGGCCACGGCCAGCAGCGAGCCGTCGGGCGAGTAGCTGGCGTAGAAGATGCCGGGATATTTCGCATCCCCCCGGCCGAACGGGCCGACGACCCGCTTCTCGACCGTACGATGGTCAGCGGCCGGCAGGATGCGGCCCTCCCGGTCGGCCACGGTCCGCTCGACCCAGGCGCCCGCACCGGCTGGGCCCTCCCTGCCGGCTATTTTTGTCCCGTCCGGCGTCCAGAGCGCGTGGACGCTCAGCGTGGTCTCGTTGAAAAGGACGCTCGCCGGTTCGGGCGCCGTCCGGTCGAACACCCAATTATCCCTGGTTCCGTTGCGCCGGTAATAGATCAGGTTCGGGAAGACCGGATTCAGCCTGGCCCGATGGAAGGAAGAGTCTTGTCCGGGGCGCTCAGGGCGTTCTTTGTTGTCCGTAAGCCCGACAAGCTCCGGCCCGGCGCCGCCGCTCTTTGGCGAGGTGCCGTCATGATAGATCACGTACATTTTGTCTGCGATAGTGAAAAGGCACAGGTACTTCCTGGTTTTCGGATCAAAGGCGGCCGGTGAAGTCTTGATCTTCGGCGTTTTCGCCCGCGGCGTGTTCAGGCGGGTTATGCGCAGCTCATCTACCTTAACGCCGTCGCCGACGAAGAAGCCGTAAAGGTCCCAGCCTGTTTCGGGCGCGTCGTTCATCCGCGTGTAGCTGACGAACCGTCCGTCGGCGCTCATGTCCAGGCGGACCGCGGCAATGCCCGGCGGCACGCGGGTCAGCAGCAGGCGGCCATCCGTGCCGTCCGGCTTGATGCTGGCCACGCCCCAGACGGCCTCTTTCGGGTAGCCGCCCGCAACATCGCCCGGGGCGTCTTCATTGTCGTCATAGCCGCCCGCCGCGGCCGCGGCTTTCACGCTTTTCGGCCCCTTGAGGACTTTGACGACGGTGTTGTAGATGAACCGGTCGGCCTGCGGGGCGTAGAAATTAATGTCGTAGTAGGACAACTGGCTGCCTTGCGGCGTGCTGGTGATCTG
Organism: uncultured Elusimicrobia bacterium; assembly: GCA_903879915.1. Classification (GTDB taxonomy): domain Bacteria; phylum Elusimicrobiota; class Elusimicrobia; order Elusimicrobiales; family UBA9959; genus UBA9959. The sequence continues at coordinate 18,177 of CAIRNJ010000057.1, forward strand.
CGTGACCGTCAGTCCCGGTCCGGCCTGGAACTCTGCCGTCGCGTCCCGGGCGGCGCCCTGGGGGTACGGCCGTGACCCCTGCGGTTCCTGCCGCGCGCCGCCGACCAGCGGCCAGACAGCCAGTGCGGCGAGCGCTAACCGGGCGGCAAGCCCTGCCGCGGCGCGGGCAATGGTTGGTTTCTTCATATCGCAGTCCGTATAAGCGCGAAGTTCGGGGAATAAGTGGCCGTAAGCCGGGCTCAGCGGCTTTCCCTGACGGCCGCGGCCCGGTCGAAGCGGCCGGGGAAATATACGTCCAGCCAGTGGGCGTAGCCGCGGCTGAAATCGTACATCCAGGCGGTGCCGTCGAACCTTTGCACCGACCACAGACTGTAGCCGCTGTCGCGCAGAAAAACGGGGTCAAGGCAGAGCGGGTCGCCGTACTTGCCCTTGCGCGTGGAGTCGGGGAGGTAGATAGCTTCCAGCTCTTTCAGCGTAGGTGTGCGCCAGCCGTCGCCCAGGCCGCGTATCCATTCCTGGGCCATCTCCCAGCTGGAAGGGACGTCCGGCCCCTCAAGCCATTCCAGCCCCGTTGTCTTGTCGCTGATCACGCCGCCGGCGGTACGGGTGAACCTGGGCTCGCTCAGGGTGCTCCACGACCGAACGGCGGGCGCGCCGGCAAGGCGCGGGATAGTTCCGGCCTCCGCTGCGGGCGGCCGCGAAAAAAGCAGCGCGGAAAAAACAAGACAGACGAATAACCGCATGATAGAACACCTCCGTTCAATTTGTAATTCATTTCCCGGCGGCAGGCAGCTTTTTGAGCAGGACCAGCCTGTTATTCTCGTAGCTGGAGACCGCTATCTCGGGGAGCCCGTCGCGTTCGGCGTCGCAGAAAACGGCCGCGCCCTGCGGCATGCCGCCGGCCAGCTCTTTGGTGCGGAACTTGCCGGGCGAAACCTGCTCCAGCAGGAAAACGCGGGGGTCGCCGTCGCCGTGCACCACTATGTCCAGGTCCCCGTCTCCGTCGGCGTCGGCCCAGTCGAACGGGCCCGGAGCGCCCTGCGGGCCGCCGGCCGGCGATCTGCGCGACTTTATCCCTTCGGAGATTTTAACACCGGGCCACGGGCCGGCGGGGTCGGCCGGGACGCCGAAAACGAAGACCGCCGATTCCGGGGCAGACTGGTCGTCGGTGGTATTGGTATGGTTGGCGGCCACGGCCCTGAGCCGGCCGTCGCCGTAAAGGTTCGGCACCAGCGCCATCTGTATGCCGCCGCCGCTGGAGGAATCTATGGCGTGCCGCCGCCAAACTCCGGCCCCCAGGTTCTCCAGCCAGGCGAAAGAGGCCGCCCGGCCGAAATATTCCGGGGAAACCAGGTCCTCGTCGCCGTCGCCGTCCACGTCGCCCGCGGAGAACAGGCCGCCGAGGCCTTTGGCCAGGAGTGCCGGCTTTGCGCTGAAAGAGCCGTTCCCGGCGCCCTTGAAAATATAGACCTCTGACGAGCCGTCGTCAAAAAGGCCTTTCTTTTCGCCCACCGCCATGAGGTCCTTTATTCCGTCGCCGTCGGCGTCCAGCAGTACGACGCGGTGGAAGAAACGTTCGTAGCCGGTTATCACCGTATGCCTTGTCCAGCCGCCGCCGGTGTTCTCCAGCCACTCTATGCCGCCGCAGCGCCCGGGCATGCAGGCCAGGAAGCCATAGGGCAGCAGTATATCCGGCCGGCCGTCGCCGTTAACGTCGGCGAGGGAAGGCATATTGGGGAACTTTATCTTGTCCGCCAGGCGCGTTTTGCGCCACTTGCGCGGATCGCCCGGTTTTTCCATGGCGTAAAGGTCAAGCATGCCGCTGCCCACCGGGCTGGAGCCGGCGAACTTGCTCACCAGCAGCTCCGGGTAGCCGTCCCCGCCGAAATCGGCGGCCAGGATGAAAGCGGGCCGTTCCGGGTCCGGGTCTATCTCTATGGCCTCGTAGCCGGATTCGGCGGCGGCGCGCGGCTCCGGCGGGAGAGCCCCTTCCGCGCTCAGCGAAACAAGGCCGCGCAAAGCTTCGCCGCGCCGGACTTCCTGCGCGGCTGCTGGAGCTGCCGCCGCGAGCGCGGCGCTAAGGAGCAATAATGTTTTCATAAATTGGTCTTGCCCGCGGTTCCAGCACTATGAAGTTGGAGACCGGCCTGTAGCAGCGCGGGTCGGCGTTGTCCCGGCGCAGGTGGCATTCGGGCACGTCAGCGCCGGCGCGCTCCCAGCCGAGGCTCCAGGCCTCGCCGCCGGAATCATAAGACATCTGCGTGGAGCCGCCCCCGTCCAGCGCCACTATGCTGGCGGGCTCGCAGCCTTCGGATCTCATGTAATTGAAAAGCGCGGCCAGGGTGTTCAGCGGGTATACGGCCGCCAGCAGCACCTTGCCCGCGCGGGTAAAGCACAGCGCCGTGCGGTTGGTCGGGTCAGAGTGGCCCGGCCAGGCCGATTTGCCGGTCACGGCCGAGCGGGTCCAGAGAAGTTCAGCGTCGGTAAGTTTTTCCCGGCCGGCCAGCACGTCCACGCTGTCGTCGTAGCGCGCCACGAATATCCTGTCGAGGTTCTTGCCGGGAGCGTAGATTATGCGCCCGGGCCGGGCGCCGTCCTCCACGAACTCACCGATGGGCGCGCCGTCCTTAAGGCTGAAAAAGCCCGCGTTGACGATCAGCGCAGGGCCGGGCAGCAGGCGCCTGAGCTCGGGCAGGGCCGCTTTCTGTTTGCCGGCGGCTTTCAGCGCGCTTACCACGGAGAACCGGAAATAGGCCGGGTCAGCCTCCACCACGCAGGCGTGGGTTATGCCGGATCCCGGCACCGGTTCGAAACGCCGCAGCACCCTGAGGCCGTCCGCCGGGCCCGCGGCCGCCGGCCCCCGGGCAAGGAGGAGCAGGGCGGCCGCTAAAGCGAGTTTCGAGCTGGTCATAAATTATCCGGCGCCGCGCCGCGCGCGCTTAGTCCCATGAAATCCCGGCTGCCGTTCCGCCGTCGGAGGGGGCGGTGAGAACCGGGCCGTCCAGAGGGAGCGCCGCCGGGCCGGTCACGCTCTGCAGCCAGGCCGCGTAAGGGCGTACGTCGGTGAGTATGGTAACGCCGGCCTCGCAGCCGCCGCTTTTCGCGTCCGGGCCGCGGGCTATCACGCCGGCCACGCGGTAGCCGGTGCCGGCGGGGAGATAGGCCGGGGCGCCGGAATCCCCGAAGCAGCCGCCTTTGGGGTCGGCCGTCAGCCCGGGGGCGGCAATGTCGCCGCTGCCGGCGAACAGGTCGCGGCCGTTGCGCAGCACGGCGCGGAAGGGCACCGCGACCCGGCGCATTTCAGGAATTTCCACGCTGGCCGCGTTCGAGGTTTTGCCGAAGCCGACCAGTATCAGCTCCTGCCCGGGGTTAAGCTGGCCGCCCGGCGCCGCCGGCGCGGCCGGCGACTTGAAAGAGGGGGCCGGGTCTTTCAGGAAGACCACCGCGATGTCGTTGACCGGCTTGTCGGGATTCCAGGCGTCCTTGACTTCCAGGAACCAGCGGTCCGAGAAGCCAGGGTGCCGCACATAGCGCTCGTGCGGCGAGCCGCTCGGCGAGTCTTCTTTTGAGTTGCGTTTGAAATAAGCCTCAACCGATCTTACCGAGACCGGCAGCCAGCCGCCGTCGTCGGGCAGATAGATCTCGGCGGGGAGGCAGTGGGCGGCGGTCAATATGGCTTTATCGGAGAGAAGGCTGCCGCTGCAGCGCGAGCTGAAAGTTCGCCCTTGAAGATTGGCCGGTACCGGCGGCGTTTTGGGGAATTCCAGCGTTACCAGCAGGCGTACCGTGTGTTTGAACTCGGGCGAGGCATAGTCCAGCACTTTCTCCCCGCCGACTATCCGCTGCACGGCGGCCGGCGCCGGCCAGGCCAGGCCGGTTATAAGTATAGGTATCAATATCAGCCGCATGCTGGTTGGTCCTCCCTGGAACGGCGCCGCCGCCCTTTCAGAGATATATTAACACCCTTGGACCTGACACACATGAGGCCTAAGGCCCCGCCGGCGGGACATTCGGCTTACGTCGGGCGATTTCATCGAAACCGCTATTTAGGTGAAAGAGAACTTCGCAGGCGCCGCCAGTTCTTACCGCGCGGCGTCGTCCCGCGCGTAAGCCCGGTCGCCCGCTCCCACGGAAACAGGCAGCTCACCGCGCCGGATGAACGAGGAAAAGTCCGGGTAGGGCGCGGCCTCGACCGAAACTGCGCCGCCGGGGTCTATCATAAGCCAGACGAAGCTTTGGGGGGAAATCTTCGTATCTCCTATGAGTTTCCTGGGGCCATCGCCAAGGCAGCCGGCGCCCGCATACCTGAGCGCGCCGCGGCGGCCGGGATAATATGCGTGATGATGCCCGCTGATCACTACTGAAACCCCGCGCCGGACGAGCAGCGTCTCAAGTTCCCCGTCGGCGGTGACCTCCGCCTCCCGGCCCTGGGTAAAAGGGAACAGCGGCACGTGGGCGATAACCACCTTCGCCTTGAACTCCGGCCGCGCCAGTATCCCGTCCAGCCAGGCCAGCCGCCCGGGCGTAAGCCCGCGCGTGGTGGTCTGGTCCAGTATCACGAACAGCGCCCCGCCGGCCGAGAAAGCGTATTCGAACGGGTAGCGCGCGGCGTCCAGGCAGTGCAGGGGCGGTTCGTTCTCCAGCCATTCCTTCTCATACAGCAGCCGCTCCCGTTCATGCCCGGGGTAGCCGGAGGCGTCGTGGTTGCCTGGCGCCGGAGCCAGCGGGATGTCCGCCATTTTCAGCGGCGCGCCCACCGTAGCGCGGAAAGCCGCCCACATCCGCCCGAGCTGCTCCGCGGGAATGGAAGCCTTGCCGCCGGCTACCATATCCCCAGCCAGCAGTACAAGTCCCGGTTTCTCGCGCAGTATGGTTTTCACCGCGGCGCGGACCGGCTCGCCGTATTCGCAGGAACCGTAACCGCCGTTAAGGTCGGCCATTACGGCCACGCGGAAAGGGCCGGGTGTGGCGGCATAACCCGGCCCGCAGTGCGGCCAGGCGGCCAGCAGGAGGGCTGTTAAAAACTTCGCGCGTCGTAAATTGACGATCGGCATCTTTGCGATTATACCCCCCGGGAACGCCTGTCCGTAAACTTACCGGCTGAACTACGGATATACGGACGCCGGGCTATAACTCGATAATTTAATATATCTTGTAATTCCCGGGTGTTATTGCGCTGTAATGCCTGAATAATCGAGTTATCGTGCAGCGTCCTCAAGGTCCTAGAACTTGCAGAGCTTAAGTATCTTTCCTTCTATGAAGAAAAGGGCGGAATCCTCCGTCCGGTTCGTGGTGGAGTAAAGCTTCGACGCCGAAATGTTGTTGGCCATCAGCGGGGTGAGGTTGCGCAGGTCGCCTTCGTTAATGCGGATGATGCCGCCCCTGTGCCAGATAGTCGAGCCAGCCTTTAGCAGCTGCGCGTTGAAAGCCTCTATCTTCTTCAGCGATTCGTCCAAAGTGTTCAGCGGGGGGGCTTCCACCAGCGCCGTGGCCAGCGGGCAGCGCCAGCGGTCCGCCCCGGCTTTCTTCATCAGCCCCGCTTTTTCCAGCGCGGCCAGCGCTTTCGCCGTCACCGCCTTGCCCAGTTTGAGCGTTTCGGCCAGCGCGCCGGTTTCCCAGACGCCGGCGTCGTTGGACATGGCCAGGAAGCAAAGGTAGTTCTCGAAGCTCGCCACTATCACCTTGTAATGTTCCGGCGTTATGAAGAACTTTTTGTCGGAAATGGCCCGGTTGGCCGCTTTATCCATGGGTGACATAACGGGCTGCGGCTTTGCCGCGGCCAGCGCGTGCTTAAAAATGTTCTCGAAGGTCTCCTCGCCGGTCTGGGTCCGGAGCCAGGCTACTGCCAGCTCCGCGGCGGCGGCGCTCTTGGGGGTAAGGCGCAGGGCGTTGGTAAGCTTGTTCAGCCTTGACGCTTCGGGCAGGGACTTGCCCTGCTCTATCAGCAGGTAGTTGCGGTAGGACATCTTCAGCACGGCCTGGCCGCCGTTGTCGTGGTAGAAGCGGTAGGCCGTGGGGAAACCGGCCTCGCCGCGCAGCCTGCAGAGCATATCCGAAAAAACTGTAGCCATCTGGAACCTCCGTGTCCGCCTGATGATGCGCCGCTTCACTAAAAAACGCTTTTGGTGCAGCCGCCCGACGTGAGCCGAAAAACTTCGCGGCGGGAGCTTTTGCCCCATGCGCCGCGCGAAATCATGTTATAGCATATAGTTGCGGCGTTTGGAATTACCGCGGAATGCTCAGAACAGCAGGTAAAAGGAGACAGGAATAATATGAAATGGATAATGATGGCAGTAGTAATGGCGGGACTGGCCGGCGCGGCCGGTGCGGCAGAATTCAGCGATCTTCAGCGCCTCCGGGCTTCCGGGCTGACCGCCCAGGCCGCGGGGAATTGGCCGCCGCAGCCGCCGCCCATAGACGCGGGTTCCCTGTGGAACCAGATAAACAACCAGCACCCTTTCCCGCCTCTGCCTCCGGCGAACACGCTGGACACCTGCGTGTTCACGGAGCTGAGCGGCGGCAAATGCTACTTCAAATGTAAAAGCGGCAATACCCTCGTGGAGCCGACGATAAAAACCAATACCGCAGCCGGAGAGCCGGTCGACTCCTGCGCCACGCACATTTTCCTGACGCGGCCGGCGCCCGGGCTGAAGGCGGCAAAGACGGTGGTCGACCTTTACAGCGTGGACCTGACGGCCGCGGACGGCACGCGGATCTTCGTGGACTATACGCCGGTCAACCTGGGCGCCAGGGTGATCGCCTCCCCGGTCTGGGTAAGCGCGTACAACCCTAAATTCACCGGCGCCGAGACGGTCAAGGCGAAGTTGATGACCTACTACGAGGCTACGGATTACTCGGCCGAGGCCTTAAAAGAAACGGCGGAACTTCAGCTTCCTTATAACGGCTGGGATTTCCAGGTTAAAGCCCCCGATGTAAGCATTTATGAAGCGCACCCTTCCTGGCATCATACCTTCCGGCAGGAAGTAGCTGTGTCGGTGAACGGTGTCTGGCTGACCGACCGGGTCAGCGGGACCTCCGGCTTCAGGTTCAAGCTGGCCGAAAACCCCGCCGGTGACAGTTCCTCCGTTAAAGCCGCCGGTAAGACTGCGCGGGCCTGCCTGTTCAAGGAAACACAGGGCGAAACCTGCGCCTATAAATGCGAAGGCGGGACGAGTTACACGCGCCCGCTGAAAAAGCCCGGCCCCTGGAACGACGAGCCGGTGGTCCCCTGCCCTCAGGTCGTCTTCACTTTTTGAGACCACGGGCGGAAATAGAACAGCCGGCTTTTGCCGGCTGTTCTATCTTATGCGGTGCGCTCGTCGGGGGGGTCAATCTTTGCGGCCGCGCTTATGCTCCCAGAACAGGTGGGTTACGCAGGCCAGCAGCGCCGCCACGGTGAGGGTTTTCCAGGCCAGCAGCCAGGTGGGGGCGGAGATAGCCACCACCACGAACTCCGCCACGCTGACGCAGCCGAGCAGCAGGAACAGCGCCCCGGTCAGCCTTACCGCGGTATGGTGGCGCGGCGCGAAATGCGAGGAGCAGGCCGCAAGTATGAATAATCCGGTCACGAACCACAGCAGTGCCTGCAGCAGATTGAATTTGTCGGCTATTCCCATGGTACCCCCTTGTTGCTTACGGGAATAATATACAAAATTGCGGGGGCGCGGGTCAGAAGCTGGTATTCGCCGCGGTGCTAACGGCCAGCGCGCGCACGCGCTTTACCCTGGCCGCGCGGCCGCCCGCTTTCAGGCGGCCCTTCGCGCTCCTGCAGGCGCGTACTTCCGCCGCGGTGCGCAGGCCGCGGCAATGCCGCCCTGTTTTCTGCGAGCAGGAGGAAAGGGTTTCTTTGGCTTTCTTGTCCGCGGGGGCGGCCTTGTGGAGCGCGTCCGCGGCGGGCGCGGCGGCGGGGGAGGCCGCGGCGTCGCGCAGGCCGCGGGTGAGCGGGGCGTTGTGGCGGGGGTTCAGGTAGCCGTAGGAGGTTTCAATGAAATCCTGGAAGCCGGGATCGGAGTAAACGGCCGAGCCGGCCAGCTTGGCTTCGTCGGCCGCGGTCTCCTGCGCCGGGGCGCTGGCGCCGCAGAGGAGGCCCAGCAGAACCGCGAACATGGTCTTTTTGAACATTGTCTGTCTCCCTTTCCGCCCGCCCGCTCTTCTGGTCCCGCGTGGCGCTTTGCAAAAACAGTGTAATACATTGTATTATGTGCGGGACGTCCTGTCACGGGCCCGGGGGCCCAGCGGGCCCTGGGCCCTTTGTACCCGGTGGCCGGGCGCGCCCGAAGAGCGGGGTTTACATGGCGGGGGGAGTAAGGTAGAATTTTATTATGAATGAAAGGCCGGAAACCAGGAAGGGCGGCAATACCAGGCAGAAGATAGTGCTGGCGGCTATAAAGCTGGCGGCCAAGCACGGCTTCGCCGAGGCCAGCTTCCAGATGATAGCCGACGAGATCGGGCTGAGCCAGTCGGCCGTGATGTACCATTTTCCGGACAAGAACGCGCTGTTCGCGGAGCTGGTGCGGACCATCGTCCGCCACAACCACGAGGTGGTCAGCGAGCTTATCGAGATCACCGACGGCGCTGGCGCGAGGCTGCTGAAGCATTGCCTGGGCAACGTAACGTGGGCGCTGCGCTACCGCAAGCAGGACGCGCAGGTCCTCATACTGCTGTACTACCTGGCCGGGCGGGGCGAGAATTTCTCGAAGCTTTTCACCCGCATGATAGCCGGCGGGCGCGAACGGATACTGGAGCACCTGCTGGCGGGGACCAGGGAAGGCCTGTTCAGGCTGAAAGCCGACCCCGCCGTGACGGCAGAGCTGATACAGGACAACCTTTTCGGCGCCATGCTGTACGCGGCTTCGGCCCCGGAAGGGAGCGCGGATAAAGCCGGGCTGGAAAAGAAATGGAAGAGCTTCCTGGCCGCCCTCACCGGCTGGAAGGCGGATTGACCTTTCGCGGCCCGCGCGCCGTCCGGCCCGGAAGCCCGCCGCAGTGACAGTTAAAACATAAGCAAGGAGGAAGCCAATGCTTCAAAGAAATATCCCGTTAGGCCTCACCTTCGACGATGTTCTCCTGCTGCCCGCCAAGTCCTCCGTGCTCCCCAGGGCAACCTCCATCCATACCCGGCTGACCGCCAAAATAGCCCTGAATATCCCGCTGATCTCGGCCGCCATGGACACGGTGACCGAATCCGCGCTGGCCATAGCCATGGCGCGCGAAGGCGGCCTGGGCATCATCCACCGCGCCATGCCGGCGCACCTGCAGGCGCTGGAGATAGCCAAGGTCAAGAAGCACGAAAGCGGCGTGATAACCAGCCCCATAACCATCTCGCCCGACGAAACGCTGCGCGCCGCGCTGGAGCTGATGCGCAAGCACCACATCTCCGGCCTGGTGGTGGTGGCGCAGGGCAAGCTCGCCGGCATCCTGACCAACCGCGACCTGTGCTTCGCCCGCGACCTGGACAAAAAAGTTTCTTTCGCGATGACGAAAAAAGTGGTGACGGCCCCGGTAGGCACCACGCTGGAGCAGGCCGAGCGGATACTTTACGAGCACCGCATAGAGAAGCTGCCGCTGGTGGACAGGAATTACCGGCTGAAAGGCCTGATAACCACGCGGGATATGATGAACACCAAGGAATACCCCGACGCCTGCAAGGACAAGGCCGGGCGGCTGCGGGTGGGCGCGGCCATAGGCGCCGGCGAAGCGGCGGTGGAGCGCGCAGGCGAGCTGGTGAAGTCCGGCGCCGACGTGATCTCCCTGGATTCCGCGCACGGCCATTCCTCCAACGTGCTGAAGACCCTCAGGGAAGTGAAGCGCCGCTACGACGTGGAGATCATAGCCGGCAACGTGGCCACTTACGAGGGGGCGCGCGACCTGATAAGGGCCGGCGCCGACGCCATAAAGGTGGGCATAGGCCCGGGCTCCATCTGCACCACGCGCATCATCTCCGGCGTAGGGGTGCCGCAGCTTACCGCGGTGAGCGAATGCCGCAGGGCGGCCGCGCCGCGCCGCATTCCCGTGATAGCGGACGGCGGTATAAAATTCTCGGGCGACATAACCAAGGCCATAGCGGCGGGGGCCGACTGCGTGATGCTGGGCACTTTGCTCGCCGGCACTAAAGAGGCGCCCGGCGACATCATCCTTTACCAGGGGCGCAGCTACAAGGCCTACCGCGGCATGGGCTCCGTGGGCGCCATGGAGGCCGGCTCCAAGGACCGCTACGGGCAGGCGGGCGTGGAAAAAGATAAGCTGGTGCCGGAGGGGATCGAAGGGCAGGTGCCGTACAAAGGCTCGGTGGCCGACATCGTGCACCAGCTCACCGGCGGCCTGCGCTCGGGGCTGGGCTATTGCGGGGCCGGGGACCTGGCGGCGCTAAGGAAAGGTGCCCGGTTCGTGCGCATCTCCAACGCGGGGTTAAAGGAAAGCCACGTGCACGACGTGAAGGTTACCAAGGAAACGCCGAATTACGCGCTGAACGACTGACGGCGCGGCGGAAAGCCCGGCTTACAGCAGGTCGATGGTCAGGTTCAGCCCCAGCACGGTCTTTTCGTACTTGTTCCCGAAGGACGACTTGTCGGAGTTCAAAGGGATAAGCAGCCTGGCGTTCAGGTTGACTATCTCCGAAAGTTTGTGTCCCAGGCCGAGCGTGAGGTAGAAGATGCGGAGCTTTTCATCCCCGCTGCTTGCAGTTCTGGCGCTGCCTGTCTCCGCCCCGAAGATGTCAAAGTTCTTTACAGTATGAAGCTTGTTGACGGTTTCCGTTATCACGTCATACCTGAGGCCGCCCAGCACGTTCCATCCCTCCCTGTTCCTTTTTGAAACTTCAAGCCCTAGCCTTCTTATCGAGGCGTCGAATTTATAGGAATCCGAGATCTCGTCGTAATTGCCGAAAGAATCGGCGGCGGTCCGCTCGAACGCCGACTGCGGGGACTGATCCTTGCTGGCCAGTCCGAAAAATAACGTTCCGGCCCATTCTGTTCCTCTTAACCCGAGGCTTAATACCGGCACGGTCCCCTCCAGGCCGACGCCGGCCACCGGTATTTTCTTGTGGCGCCTCAGGTAGTCGGCGGCCGATTGCCGGGTGTCGTCGCTGGGCGTCGGCAGCGTGTCGGTGGAAGACGGCATGCTCAGTTCTTCCTGGACGGGAGCGGCAGGCGTGGAGATCGCCACCGGCTGGGGGGCGGCGGACCCGCTCATCGGCCTTACGTCCACCAGCGAGTTGCCGACGGTGTAGTATTCCTGGCTCCAGAGGTAGTCGAAATTTACCTGGTCCACGCCTCGGCTCACCCGTTTGGCCTTTACGAGCCGCTCCACCCCGGCGGGGTCGACCCAGCAGGGGCGCCCGTTCGTAATGGTGGCGCCGTCGGTGAAAAATCTTTTCCCGACCTTCGCGATACAGGTGTACCGGATCTCTGCCGCCAGCGCGGCGGGAGCTGAGCCCGCGAGGAGCAGCGCCCCGGCGAAAAATATTTTCAGGGAGTTCCCGGTCAGACTTTTAATGTTGGTCGTCATTTTATTAAACGCACCCTATAAGCCGAGCCTTTTCAGCCATCTTGTGCCGAAGCCTTCATGCTCCAGAACGTCCGTAGAGATATTCGCTTCAAAAAGCCTGTTCGCGGTCTGCAGCGCTATGGTCCGTAGATTTATGGAAGACTCGCATTGGTCGTTGTACCGCACTATTGGGGTCCCCACTTTTATCGCCTTGATAAGTTCCGGGTCCCTGCATACCGTTCCGGACGATTCCAGGCGCTGCGGCGAGGTTTCCTCTACCATGCCTTTCATCAGGAAATACTGGTCTTTCCCCTCGGTCAGGGTGTCTGCCATGTTCACGAGGAGCCTGAGGGGGCCGTCGTTCCTGGCTTTTACGGCGCTTATTTCCGAGAAGGCCGAAGTATTAGCCCTGGACAGTTCGATAAGCCTGGCTATATCCGGGGTCTTGGCGGCCTTCATCGTGGCGTCTATGCTCTCAAGGTTCTGGAACATGGTAACGAAAGAGTCGAAGAACGGGTTCTGCCCCCTGATGGTCCGGTTGTAGTCCGGTTTCCTGGCGTAAAAAGCTATCGTTCCCTCCAGGTCGTATTTCTCGGCCTGCTGCTGGTCCATCAGCCAGTTCTCCGTGGAAGTGATCTTCGCGAGGCAGTCGGTTATTTCCTCGGCGGTGGGGATCAGGCGCGCGTGGAGGCCGAACAGGGCCCCGTTCATGTCCTCCAGCGTTTCCGCGGAGAATTTTTTCATCATGAGGAACGGGGTTATCTTGGAAAGCCCCGACTGCGTCAGGCCCACTTTAAAGAACGACATGGCGTCCCGCGGGCTGATGCCCAGCCTGTCGATGCAATAGGCCGTAAGATTTTCCGCGTCGAAGCCGTGCGCCCTGCCTATCTCGGAGACTTTCCCGAAGACCTCGAGGTTCAGCTGGGTTATTTCCAGCGACTGGAATTTGCAGGCCTCGTTGGCTATGCTGGCTATGAACGGCAGCGAATAGCTCATGCTCCAGAACGCCGTCAGCGATCTGTTTATGGACTCCCCGTTCTCCAGGCCGGCTTTCGCTACTGCTTTAAGGATGAACCTGTGGTAGTAGCTGCTTATTCCCTCCTCCGTGTCCGTCAGTTCTTCGAGGGGCTTGGCCAGCTGGGCCAGCGCGTAGTCCTTCCCGCCTTTTTCGAAATCCTCGCCGTATTTCTTTGTTATCACTTCGCTGAGCGGCCGTTTCAGCTGCAGGTAGGCCAGCACGGTATCCTCTATGCTGTGTTTCTGCAGGATCTCCTTCAGCGCTTTTTCCGTGTTCTTGGTGGTTATGGCGTTTATCAGCTTGAAGGAGTCGGACCGCGAGGGCGGCTCGGGGCAGGTCACTATTATGACCTCGTCGGCCATGCCCGCCATGGAGAGGACGTAATCGTTGAGGCCGGCCGGCGCGTCCAGGATGAAAAGGTCGTAGGACCTGTCGAGATTGTTCATCTGGCCGATTATCCGGTTCTGCCTCTCGGCGTAGCTCATCCGCTGCAGTTCCTCCATGTCGGAGGCGCCGGGGATGAAATCCACGCCGTAGCGCTGGTAGGTTATTTCTTTTATCGTCCGCTTCCCCCTGAGGACGTCGGTGAAATCGTAGCGCGGCTCGGGCGCGCCTATTATCTGGGAGACGTTGGCCAGGTTGGTGTCCCCGTCGAAGATTATAGGGAAATAGCCCAGGTCCTTGAAGATGATGGCCAGGTTGACGGAGACGTTGGATTTGCCGACGCCGCCCTTCCCGCCGGCGACGACGATCGTCTTCGATTTCCTTTTTGTCCTGTGCTCTGCGCCTTTCATTTTTCGCCCATGACCCTCGCGGGGATCAGCGCGGGCGAGCCCGAGACCGGCTTTTCGCCGCTGTATCCCGCAAAGAACAGTTTGTAATCCCTGGCCAGGTCGGCCAGGGCCTTGCCGTCCCTGGGGAGCGTGCCCCACGGGAGCCAGTAGAAATCGGACATGGCCATATTCTTGTCTACGCGCCTCAGCCTTGCGGCCGTGAGCTTTTTGTCCAGCAGAACGTGCGCGGCCGTGAAGCTGACGATGCCCGGGCCTTCAGGCCAGAAGTTCTTGTCCTGCCAGCCGTCCTCCGTGAGCAGCGGCTTGGCCAGGTCGGCTTTCCCGAGATCTATCCCGACGAAGGCGTTCTTCCAGCCCAGCTCGGCTATCCGCGTGAATTTCTCGGCCTCGCGTCCGGGCTGTCCGAAAAGCGAATTCTGGCAATAGGGGTGAAAAAAGATCACCTTCAGCTTGTCGGCATAGCCCGGCCGTTCTTTTATGAAACGCATCAAGATGCCGGCCGCGCAGTCCGGGTCCGTTCTTCTGTCCGGCAGCAGGTTGAAGAGTTCCCTGCCCGAGCCTATCAGCGCGATAATGGTGCCATTGCCTTTTTTTATCGACCGGAGTATGTCTTCCGAAAATTCCCGGGGATTTCTTGTGGCGGCTCTTACCGCGGGGTTGAAATGCCTGATGCCGGCGGGGTCGTAAGGGACTACTTTCCCGTTCAGCACCCTTCCCACCGAATGGTAGGCCAGGACGTCGGCCCCGTTCTTCACCAGCTCCTTTATCTGTTCCGCGTCCGCAGGGCCGGCATGCCCCCGCAGCGCCGCCGGTAAAGCGGCTTCAAGCCGGCCCAGGCCGCTTTTTCCGCCGTACAGCGCGGTATTGGAAAAGAACGCCCCCAGCTTTTTTTCGTCGGCTTCTTTCGACATGTCCGCCATGTCCTCGGGGGTCACTTCCAGCGACAGGCGGGGCGGGATGTACTGATAGCCGATGAATGCGAGCAGGGGCAGCCCCAGCAGCAGGGCTAGCATCGTGAGCGTCTTGCGTTTCCTGTCTACCGCGGCGGTGTAGCTCTTGCCGGTTTCCGTCCCTTTCTTGTAGAGCAGGGCGTAAATATCATTCTTCATTTTCTGTCTGTTTTAGCTGCCGGTTTAACTGCCGGCCGGTTTATGTTTATCGGCAGCGTCAGCCGCATGCCCTTGACCAGCCGGCCCTGGTAGATTATCGAGTACTTCGGGCCGTTCGCGTTCCTGATCCTCAGCTCCGACACCTTCGCCCGCTTCGCTACGTTCTCCATCGTGTCCCCGGCCCGCACGACATAGAACTGCTTGAAATGCGCCTGGTCATCCTTCGCGAGCTCAGCCTCTCTGGAGAGGTAGGCGCTCCTGTTGTTGAGCGGGTTTATCTTCGTGGCGCGGTCATACAGTTCCATGGCCTGGTCGTATTCTTTCTTGCTCCACAGTTCGTCGGCATCCGCGGTCATTTTCGTGGCCAGGTCGAGGTTCTCTTCAATGCCTTTCAGGGCGGAATCTATCCGCTCGTCCTTCAGTTCCTCCACCTGCGGGAAGATCTTCCTGTAAAGCGCGTAATTCCGCCTGTTTATGGCTTCAAGCGTGACCTCCAGCAATTTGTAGTTCTTGCTCAGCTGCTTTACCTCCAGCTTTCCTTCGTAGGCCAGCTTGGTGGGGTACCCGATGCTGACCGCTAAAAGCACGGCGAGTATCGTCAGCACGGTCGTCCTCGTGACGTTCTTCTTCCCGGCTACTTTGTCCTGGACCTTGAAGATCTCCTGGGCGGCGTCGGGCTGCAGGCGGGCGGTTATGCCTTTTTTATCCGTGGCCAGGCCCCTTAATTTCTTGTCCAGGGCCTCCGCCGTATTGCCGCGGACGGCGTTTTGCTCGTCAAAAATGGATTTAGATTCCGGTTTAGACTTTTTGAGCCAGACCGCTTTTATGGCGTCCACTTCAGTCTTGAACGCGTCTTTTTCAGGATTGTTTTCAGTCATACCGTGTCCCTTTGGTTTTATTTTTACGTCCTGCCCGGCAATTCGGTGGCCGTCCCCCGCCAACATTCGATTTATTATATATTTTATTCACAGACAATTATACATCACGAGTGCGCCAGAGTTATGTCAGTTTTTTTACAAGGTTATGTCATGGAACCGGCCCGGCCGGCATATGAGGTAACGGCAGGCTCTCTTAATACGCGCAACAGGACATAATCACAGCCGGAAAGTGAACCCTGCCGGGTAACGCGGGAACTTGCGTGAAATGCGCGGATATTCTATTATTCTGTACGGGCGCAACGCGCCTCAGGGGCGGTAATTTTGTAAACTATTGCTGGAATTTGCGGGGCGACAGGAGGAATAATGGCGGAAAACGGCAACCAGGCTCCTTTTAAATACGAGTGGTTCACCATGGGCGACATCAACGGCTTCTTCGGCCTGATGTTCGACAATATCACGGTGCTGAGCATCATGGCGAGCATCATGATCTTCGCCTTCGGCTTCCCCGCCGAGATCGTTTACACTAAAATGTTCCCCGGCACCGCTTTCGGCGTGCTGTTCGGAGACATTATCTACACCATAATGGCTTTCCGCCTGGCCAAGCGCACTAATAATGCTACGGTGACCGCCATGCCGCTCGGGCTCGACACCCCGTCGAGCATAGGCATAGCGCTGGCCGTGCTCGGCCCGGCCTTCCTGGGCTTCAAGGCCAACGGCATGCCGGAGCACGAAGCGGCCATGATGACCTGGTATCTCGGCATGGCCACCATGGTGCTTATCGGCGTCTTTAAGTTCGTTTTCTCCTTTATAGGCGGCTGGCTGCAGAAAATAATCCCGCAGGCCGGCCTGCTGGGGTCGCTGGCCGGCATAGGCCTTGCGCTCATCGGCTTCATTCCCCTGATCGAGGTCTTCAAGATGCCTATCGTAGGCCTCATCGCGCTGGGCCTGATAATGTACACGCTGGTGGCCGGCATCAAGCTGCCCAGGAACTTCCCCGGCGTGTTCGGCGCCGTGGTCATAGGCACCGTCCTGTATTATATTCTCGCCCCTTACGGCCTGGCCGGCGGACATTACCAGCCTTTCACGGCCCAGCTGCATTTCGGCCTGCCCATCCCCACCCTGGATTTCCTGAAAGGCATGAGCGAAGCCATAAAGTACCTGCCCATCGCCATCCCGTTTGCCATCCTTACGGTGGTGGGCGGCATCAACGTGACCGAAAGTGCGCGCGTGGCCGGGGACGACTTCAAGACCCGGGACATCCTGCTCACCGAAGCCATAGCCACCCTGGTGGCCGGCATCTGCGGCGGCGTGGCGCAGTCCACCCCGTACATCGGCCAGCCCGCGTACAAGGCCATGGGCGCCCGCGCCGGCTACACGCTGCTCACCGGCATCTTCATCGGCCTGGGCGGTTTCCTCGGCTACGTCGGGTTCATCGTGGAGCTCATCCCGGCCGCGGTGATAGCCCCGATCCTTATCTTCGTGGCGCTGGACATCATGTGCCAGGCTTTCCACGCCTGCCCCGTAAGGCACGCGCCCGCGGTGGCCATGGCCTACTTCCCGACGGTGGCCCGCATGCTGCAGATAAAGCTCTCCAACCCCGGCATGGTCCCGACGGAGATCTTCGCCAAGCAGCTTATCGCCGTGGACAAAGGCCTGCCGGAGCTGCAGATAATAGTGGCGCTGGGCAACGGCTTCATCCTCACCGGCATGCTGTGGGGCGCTTTCATGGCCAAGCTCATAGACCGGCAGATCCGCACGGCCGCGGTGTACGTGCTGGCCTGCGCGGTGCTGACCTTCTTCGGCATCATCCATTCGGCCATCCCCGACGGCAACATGTACCTGCCCTGGACGCTGGCCTACCCGGGCAACCAGGTGCCGTACCAGTTCACCGCCGGTTACCTGGCGCTGGCCGCGCTGCTGTTCGCGTTCTCCTTCTCCAAGGAAAGCAAAGAGGGCCACGCCCCGGAACATTACTGAGCGGGCGTCTCGACCGCGGGCCGGCACCGGGAAACCGTGGCCGGCCCCGTCGTTTACAGGAACATATTTATGGATAAGAGCGAAGCCGAGCTGGTGGAGAAGGCCAAAGCAGGGGATATCCCCAGCTTCGAAGCGCTGGTAAAGCGGAACCAGGAGAAGCTCTACGGCCTTGCTTTCCACGTCTGCGCCGGCCTCAGGTCGGAGGCGGAGGACGTATACCAGGATACGCTCATCTCCGCGTTCAAGAACATAAAGAATTTCAAGGGCAGCTCGGGCTTCGGCACCTGGGTTTACCGCATAGCGGCCAACAACTGCTGGATGAAGTTCCGCAAGAAGAAATCCGAGAAGCTGGTAAGCATGGAGGGCCTGCGGCTGGAGGATATCCCGCAGGCCGACGAAACGGCCAAGAAAGAATTGTCGGAGAGCGTGGCCAGGGCCCTCGAGAAACTTCCGGTGGACTTCCGCCTGGCCATTACGCTGGCCGACATAGAGGGCCTGAGCATGGCCGAGGCCGCCAGGGTCCTGAAAATATCGGTGCCCGCCTTCAAGACCCGCCTGTTCCGCGCGCGCGCCGCGCTCAAGAAAGATTTTTAAGCAGGCCGCGCCCGGAACGCCCGGCGCGGCGTTTTTTTTCGCGTTCGTTCATATTATTTTGTAAAATAGTATGAATATGAAGAACGCTTCCCTCGACCGCTTCACCGTCTGCCTGGAGAAGGGCCTGCTGGCCCGGCTGGACGGGATCTCCGCGGAGCGCGGCTACCCCAGCCGCTCGCAGGCCGTGGCCGACTTCATCCGCCGGGCCATCGTAAAAAAGGACTGGCAGGGCGGCCGCGCCTGCGCCGGCACCGTTTCCATCGTGTACGACCCCGCCGACCCCCGCCCGGGGCGCGGCCTGGAGAAGCTGCTGCGCGCCGGCGCCGGCAGCGTGCTTTCGGTGCAGACCAATCTGCTGCCAGGCGGGAAAATGCTGGCTACGGCCTCCGTTACCGGGCGGCCTGCCGCGCTGCAGCGCCTGGCCGACGCCATGCGCGCGCTGAAAGGCGTCACTCACGGCTCGTTCTCGATAATAGCGCCCCTTGGCGGAAAATAATGCAGAACAGCAAGCTGATAGCGCTGGCGCTGCTGGCTTCTCTCTCGGCGCCGCTCCTGGCAGCGGACGTCAATATTTCCGTAGTAACCCCCGCGCGGACCGCCCGCGCGATAGGCGACGTGCCGGGCGAAGTTGACGTGATAACCGGTTCGCAGCTGAAAAGCGCTCCGGGCGCCACGCTGGGCGACAAACTGGTGAACGCAATTCCGGGAGCCGCCAGCAGCCGGACCAACGGAATATATTCTTATACGTCCGTGGTGACCATGCGCGGCATGCCCGGCAACGAGCAGGGCCGCACGCTGGTGCTGCTGGACGGCGCGCCTGTCAACACCGGCGCCACCGGTTCGGTGAACTGGAACCGGCTGGCTTCGGAGGATATAGAACGCATAGAGGTGTTCAAAGGGCCGGTCTCGTCGCTGTACGGCTCCAACGCCGCGGCCGGTGTGATAAACATAATAACCAAAAAAGCCGAGCCCGGCTGCCGGCTGGGCGCCGCGTACGGGACCTATAACACTTTGCGGGCCAACGCCGGGGCGGGCGTGAAAATAAAGAACTTTTCGCTGTCCGCGGACGGCAGCTATCTCGGCAGCGATGGTTATAACTCGACGCCGAAAAACCTGCGCGCCGCGCCGGACTATACCGTTAACAGGTACGTGCTGGAAAAGAACGCCTCGGCCGGGGCCGCGCTGGACCTCGGCGAAAAAGGCGTTGTCGACGCGCAGTATTCGCGCACGGAAGGCCAGCGCGGGGAAGGCGCGCGCTACAGGGCGGCCGACGGCGTAAGCCGGCGGTACAATACCGATTCCGCCCGCGCCGCCTGGCACGGCGACAACGGCCATACGGCCTGGCAGACGCAGGCTTATTACCAGCTGGAGAACTATCTGCGGCTGAGCGAATCCGTCAAAAGCAATATTTACAGCCGCATCAATACGCAGGCCCTGCGCCAGGACGCCGGCGGTCAGGCCGCGGTCTCCCTGCCGCTGGGCGGCGTGCTGGCCACGTTCGGGGCCGACTATAAGCTGGGGGCCGTGGACGCCGTGGACCATAACCTGGCCGCGGGCTCGGCGCCGGCCTACGACAGCCGGGACCGGGGGCGGACCAGCCAGTATGCGCCGTACGTTCAGGCCGAAAAAAAACTTGTTTCCGGCAGGCTGCGCCTGCTGGCCGCCCTGCGCTACGATAACGCCAGTTATTTCGACGGCTATTTCTATAACCCGTCCACTGTTGCGTACAACTCCGCTAACGGCCCCCAGAGCGGCCATTACTGGGACAGCTTCTCGCCCAAGCTCGCCGCCGGCTGGCAGTACGCGGCGGGCACCGAACAGTATGTTTCGTACGGCAAAGGTTTCAGGCCGCCGCCCCTCGAGGATATGTGCCTGACCATGCTGAAAGGGAAGACCGGCTCCAGCCAAAGGTTCAGCCGGGCGAATCCCGCTCTTAAGCCGGAAACGGTGTATACCGCGGAAACCGGCCTGAAACTGTCGCCCGCCCTCGGCCTGTATATCGAGCCCGCCGCCTATTATACCGTCGGCCGGGATTTCATGTATACCACCGACACCGGCGAAAGGGTGAACGGCGTAATAGTTTCACTGAAATCAAATATCGGTAAAGTAAAAATATACGGCGCGGAGCTGCCGCTGAAATATTATTCGGGGAACTTTTCGCTGGCCGCGGCTTACGGCTGGTCGGAGAGCAGAATAGACCAGTACGCGGGCAATACCGCGCTGGAGGGCAACACCCTCACCTATTCCCCGCATCAGACCGCGTCCGTGGCGCTGGGGCTTAAAACCGCGTCCGCCGACCTTACGCTGGGCTGGTCGTATAAATCCAAACAATACACTTCTGACGACAACAGCGCCTGGGTGCGGCCGTACCATCTGCTGGCAGCTGCCGCAGAGCGCGCCTTTACCAAGGCGGTCAGCGCGAAGCTCTCTGTGGAGAACATCTTCGACAAGCGCTACCAGGAAAGCCCGGCCGACCTGGCTCCCGGCAGGACCTTCACTGTTTCCGTGGAGGCTAAATTCTAAAGTGAACACGAAAACCGGGGAAAAGAACGTGCTGGTCTGGCGCAAAGCGGCCGTGCTGGGCAGCCTCTGGGCCGCCTCGGAGATCGTGCTGGGCAGTTTCCTGCACAACGCGCGCGTGCCGTTCTCCGGCGAATTCCTGACGGCCGTGGGCATAGCCGTGCTGGTGGCCGGCCACCGGCTCTGGCCCGAGCGCGGCCTGCTGTGGCGCGCCGGGCTGGTCTGCGCCGCCATGAAGTCGGTGTCGCCCAGCGCCGTTATCTTCGGGCCGATGGCGGCCATAGCCGCCGAGGGCCTGCTGGCCGAGGCCGGCGTGAGCCTGCTGGG
Organism: uncultured Elusimicrobia bacterium; assembly: GCA_903879915.1. Taxonomy (GTDB): domain Bacteria; phylum Elusimicrobiota; class Elusimicrobia; order Elusimicrobiales; family UBA9959; genus UBA9959. Next base: position 38,878 of record CAIRNJ010000057.1, read on the forward strand.
GGGCAACGCGGCCGGCTACCTGCTGGCCGGCGCCCTGGCCATGCTGGGCACGCTGGGCTATAAACTTATCAGGCTGTTCATGCTGTACGGCCCCGATACCATAAAGGTATATCTGCGCGGCGTAGAGTGGCTGAAGGGCCTGGGCCTGGCCGGCGCCAGCCCCTGGGCGCCGCTGATAGCGGTTGGTTGCGCGTATTTTATCGGCGGGGCGGCCGTGGCGCTGGCGGGCATGAGCGCCGGAGCGCGGCACGCGCCGGCGGACGGGGGGCAGGGCGCAAAAGTGGAATTCAAGCGGCCCGGCGCCGGGGGCCCCGCGCGTTCTTACTCGGTGTGGGCGCTGCTGCTGCACGCGCTATTTGTGGCGGGCGTGATGGCGGCCGGGCGCGGCATCCCCGCCGCCGCGCTGCTGGCGACAGCGGTAATTTACGGCTATCTTTGCGCGCGCTTTTATCCGCGCGCCCGGCGGCTGCTCAGGCATACCGGCGTCTGGACCGGAGTGGCCATAGCTTCCGTAGCGGCCGGTTTTATGCTGGGCAGTGTCGAGGCAGGCCTGTACATGGCGTTAAGAGCATTTCTCCTGACGCTGGCTTTCGCGGCCATCGGCTGCGAACTGCTGAACCCGGCCATACGCGGCCTGCTGGAACGGGTGGCGGGCCGGGTCTTTTTCGAAACTTTGGAATACGCTTTCAGCGCCCTGCCCGGCATCATAGCCGGGCTGCCCTCGGGCCGCGCTTTCGTGCGCCGGAGATCGGAGAGCACACGTCTGAACTCCAGTCACTTCCTGCTATC